>NZ_CP092587.1:1406509-2109763 GCF_023920225.1 Vibrio gazogenes
GCATTCCGATCAAGTTTAACGCCGGTGAATATACAGCGTATGGCCGTGGTCATAACGATGACTTACCTGTGACCGTCTCCTTCTCTGAAGATAAGATCCTCAATATCTTTGTTGATTCATCAAAAGAATCTGACGGAATTGCCAACCCTGCCTTTGAACGTATTCCGCAACAAATTCTAGACGGTCAAACGCTGAACATTGATGTGATTTCAGGTGCAACCGTCAGTAGCCAAGCCGTGCTTGATGGTGTTGCTAACGCAGTTGATCTCGCCGGTGGTAACTCTGAAGCGTTACGCTGTAAAGCAAGAGAAGCGGTTGAGTGGTCAACAAAAACGATTGAAGAGACCGTTGATATTGTGGTTGTTGGCGGCGGTGGTGCCGGTTTAAGTGCAACATTGACAGCCATGGATAAAGGCAAATCAGTCATTTTACTTGAAAAGTTCCCTGCGATTGGTGGTAACACCGTCCGTACGGGGGGATGGGTCAATGCAGCAGAACCTGCGTGGCAGGGTGAGTTTGCAGCGCTACCCGGTGAAAAAGAGACGTTAATGCAGCTCGCCAAGACACCTGAGTCTGAGTTTGTTGAAGAATATTTAGCAGACTTTAGAACGCTGAAATCTCAGTTAGATGGCTATTTCACCGATGTCGAGTCAGGCAAACAGTACCTCTTCGATTCAGTTGAACTGCACCGGATTCAAACCTATCTGGGCGGTAAACGTACCGACCTCAATGGTGAATCGATTTATGGTCAATATGATCTTGTGGAGACGTTAACTTCTCGTTCAATGGAGTCAATTGATTGGCTGACTGAGAAGGGTATCGACTTTGATCGTAGTGTTGTCGAAATCCCAGTCGGCGCATTATGGCGTCGGGCACATAAACCAAAACGCCAGAAAGGTGTTGAGTTTGTGGACAAGCTATCAAAACGTATTCAGGAGCAGAACGGTCGAATTATCACCGATACTCGTGCGACTGATCTGATGGTTGAAGATGGCAAGGTTGTTGGTATCAAAGCGGTACAGGCAGATGGCACAGAACTGATTCTGCATGTAAATAATGGCGTGATTATGGCTTCTGGTGGCTTCGGCGCAAATACGCAGATGATCAAGAAGTACAACACCTATTGGAAAGAAATTGCTGACGATATCAAAACAACCAACTCACCAGCACTGGTTGGTGACGGTATTGAGATTGGCGAAAAAGCAGGTGCAGAACTTGTCGGTATGGGCTTTGTTCAGTTGATGCCAATTGGTGATCCAAAATCAGGTGCATTGCTGACAGGCTTGATTGTGCCACCTGAAAACTTTGTGTTTGTGAACCAACAGGGCAAACGCTTTGTTGATGAGTGTGGAAGTCGAGATGTGTTATCTGCATCCTTCTTCGATAACGGCGGTCTCATTTATATGATTGCCGATGAGAATATTCGTCATACTGCGGCAAATACTTCAGATGAAACTATCGAGCGAGAAATCAAAGAAGGCACCATCATTAAAGCGGACACGATTGAAGAATTAGCTGAAAAAATTGGTGTGCCAGCAGAGACGTTGTCGAACACCATCGCTCAGTACAATCATTGTGTAGAGCAAGGGCATGATCCTGAGTTTAATAAGAGTGCATTTGGCCTCAAAGTAGCACAGGCTCCGTTTTATGCCACACCACGTCAACCGTCAGTCCACCACACAATGGGCGGCTTGAAGATTGATACACAGGCGCGTGTCATTGGTAAAGATGGCAATATTATCCAAGGCTTATACGCCGCCGGTGAAGTTGCAGGTGGTATCCATGCCGGTAACCGCTTAGGGGGTAACGCATTGATTGATATCTTCACATATGGTCGTATTGCGGGTGCAAATGCAGCCGATCGGGTGTAGCTGTATCTCAAGCCAATAGGTCGTACAGAGGGGAGCGTTGCTCCCCTCTTTAGTTAACACGCAATGACGATATGACAATGAATAGCTATAGCGCAAGATTTGAAATGATGGGGACCTTTATTGATTTGGTGGTCTACCATCCAAACGGTGAGCAGCTCATCAAAGACGCGTATATTCAATTAAAGGATTACGCAACTCGATTTACCGTAAATCAAGCAGACTCTGAGTTGATGCGCGTCAATCAAAATGCCGGTATTGCGCCTATTGTGGTGGCCCCGGATCTGTTCGAGCTGATCAAACTCGGTCAACACTATAGTGAAGATATGAGTACCCCCTTCAATATTGCCATTGGCCCTTTGGTCAAAACGTGGCGCATTGGGTTTCAAGAAGCGACGGTACCGCCGCCAGAGGTCATTGACGAAAAACTGGCATTAGTTGACCCAACTCAGATCATGTTGAATGAGCAAGAACACTCGGTGTTTCTGCGCCAAACAGGGATGGAAATCGATTTAGGTGCGATTGCAAAAGGCTATTTTGCTGACCAAGTGAAGCAAAGGTTGATAGACGCGGGGGTGGCGTCCGGCTTTATCAGTTTGGGTGGCAATGTGCTCACGATTGGACATTCACCAAAGAATGCGAATCGAGCTTGGAACGTGGGGATTCAGAATCCGTTGTCCAAACGAGGTGATGTGATACGGATTGTCCCGTTGCAAGGTATGTCGATGGTCACCTCTGGTATCAATGAACGTTTCTTTGAATTGAATGGCCAGCGTTATCACCACCTGTTGGATGGGAAAACAGGGATGCCGATTTCAACCGATATTGCGAGTCTGACGATTGTTTCCGAGCGTTCTGTGGATGGAGAGATTTGGAGTACCGCGGGTTTTCTTCCCTCAGCGTTGCAATCGATCCGCTATCTAAACACGATCGAAGGGATTGAGGCAGTTGTTGTTTCAATACAAGGGGAGGTGATGACGACAGATGGATTCGTCGGCCATAAACATCCGACGGACTCTGTGACATAGAGAACACGCCACGTGCCCCCATCAGTGCGGTGTGATGGCTAAATCGCTGAATCGACGAGGTCTGCCACACTTGCCTTGTTTGCTTTTCTTCCATTCTGCTACAGCCTGCTCATCAGTCCAAAAGGTCAGAGAACGACAGTCGCTCGGCATCAAAAATCAATCTTCTGTTTTTAGTCAGCACAAGGTCGAATTGTAACCATTAAAACCATATTGTTTATTTACATTTAGTTACAATTTGTAAATTGTCACAGATAAAACCTGCCTTGGAATTTAGCATCTAGAGAGTGCTTTTATTGAATTAAGACTTATGTGATGCGTTTTTATTATTGAGTAACAAATCTGAAATTATATTGTTCATCGTCATCAAATAATTCCTTTGCTTTATTGCAGAGGCGGTTTTTATTTTGTTGCCTTTAATGACGGGACTCATTACGGAGATATTAGCACCTATCATTCGATGAAAGGGTGTTTTAGAAAAACACGCTGAGTCGGATGCATAGATAAATATGAACACATAAGAATATCTTAAAAACCCAACTTAAATAATCACCATGAGAATATTATGAAAACCTCCAATGCATTCGGTGAAAAAAATATAAATAAATCCTATATTGCTGTTACTTTTGCGCTGGCTCTTTCAGGTCTATCTGAATTAGCATCAATTTATTTTGTCCAGCCGCTGCTTCCTTTCCTTTCTGATAAATATCATATTTCTGTCGACCATGTGAGTATTATCTTGTCGGTTGAAATGGCTTTGTTAGCAATCGGTCTTCTGTTTACCGGGAGCCTCTCTGACCGGTTCGGTCGGAAAAAACTAATTGTGACTTCTCTGTTTTCCGGCGCGATACTGACTTGCTGTTGCTCATTTATTACTTCCTGGAATGTTCTGGTTGCGGTCATGGGACTTCTGGGGCTGACTCTCAGTGGCATCGCTGCGGCGGCAACGGCATACATTAGTGAAGAAGTGGCTCCGGCTGTCGCTGGTATCGTCACCGGATATTTTGTGTTTGGTAACTCAATGGGTGGGATGTCAGGGCGTGTTTTTGCCAGTCAGATGATTGAACATACCACACTGCATAATATCTTTTACGGATTTTCGATCTTACTATTGTGTGTTTCTGTGCTAGTTTTGGTTATTTTACCTGAATCCAAAAACTTTAAACCGACGCCGAAACTGAATTTGAGTCGAATGATTAACGGTATGGGTGAACATTTTAAAAATAAAATGATTGCGCCTGTTTACGGTCTGGGATTTATTATTTTCGGTTCATTTGCATCACTGTATAATTACCTGACTTTCTATGTTTCTCATAAGCCTTTTAACCTGACACATGCACAGGCCGGTTTAATTTCAGTCTGTTTTATCTTAAGTGTGATCACGGCGCCTCAGGCTGGCCGTCTTGCGAATAAATTCGGTGCAACTAAAGTCTTAACCGGATTATTTTCAGTCATGATCGTAGGTATGTTGTTGGCACTGACACACACACTGACGTCGTTACTTATCGGTGTTGTGATTTTTACCGGTTGCTTCTTTGGATGCCACTCTGTATGTCTGCGTTGGGTAAACAAAAATGCGACTCATAACAGAGGTCAGGCAACGTCCCTGTATTTGTTCTGTTACTACTTGGGTGGTTCTATTCTTGGTTACTGTAACGGATATGTTTATAGCTATTTCGGATGGGCTGGTATGGCAACGTTTGTTATCGCGCTTTTGTGTGTCGGTATTTGTATTGCAGCTTATTTAAAAACTCAAATCCAGCGTAATGAGGCATTGGTCGCTGTCAGAAGCTAGTTTGGTCTGAGCTTATCCTCTTCTGGAGCGTCAGACAGGATTGAATGTCGGTAACTCAAAACGGATGAGTTACTGGCATTGTTCATTTCGGGTGCTTGGTTTCCATTTCCCTTTTTGTCGCCATCCGGTTTTACGTTGAATGACATCAACGATTGAGTTCATTAAAACTATTTTTAATTCTTCACATGAGATAGATCAGTATAATAGGGTAGCATTACGATTTAGAAAAACGTTCAGTTGGGGGGACAAAGTGGTAAGAAATATTATCTACCTTAGAAAAAGGTCGTATTACTTTAAACTGGTCGTGACCATTAATGTTCTTTGCTTTATCGGTTTAGTGCTGGTTGCCCTGAATCTCTATAACCGAAATTTCTCTGAAAATCTTCAAGAATTGAAAAACTACGGGTTATCTCAGGCAAGAGTGATTGCTCATGATCCGCTATTGTCTGAACAAGTATTTAAGAAAGACATCAAAAAATTGACCGAGATTGCTCAAAAGTATCAATGGGGAGGCGAGATTGAGTACATCTCTATCTCAAATACTCATGGCATCCGGTTATTTCATAGTAAAGGCTATGAGATCGGCCACAAAATTCATTCTAATAAAATTGATGAAATTGCGCAGGGAAAGGAAATCTCAGATGTCAGTGAAGGGTTGTACGGGCGGGTCTTGGTCAAGGCTCGGGTGCCGATTTTTTATCATGGTCGCTTTATCGGGATTGTTTCTACCGGTATCTCTTACCCTAAATTCATCGAAAAACAGAAAAAAGATCTGAATGAAATTGCAATATTATTTATTGCTGCCTGGTTCATTAATCTGGGGATTAGTTATTTATTAATCCGCAGCTTACGTTACCGGTTAAACTTAATGACGCCAGAGCAGATAGAAAAAGGCTTTGTTTATCGTCAGTATATTCTTGATTCCGTTTATGAGGGGATTGTCGCTGTAGACAAAGAAGATAATGTCGTTCTGATTAATGATGCTGCAATGGAATATTTGGACATTCTTGACGCGGACATTCGTGGGAAACCCATTTCAGATTATATCTTTAACACGGACTTTTTTAGCAGTAACTCTCTTGAAGAACTGAAAGATGAAACCATTCTTTGCAATGGTCATTCTCTGATTGCGACCCGTAAACCCATATACGATAAACAGGGTCATGAGCTCGGTTTAGTTGTGAGTTTTCGCATTAATACCATGCAAACTGAACTGGAAAATAAAATGAATCAGTATGCAAAGGATAAAGACAATCTCAGAGCGATCATTCACGAGTTCAACAACCAGATGTCTGTGATTTATGGCTTACTTGAGATGAGACGTTATGACAGTGTATTACAATACATTAATACGGAATTTTCGACCCGGCAGAATGATGTCCGTGAAATCTCAAAAATGTTACCCGTTCCCGATCTGGCGGCAATGTTCCTGAGTAAAAGAGCCCGGGCGAAAGAGCTGAACATTACGCTCGAAATCGATCCGATGAGTCGTATTGACAGTAAGCTGTTACCCATAGATATACAGGATATCACTTGTATTATTGGCAATTTAATCAGCAATGCTTTTGAAGAGATCGTGAACAGTAATGCTGAGCAACGGGTTGTCAGTTTGTATGTCTATCAGAGTGATGAGCTCATTATTGAAGTTGCAGATAGTGGAAGAGGGGTTTCCGAAGAAGACGTAGATAAAATTTTTGAGCGAGGTGTTACTTCGAAAGATGGCGATAATCACGGCATTGGTTTGCATCTGGTTAAAACGCTGGTTGAGCAGGCCGAAGGGCGAATTGTTATTGAAGAATCAGATTTTGGCGGCGCTTTATTTATTGTGTTTATTCCGTTAAAAAGTTGTTCTATATCAAAGCAATCGATACATGCTGAAGTGAATTAATTTATTGGTTAGTCACTTAATTGAATTAAAACCATTAAACCCATATTGTTAATTTTCATTTGATCATTCAAAGTTTATCATCACAGATGTGATTCTTGTTTAAATTTAGTATCGGCTCAGTTATTTATTTTAAAGCTGAGAGTGACAAACTATGACTTCGACACTGATGAGTGAAAGGCTTGTACAAGAGCCCTTTATTAACAAGAAATTGTTATCCATATTATTAGTCGTTATTGTTCCACTTCTATTTTATGCATCGCCAGCTCCGGAAGGTTTATCTGTTCAGGGATGGCATTTATTCGGGTTGTTTATCGCGACAATCCTCGGATTAATATTTAAACCTTTTCCCGCCCCTGTTATTTTACTATCCGTGATTTCGGTTATCGGACTTACCGGAGGAAATACGAAGCTGGTGTTAAGCGGATATTCGTCCACGACAACCTGGATCGTATTTTCTGCGTTAATTATGAGTAACGCAATTCTGGTTACTGGTCTGGGAAAACGGATTGGATATATTCTGATTGATAAGTTCGGCAAAACTAGTCTGAGACTGGGGTATGTTCTGGCTATGCTAGACTTCATTATTGCTCCCTGTACACCATCGATTACGGCCAGAGCCGGTGGGATAGTCTTCTCTGTTGCGAAAAGTATTTCAGCTTCTCTGAATTCCTATCCGGATTCAGGTGCCAGAAAAATTGGTTCTTATCTGATGATGAACTCGTTTTTAAATACTAAATCAACCGCTTATGTTTTCTTAACAGCGGCCGCTCCCAACCTACTGATTTTACCGTTTATTAAAGATATTCTTGGTGTTGATCTGACCTGGACGAGCTGGTTCATTGGTGCTGTTGTTCCTGGTATTGTCATGCTGCTTCTGACTCCGCTGATTATCTATCTGGTTTATCCACCGGAAGAGAAAAAAATCGATAATAAACGCATTGCTAAAGAAGGTCTGGAAGAGCTTGGTGCTTTTAGTAGAAGAGAAAAAGTGCTGGGTATTATTTTCATACTGGCTTTAGCCGGCTGGGTGATGGGCTCTATATTCCATCTGAGTGCTGCGGTTGTTGCGATAGCAGCATTTATGCTGATGCTCCTCTGTGGTGTTATGTCTTGGGATGAAGTATTACAGGCTAAAGGTGCATGGACTGTACTTGTTTGGTTTGGTGGTGTTATCGGGCTGTCTGCTTCTTTAAAAGCCGAAGGCTTCTTCTCTTGGCTTGGCTCATTGATGAATCATTTGGCCAGTGCCGATACTAACACTACGCTGGCTTTTATGATGATTGTATTGTGTAGTGTGTTGGTTCGTTATTTCATCGTTTCCGGTTCTGCATACGTTGTATCGATGATTCCCGTATTCTTTACGTTGGGGCTGATGATGGGGGTTTCTCCTGGTCAGTTGGCTATCGCATTGGCATGTTCTGCTATCTATGGTAGTGGTATTACTCACTATAGCAGTGCTGCCGGCCCCATTATCTTTAGTGAAAACTATGTACCGCTGAAGAACTGGTGGACAGTCGGGGCCGTAGTTACTTTCATTAACTATGCGATTAACATGACATTAGGTCTGTGGTGGTGGAATATACTCGGACTATAGATTTTTTATCTGAGTCACATTAAACAGTTCAGATAAATCGAAAAAGCTGCCCGGTTGATATCTCGTTTCAGATGATAAATCCCGGGCAGTTTTGTATCTGGCCGACAAAAAAGATGAACGGCTTTCGGAATGAGACTTTTTAGTCAAGCGTTGAATGGATCTGGTGCGTACTGATACAAAAGAGAAGGTATGCAGAAAGGGGCATTCCCGCCAGGCGGGAATAAGAAAGAAGGTGTGAATCAGATGACGGCTTTGCTGAAGAATCGTTGAGGTCGGCCCACTTTTCCGTGTTTGACGGTCGCTTTTAAATACCCGCTACTGACCGCGTATTCAAGGTATCTTCTGGCGGTTGTCCGGCTGACTGAGGCTTCGACACTGACCTGCACAGACGTGTAGCTCTGGTCTTTTGAAAACACAGCCAGAATTTGCTGTAAGGTAATTTCATCGATGCCTTTGGGATGTCTTATGCCTTCTTCTGAGTTATTGTGCTTGTTGTACATTTTCTTGATGAAACTTTGGTCAACCTGGCCGTCTTTATTCAGGCTGATTTCTTTATGGAATTGATAGTAGCGTCCCAGAGTTTCAGAAATCTGATCCAGTGCAAATGGTTTGATGATGTAGTCAAAAGCACCCAGACGAATGGCGTTTGTCGCAGTTTCAATATCATTTGCCGCAGTAATAAAGATGACATCAATGTTGCTATTCTGAGAGCGAAGTCTGCGGAAAAATTCAATGCCGGTTCCGTCTGGTAAGTAGTTGTCCAATATGATCAGTTTCACTGAAAAGTGGTTGAGCATCATCCTTGCATCAGCAAGTGATTTGGCTGTGCCGACAACTCTGAATGGGTATATTTGAGAAATATGGTCAGATAATAGGCCCGAAATCTCTTTAATATCTTCAACGATTAATAAATCAATTCTGTTCATAGAATAATTTAGCCTTGACTAAAATTGATGAAACTACCGGGTAATTTTCCCATTATAAGTGATGGATGTCACGGTAACACAGATGCCAAATAAAGGAAGTGAACAAAGGCAAGATAATAGTATTTTTTAAAATTAAGATCTAGTGATGTCTGATTGTGTCTTCTATCTAAAACATGAGTTGAACTCGGGGTTGATCTGAATCAATCGCGGGATAAATGTTGTTCATGAACCTGTCGTTGTAAATTAAATAATTAAAACAATTCCTTTGATGGAAATGAATACAATATTCAAATGAATTTCTATATCACGGGTCGGTGATTTTTTACGAAGTCGGTTAGATCTGTTTGAATTAAGAATAAATCACTCAAGAATCTATTAGTGAGTGAATATTGCTCTGACCGGAGAATCCTTTTCAGGATGTCTGAAAGAGCTCACAAGTATGATCTGTCGAGATTTTATGAATATATGTTTATTGTCAGTGATTTATCGGTTATTCCAGTCGTGAATCAGAGAAATATTCCTAATCTGGACAATGAGGGGAGGTGTTGCTTTGAGTAAAATCCGCCTTCTCATGAGATAAGCAGGCGGATTTTTACTTCAGATAGCATCAGAGCGAAAGGACACCATCGAGAATTTTTTTAGCGGTTCTGACCAGAGAGACGGACGACACTTTGCCATTTTCCCGAGCGATTTTCAGATCGATGAAACCTGATGGGTGCTCAATACAGCAGTCGACGAGCTCAGCATCTTGCGAAAGTAAGTCGTCGCTGACTGTTCCGCGATGGCATAGCGACATGGCAAGTGCAATACTGCCGGTGACTGCAATCGCTTTATGGCATGTTTTCGGCACATAGTAACGTGCGTTAATGGTGCCTTTATCTGTTGCTGGTTTTGAAACCAAAATTGGCTTGGGAATGACTTTGTCAGAGACGTCACCTAGTCCCATCATTTCACCGGCTTGGCGTCGTAAAGCTTCCAGTTTTTGGGTGAATTCAGTATCTGCATCCAGTTCCGCCGGCTTCTCGTGCCCGGTTTTGCCGAATTGGGCTGCATCAACAATCATGACCGGAATGGCGGCGTCAATGCAGGTTATATTGTAACTGTCAAATTGGTCCTGCACATTGCCTGTCGGGAAAAGTTTCCCCGTTTTTGCGCCTTCCACATCAAGGAAAGTCAACTCGATAGGTGCACCCGGGCTGTTGACGCCGCTGATGTAAGTATCGCCATCATAGTTTACTTTGCCGTTTGGAGTTTCAACCGTTGCGTGGATAATTTTGTTGGTATTTAAATTGCGGATACGAATGGTGGTTTTGTCACCATCGGCCTTGACTAAACCTTTTTCCAGTGCAAAGGGGCCGACACCGGAAAGGATATTTCCGCAGTTGGGGGAAAAGTCGACCTTTTTCTCAGTGATGCCGACTTGTGCAAACAGATAATCAACATCGATACCCGGTTCGGAAGATGGTCCGACAATGGCGACTTTACTGGTGAGACTGTTTCCGCCACCAATGCCTTCAATTTGCAGCTCATGGCCTGAGCCCATTACTTTTTCCAGAATTCTAGCGATTTCTTCCCGGTCTTCAGGTAAATCTGAGGCAAGAAAGTAAGGACCGCGAGAAGTGCCGCCACGCATCATAGTTAAGGGCAGTTGAGTTAGCTGAGTCATAGGATCTCTCTTGTTATCCAGTAATAAGACTGATCTTCCGATAATTGGGAAAAGATATGTGAGAGGTCTGAAGGGCGGTGGCTAAATTTAAAAAAACAGAATGGTTATAATGAACAAAATTATTAAGATCGTAGTGGATTCGTCACCATTCAGTGGCGGTTTGTCTATATATATGCTCAATTTTTTATATTCAAATCGTATCATGGTGAGTCAGTTATACACCGTGTCCAGAGAAAACACCTTTCAGGTGAATGCTAGTCATTATCATTCAATAACAGAGACTTGAAAGTAAAAATTCTTTTTTGTTCATTAAATCTATACTGTTTTTTATTTACTTTTTCATTCGGTTACACGTCATGTTCCTGAAGAGCAAAAACCATAAAATGGTCCCAATTTCTAATTCCAGAAGGGAACATGACCGATGAAGCAAATATATCAACAATATCTCGATAAATGCGAAGAACGCGCGGCTCAGGGGGTGGTGAAACCCGCTTTGACTGCTGAAGAGGTTCAGGCTTGCTTTGCCTTGTTACAGTCTGAAGCTGACAATGCATTGTCTGCGGAGATTCTTGATTTATTGAAAAATCATACACCTGCCGGTGTGGATGATGCTGCAAAAGTAAAAGCAGACATCCTCGGTCAGATTGCTCAGGGGACGCTTTCCGTTGCGGCAATTTCGCCCCGAGAGGCGACCCAAATGCTGGGTAGTATGGTGGGTGGTTATTGTGTGGATAAGCTTATTTTACTGTTGGATGATGCTCAATTGGCTGAAGAAGCAGCGAACCAGTTGAAGAATATGCTGTTAGTGTATGAAAAATCGGACGACATTATTACAAAAGCCCGTGAAGGCAATACGTATGCTAAGCAGGTTGTAGACAGTTGGGCTCAAGAAGAGTGGTTGAGTCGTCAGTCACCGGTTGCTGAGTGTCTGACCATGACGGTCTTCAAAGTCACGGGTGAGTCAACGACCGATGATTTCTCTCCGGCACCGAATGCCTGGTCAAGACCGGACATTCCACTCCATGCTCTGAGTATGTATAAAAATGCCCGCGACGGGATCCAGCCGGATCAGGATGGAGAGCGAGGACCTGTCAGTTTAATCAATGAATTAAAGCAACACGGTCATCCTATCTGTTTTGTCGGTGATGTCGTTGGCACCGGGTCTTCTCGTAAATCTGCGGCGAACTCATTAATCTGGTACATCGGTCACGACATTCCCTGCGTACCGAATAAACGCAGGGGTGGGGTTGTGTTAGGGGGTAAAATTGCGCCTATCTTCTTCAATACATTAGAAGATTCAGGAGCCATGCCGATTGAAGTTGATGTTTCAAATATCGCTATGGGCGATGTGATTGATATTTATCCATATCAGGGGCTGATTAAGCGTCATGGCAGTGATGAAGTCCTAGCTGAGTTTACGCTGAAACATGATGCGATTCTGGTGCAGGTTCGTGCCGGTGGCCGGATCCCTTACCTGATTGGTAAATCTCTGACTGAGCGCGTGCGTCAATCATTAGGTTTAACACAAGACAATCCCAAAGCAGATACCGTTGACCAACCGTTTACTCTGGCGCAAAAGATTGTGGGTAAAGCCTGTGGTGTTGCCGGGGTTCGACCGGGCACGTTCTGCACTCCGAAAGTAACGACGGTTGGTTCTCAGGATACCACCGGTGCGATGACGCGTGATGAAATTAAAGATCTGGCCTGTATGAAGTTCAGTGCTGATCTGGTGATGCAGTCATTTTGTCATACCAATGCTTATCCCCGTGTGATTGACAGTCAGCTTCATGCAACGCTACCGGAATTTTTTGAATCCCGAGGCGGAATCGCACTGAGACCCGGCGATGGTGTGATCCACTCATGGCTTAATCGGATGTTGGTTCCAGATACACTGGGTACCGGTGGTGACAGTCATACTCGTTTCCCGATGGGGATTTCATTCCCTGCCGGCTCCGGTTTGGTGGCTTATGCCGCCGCAACCGGGACGATGCCTATCGATATGCCGGAATCGGTACTGGTGAAATTCAAAGGTGAGATGAAATCAGGCATTACGCTGCGTGATTTGGTGCATGCGATTCCTTATTTTGCCAGAAAACAGGGTTTACTGACGATCGAAAAAGCAAATAAGGTCAATGTGTTCTCCGGACGTATTATTGAAATTCAGGGGTTGGAAAGCTTATCTGTTGATCAGGCGTTTGAATTAGCCGATGCAACCGCAGAGCGTTCCGCTGCGGCAACGACAATTGCGTTAGCGCCAGAGCAGGTGATTAAAAATGTGCGTTCAAATGTCACCCTACTTGAATGGATGATCGGGCAAAACTATGGCCATCGGGATACTTTGCAAAGCAGAGTCGATGCGCTGAAAACCTGGTTAGAAAAACCGACCTTGCTGGCCGCAGATCCGGATGCCGAATACGCAGCGACGCTTGAGATTGATCTGGCTGAGATTGACGAACCGATTCTCTGTTGTCCAAATGATCCGGATGATGCGCGTCAATTATCTGAAGTCGCAGGCACCAAAATTGATGAAGTGTTCATTGGCTCCTGTATGACCAATATTGGTCATTTCCGGGCCGTCGGTAAACTGCTTGATAAATTACCGGATCTGACTCATGCAACACTGTGGATAGCACCACCAACAAAAATGGATGCGGCACAACTGCGCAAAGAAGGTATTTTGAACACCTATATTCGGACCAGAGCGCGGGTTGAAGAACCCGGATGTTCTTTATGTATGGGGAATCAGGCTCAGGTCAGAGAAGGTGCAACGGCGGTTTCGACATCGACACGTAATTTCCCGAATCGACTGGGACAAGGTTCTAAAGTATTTCTGGCATCGGCTGAGCTGGCCGCAGTCACTGCTATTCTGGGCTACTTACCGAGTGTTGATGAGTACCGTTCCCGCGTGTCTGTCCTCAGCGAGAATCAAGACAGCCTGTATCAGGAACTTTTGTTTGATCAGGATGTTGCCTATCAGACTGAAAACCGGATTGCGGTTGTGTCCTGCTAGAACGCAAGGATAATCGGTTTTAGCCGCATGCCTTGATTGAAAACATTTGATTAAAAAAACAGGTCGTACCGAATGGTATGGCCTGTTTTTTTCTGATGTCTCAGCCGCACTTAAAATCTGCATGAATATCAAGTTAGGTGATGCCGAGTACGCATTTGAAATTTAAATGTTGTGACAAATGTTTTCCCCGAATGGTTGTTATTTTGTTTATTGCCAATTAGGGGTCGTAGTTATTCGAACGACGCCTCAGTAAAGCAGCTTTCACAATATTATAATAATAATGAATGATTTACTTATACCCAAGTAACCTCAAGATGCAGGATTCAGAGTGTCTTCAATCGGCGTCATTCAAGGAAAATGTCGGCAGGAATAGCCTTCCCATTTCAATGACGTATACATTAGATAAATGTTTAAGTGCGATTTTGGTGCTTGTTCTCTGTGGACAGGCACTTGCAAAGACTTAATGATTCGTGTCGTTTTCGCTGTCGTATCGTAGTTTCTAAAAGTTCGGTTATGTCATGGGCAAGGATACCTGTGGTCCCTAGTCATGAGGAAGGTATCTGAAACGACGTGGTTGGCAATACCGAGACGAATGAACAATTTATTATCGCGTTTAAAGGCTTACATTATTTTATTGATCACATTGGTTTTTACTTTCTCAAAGTTATGAACCAAGTGGCGTCCGCTTAAGTTGTTCGGTTGCAATCGAGCCTATTCATGATAAAGCCAATAGCGTTTTAACGCTCGTATTCTGGGTGTTACACAACTTAAATTAAGGAAAATATAAATGAAACAAAAGGTATTCACTTTCTCGATGCTCACCGCCTCGTTGTTTGCAAGCAATGCATTCGCGGCCAATCATCAGGTGACTATTAATGCCAATTTACAAGACCGTGGCGCTGTCATCAACAAAGACATTTATGGCCAATTTGCTGAGCATTTAGGACGAGGTATTTATGGCGGCTTGTGGGTCGGACACGATTCCGATATTCCGAATACAAAAGGTTTTCGTAACGATGTTGTTCAAGCTTTAAGAGACATCAAGGTCCCTCTGATTCGCTGGCCGGGTGGCTGTTTTGCCGATCAATATCATTGGCGAGATGGGATTGGCCCTCAAGCGGATCGCCCGATTACCATCAATTCAAACTGGGGAGGCGTTGACGAAACAAATGCAGTCGGTACTCACGAATTTTTTGATTTAGCCGATCTGATTGGTGCTGATACTTACATCAATGGCAACCTAGGCACCGGTAGCGCGCAGGAAATGGCGGATTGGATTGAATACATGACGTCCGATAAGGATTCTGCACTTGCCAATGAACGCCGTGCCAATGGCAGACGAGAACCGTGGGAAATCAAATACTTTGGCATTGGTAACGAGGCGTGGGGGTGTGGTGGTAATATGGGACCGGACCAATACGTTGACCTTTATAAACAATACATGTCTGTGATTAAAACGCCTCCGGGTAAAGAAATCTTGTTTGTGGGGAGTGGCGGTACCACGGAAGATACTCAGTGGACAGATGTCCTGAGTTCCCGGATCCACAACGACATGGATGGAATCAGTTTCCACTTCTACACACTTCCCAACGACGATTGGGATAACAAAGGTAGTGCGACTGAATTTGATAACACCATGTGGTTTAAAACGCTGGAGCGCACCTATCGCATGAAAAACTATCTGCAAAGCAATGTCGATATTCTGGATCGTAATGATCCGAGTGGCAAGTTAGGCTTTTATGTGGATGAGTGGGGTACATGGTATGACACGGAAGAAGGCCGTGAACCCGGCTTCTTATATCAGCAGAATACCTTGCGTGATGCGGTGGTTGCCGCCGTCAACCTCGATTTATTTCACCAGTATGCCAAACGTGTTCATATGACCAATATCGCGCAAATGGTCAATGTGCTGCAAGCCATGATCCTGACTGACGGCGCAGAAATGGTAAAAACACCGACGTACTATGTCTACGATATGTACAAGATATTTCAAGACGCAACGTCGATTCCATTTACGCTGGACACTACGAAGTATGCGATGGATGGTAAAGAGCTACCCGCGGTCAGTGCTTCGTTAGCACAGGGAACGGATGGCCGTATATACATGGCTTTGGTCAATTTGGATCCGGTGAACGATGCAGATATTGATTTGAATCTAAACGGAAAAATCAACACCATCTTAGCGGGACGTATTTTAACCGCTGACGCCATCAACGCTAAAAATACGTTCGATAACCCACATGCTTTAGAGCCGCAACCTTTCCAGGACTGGGCGGATAGTTTTGTACTTCCTGCTAAATCAGTGGTTGTCTTAACGCTCAAGTAGCGGTCAATCAGATTTGGTCAGACATCAAGCAAACCTAGCGCATCTCGCTAGGTTTGTTGTTATAGACGTATTGTTCTAGACGGTTAGAATTGATAGTCAGCAATGATACCGAATGTCCGTGGGGCACCGATTTCAAACAGATCGTTCTTATGTCGTAAAACATAGTTTTCGTCGGTGACGTTTTTAACGTAAGCGCGAATCGTGAAGTTATCTGCGGCATAACCGGCGTTCAGGTTGACAACGGTGTAGTCACCGGCAGAAGTGCTTTCTGTATTGGCTAAGTCAGTATAATACTCCGAAACGTAGTTCGCCCGGGCGCCGAAGAAGATGCCTGACTCAAGGTGTTGCGTGAAGCCGAGGCTCGCAGACAGATCCGGTGCATAGCTGAACTCTTTGCCGTTGAGGTTTTCTGTTGTGCCGCTGGGCCCTTGAGTGACTTCTGTTTTCAGTAAACCAACAGAAGCGAAAACATCTAAGCCAGAGTCGAACCAATAAGTCGTTTCGACTTCTGTCCCATAGGTTTTGCCTTTCGGGATATTGGCGACGTAGTTGTCTAATCGGCTACCGCTATCGCCATAAACAACCGTATGGTAGTTATCATAGTTGTTGTAGAAGAGGTTTGCGGTTACCCCCAGTTTTTTATCGAGGAAGGTGGAGCGTGAGCTCAACTCGTAAGTCCAGACTTCTTCTTGGTCAAACACAAAGAGTTCTTGTTTGTACTCGTTATAACCAATCCCACCGGCGTTGTAGCCTTTACGCGCAGTCAGTCCCAGTGTTGAGTTACCGGAAACTTCATAAGTCACGCCAATTTTAGGCAGGAAAATGTTGTTATCATCATCGGCTTTAAAATCAATCGGATACTTTTCATGATCAAAATCGCGGTCAAGATCATCCCGCTCATAACGAGCGCCAAGTAGCAGCCCCCATTTCGGCGTCAACTTGATTTTGGAGTCAAAGTAAATCGAATGGGTTTGCGTTTTATCAAAACGCGTCAGGGAGTCAGTCTGTGTGTCTTGATCTTTGAAGTAGCTGCTGAACCCGACAATCGCACTGTATTTTTCGTCTAAAGAGTTGTAAGACAGCTTGGCTTCTGCGGTGTAGTTTTTCTCGTCGATATCCCCCCACCAATCCGTTTGAGGGTAAGCGACAAACTTGGTTGAGTAGTCACGTCTTGCAAGTAGTACATCGGCTTTTAGCTCTTCATTAATCAGGTAAGCAACGTCCAGATTCACGTTCCAGCTTTTCGTTGTTTGGCGACGGGTACCTGAACCTCGAGTGTCGATGTTGTCAAACGAACCTTCTTTGGTGACCAAATTGGTATACTGACCTTCTTCATTACGGCTGGCGATCGTTAGTTTCGCCGTCAGTTTGTCGGTTCCCCATGGTTTGAACAGTAGTTTACCCCGGATATTGTGAGATTTAATTTCAGAAGGGTCCCAAGGGTAATGGTACTTATCGTTATCAGAAAATGAATATTCAATCGGCGTGTGGCCTCTGGTACCTTCAGCGGCAAGACGGAAGGCGAGTTTATCGGCGACGATTGGTGCGGAAACAACACCGGCTAAATGGTATTTATCATCTTCATTTTCGTAACCGGCGCGAACTTTGCTCTCGGTGTGAAACGTTGGATCTTTGGTTTTGATCACCACCGCACCACCGATACTGTTACGTCCCTGGTTGGTCGATTGCGGGCCCTTGTAAACTTCGACCTGTTCGGTATCCCACAAACCTGCTTTACCGAATGCTTCGCCTGTCCATGATTCAGAGACACCATCAACCGTGGTATTGACGCGAGGTGTCGCGCCGGTCATGTATGAGAGGAATCCGTCTCCGGCGCCACCGCGACCATCGACCCCACGAATATGCGGCATACCTGATGGCGCGTTCAGAACATTCGGGACGCGATCCAGTAAATCGTAATAAGTCTGGTCTTCTCCGTTATCGGCTTCTGCGGTAAAAACGGTCACCGAACTGGTATTTTCGGCCAGCGTTCCCCCCAGTTTTTCACCAAGGACAACAATCGTCTCCGGGTTTTGAACTTTGTTCTGTTGCTGTGGTTTTTCTGCATTCGCACCCGCGCTGACGCCTAAGCAAAGCAGACTAATCACTGTTGAAAGTATGCTCTTCTGATGACGAGGAACATGACCATTACCACTGTTTAAATCCATGGACTTCATTTTCTAAAATTCCTTTAAAAAATTTGAAAATTATTTGATGTCGCAACAAAAATTAGGTAAAAGTTGTTGCGGATAGTTATGGTAATGATAATTATTATTATTTACAACAATGATTGAGGCAAATTTATACCACTGGATCACTTTTTCTATAAATGTGTTTTATGAATGAGTGCGTGGTTGATGAATCGGAACTGTTATGGATTTTGAAAACACCCAAGAACAAGATAGACAAACGATGACTCGTGTTTGCCATTGTCTCACCAGAGACAGTTGCAATATCGGTGATCAAACATGGTGGCGGATCATGATTTCGCAAGGCACACCGATAGTCGCGGATGTGGCGGATGAATATGCTGATGTCATCTTTCTCTGGCGTGAATCGCCATCCCATGCAGACGCCGCAGATATTCAAGACGTGTACATTGATATTAATGGGGTCACCGATCATCACAGCTTCGCCATGGCGAAGCTCACCCGAATAGCAGACACCGATGTATGGTTTTATGTCGCATCAATTCCGCGCACCTGGCGCGGCGGATACGCGTTTATTCCGGTGACTTCGGAAGATGTACAGCCAAATTATGTGGGTCACGATAACGAGAAAAGGGAGCAGCACCGCCAATGGCTCCGGCGTGTTTTTCCGCTGAGTTGCCATGATCAACTCAATGCAAACGGGCTGAATCATTGTGGCTGGGGGCGTGACAAAACGCCGCTGCATATGCCGGATGCACCACCACAACCCCAGTGGCAATCGTTCGATCAGCGTTGCGGACAAAGCATCGTGAAGTCGACTTTCGCCATCGATTGGCACAGTGAAATATTAAACGCTAGCCGCCGGGTCTGGCTCTATTCCACCGCTTCTGCGGAGCAAGTCTTACCGGTGGTCTTTATTCTTGACGGCCGGTTTTGGTCAGAGTCTCTGCCAATCTACGACGCACTGTCATGTGCCACTGAAGACGGCGTCTTGCCAGAAGCTGTCTATGTGCTGATTGATGAAATTGATGGCTGTCAGCGGAGTGAGGATCTGAGCTGTAACGCGACGTTTTGGCTGGCGATCATTCAAGAGCTGTTTCCTTTGGTATCCGGCTATTTCACGCTCAGTGCCGATCCGCAGCGAACCGTCGTGGTCGGCCAGAGCCTGGGCGGGTTAGCGGCGATGTTTGCCGCGCTCAACTGGCCTGAGCGTTTTGGGTCGGTGGTTTGTCAGTCCGGTTCATTCTGGTGGCCGGATTTCTCGATTGTGAAACCGCCCGGGGACTATGTCCCGCCCGAATCTCCTCATTTATTGAGTGATATGAGTCGGCAGGTACATGACGGCTTAGGTCGTCATGCCTGTTTAAACATCTTCATGGAAGTCGGCAGCGGCGAAGACATCATGGTTGACCTGAGTCAGGACATGTACCACCAACTCGCGGCTCAACAACACAACATTCAATACCGGGTCTTTGATGGTGGCCACGAGCGCCTCTGTTGGCGTGGCGGCATCATCGATGGCCTGTCTTATATTTTTTCATTATAAATTTTTATCAGCACCCAACGGAGTCAGCTATGGCAGAACAATACGTGAACCCTTTTGATGATCCTGAAAATCAGTTCATCGTCCTGATCAATCATCACGGTCAATACAGCTTGTGGCCTGAGTTTAAACAGACGCCTTCGGGTTGGAAACAGACTTTTGGCCCGTCTGGTAAACAGGATTGTATCGAACACATTGAAGCAAACTGGCAAGACATCCGAGTGTAAATCGCACCGTGAAACCATAAAAATAACCAGAAAAAACAAGTTATTATTTTTAAGGAATGGACGAATGAAAGACCATCAAGTGCCGGAAGAACAGTATGCTCTGATTGGTACGCAGCAGGGGATTTGGTTTGGGCAGCAAGTGATGCCAAGACCGGAATCATTTAATGTAGCCCATTACATCGAGATTGACGGAGAGATCGATTTAGAACGTTTCACTCAGGCCGTGAACCTTGGTGTGGCAGCCGCAGACTCGTTGCATTTTGAATATCTAGACGTTGACGGAGATATCAAACAAAGGGGCTTTGCGCCGCAACACGCGCAAGATGTTTTGGAAGTGATGGACTTTTCTCAGTCGGCATTTGTGGCGGCATCTGCGTTAGCGTGGATGAAAGCCGATCTTGAGACGCCAATTGAGCTACAGGGAACTAGCCCAAGATACCGTCACTGTCTGATTGATGTCAGCGAGCCGGGGAAGCCGAAGTGGCTCTGGTATCAGCGCTATCATCACATTGATGTTGACGGATTCAGTTTTAACGCGATCACACAGTATATCGTCAGTGAATACAACCGGCTTATGCTGGGGACGGCAAAGCCAGCACCGTTTACACCGTTCAAAGCGGTGATTGCCGAGCATCAGCAATTTTATCAGTCTGAAGCATGTCAACACGCACGCAGTTTCTGGCAAAACCAAATCAGCCAACTGCCCGATATCATTTCACTCGCGACCGGCGGGCGACGGAGCTCGGCCACCGGCGTCGAAAAATTCACGATTGAACTGGCGGGAGGGGATTGGCTGCACCGGGGTGGTCATCGGGTGCTGCCTTCTGAATTTGCCATGGCGTTAGTCTTTGCCTACTTACATTTAGTGTCAGGTGCGCCAAACGTATGTGTCGGTTTCCCGTTTATGCGTCGTATGGGGAGTTCGGCAGCGAGTTCAACCGGTGCCGTGGTCAATGTGCTGCCTTTGACACTCGTCGTTGAGCCAACGATGACCATCACTGATGTGGCGAGGGCGATGAACAAAGCCATTCGTCAAGCCCGCCGCCATCAAATGTACGATGCGGAACAGATTCAGCGAGATTCCGGCAGAGTCGGGCAGGCGCTGTACGGGCCAATGCTCAATTACAAACCGTTTGAAGAAGAAATCAATCTGGCCGGGACAAAAGGCCACACACACATTCTTTCCGCTGGCCCGATTGACGACATTGAGTTCTCTCCGCAGTTCAGGCATGACCAACTGCACCTCACACTGACTGCTCATGCCGGAAAATACTCGCAACAGTCACTGGCTCTGCATGGTCAGCGTTTTGCGCATATGGTCGGGCAGATTGCCCGTAACCCGGATCGACCATTACGCGCTTTGGATATTGTCCCTACCTGTGAACAGACCGATATTGCTCGCTGGTCCACGGGAAGCGTAGCGACGGATCGTCTGCAAGCGCGCCACGTGTTAGCAGAGTTTGCGCGTCAGGTCGAACGGAAGCCTGATGCTGTGGCATTGCACTTTGCGCAGCAGCGCTGGACATTTGCCCAACTTGATCAGGCCATCGCAACACGGGCGCAGCAGATCAATGCCTTCGGGGCCGGCAAAGGCGATATTATCGGGGTTGCTTTACCACGCAGCGCTGAAACGATGATTACAATGTTGGCGGTTCTTCGGGCTGGCGCGGTCTATCTTCCTATTGATTTGGCATATCCGCAGGAACGCATCGAAACCATCTTAGCGCAGGCCCAGCCGAAAGGCGTGATTGTCGAACAGACGGCATCACTGCCGTGGCAAAGCCTGACACATTGCATCTCTCTGACGGCGCTTGCCAGCCTGAATGTCACCGAATCAGAGCATCCCGAGCTTGAGATTGCCCCTTCGGACGTGGCCTATATTGTCTTTACCTCAGGTTCGACCGGAAAACCCAAAGGTGTGATGAATACCCATGGCGCGCTGCTGAACTTATTGCATTCACACCGACAGTCTGTTTTTGCCAACGCAATTCATCGCCTTGCAGAGCAACAGCAGTGCGATGAAAGTGATGTACAAGTTCGGGCAGCGCATACCACATCGTTCTCATTTGATGCGTCTTGGGAGCAAGTCATCTGGATGCTTTGCGGGCATACCCTTTATCTGTATGACGATGAGCAGCGTAAAGATGCCTGCGAACTGACAGAAAAAGTCGCACAAGACCAGATCAATGCATTGGATCTGCCGCCTTCACTGTTGAGCCAAATGCTCGATAACGGATTAATGGCAGCCAGTCATGTGCCGACACTGGTGTTGACCGGTAGTGAAGCGGTGCCGGAACCACTCTGGTCAAGCGTCAAAGCCTACCCGGACTTGCTGGTTGAAAACTGCTATGGGCCGACAGAATTTACGGTGGATGCGGTTAGTGCATCATTGAACGTCGATGACACTCCGGTGATCGGTCAGCCCATTTTAAATACCAAAGCTTATGTGTTAGATACACAGTTGAATACCGTTGCCGTCGGTGTGGTCGGTGAGTTATATCTGGCCGGTGCCGGACTGGCAAAAGGATATCTCAATCAGCCCGGGATGACGGCAGAACGATTTGTCGCGAACCCGTTCGGCCATGGGCAAATTATGTATCGAACCGGTGATCTGGTGAAATGGCGCGACAATGGTCAGCTGGCATTTATCGGTCGGAGCGACGACCAAGTCAAAGTGCGTGGTTTCCGGATTGAACTGGGGGATGTTGAAAGTGCGATTAATGCGATTGACGGTGTCGAGACCACCGTGGTCATTGCCCAGCGTCATGGCGCGTCACACCGACTGATAGCTTACTGCACCTTGGTGAATCATGCCCGGTCTCAGTTGGATGAGCACAGCTTGTTGACTCAAATAGCTGCCACCGTGCCTGAATATATGGTGCCTGCTGCGCTGGTGATCATGGCGCAATTCCCCCTCAACGTGAATGGCAAAATTGATCGGCAAGCACTGCCTGAACCGACCATTGTGTCTGGTCATACATGGGTCGCGCCGGTCAATCATCAACAACAAGTGCTGTGTGATGCGGTGGCTGAGTTGCTCGGTGTTGATAAGGTCGGCATCACAGATGATTTCTTTGCTTTGGGAGGCGATAGTATCTCTGCCATGGGCTTGGGAACATTACTGAGAAAAGCCGGTTATGAACTGCGCCCCCGGGAGATATTCTCAGCCCGCCAGTTAGGAGGCATGGCTGAGTTGATGCAACCGCTGCGCCGTCAAGTGACGCAGAATCAGGACGGGGATATTTCACCTTTGCCGATGTGGCGTTGGTTTGAAGAACACTTTGCCGCGCAGACCCGCTATGTTCAAGGCGTGTTTGTCGAGATTGAATCCGATGTCACTCTGGCTCATCTTCAGGCCGGATTAAAACAACTGGTTGCCAATCATGCCGCGTGCCGACTGATCAAACAAGAGACGCGTTATGTGATTCAGTCGATGGCGCAGCTCAAGGTGGACACTTGGGTCGAGACGCTTGAGATTACCGATCTTGATCATGCAGATTTAGACGGCGTATTTGCCCACGCGAGTCAAATGCTCTCACCAGACAGTCAGATGCTCCGGCTGGTGCAAATGCGTGACCGTACCGGGCGTTGCGGGTTAATGCTCCTCGCACATCACCTGATCATTGATGGAGTGTCGTGGCGAATTCTATTACCGCAGCTCAACACGCTTGTCCGGGCGCAAGTGAACGGTGTCAAAGCCGGGATGACGCCGGAAGTGACAGGGCTGAACACATGGTCGCAAGCCCTCTATCAACATTTGCCGCAGATGAGTCAACAAGCACCGGATTGGATTGCGCAAGAATCCCGTCTTATTGAACCATGCAAACCACCGACGGAAAAGGGGAACGTTGTTCACCGTCGCGTATTGCTGCCGACGGTACTGACGCAAAGTATGCTCAGCCACTGCCAAGATTCACAGGCGATTGATGTCGATGAGTTGCTCATGGCTGCGGTGACTTCAGCGCTGGGGCAGTGTTATCAAAAAGACGCGATCAAGCTGTATTTGGAGTCTCATGGCCGCGAAGAGTTTGATGCATCACTGAACCTCAGCCAAACACTGGGGTGGTTCACGACCGAATTTCCGCTCGTTATCGATTTGCCCGCAGCGGGCGAAATCCCAGCTTTACTCAGACAAGTGAAACAAGCGAAGCGACGTGTCAAAGACCGGGGTTTGGGTTACATGTCTCTGCGCTATCTGGACAACCCTTATCGCGAGACGCTCACCGCATTATCTCAACAGCATTCCGCCTCGTTGTTGTTCAACTATCTGGGGCGTTTTGAGCAGACTCAGGCCATGTGGACACCCGTCAGTCGCGCAGGTCAGTTTGCTGACACCTTTGCCGTGTCACTGGAGAGCGATTATGCGCTGTTACATCCGTTAGAGCTGAATATTTTTGTCGATGAGAGTGATGACGGGGCTCAATTTGCGCTCAACTGGGCTTGGGATAACGCGCAATTCAGCCATGATGAGATTGATACCGTATGTGACTGGATCACGCAGCAACTTGAAGCCATGCTGTGTTGGATGAAGGCACAACCTGAGCCACAGGTTGCGCTGCGGGTTGCTGCTGAATATACGCAAACCGGGGTCTCGCTTGACGACGTAGCCGCGTTCGCGGATCGCTTTGGCCCGCTACGCGATATTCTGCCAGCTTTGCCATTACAAGAAGGGTTACTGTTCCAATCACAGGTAGGCGATGAGAATAGCAATTACAACTCAACCACCAGACTGACTTTCCAAGGCGAGGTCAATCCGCACCAAGTGCAGCAAGCGTTAAACGCGGTGATCACGCGTCATCCGCAACTCGGGGCTAAATTCGACAGTTCGATTTTAGGCCAGACGGTTCAGTTGATTCCTCAAACCGATGCATCCTGGTCGCTGACATGTATTGATATCCGCAGCGAGAGCGCGCAACAGCAACAGGCATACCTTGCTCACACCGAAAAGCAAACGCTCGTTCGTCAGTTCGATCTCAATCATCCGGACGAATCCTTGCTCGGTGCCACGCTCATCCACCATGGTGACGGGCAAAGCACATTGTTTGTTTCTGCGCATCACTTGGTTGTCGATGGGTGGTCAACACCGATCTTGCTGGGGGATTTTCTCACCGCATATGCACAAGGCCATCCAAGTCTGCCGCCCGTAGCGGCCAGCTATGCCGAGGTGGTCAGTCAGTTGAAACAGCGAGATAAAACACAGGCAGAAATGCAGTGGCAGCAAGTGTTGCAAGACGTTACGCCGACCATCGCATTTGAAGATGTGCCGGTTGACGATCAGGTCAAAGAACATGCACTGATCATTGATGCGGAAACAACCCGGCAACTGACTCAACGGCTGAGTGCTTATGGCCTGACGATGAACTCGCTGATGCAGGGGATTTGGTCATCTATCCTCGGCAGTATGACCGGTCGCGAAGATGTGGTGTTTGGCACGCCAATCTCGGGGCGTTTCGGACATGTGAAAGGCATTGATGAACATATCGGTTTGTTCAGTAATACCATCCCGGTACGGATGAAACTTGATGCGCAGCAGAGCTTGTTGGCGCAATTGCAAGCGCATCAGGCAACACAGATTCAACTGCTGGAACATGATGAACTGGGCTTAGGTGAAATTCAGCAGTTAGCGGGTGGCGACACCTTGTTCGATACCCTGTTGGTGGTGGAAAATTACCCGGACCATGCAACGTGGTACGACCAAGATTATCAGGGTGCAACCCTGACCCAGATTCACAATCGTGGTTATACCCATTATCCATTAACCATACTGGTTCTTCCCGGGGAGCAAATTCACGTGCTATTTGAATACCGGGATACAGTCGGTATTGCGCAACAAGTGATGCAGCGCTTTGAAAAACTACTGCAAGCCGTGATTGATACCCCTGAAATCCCCCTGACGCAACTCGATTTACGTTTGGCGGCAGAAATCACCCTCCAGAAACGTGTCAATCAGACGCAGGTCGAAGTGGGGCATCACACGCTGCGCTCACTAATGGCTGAGCAGGCGGCGCGGACACCGGAACAGATTGCGCTGATCGACAGTGACAACCGTTTGAGTTACCAAGCGATGCGTGAGCACGTGATCGCCATCGCGAATTTGCTTGTCCGGCAGCATGTTGGTGTGGGCGATGTGGTTGCGGTCGCTTTGCCAAGAAGTGTCAGGCTCAGTCTTGCTTTTAACAGTATTATTGAATGTGGCGCGGCCTACCTGCCGCTGGATGTCAGCTACCCCGATGATCGGTTGGCTTATATGGTTCATGATGCGCAGCCGAAACTGATCGTAACCACATCTGAGTATCAAGCCCGTTTTCGTGATCTTGGGCAACTGCTGATTTTAGATACGTTACCCGACCCAACACCATTGAGTGATGTCCCGGACCAACCGGTGCTGGATCCGGCGCAGGCTGCATATATCATCTATACCTCAGGCTCGACGGGAAATCCGAAAGGTGTACTGGTGTCTCACCGGGCGATCGTGAATCGTTTGCAATGGATGCAGTCTGAGTATCAGCTCAATCATCATGATGTGGTATTGCAGAAAACACCATGTAGTTTTGATGTGTCGGTGTGGGAGTTCTTCTGGCCGCTTATTCAGGGCGCGACGTTAGTGATGGCACCCCCTGAGTCACATAAAGATCCGGAGTGGTTGATGGCAGTCATTGAAGACTACCAAGTCACCACCATGCACTTTGTGCCGTCGATGCTGGCGGCCTTTATCGCCTCGGTCGAAGCCAATGCACAAAAAATGGGTACCACGCAGGGCAATACGATCCATGAGAGCAATACAATCTATGAAAGCAATACAACCCAAGTAAGCAAAGTTGCCCCGAGCTTACAGCGCGTCTTTTGCTCGGGTGAGGCACTGTCCAAAGATCTCGCCCATGTCTACGCGAAGTGGATTGATGCGCCTTTACATAATCTGTACGGCCCCACAGAAGCCGCAGTGGACGTGACATATTGTCCGGCATTCGGCGACCCCATCCACGAAAGCCTTGGTCACAGTGTGCCGATTGGTTTACCGGTATGGAATACCCAACTGTATGTGTTGGATAGTTTTCTGCGACAAACACCGGTCGGTGTGCCCGGTGAGTTATATCTCGCCGGTGATCAACTGGCGATTGGTTACTTAAACCGCAGCGCGCTGACCGCAGATCGGTTCATGGCCAACCCGTTTGCTCATGGTGAGCGAATGTATCGGACCGGAGATGTCGTGCGTTGGTTACCGTCGGGCAAAATCGAATATCTGGGCAGAAGTGATGATCAGCTCAAAATTCGGGGGCAGCGCATTGAACTGGGAGAAATCGAAGCGGCGCTGCAATCGTTGCCGGGCGTGAAGCAAGCACTGGTGTGCGCGAAAGCATTCGGTTCAGAAAGGAACATTGCCGGCGCCGATGAGCGCCAACTGGTGGGCTACGTGATTGGGAATGCTGGTCAGCAACCGGATGGTGAAACGCTGAAGGTGGCCTTATCCGCACATCTTCCGGCGCATATGGTACCGATTGCGATCATGGTGCTGGAAGCGTTTCCGCTCAGCGCGAATGGGAAGTTGGATCGCAAAGCGTTGCCGCTGCCGAGTGATATTGTCACGGGAGAGGGGCGTAGAGCGCGCCCCGGTCTGGAAGCTCAACTGGTGGCTATTTTTGCCGACGTCCTCGGGATTGATACCCTGTCGGCAGAAGATGACTTCTTTGCGTTGGGAGGGCACTCTTTGATGGCGATGAAGTTAGCGGCAGACGTCCGGCGCGTGTTGAATGTTCCAGTGTCAGTCGGGCAAATCATGGTTCATCCGACGGTCGAAAAACTGGCGCTGTTACTGCTCGATGATGAGGCTCGCAATGATCCGACGCTGGCCGGTTTTGGTGAAGTCCTCCCGATCCGGGCGGGGAATGGCCCGGCGTTATTCTGTATCAACTCCGCATCAGGGTTTGCTTGGCAATACACCGGATTACTGAAATATCTGCAAGGTAACTATCCGATTGTCGGGCTTCAGTCGCCACGGCCATCGGGTGCGATTGCTGCGGGGAGCGACATGCAAGATGCCTGTGATATCCATATGCGAGCGCTGAAAAAGATTCAGCCCCACGGGCCTTATCATTTATTGGGTTATTCATTTGGCGGCACCGTCGCACAGCGCCTCGCCGTTCAGCTTCAGCAGCAGGGTGAAACCGTGGCGTTCCTCGGGTTACTGGACACTTATCCACCTGAAGGGCAAGACTGGGACGGGCCAATGAATGAAGAAGCACAGGAGGAAATTGAAAGGGAGAAAGACCTGTTTCTGGCCGCTAATGATGTCACAGATGATGAACTTGATCAGCAAAGAGCCGCGATGTTTCAAGATATCTCTGCCAACTATGAAGATGCGGTGCGGCTGCTTTCCGGAGCGCACTCCTCGCCATATGATGGTCGGGTCGATTTATTCGTAGCGCAAAAGACATTGCCACAAGGCTATGACATCGACCACCACTGGCAGCCGTTTCTGACGCAGTTAGAGAAGCACCACTTCAACTGCTCTCACGAGGATATTCTCGCGCCTGAGCATGTCGGTGATATCGGTGAACACCTCAATACGTTGTTGTATCAGATAGAGACACTCCAGTCATAAAGCAAAGAACCGGCATGAGCCGGTTCTTTTTTGTGCTTGATAAAGGGAGGGGACGAGCCGATTTTTGCTCGGATTTTGGCTAGCGTTTCGACAAGGGTTTGGGGATGACCAATGGCGTATGGGTTAGCGGGTCATCAATCACAACGCTGTTTAACCCATAGACGTCGTGGACCAGCGTTTCGGTCATGATGTCTTTGGGTGCCCCTTGCGCGACCACTGTGCCGGATTTCATCACAATCAGATGATCAGCGTAGCGACACGCGTGGTTGAGGTCATGTAATACCGCGACTATCGTGCGACCGTCTTGTCTGTTCAGTGTGCTGAACAGCTCAAGTAACTCAATTTGATGGGCAATATCCAAGTAGGTGGTTGGCTCATCCAAGAGTAGATAAGGCGTTTGCTGGGCTAACACCATTGCAACCCAGACGCGTTGGCGTTGTCCGCCGGACAGCGATTCAACGGTCTGTTGTAGCAATCCTTCAATCTGAGTCGCCTGAATGGCATCATTGACCGCTTTTTCGTCCGCCAGTGTCCAGCGTCGCATGAAAGACTGATGTGGAAAGCGGCCCCGCGCCACAAGATCATGCACCGTGATGCCACTGGGGGCGATTGCCGATTGAGGGAGCAGGCCGAGCGCTTTCGCCAGCGCTTTGCGCGGATATTGCTCGAGGTTTTGACCATCAAAACAAATCTGTCCTTTGCTTGGCGAGAGCAGTTTGCTCAGGCCGCGGAGTAGGGTTGATTTGCCACAACCGTTCGGCCCCAGAATCACGGTGAACTGTTTATCCGGTATTTTGAGTGATAACCCTTCAGTGATCAGCGTCTCTTGATAGGCGAGCGTGATGTTTTCGGCTATCAGGCGATAGTGACTATGGCTATGGTGATTATGGCTATGGTTATCGGTCCGTGTGGTGGGCAGTACATTAGTCACAATATCAGCTTCCGGATTGTTGAATTAAAAGATAGATCAGATAGACACCGCCAATACTGATGGTCACAATGCCGACCGGTAATTGATTCGGTGCGAAGAGGTTGGCTGCGACAAAGTCTGACAAAGTCAGCAACATGGCGCCCATTAAAGCCGACGGAATGATGGCGACGCCGCCTTCCCGGGTCAGCTTTTTCGCCAATTGTGGGGCGACCAGCGCAATGAAAGAAATCGGGCCCGCAGTAGCTGTGACAGCCGCCGTTAAAATGACGCCGAATAACATCGCCAGTTGACGTGTTTTTTCACTGCTGATGCCCAGCATATTCGCACTGTCATCGCCCATTTCGAGGATATTCATCTTTCTCGCTAATATCATCGCTGCCAGTAACGCAACGCAGATGAAGGACATGGATGGCACCACCTGATCCCAGCTCACACCATTGAGCGAGCCGGCACCCCAAAGTGCTGCTGCCATCGATGTTTCTAAGCTGCTGGAAATCATCATCCAAGTATTAAATGCGCTCAGCATCGCGCTGACACCAATGCCAATAATGATCAGACGAAAGCCTTGTATACCTTGCTTAAACGCCAGCAGATACACCATACCGGCACACACAATGCCACCGACAATGGCACCGAAAGCAATCTGCAAATAGCTGCCGCCGAACAGAATGATCACCACGAGCGCGCCCGTATAAGCACCGGTGTTGAAGCCAATCACATCGGGGCTCCCCAGCGGGTTGCGGATGAGAGACTGAAACAACGCCCCGCTGACGCCCAGCGCTGCGCCAAACACTAATCCCGATGTGAGACGGGGCAGGCGCCATTCCAGCACGACCGTGGTCAGGAATTTTTCTCCTTCACCAAACAGGACTTGTGACAGTTCAGCAAAGGTTGTTTTCAATTGTCCGGTGGACAGCGCAAACACCGCGACAACAGATGTGAAACATAGCAGCGCCAAAGACCACTTCAGCGCCCGTTTAGAGAGCAGAATATTGAGCCAGCCGGTTTGGCTGCCGAGCAGAATTGTATTCGATGGTTGCATTAGAGTTTACCAAAAGAGGTGACTTGACGTGCCAGATAAATCAGCACTGGCGCACCGACAAAAGCGGTCACAATCGAGACCCGGATTTCATTGATGGCGATAACCCGGCCGACAATATCCGCACTGATGATCAGCAGGGGGCCGAGTAAAATCGCATACAGTGTGAGCCAGAGTTGGTTCGGGCCCGACAGGCGCCGGGCAATATGAGGAATCATTAAACCAATGAAACCAATGGGGCCGGCAATGGCAGTTGAACTGCCGCACAGCAGGGCAATCGAGAACAAAGCGGCAAGTTGTACTAATTTCACATTGGTGCCTAAACCTTGCGCAATGTCTTCACCGAGCGAAAGGTTATCTAATGCCGGAGAAATCACAAGTGCGACGATGATGCCAAATAACACCGGTAACACCGCCATGGACGCGAGGGACAGATCGCGGATATCCAGTGAACCGGCATCCCAAAAACGCATTTGATCAAATGCCATCGGATTCATCAGAGTGATCGACGAAGACACGCCTGCAAGTAGCGCCCCGATAGCAACCCCGGCTAATGTAATTTTGAGCGGATTGACGCGGGCTTCTTTGTACGTTCCGACAAAATAAACAAAAACACTGGTGACCAACGCCCCGAAAAACGCCAGCCAGAGATGTTCTGGCATCGTTTGGTTGCCGAGTAACACCACCCCGGCCAGCACAAAGAAACTTGCCCCGGCGTTGACTCCCAGAATCCCCGGATCGGCAAGGGGATTACGCGTGATGGATTGAATTAAGCACCCCGCGACAGCCAAAGCCGCACCGACGAGTAAGCCGATCACTGTTCTCGGGAATCGGCTCTCAACAATGATCAAACTTTCAGTCGAGTCAGTATTGGCGAGTAAAACATCCATCACCATACTGGGTGAGATACTTTTGGCACCCACAAAGATGCTCACCGTACAGATCATCAGTAGCGCGAGTAGCAGTGCGATGAGTTTGCCTGACGGGCTGGATAGTCGTGTCGAAAGCATGGCACGTTGTCTCGGGATTTTTACATCGTGACAGGATGTTTCGGGCGGTGAAAATAAGTTGGTCATAGATGCTAATAAAAACAATTATCATTTCCATTATTATAAATTAATGATTAGAATGTTCAAGCTTTAAGCGCTCGTCACGACGAGTAACGCCTTTAAATTCCTCAAATTTTGACGTAGAAGATCATGACAACGCGAAAACTGCTATTAGATTTTAGTCTGCTGAAAGAGAACCCCCATTTTAGAATGGTGTTTATTGCCAGAATGATGTCCGTACTCGCTTTAGGTATGATGACGGTCGCCGTTCCCATCCAGATTCATCAAATGACCGGTTCAACCTTACAGGTTGGCTTGATTATGGCCTTAGACGGCATCGGCATGTTTATTGGTCTGCTGTTTGGTGGGGTGCTGGCCGATAAATATGACCGGCGTCAGTTGATTTTGATTGCCCGCGCGACCTGTGGTATCGGTTTCGGGGCATTAGCGCTCAATAGCCTGTTGGCGAACGCATCATTGAGTGCGCTTTATCTCCTCTCCGTGTGGGATGGCTTTTTTGGCGCAATGGGTATGACCGCGCTGATGGCGTCGCTGCCAGTGATTGTCGGGCGAGAAAATCTACCGGCGGCAGCGGCCCTGAGTATGTTAACGGTACGCATCGGGATGGTGCTTTCGCCGGCGATTGGCGGTCTGATCATTTCATTTGGTGATGTCAGTTGGAACTATTTAGCCGCTGCGGTTGGGACATTAGGGACCCTGATCCCCTTGTTTCGACTGCCGACCATGAAACCGACGCATCAAACACCGGAGAATCCTTTACTCTCTTTGTATGAGGGAGTTCAGTTTCTGTTTTCCAATAAAGTGGTTGGCTGTGTGGTCGTATTCGGAACGTTGGAGACTTTGGCGACAGCGGTGCGGGTGATGTTCCCTGCATTGGCGTTAGAAACGTTTACCGGTGATGCAACGAATGCCGGTTTAATGTATTCAGCGATTCCCCTTGGTGCCATGATCGGTGCGTTAACGTCCGGGTGGGTGAAAACGTCACGCAAGCCCGGTATGGTGATGATTTATGCGACGATGGGTACCTTCTTATCCATTGTTTGCATGGGATTGGCAGGTAACTTCTGGTTGTTCTTAGCGATTCTGGTGGTCTATGGCTATGCAGGCTCCGTTGCTTCTCTGCTGCAATATTCCATCGTTCAGGGGCATACGCCGGATCACTTATTAGGACGTGTCAGCAGCCTGTGGACAGCGCAGGATGTGACGGGAGACTCTGTCGGGGCGCTGGGGCTTGGTGCACTTGGTAAAGTCATGGCACCGGCACTGTCGGTCTTTAGCTTTGGTGTCGGGGCAACCGCTATCGGTATGTTGATGGTGATTGCGTTTCGTGCTTTACGTCAGGCAACTTTGTTTGATCCCGCCTTAGCACCCCAACAAGAAGAAGCGGGCGGTGATTCACCACAAGCCACGACAGGCTAACGATTCCGCGCTCAGTGAATCCCGTTACCAGCATGTTCATTCTCAGTGAAGAAATCACCACGATAACCGCCTCAAATGAGGCGGTTTCTGGTTTCTGTTGGTAGATAAGGTATTGGTCGCGGATATGGGTAAGACGTTTAGCGGCTAAACGTCTTGTCCAGCGTGGCAAGCAAGTTCATCGAACTGTAGTAATCAAGTCTGAAAGAGTCGTTGCCCATCGCGAACACATGGCCTTGGCTGATGGCCGGCAGATGGGCAATGAATTTGTTATGTTTAACCTGCTTGATCAGCGAATTATCTGCGGCAAATAACAGCACCGAACGGCCGGTAATCGCATCGGCAAAGTTTTCTCCGTTGACCGGCACGATATCTTGGCGTTGGCCCATTTGATGGTTGTGCTTCAGTGCGTCAGGGAGCGGGCTCAGGGTAAAACCCAGCGCATTCAGTATTTGTCCCTGCGCTGAGTCATTGGTCCAGAAGTTGCCGCCCCGATTGTCTCCGTAATAGACCAGCGCGGAGACCGGCTGCGGAGGCAGTGAAATTCGCGCTTTCAATGCCGTCAATTCGGTATCAAATTTGGTGATGGCGGACTCGGCTTGTTTTTCTCTGTCGGTGATCGAAGCCAGCAGACGCGCTAACGTTTGCCAGCTCTTGTCATCGTAATTGATGACCAACGTCGGTGCGATGGTTGAGAACTGCCGATAGAGTTTGGCTGCAGAGTCTCCGCCGGTTGCAGACACAATAATCAGATCGGGTTTTTGTTTCGCGACTGCTTCGGCATTGGCGACGCCCTGATACAAGGGTTTGACCCCGCGTGCGTAGGCGACTTGGTTCCACTGATAAAAGAAACCGTTCTGGTCAGCCACGTGTGTGTTTGGGCGTGAGCCTCCCGAGGCAATCAGCGGCGCATCGATGGCGAGCAAGGTGCCGGTGATCGACACGCTGGTGGACACAATTCGTTTCGGTGGTTCGCTCAGCGTCACTTTTCCGTAATGGCTGGTAATGGTTTTCGGCCAGCCTTGGGAAATCGTCAGGTCTGCCTCTGAGGCGGTCTCTGCTGTATGGTCGTTGCATCCTGTAAGCAACATGGAAAATAAGATCCCCAAAAGGAGAGAAAATAAGCGAGGCATAACGAGCTCCGTGTCTGTCGAGCGCTGATCTGATTGGATGAAACCATACAGTGACAACGCGTGAGTCAATAGTTACAGGGGGAATACTTTATTGCGAATGGCTATCATTATCAATTGATTTTATGAAAGCGGCTGTTTATTATTGTGGGAATGATAATTGTTAGCATTTGTGTAATTGTCAGTGCTAATTGATATCGGTTTACTTCTGTTCGTGACTCTATGTTTCGGAATCTGTGTTTCGGAATCTGTGTTTCGCGAACGTGAGTCAGTCAGCAATTTTTTCAACAAGGATAATCGTCATGGCAATTCCCAAGATAGCCGCATACCCCATTCCCACCAGTGATTCATTCCCCGTGAACAAGGTCAATTGGCAGTTAGATGCAAAAAGAGCCGTGCTGCTGATTCACGACATGCAGGATTACTTTATTAATTTCTTCGATAAGAAAGCTGAACCGGTTCCTGCATTGATTCAACATATTCAGTCAATCAAACAGGCGGCAAGTACGGCGGGGATTCCGGTGGTGTATACGGCCCAGCCCGCGAATCAGGATCCGCAAGAGCGTGCGTTACTGACCGATTTTTGGGGAGCCGGATTAACCCAAGATACCGCAATCATCACGGATGTCGCGCCGCAAGACAACGATGTGACTTACACGAAGTGGCGCTATAGTGCATTTAAAAAGACCCCGCTGTTGGAATGGATGAACGACACGGGGCGCGACCAGTTGATCATTGTGGGTGTTTATGCCCATATCGGCGTGCTGTCTACAGCACTGGATGCCTTTATGCTCGATATTCAGCCCTTTGTGGTTGGTGATGCCGTTGCCGATTTTTCATTGGCGGATCATCAATATGCGTTGCAGTTTATTACGGGCAGAGCCGGGAGCGTCAAATCCACTCAGCGTGTGATTGAAGAAATTCAGCATAGTGTGCAATCCTTCACGCCCACGGTTCTCGACATGATTGATCTCGATACCATGCAACAAGACGTCGCGGAGATTTTAGATCTCGATGTCGAAGAGATTGATGTTGATGAAAATCTGATGCTGCTTGGTCTGGATTCGATTCGCGCCATGAGCTTGTTTGAAAAATGGCGCAAGCAAGGGGTTGATGTCACTTTCTCGGAGGTCATCCAAAAAGTGACGTTAAGAGCGTGGTGGCAAACGATGGAAGCGGCTCAAACGCGCGCAGTTGCCTGATTGCGTTTGATATCAAACGATTCATACAAAAAACCGATTTCACATGAAATCGGTTTTTTTGTATAGAGAAAACCCCCAGCTAGGCTGGGGGTTCCGTAAAGCTTACAGCTATAAGTCAGTTATATAACCCCTTTCAATTTGATAAAAACGTCTTGTGGTCTGGCAACTACAAGAGTTAATTAAGAATTGAAAGGGGGTCCCAATGGGGGACGAAAAGAGCTTAGCGCACACGCGCTGGAACTGTAAATACCACATAGTCTTTGCACCGAAATATAGAAGGCAAGTGTTCTACGGAGAAAAACGTAGAGCAATAGGTGAAATATTGAGGAAACTATGTGAATGGAAAAATGTGAACATTCTTGAAGCGGAATGTTGCGCGGATCATATCCACATGCTTTTAGAAATACCGCCCAAAATGAGTGTTTCAGGGTTTATGGGGTATTTGAAAGGTAAAAGTAGCCTAATGCTTTATGAACGATTCGGGGATTTGAAGTTTAAATATAGAAATCGAGAATTTTGGTGCCGAGGTTATTATGTAGATACGGTAGGTAAGAATACGAGCAAGATACAAAATTACATCAAGCACCAACTAGAGCAGGATAAAATGGGAGAGCAATTGTCGATTCCGTATTCAGGTAGCCCGTTTACGGGCCGCAGGGACTAGTCATATGCAAATGTCAGATCACTACGCGCCTGCTAGGGCGCTGCCAGTAGGAGAGCCTTATAGGCGCATATGAAAAACCACCGGCTATGCCGGTGGATACTTTTACATTAGCTGGCCGAGAACTGCTCTCTCAGTCGCTTCTTATTAATTTTACCGACCGGCGTTTTGGGTAAAACATCCATAAATTGGATTTGATCGGGGATTTTATATTCCGCGAGGCCTTTGCCATGCAAGAAACGCTTGAACACAATTGGTTTAATCGTTTTTGCCTGGTCGAGGTGCGTTTGATTGAGAACGATAATGGCGCAACTCCGCTCACCGAGAAACGCATCCTGAACCGCAATTAAGGCCGCATCGTGTACATCCGGGTGTTGCAGCAAAACGTTTTCGACTTCTTCGGCGGCAATTTTCTCGCCACCACGGTTGATCTGATCTTTATCGCGCCCGGTGACAATGATATTGCCATCTTGGGTTAATTTGACTAGATCACCCGTCGAATAAAATCCCTCATGATTGAACGCTCGTCGGTTATGTTCCGCGGCCCGGTAGTAACCGCGAATGGTGTAAGGGCCGCGAGTGAGTAACTGGCCTTCCTGACCGGCAGGTACCGGTTCTCCCTCTTCATTGACGACCAGCACTTCGTCATCGGGCGAAATCGGCCGCCCTTGAGTCGAAACGATAACGTCAATCGGATCATCCAATCGCGTGTAATTGACCAGACCTTCTGCCATGCCGAAGATTTGCTGCAATTGACAGTTCAATGTCTCTGGCAACTGTTGTGCCGCACTTTGGCTAAATTTAGCGCCGCCGACCTGAACCAGTTTTAAGCTGGAGATGTCCTCGCAGGCAGAAGGGGCGTATTGCATCCAGAGTAAGGCCAAAGGCGGAACCAGCGCGGATACGGTTACTTTGTGGCGTTCGATTAAGCCAAATGCCGCTTTCGGTGATGGATCTTGACCTAATATGACGCAACCTCCGGAGAAAAACACCCCCAGTGAGCCGGGGGAGCTCAATGGGAAATTATGGGCTGCCGGCAGAACACACAGGTATTTGGTTTCCGGGCCAAACCGACAGATTTCAATACTCCCGATTATGCTGTACACGTAGTCATTGTGCGTTCTTGGGATTAACTTTGGTGTGCCGGTTGTCCCGCCAGATAGCTGATAAAAAGCCACATCCGTTACCGGGCTGCCTTGTACAGAATCAGTGTGCTGGTTACTGGCGGGTCGGTCACAGGCGGGGTGGTCACTTGCATCCAAGTAGAGGGCGTCGAGCGCTTGAATCTCGGGATGAGCCGCAGTACCTGAGGTGATAGCGAGTTTTACCGAAGGGCAAGTCTCAAGCAGCTGTAAAGCCTGTTTTTGAGCATCAAAACCGGTGATCTGGTCAGAAAAAATATAGGCTTTTGCCTCAGTGTGCTGACAGAAATAGCTTAATTCCATATGACGATGGGCGGGCAGCGCGAGAACTGGTTTAATCCTTTGCATGGTTAAGGCAAAAAAGCAGAAGTAAAACTCAGCTTCATTAGCCATTTGCAGCACCACATTGTCACCTGCGTTGAGACCCAGAGAAACAAAGCCTTGTGCAAGCCGGACGATGTTTTGCCGCATTTGTTGATACGTATATTGTTGATCCTGACACACAAGGGCGATGGCATCCGGTGACTGATCTACGGTTGCCGATAAGCAATCAAATAGTGTCCGGTCTTGCCAGTATCCTTGCTTGCGGTAGTGCTGCTCATATTCCGCTGGCCAAGGGGTAAAGTCTAACGGTGTTAAAGAAGTCACGGTATGTCCCTTATGCTATCAGTCGGTCGTCAAGTTGAATGCCCGCAGCCTTTAAAATGGTGCCCATTTTCGCACCGGTTTCTTCAAGTTCACTTTGCGGAGAAGACTCGTTAACAATGCCCGCACCGGCAAAAATACACATTTCGCGTTGACTGACTTCGGCACAACGAATCGTCACCACCCACTCACCGTTACCACGTGCATCACACCAGCCAATCATGCCACTGAAATACCCGCGCTCAAACGTTTCGATCTGCTTGATGGCTTGATAAGCCGATTGTCTTGGGAAACCACAAACGGCGGGCGTTGGGTGAAGTTCTGCGGCGATTTGCAGCGCGTTCACATCCGGGTCAATCGCCTGACCTTCTAACACCGTCGACAGGTGCAGCATGGTTTCGGTCTCGATGACCGATGGCACCATCGGTGTAAAGAGATTCCGGCAGTAACGGCTCAAGACTTTCTCAACTTCTTCGACCACAAAGCTATGTTCATTTAAGTCTTTTTGGGTATCGAGTAATGAGGTATGAGAGCGTTGGTTATCTGACGCGTTGGTTGATTTGGGACGTGAGCCTGCAAGTGGGTTTGACATCACGTGTCCGCCTTTTTTGGCTAACAGTAACTCAGGGCTGGCCCCCATCAGTTTGGCATTGTCTCCGATATCCGCAGCAAATGTGTAACCGCGCGCGTTGATAGAAAGCAGATTTCTGAGTAGTGCGGTTTGACTAATGTTTTGATCGGTTGCGATGCGCACAGAGCGGGAGAGAACCACTTTAGAAAGCTCTGTGGTATTGAATAAATTCAATAAGGTAGAGACGCCTTGTTTATAGTCATTACCGGTCGGCGGAGAAATAACCGTTGCTTTGTTGGGGCTAAGGGCGTCATTTTTACTCCCTCTGGCACTACTGGAGACATACAGTTTTTGAGGAATAAAAAACTTCGTCGGCGTGTTTTCGTCAAACGGCACCGTGGCAAACAACACCGGATTATCATTGGCTGATGTTTTCGCCTGCTCAAGCATTTGATTGGCGCGTTGGGCAAGCTCGGAAAAGGGGATGGCCTGATTGAATTGTTGTTCAATACCGACACCCAGCATGGAGTTGTTTGGTGATGCAAAGAAAAAAGGCGCTGTTTCTAGTTCTTGGTTCAAGAGCTCTTGAGCCATTTTGGAGAATCCAACAACTTCGCGTTTCATAATTACCTCTTTCAAATTTGGTGACAAATATTTGCCATTTGTTTCATACACAAAACATTGGTAGGATTATAGGTGAGAACGATTATCAATTTCAAATGATAATTTATCTTGTTTATAGATTGATAATCGTCATAATCATGAATCGCAACAGGAGACGTTGAGTTGAAACAAAATAACGAAACGGTATTGCTTACCGGAGCAAGTCAGGGGATTGGATATGCAGTATTGGATCGGCTGTTGGTTGAGGGGTACAAGGTCGTTGCAACCGATCGATGCATCGACGCTCTTGAGACAAAGTTGGATGATTTTAAACAGACGTATGGTGATCAGCTCGATTATTACGCCATCGATCTGCTTGATCCCCGGTTGGCGCAGCAGGTTGCGCAGCTTTGCCGTGAATATCAGTTCGATCATTTTGTCAGTTGTGCCGGAGTATTAAGCATCGGAAATGTCCACGCCATGGCTGCTGAAGACATCAGGCAAATGTTTGACATCAATACCTTCGGTGCTTTGACCATGATTCAACAAGTCGCCGAGGGAATGAAACACCGTCAATCGGGGAGTATCGTGGTGATTGGTTCGAATTCGGCCAATACACCAAGATTGAATATTGGTGCCTATGCTGCATCAAAATCTGCTTTACATATGTTGGTGAAGTGCTGTGCACTGGAGTTGGCGGAGTACGGTATTCGTTGCAACATTGTCAGCCCGGGCTCGACCAGAACAGAGATGCAGACGCAGCTTTGGCGTGATAATTATGGTGAACAACAAGTGATTGAAGGCAATCTCGAACAATATCGTCTGGGCATTCCGTTAAGCAGGATCGCTGAACCGGCTGATATCGCAAAGAGTGTGCTTTTTCTGCTATCTGACGCGGCCCGCCAAATCACCATGCATGACCTGCGGGTCGATGGTGGCGCCACGCTGGATAACTGACCCGGTAACGAACGGAGTCATTGAGGCAAATCGAATCACCACCGCTTTTATCGGTGGTGATTGATGATGCGAGGTCGGATGGTTGCTGCCCAAGTTTAAAAATAAGTATTGTATCGGTCGATGATGTTAAAGCTCGAATCCACAACTGCGATTTCACGCCACTTATCAAAAGTTAAACAAGGGTGGGATGTCCCAAAACTAATCATATCTCCGACTTGTAAATCGATGCTAAAAGTCATGAATGCATGTTGGTCCATAATATCTTTTACAACACATGTCCCTGAATGAATGGTTAGCGGTGCTTTGTCTCCGACATGATAATAAGTCAATGGGATAGGAAGCCCGGCATCAAATGCCACATCACGTTTACCAAATCCAACAATGGCGACTCCCGGCTCCGGTATAGATAAAACGTAGGCCCAAAGCTCCATAGCAGACAGCAGCGTTGTATGACTCGCCTGACACTGTGTATTTCTCAACATAATCTGTGCTTGAGAATCTTCATATATACCCATATCGTGAATCACGTAACATCCGGGGCGAATAATCGGTACAACGTTCGGATGAAGATCCGCTTCTTTGAAAGCCTCACAAACAATGTCGTACCAAGCAGAACCGGCTCCGGTTAATATTGCGTTTTCAGAACGAATTGATGACTGGAAGCCATCAGAGTTGAAGATTTTCAGTACCCAATGAATAAAATTGCGAACTTGAGTGACTTCATCATCACCATGTATGACACCTTCATAAAATTCCACACCGGATAAGCGTAGTGACGTGCTCGTGTTGATTGCTTGAACAACGGCGTTGACTTGCTCTTCCGTCCGACACCCACAACGACCGTGGTGTGCGCCGAGCTCTACGAGGACATTGAGAGTCAGAGATTGTTCAGTAAAAAATTTATCTAACGCGAGTACGTTTTTGACTGAATCAACGACGCAATAAAATTGGATGCTGTTATTATCAAGAATATCAGCGATGATCGACATGTTTGCTTTTCCGACTAATTGGTTCGCCATTAAGATATTCTTACATCCGGCATTGTAAGCAGTTTGAGCCTGAATCGCATTCGCAACCGTCATTCCCCAAGCACCAGCCGATAATTGTGCTTTGAGAATTTGAGGGGTCATTGTCGTTTTTGCATGTGGTGCTAACCGAACGTCATATTTTTCGCTAAAATTTTTCATCCATTGGATGTTGTTTTCTATTCTATCTTTATATAAAAGCAACGCAGGTAAGCTCACATCTTCATGAAGTATGTTCGCTGCTGTGTTAATGGGGTGGCCTTTTTCCAGATATGTCGAGTTCATTTGATTCATCCTTGAGCGAATAATAACCGCTGTTGTTATTTATTCATTATTTCCATTCAGCTTTTGTGTCAGTTTGTTTGCGCAGCTTATCAGTTCAGATTTATAGGAATCGAAATTCTGTAACGCATCTTCTTTTGGAGCAATTAAACATAATGTCGCTACCGGCACACGGTTTTCATCAAATACTGGGGCAGCAAAGCATCGTGTGAACGTGTCAGAGATACTATTGAATGAAAAAAAACCTTCCTCTTTTGCCTGATTACATTCTTTGAGAAATTGTTCTTCAGGCAACCGACTTCGATCCGGAAGAATGAAGTCATCAGGGGTGATGAACGCCAAAATTTCTTCATTACTCAGATGGTTCAATAGTAATCGACCTGACGCGGTCCAAGGAATGGCGACTTTTTCACCGATATCCGCACTAATTCTGAAGGGGCGATCTCCTTCTTTCATCATTGCAACCGTGTATTTGTGGCCGTCAAGCATACATAACTGAGCTGTTTCTCGAGTCATCGTAGATAAGTGTTCTAAATAGGTTTCGGCTTCACTTGCTAGGCTGAAATTTTTTAAATAACTCGTCCCTAAAAAATGCAGTTGTCTACCCAAAAAAACACGGCCATCTTTATGAAAGTTTTCTAATACACCCATATCAAGCATAATTTTTATTAATTCATAAATAGAAGAAGTGGGTGCTTGCAACGCCTTTGCTATTTCAATTGGCCTGACCGCTTTTTCATGATTTCGAAGAAATTCCAAAATTTGAAATGCTCGCTCTATCCCTCTGGCTCTCACAAAGACCTCCAATGATTATATTCATGAGAATGAGGTATCGATTACCCCATTCATGATTTAAGCTATTTTTGCTTATATGCAACACAATCGATTTCCACTTTTGCGTCAACCATTAAACTTGATTGTACGCAGGCTCTGGCTGCCGGGAATTCACCAAAATACTCAGTAAACACACCATTGAATGGCCAAAAATCTCTGGCATCGTCAAGCCATACACCAATTCGGACGATATCTTGGACATCGTAACCAGCCTCTCTCAGAATTTTCAGCATGTTCTGAATCGCTTTATGTGATTGGTCGATAATACCACCATTGATCACTTCACCATTTTCCATGGCGACTTGTCCTGAAACATATAACCAGCCATCTGCTTCGGTAGCGCTTGCGAAAGGGAGTTGTTTGCCTGCGGCACCACGAGTATCGCAGCCGTATCGTTTAATTGTCATCGTTAAATTTCCTTAATAAGATTTAAAAGTGGGAACTTTTCAAGAATTCAGCCAATCGGCTTGATTTGGGGTGATGATAAAGTTCTTTAGGATGTCCCTGTTCCTCTATTTGTCCGTTATTCATAAAAATAACGTTATCTGATACTTCATAAGCAAACTTCATTTCGTGCGTTACAAGTACCATTGTCATGCCATCCTTCGCTAAGTCTTTCATGACATTTAAAACTTCATTGACTAGCTCAGGGTCAAGGGCAGACGTTACTTCATCAAATAACATGAGCTTTGGGCTCATCGCCACCGCTCGGGCAATGGCGACTCGCTGTTGCTGCCCACCGGATAGCTGAATGGGATAGTGGTCTTTTCGGCTTAACATTCCCACTTTATCCAGCCAATGCTCTGCGATGGCGGTCGCTTCACTTTTACTCATTTTTTTAACTTTTAAGAGTCCAAGTGTGACATTGTCTAAGGCTGTCATATGTGGAAATAAGTTGAAATGTTGAAACACCATTCCGGTATGTGAGCGTTGTTTCGCGATTTCAGACTCTGAATGACGTACTCTCTTGCTATTCGTTATGGAGTACCCCATATCTTGACCATCTAGAATAATTTGTCCTTGCTGATAATCTTCTAACAGATTAATCGTGCGTAATAACGTTGTTTTACCTGAACCACTAGAGCCGATGATCGAGACCGTCGTTCCTTTTTTGACTTCAAGGTCAACACCTTTTAAAACTTCTAAATCTCCGTATGATTTATGAACACCTCGAATACTGAGCAGCTTCTTTCTATCCGTCATAATTTATCCCTTAAATAATACGATTCAGCTAATCGTCACTTTCCGTTCGACATAGCGGCCGAGTTGCTCTATTCCGAAATTAATACAGAAGTAAATAAAACCTGCGAATAGATAGAACTCCATGTTCATAAAGTTTCTGGAAATGATTTGCTGTGTGGTCAGCATGAGTTCTAAAACACCAATAATTGACAACAGTGTTGAGGCTTTAACCATCTCAGCCGCGGTGTTAACCCAAGTCGGGAGAATTTGTCTCAATGCCTGAGGCAACAAGACATAGATAAACGTTTTTGAAAATGTTAACCCAATCGCCTTCGCTGCTTCTGTTTGTCCTATCGGAATTGCTGCGAGAGCCCCACGGACAATTTCTCCAATATGCGAACTACAAAAAATTGTTAATGCAATCACTCCTGCCTGAAATGCATCCAAATTTAAGCCAGCTGCAGAAGGGATATAAAACATGGCTAGTATTAAAACAAATACAGGTGTTCCTCGAATGATGTCGATATAAATACGAAACATGAATTTTATCGGTAAATTTCCATATTCAAGAGCAAGGCCAACGATAACACCTAGCATCGTACCGAGGATAATCGCTAATGCAGAGATACTAATCGTTATGATAACGCCGTGGTAGATAGCACTTCTTGCATTCCACAATTCCTGTAAAAAGTAGGTTATATCCATAATTAGCAATTCTCCTTACCAAGGGGGCTTGAAATTATGCTTGCAGGCGTTGAACTGTTTTTTCTGGTTTTAGAAATCATTATTTTCTTTTCTAAAATCCTGAACGCATATCCAAGTAAAAAACAGGCAATAATATAGATGCCACTCGTAACCATCCATGTTTCAATCACCCGAAAACTCTCAACATTTATCTTTCTCGCATAAAATGTTAACTCTGGTATCGAAATAGCGGCTGCAAGAGAAGTATCCTTGAATAAAGAAATAAAATTATTCGTCAGTGATGGCAATATGTTGCGCATCATGATGGGGACTAAGATCATCCGCTTTATCTGAAACGGTGTTAATCCAATAGCCAAACCTGCTTCATATAACCCTTTCGGTATCGATATTAATCCTGAGCGGAAAACCTCTGTAAGATAAGCGCCGGCATAAATAGAAAGCGTTATGATAAATGACTCTATTTTCCCGATACGTATCCCCATCTGCGGTAGCGAAAAATAGGTAAAGAGTATTAATACTAAGATCGGCGTATTACGGATGATCGTAACATAAATAGATGAAACATATTTAAAGTATCTATTTTTTGATAACATCATGAATGCGCATATGATTCCAATCACGCAGCCAATTAAAATAGAAATAAAGGCTAGACCTAGACCTAAGCCTAACCCCGATATTAATATGTCCCAATTTCGCCATACAACACTGAAATTGAAATCATAATCCATGTCTAAGCATCCGATTTATTTATATTCAACAGGGAAGCCCGTTTTCGGCATTGGCAATTTCACGCCAAACCATTTTTCAAATGATTGAGCGTAAGTGTTAAAATCAACACCTGTCATCGCTTCATGGAACACGACGTTCACAAAGTTCAGCCATTCCTGATCACCTTTCTTAACGGCACAGGAGTAACTTTGAGGCATCCAAGCATAACCAGAATCCTTATAACGGCCTGGGTTTTGTACCATATACCAACGGAGAGAAGATTGATCGGTTGCTGCTGCATCTGCTCGACCAGAGTTTAATGCTTGATACATTAATGCAACGCTTTCATATTGATCGACTTCCGCTTTAGGTAACGCGGCATGAACCATTTCTTCTGCATAAACGTTTTGTAAAACCGCGACGACGACACTATCTCCGGCATCTTTTAATGAATCATAGTCGCTATACTTACTTTTATTCATCAATAAAAGTCCGACACCTTCCCGGTAATACGGTATCGTAAAGTCAACCTGTTGAGCCCGGCTTGGGGTAACGGTCATGAACTGGCAGCTCAGATCGACTTTATTGGTCACTAAATTAGGAATACGGGCATCACCGGATTGGTCAACAAATTTAATCTTAGTTTCATCGTCAAATAATCCTTTAGCCACTAACTTTGCCATATCTATATCAAAGCCAACTAAGTTATTTTTTGTATCTTTAAAGTGCCAAGGAGCATTTGTGCTTCCGGTACCTACAACTAAATATCCACGATCTAACACCTCTTGTAGTTTATTTTCCGCATAACTCGTCGCTGAAATAAACAGAGGCAATAGCGCTAATGAACTCAAAAAATATTTACTGAATTTACTCGTCATATTCAATTTCATCACTGATTCCTTGTCGTTGTGCTTTCCATAAATTCCGGTATAGTGGAATTAATATCTTTATACTGGAATATATTTTCAGTATGCGGTGACTATAAATAACTGTCAACAGGTCAAATTTTAATCAGTGTGTAATTATTGATATTATTATCTATAGGTGATCTTTATGCTGGTTTATTTGTTCTATCTAATTTAATAGGCTAGATACATTAAATGAAATGGTTATTTATTCTGAATCCAAGTTGGTGCATTTTTTGTTTTTCTGCACAAGATTGGTGATAAATTGATTTATCTATTTCCTATTGAATATTTAACTCATTAATAAGGAAGGAAATTAAATTTATCTTCAAGGATTCTGATAAAGCCACGTTCCTCGGGCTTTGATATGTAGGGGGGACGAGCAGGCACATTTTAGTCATATGGCGCGCTCGGAACGGTATTTTGCCATTTCATTATTTGACCATTTCATTGATGAGTGCATTGGATCGGATGGTGGTCGACATCCGTTAATCGCCTTTTACATCTCACGGTTCACGGTTGAGGGGGGATAACAGAGCCTCACGCACTGTTATCCTATCATCACCTCGCGGTACTGGCTCTGCGTTTGAGTTTATATTTGAGAGGGGGTGGCGATGCCAATACGTTGTCACCTTTTATCGCGTGTATCAGCTTTTCAGCGGCTTTGATCCCCATCGCCTCATAATCAAATTCCGCACAAGTCAGGCTTGGATAGGCATGTTCTCCCATCGATGAACCTTCAAGACTCATGATCGCGACATCTTCCGGCACTTTGAGCATGCGACGATGACACTCAAATAACGCTCCAATCGCGATATCTTCATGACTGCAGACGAATGCATCTAAGGTCGCATCGCGTAAAAGCAGCTTCGCGAGCCCTTCTGCGCCTAATTGAGAAGAGGGGGCGTCCGGTGTGGTTAAAAAATGGTCGGGGGTTAAATAACTATCGATCATCGCACTTTGCCAGCCAAGGAGCTGATGTTGCAAGGTAAAATGGTCCCCTCGCGCGCCGATGAAGCCAATACGTTGAAAGCCTTGATCAATCAGATGCTTGGTACACGTTTTGCCTACGTCGAAGTAATCAAAGCCGATATTTAGGTAGTTTTCTTTTGAGCATTGTTCTGCGACTTCTAACACAATGGTATTGGTTGATTTCAGCAGTTGGTGGGTTCGTTGGGTATGCTCCTGACCGAACAGGACGACACCCGCCGGGCGACTTTCCAGAAATGTGGAGACCAGATTTTCTTCCTGAGTGATTGAATAATCACTGTAGCCAATGAGTAACTGATAGCCCGCTTTATTGAGTGTGTGTTGAAACTTCGGTAGGAAAACGGCACAAGCTTTCTCAAACAGTGACGGAATGACCAGGGCGATTGAGTGACTTTCTGCGGAGGCAAGCGTCCCCGCGGCTTTATTGGGGATATAACCAAGTTCATCAACCACTTGCTGAATTTTTTCTCTGAGATGCTCGGAGACTAAATCCGGTGTTCTTAATGCTCGTGACACCGTCATTGTGCCGACACCGGCCTTTTGGGCGACATCAGCTAATGTGACGCTACCAGTACTTCTTCGTTTACGCGGTCTGCTCATTTTTTTCAATTTTACGTGATAGGTTTACTACGCTGATATGTTACCACAGCATATTGGTGATCGGTTCGATACTAACGTATCCGTGATCTGGTTCAATGGATTCAACCTGAAGGCATGCGCAAAGTTTTACACGCATCACACAAATGATAGCGCTATCAGGTAGCGCTATCATTTGTGATCTGTTTAAGATTTTTCTAGCACATTGTTCTGTAAAGTATCATTAAATCACACGACAAAGTTGGACATAAACATGCTACGTGAACTGATAACGCCGGATGTGGTTCGTATTTATGCGGATGCGACCGACTGGAAAGATGCAATTGAAAAATCTTGTGCTGCGCTGATTGAAAACCATGCCATAGAACCCGGCTACGTTGATGCTATTTGTCGCTCACATGAATCGATCGGCCCTTATTACGTCGTCGGTCCGGGTATGGCGATGCCTCATGCTCGCCCGGAGGATGGTGTCAACCGTTTAGCACTTGCGGTGACGGTCATTCAGCAAGGTGTGAATTTTAATGCCGATGAAAATGACCCGATCAAGATGCTGGTGACATTAGCCGCGACAGATAGTAACAGCCACATTGAAGCGATTGCCCAGTTAGCTGAATTATTTATGAATGAAGCGCATGTACAACAGATTTGTGATGCGCAAAGCACAGACGATGTGCTGGCAGTGATTTACCAATATTAAATTTTGTACCCTTACATAACTGAAAATAAAAAGGTTTGAATGATGAAAATTATAGTAGTTTGCGGTAATGGTCTTGGCACCAGCCTGATGATGGAAATGAGTATTAAAGCGATTGTGAAAGAGCTCAATGTTGATGCGACTGTTGATCATGTTGATCTCGGCTCAGCAAAAGGAACCGATTGTGACATCTTCGTCGGTACGAACGATATCGCCGAGCAGCTCAATACATTGTCGGTCGAGCCACGCATTGTGGCACTGGATAACATGGTTGACAAAGTTGCGATGAAAACGCGTTTGTCTCAGGCTTTGCAAGAGCTGGGTTACCTGTAAGGAGAAAGAGATGGAGTTCTTTAATTTCTTAATGAATGATGTTCTGTCAGAGCCCTCGGTGTTGGTCGGTTTGATTGCCTTGATCGGTCTGATCGCACAGAAAAAATCGGTGACGGAATGTATCAAAGGGACCGTAAAAACAATATTGGGTTTTATTATCTTGGGGGCGGGAGCCGGTCTGGTTGTCAACTCACTCGGTGACTTTGCCACCATTTTTCAACACGCTTTTGGCATTACCGGTGTTGTTCCTAATAACGAAGCTATCGTCTCGATTGCACAGAAATCATTTGGCCGCGAAATGGCGATGATCATGTTCTTTGCGATGCTGGTGAATATTCTGATTGCGCGTTTTACACCATGGAAATTTATTTTCTTGACCGGGCATCATACCCTTTTTATGTCGATGATGGTGGCTGCGATTCTTGCTAGCAGTGGTATGAAAGGTGTTCCCCTCATTGCTTTAGGGTCGATTGTGGTAGGTTGTGTGATGGTGTTCTTCCCTGCGATTGCTCACCGCTACATGAAACAGGTGACTGGTTCTGACGATGTGGCGATTGGTCACTTTTCGACACTCTCTTATGTACTCGCTGGGTTTATCGGCAGCAAACTGGGTAATAAAGCCCACTCCACTGAAGACATGAATGTTCCCAAAAGCTTATTGTTTTTACGCGATACACCGGTTGCTATCTCGTTCACTATGGGGATCATTTTCATCATCACCTGTCTGTTCGCCGGCGGTGACTATGTCCGTGAGGTCAGTGGGGGTAAACACTGGTTCATGTTCGCTTTAATTCAGTCCATCTCTTTTGCCGGTGGAGTATATGTCATCCTGCAAGGGGTACGGATGATTATTGCTGAAATCGTCCCGGCGTTTAAAGGTATCTCCGATAAGCTGGTGCCGAATGCAAAACCCGCATTGGATTGTCCGGTCGTCTTTCCCTATGCGCCGAACGCAGTATTGGTCGGTTTCCTGTCGAGTTTTACCGCAGGTTTAGTCGGGATGCTGCTGCTTTACATGATGAATTTAACTATCATTATTCCCGGTGTGGTGCCGCACTTCTTCGTCGGGGCGGCTGCCGGAGTCTTCGGCAACGCAACCGGTGGACGACGCGGTGCTATTTTAGGCGCTTTTGCGCAAGGGCTGCTGATTACCTTCCTGCCGGTTTTCCTACTACCTGTATTGGGTGATTTAGGCTTTGCCAATACCACATTCAGTGATTCTGATTTCGGAGTAATCGGGATCCTGCTTGGATTGATTGTCCGTTAATTACTTGCCTGCAAAATCAAAATCTCGCTCGTGGGTCATGCCAGTCAGTTAACCTGACTGGCATTTGTTTTTTTGCGGGACAGATCACATCCGAATACTCGATGATGCGATGAATACTGATTTTAAGCTTTCCTGATATTCAGAATCGATATAATATACACCTAGTTGTATACATGTTGTTGTATAAATATTTGTTGTATATGCGTATCAACATGTCCAAACAGCGGCAGGATGTCAGAACGCTGTTTACGCTCTAATCTGAATCTAAAGGAATAAAAATGAAGCTTAGAATCTTATCTCTTTCAATCATCGGCTTGTGTTCACTTGGTGTTCAGGCCGACGATTTAACACAATTTACTGAAATGTCTCAAAAAGCAAATTTTATTGATGGCGTTAATGTTGTTCAGCCGCCGGAATTTACCAATGATCCGACTTTCAGTGATTCGATTGTTGACCGGGCAGACGCCATGGGAGCGATTGCTGTTGATCGGGACGGAAATCAATACACTGCTGAAATTTCAGAAGATGCATTGCGAGCATTTGAGGACGCAGTCAAGACATTTGATGAACTGGGTCTGGATGCCACGATATTTACCACACCGGAAAAAGATGCAACGATTAAACCTAAAATGACCGGAGAGGAGGAAGATATTCAGGGAGCCGTCATTGGTCATGATGATCGTACCCAGATCACGAGAACAACCACTTCACCTTACAACTATATCGGTCATATTTCAGTTGGATGTACCGGTACACTGATTGGTGATAAATATGTACTGACAGCGGGCCACTGTGTTGCAGACGGGCGTGGTAATTGGTACCGGGCGCTGGATTTTGCTGCCGGACAGAATGGTTCTGCGAAACCTTGGGGAACCACCGCGTGGAAAAATGCGGTCACCACGACAGCCTGGTTCAATGATCGTAATTCTAATTATGATTATGCATTAATCGTGTTGCAAAAAGCGCCGCACGGTGGTTACTCTGGTTGGGGAGTCTATTCCGATGGTACCCATTCGGTTACCGGATATCCGGGTGATAAAACACACTGGACCATGTGGACTGACTCCGGTGCGACCAATGCCATCTCTTCTTACCGTGTCTGTTATACATTGGATACCGCCGGTGGCCAAAGCGGTAGCGGCATCCGGGATACGCGTAACTATGTTCGCGGCATTCATACAACCGGTTCTTCTTCCCGTAACTGTGGTACTCGGCTGACCAGTTCCGTATACAATACGCTGAAACAGTGGATATCTTCTTATTAATCGTTTTTTTTCAGTGAGACTGATGATAAAAGCTCTCAGAATTCAATCTGAGAGCCTTTTTGTGTTTCAATGGGATTGTGTTTCAGTGGAATTGTTTTTCAGCGGAATTGCTTTCCAGCGGGATTGTTTCTCAGCATGATTGTTTTTTTGTGATGTTGCAGTCAGTTTGTCCGGTCAAATCAAGCTGGTGAAAGTCTCAATCGGTCGTATCACTGTGCTGTATTGGTGCAAAAATGCACAAAATGAGTTCAGTTATAACGAATCCGGTTCAGATAAGTTTCGTGTTTAACCCGCTTTTGGTAATCGAGTGGTGTGGCACTCACTAATCGTTTGAATTCTCTCAAGAAATGAGATTGATCACTGAACCCTAAGCCATAGGCTAAGTCGGAAAAAATGACCTGTTGCTGGTGGTTGATATGATACACCGCAGACTGGCAGCGGATGATCCGACTGAACGCTTTGGGCGACAGCCCCAAATCACTGAGAAACTGGCGTTGTAACGTGCGGCTGGTGTAGCCGGTCATGGCCTCTAACTGCTTGATCTGAATATTTCCTTTATGATGACAAATGTGCTCAATCGCTTGCGACGTGAGTGGTGAAAAGCGACGTCTCCTCTGACCATTCAATAAGTTATCCTTCAGAAACTGCTGCGTCAGGGTCACTTGCTGGACAAATGTTGGCGCACTAACTACTTGTTCGAACAGGGCATTGCATGTTGGCACCACATCATGCAAATGCAGTAAATGGTTGATCATCTCACTGGCTGACGCATTCAAGAAATCAGGGATGACACCCGGCACAAATCGCACCCCGAAATAACGATGTTGATGGACGAAATTAGCTCGGGTTGCTTCGAGTGTCGTCCCGCAAACATATGCGGTCGGAGAGCTGGCATCACAATCGAAGAGGATGTCGATACAGCCATCGGGGATCGCGAGTGTCAGTGATGCGGACGAGTCCGCTTCAAAACCATAGAAGTGAGAAACCTCAGGAATATCAGAGGAACAGAGCGAAAAATCCTGCGCAGCACTGAGGACAAACCAAGGTTGTTTGGCGTGGATGCCTGCCACACGTTTGACAATCGAAGCTTTTGACATAACGACACCTGCTTTCCGAGATAAACCGTTCCAAGTACGGTTAGAAAGCAAGCGAGGTGCCAGTTTGTCATTTTTATCAATATTTGAGTCATGTCGCAAAAATTCAATACGCTGCTGATCGAGCTCTCTATCATCCAAACTATCCGTTGTTCATCCGATGCGATTCGCCAGGGAAGGTCGATGATTGACATCCTCGGTGACCGGAACACGGCATACAAATTCAACCCCCTATTTTTGAGGTGATGTTATGTCAGAGAGTACCAAAATCGATTTTATTTACCTGTCGGAGCAGGACATGCTCAAAGCAGGTGTCACCGATATGCCAAGCTGCGTTGATACGATGGAAGAGATGTTTGGCCTGTTGTGGCAGGGCGACTATCGCATGGCTGGCGCAAATAATGATTCTCATGGTGCGATGGTTATTTTCCCGGAGGAATCGCCTTTTCCGACCATGCCGAAACCGACCGCAGATCGTCGCTTGATGGCGATGCCGGCTTATCTCGGCGGAAATTTCCAAACGTGTGGCGTGAAATGGTATGGCTCCAACATTGCCAACCGTGAGAAAGGTCTGCCACGTTCCATCCTGATGTTTATCCTCAACGATATTGAGACAGGGGCACCACTGGCTTATATGTCTGCGAATCTGCTATCCGCTTATCGTACCGGTGCGGTGCCGGGAGTTGGCGCGCGCCATCTGGCACGTAAAGATTCGAAAGTGATCGGTTTGCTTGGCCCCGGCGTGATGGGCAAAACAGCCGTTGCTGCATTTATTACCGCCTGTCCTCAGATTGATACCATCAAAGTGAAAGGCCGCGGACAGAGAAGTCTCGATAGCTTCCTCACTTGGGTGGCATCCACATATCCGCAAATCACCACCGTCGAGATTGTCGATTCACTGGAAGAGGTGGTGCGGGGCTCAGATATTGTGACGTACTGTAATTCGGGTGAGACCGGTGACCCAGCGTTATATCCGATCGTCAAACGCGAATGGGTCAAACCGGGTGCTTTCTTAGCGATGCCCGCCTATTGTCGTCTTGATGAGGCGATGGAACAGGATGACGTGCGCAAAGTGCTCGACAATACCGGTTTGTATCAAGCTTGGTACGAAGAAGTGCCGAAACCGGCTCACCATCATATCCCGGTGATCGGTGTGCGCTTTATGGACATGATTGCCGAAGGAAAAATCACCCTCGACCAACTTGAAGATATCGGTGAGATTGTTGCCGGTGAAGCACCCGGGCGTAACAACGATGAAGAGATCATCATCATGTCAGTCGGTGGTTTACCGGTAGAAGATGTGGCGTGGGCAACCGTCATTTACCGTAACGCACTCGCTCAGGGAATTGGCGTCAAACTGAATCTGTGGGACGAACCGGTGCTGAGCTGAGGCCTTCCTCTACCATCGTGTAGACCCTATCCATTTGTGAGTTGCGATGTATTTTATTTGTGATGTAGGAATCCCCCAATGACTCAAATTGTAAAAGTAAAAACGGGTTCAAAGTTTGAAGCACTTGGCAGCTATTCCCGCCTTGTCGCCGTGGATGACTGGATATTTGTTTCCAATACCGCCGGCCGTAATCCGGAATCTCAACAAATCTCTGATGATGTCATTGAACAGGCACAGCAGGTATTCGACAACATTGAAAAAGCACTGGCCTCTGTCGGTGCCGGGCTGGCCGATGTCGTGATGTCTCGTGTTTTTATTCAGGACCCGGCTCATGTCCCGTTGGTGATGGAATTTGTCGGCCAAAAATTCAAAGGCATTGACCCCGCAACGACGGTGACCTGTCCACCCTTGGGATCGACGATCTACCTGGTTGAGCTGGAAGTTACGGCCTATCGTGGTGCCGGTGATAGCGAGACAAACAGAATCACGATCTGATGGCGATGAATTCAATACGTCGCTGTTTGGTTGAGGATAGATTTTTAAGGATGAGAAGATGACACAGAGATTGGAACCCGTAAAGACGCAAGACCAGCACCCTGCATCAACACAAGTGGTGATTATCGGTGGGGGCATTATCGGTGTCAGTGCCGCATTGGCACTGGCTGAGCGGAACATTCCGGTGGTATTGCTGGAAAAAGGACAAATCGGTGCGGAGCAGTCATCACGTAACCTCGGTTGGATCCGCAAAACCAACCGTCATGCCGAAGATATCCCGCTGGCACAGGCCGCAGATCGGCTTTGGGCCGCAATGCCCGAACGGATCGGACGCTCGGTTGGCTATCAGCGGTCTGGCATTCTTTTTGCCGCGCGTGATGAAAAACAGATGGCCATGTACCAAGGGTGGTATCAATCGGTTCAGTCATTGCAGTTGGACTCTCAACTCCTTAGCCCACAGCAAATTGATCAACTGGCTCCCGGTGGGCGTGATAAATGGATTGGTGGGGTATATACCCCGTCCGATGGATTTGCAGAACCTGCCATTGCGACCAGTGCGATGGCTCAGCGAGCGATTGAAAAAGGGGCGGTGATGGTACAAAACTGTGCCGTCCGTACGCTCTCTACCGCAGGCGGTAAGATGAGTGGCGTTATTACCGAGCAAGGTGAAATTCGCTGTACTCAAGTGCTGCTTGCCAGTGGCGCGTGGTCGAGACGTTTCTTGGGCAATCATGGTGTGTCGTTCCCGACACTGCCGATTATCTGTTCCGTGTTGCGTACCAAAGCCACCGAAGGGCCGACGGAGATTGCGTTTGCCGCACCGGATTTTTCTTTTCGCCGACATTCCGATGGTGGGTTTGTCATCACGCAACGCGGGGCGCTGGATGCGCCGCTGACGCTGGATCATCTCTTAATCGGGATGCGTTATTTGTCGCAGTTACGTGCACAGCGCAGTTATATGCGCATGTCGCTCGGGCGCCATTTCCTCCGGGATCTGGCTTTGCCACGACGCTGGAAGGCGAACGGTGTGTCTCCGTTCGAGCGGATTCGTACCCTGAACCCGTCAGCAAATGAAGGCATTAACCAAGAAGCACTGACGAATCTTGCCAATGCTTGGCCGATGTTTGCGGGCGTTGGGATTGATGAAAGCTGGGCCGGGCTGATTGATGTCACACCGGATTCAGTTCCTGTTATCGACCACATTAGCGCGATTCCCGGTTTGACGGTCGCAACCGGCTTTTCCGGTCACGGATTTGGCACCGGCCCGGCAGCAGGACAGCTCGCCGCGGATTTGGTCTCGAATGTCACGCCGATTGTCGATCCGGCACCTTATCGATTTGAGCGGTTTTAAACATCGATCAATTTGAAACATAGATCAGTTTAAAACATTGACGTTGTTTTTATTCATGAGAGGGATTTCACATGAGCAATCACACACATGTACAAAGTATGGATACAATGGGGCTGTCGATAACACCCCGTCCACGGTTAAAAATGCGTTTGCCGACGATGATGGCAATCTGTATCGGTTTGGTCATTGTGCAAGGGTCGATGATTTCTGCAACGCAGGGCATCGGGATCGGCGGCATGTCGTTCATTGCTGCGATGATTGCAGCATTAGCGCTTGCCCAGTTCAATGCGATGAGTTTTGCCGAATTATCATTGATGTTTCCGCAAGAAGGAACGTTAGCCACCTATACGCAAAAAGCGATTGGTCATTTCCCGGCGATTGTTGCGGTGTTTGCCGGATATGTTGTGGTTGCGATTCTGGCCGTCCCTGTGGAAATGTTTCTGGTTGATGGAATGTTAGCGCAACTGTTTCCGGGAATGCTGCCGGACAAAGTGGTGCCGCTCCTGATTTTAGGGGTTCTCACGATCACCAATCTGGTAGGAGCCGATGTGTTTGCCCGCGTTCAGAATCTGCTGGCATTTGTGTTGGTCAGCGCCTTGATTTTGGTTGGCCTGACTGCGATTACCGGCTTAAGTCAGACACATCCTGATTTGGCCGGGCAAGCGGTGGACTGGAGTTTCAACGGTGTTTGGGACGGAAGTTTTATCGGTTTGATTGCTTTAGCGATGTGGATGATGGTTGGTGTTGAATTTATCTGTCCGATGATCAACGAAGTCAAACAGCCGCGGAAGAATATTCCCCGGGCTATGCATTTGTCACTGCTATTTATATTCTTGATATTTTTGGCTTTTGCTTATGGTGCCAGTCTTTATTTAAGCCAGAATGCACTCGTTGAATCGCCACTGCCGTATTTGGATTATGTCAATGCTGTTTTCGGAAAGAGTGGCTTAGTGATCGCAACCGTCATGGCTCTCGCTGCCACCTGTAGTACGATCAATACCGTACTGGCCTCAGTGCCGAAAATGTTGCACGGTATGGCAATGCAGAAGCAGGCTTTTCCGCAACTGAAAGCCGTCAACCGGTTCGATGCACCTTGGGCTGCAATTGTGATGCTCTCTGTCTGCACCGCTATCTCTTATTTTATCTTCGAGATTGATGCGTTGATTGTGCTGGTGATTGCAGCAACTACCAGTTGGCTATTGGCTTATATTGTGGCTCACATTGATGTGATCGTGTTGCGTCAACGGCTGCCAAAACAAGAGCGTCCCTACCGCACACCGTTTTATCCTTGGCCTCAGATTATCGGGATTGTCAGTATGCTGTATGTGGCACTCAACAATTCACCGGATCCGAGTATGACCCGGATGGTGTACACCATTACCGGTAGCATTCTACTCATCATCAGTTTGATCGCGGCATTTTGGGTAAAATTTTACATGAAACGCGGATTGTTCGAGCCGGATGTTGACTAAGTTGCTCTCTGGAGAAAGGCATTAATGTCACCGGAGACATCGTAAGCGTCACGATACTCGGATGAAAAACACAAGCAGCGTAACAGACTGTGGTGATTTTCATCCGAGTGTTTTTTTCAGAAGGGATAGACGCTCAGGGGAGAATCGGTGGTCGCTGATGATTTTCTTGCTGTGCATAGGTCTGTGGTGTGCATCCGAACAAGGTCTTAAAGGCACTGATAAAGCTACTTACACTTTTATAACCCAGCTCATAAGCGACGTGATTGGTATTTTCTCCCTGTCTTAACAGCTCAAGTGTGCTAATCAAACGGTGCCTGCTGCACCATTGCCGATAAGTCATCCCCGTTTCTGCTTTAAATAGTCGTTCAATGGTTCGGACACTGGCACCCACTCGTGCAGCACGCTGTTGTAGAGTGATATGGTGTAATGGCTCATTGATAATATGCGTGATCAGCCGGTTTAACCTCGGATCTTTGCCCGCAGGTAAATACACTCTGAGCTCATCCAGCGTGGCGAGCTCATCAATCAAAACTAGTCCGAGCCGTTTCATCGGCCCTTTTTGTAACGAATCGTACCCTTCAACCAGGCGTAAGATCAGCTCACGGATCAATGGGGTTATTTTCAGCATCGCGATGCCTTTTTGTTGTGCCCGAATCGGGAATGACGGGTCAACATACAAGTTGCGCATGTGGGCCACTGTTTTTGATTGAACTTGATGTACCACGCCACCGGGGATCCAAACGGCGTGTGTGGACGGCACAATCCAAATCGCCTCATCACTGGTGACTTTGACAATGCCTTGTGCGGCCCATAGCAACTGACCTCTGGGATGGGCATGGGGTGTCATTCGGGTTTCCGCCAACATACTGTGGCTGTGTGTGAGCACCGGGTGAGAAGGGTCGATGGTATAGGCAAACTGATTCGGTAGCAGTAATGTCGCTTCAGGAATATTCTTTGGCATTTTCAGATCTTTTTGCGTCACACGATATCCGCTATCTTAGGGGGCATTATTTCTGCAATCAAGATGAATCAAGGTGAATGATATGAAAAACAGTGTGTCGCTGAGGCATATTGCAGTTGCCCTCGCACTGATACTGGCTGTTTGGCTGGTTTTATTTCCGGCTGAAGGGGTTCAACCCAACGTGTCACACAGCGCAGCGGTGATACTGATTACGCTGGTGGGTTGGAGTATTGGTTTTTTCCCGCCATTTTTAACTGCCTTAATCTTCTTTGCTCTGGTGACCATCTTCCAGTTACTTGCCCCGGGGGTACTGTTTGCAGGATTTGGTTCGACCGCCGTGTGGTTAATTATTTCCGGATTTATCATTGGCTCAGCAATCAGCCTTTCCGGATTAGGCAAAAGACTGGCATCCCGGATTGCACCATACTTGGTCGGCAGCTATTTCCGTCTGATTTTCGGCTTGGTTGTGAGTGCAATGATATTGGGATTTTTGATGCCTTCGTCAGTGGGGCGCTCTGTGGTGATGATCCCAATCGGTATGGCTCTGGCGGATAAAGTTGGTTTTTCTCGCGGCAGTAACGGGCGTCTGGGGATCGCGACGTCACTGACACTGGCCTGTAATATGCCGAGCTTTGCGATTCTGCCGGCCAATATTCCTAACATGATCTTGAGTGGTGCCAGTGAGACGTTATTTCACCTGAGCTTTGGTTATACCGAATATTTGTGGTTACATTTTCCTGTTCTCGGTATCGTGAAATCGTTAATCATTGTCGCGCTGACATTAGTGATCTTTCCTGCCCACATTCGTGCTGAAGCCAGCGATGAAGCGCCGCAACAGCAAGAAGAGGTATATCAGGCGGCGTTACAAATCCGAGTCGGTATAATTTTAGGCGTGACATTATTATTGTGGATGACGGATACCATTCACGGAGTGAACCCTGCGTGGGTTGGGTTGGCTGCGGCGATTGTGTTGTTGCTTCCTCGCTGGGGTGTCGTTCCCCCCAAATCATTCAACAGCAGTATTGATTTCGGAGCGGTTGTTTTCGTTGCCGCAGCGCTTGGGCTCGGGGCGTTAGTGAATCAGTCGGGGATTGGTACAATCATGGGCGATATTTTGGGAGGCCTAATTCCCGGCAAGACCGGAGGCGATTTTCTGAACTTCATGGCGCTTTCGCTGATGTCGATGTTTACGGGCTTCGTGGCAACAGTTCCCGGTGTTCCGACCGTCCTGACCCCGATGGCCGGAGATTTAGCACAAGCCACCGGCTTTACCATTCCTCAGGTATTGATGACTCAAGTGGTCGGTTTCTCGACGGTTATTTTCCCATATCAGGTGACACCGCTGATCATTGCGATGCAGTTGTCTCATGAACCGTTGTCGAGGCTTTTGAAATTGACATTCCCTCTGGCGATTATTACGGTATTGGTGTTAATGCCGTTAGACTATTTATGGTGGAATTTGTTGGGGTGGCTGGGGTGATCTTGGGGGGCGGCAAGCGCTGCTGTATCTCTACTTTTATGTTCCCAGCCTCGGGCCCCGAAATTTGACGCACAATTTGGTTTTGCGGTTTCAGAGACATCAGTGTTCTGTGCGCCAGTTCATCTTTCAGAGATGAAAGACGAATCAGAAAATCTTTTTTTGTTTGACGGTGTCGCACGTTGTCCAGAACCGCCTTTTACGGGCGTCCTGCCCGGAAAAGCCTAATCATTCTCCCGGAATGATTTTCTTTGCTGCGTGGTTGATTTGGATTGGATAAAACATAGCAAAAGTCAATTTGGTCACAGGACTCAGGGTGAAAAATCATGGACGATTTTTCAGGATTGCTTGAGCAGGAGCGAATCAATCCGACCCGGCCAGCGTCCACGAACTAAACCGTTCTTTTGGGTACTTTTGGAACGCCAAAAGTATCTGGGGCGCTGTTGGAGATGCTATTGAAATCGACAAAATCAATCGCGCACCAAACAACAGCGCCACAATGTTCATCTCCCCAGCCTCCGGCCCCGAAATTTGCACATCTCGGTGCCCATACCCGCCGCCTAAGCATGAAAATGTTATATCCCTTCAAAAAATCGCCTTCCCAAAATCAAACTGACTTGATAATGCGTGAATCCTGACCTGCATGTTGCATATAATGGTCCGACTTGCAGATCAATTTTTATTTTATATAAATCATCTGGCTGCGGTAGCGTGGTGAATCAGGAAAGGCTTGGTTAAACATTGCCAGTCACCATGTTCCAACAATCATAAAGAAAGCAACACGAAGGGTGTTTACATGGCAACGTTAGGGTTCAGGCTCACCATCGATGGCGTCAATGACGAGACATTGGTGGTCCGTGACTATCAGGGCATCGAATCGATCTCAGACTCGGTGGATGATCAAGGTCAACCGGTTTATGGCTATCGGTATTGCATCGATATTGCCAGCCGCAACAGTGACCTGAGTTATGAGCAGATGGTCGATAGCAGTGCATTACTGGAAGTGCTGCGTAATAACGAAGTGGTACAAAAGGTTCACGGCATTATTCGTAATTTCAGCCGGGGCGATACCGGTCACCATCATACCTTTTATTCACTCACTCTGGTGCCTTCCTTAGAAAGACTGTCGCTGCGCCATAACAGCCGGATCTTCCAGCAATTGGATGTGCCGGAAATCCTCTCCGTGCTGCTTCAGGAAATGAATATCAATGATTATGCGTTTTCAGTGCGCCGCGAGTGTGCCAAACGCGAATACTGCGTTCAGTACCGCGAGACTGATTTAGAGTTCTTCCACCGTCTGGCAGCGGAAGAAGGGCTGATGTACCACTTTGAACATCAGCAAGACAAGCATGTTTTAGTCCTCACAGATAATCCCGAAGGGTTCGGCCGCCTGGCGATGCCGGTGCCGTATAATGCGCTGTCCGGTGGAGTGTTTGAGCAACCCTACGTCTCAACTTTGACCGAGCAGAAACAGATGGAAGTCAGTGACGTTCAACTGGGCGATTACAGCTTTAAAAAGCCATCCTATAATCTGGCTCAGTCAGCCACGGCGTCCGATATGAGTTATCAGCGTGGCGACTATGAGCACTTTGACCATCCGGGGCGATTTAAAGACGACACCAGCGGTCAGGCGTTTACGCAAATCCGCCTTGAAGCCCTGCGCCGACAAGCCCACACCTTCCACGGTAAAAGTAACGACGCACAGCTTCAGGCCGGTAAGCGCTTTGATTTGATGGAGCACTTGGACAGTGAGATGAATCGCAATTATCTGCTGGTTCAGGTGGCGCATCAGGGTAGCCAGCCGCAAGCGTTGGAAGAATCCGGTGGCAGCGGTGCAACCACGTACGCCAACCAGTTTACTGCGGTCCTCGGTGATCAAGTGTGGCAGATGACACTCCGCAGCAAGCCGATCCTCAAGTTCCCGACGATGGGCACGGTGGTCGGCCCTGAAGGGGAAGAGATCTACTGTGATGAGCATGGCCGGGTGAAAGTCCAATTCCCTTGGGACAGATACGGCAGCTCAAATGAGCAAAGCTCTTGCTGGCTCCGCGTGACCCAAGGTTGGGCCGGTGCACAGTATGGTATGATGGCCGTGCCGCGGGTTGGTCATGAAGTGGTGATCCACTTCCTCAATGGCGACCCGGATCAGCCGATCATTACCGGTCGGACTTACAATGCCAATAATGTTACGCCGTATCCGTTACCGGAGCACAAAACTAAAACGGTGATCCGCACCGAAACGCACCAAGGCGAAGGCTACAACGAACTGAGTTTTGAAGACCAGTCAGGCAGCGAGAAAATCTATCTGCACGCGCAAAAAGATACCGACACACTGGTTGAAAACGATGCAACCACGCATATCAAACATAACCAAAGTACCACCATCGATAATGACCGCTACAGCCATATCAAGGTCAATGATCACCACACCGTCAGCGGTGAAGCGCGCACCAAAATCGCCAAGAGCCAGACATTGATGATTGAAGGTGAATTGCATGTGAAAGCCGGTAAAGTGTGGGTCAATGAAGCGGGTACCGAAATCCATATCAAAGCCGGTGAGCAAGTCATCATCGAAGCGGGTAACGAAATCACCCTTAAAGCCGGTGGCAGCTTCGTTAAAGTCGATCCGTCCGGTGTTTCCCTCAGCGGTGCCGGAGTCAATCTCAACTCCGGTGGCAGTGCCGGCAGTGGCAGTGGGTTTGGTGGGGAATTACCATTAAATGCCAAGGCTCTTATTCAGGAAGATCAAAAACATATCATGGAGTTCTTTTATATGGATCCTGAATTACAGCCATATGCCGGTACAAAATATAAAGCTGTTCTTAGTGATGGTACTGAGTTAACAGGAGCACTTGATGAAGACGGGTATGCCAAACTTGAGAATGTACCTAACGGTGTTGCCCGCATTCATTATCTTTCCGATGAAGCCTTTGATGATATTCCCAGAGAATCGATTTCTAAGGTTGTTAATCACCTTGATAGTTTGCTGGGAGCGTAATTCATGTGGGGAAATGATGTTTATGAATGGCTTTATGACAATCTGGAAGATGCTTATACCGCAGGCGAAGACTATATCAAGCAGAAAGCTCAGGAAGCAAAAGATGCTGTTATGGGGCCGGTTCAGTGGATTTGGGAAACGCTTCAAGGAGACTTTAACGCAGATATGAGTGCCGGGCAGATTGCTGCTAACGCTGCATTAGGACTCATCCCAGTTGTTGACCAGATATTAGACTGCCGAGATTTAATCGCGAACTGTAAGAATATTAAAGAAGACTCGAGTAACAAAGGGGCATGGATTGCGCTGTGTCTGACGTTGATTGGCCTGTTCCCCTCATTGGGCTCGGCAGCAAAAGGGATTTTGAAAATATTCTTCTTGTTCCTGCGTAAAGCGGGGGGTGATGTAGCGAGAGTGATTCGTCCGGCGATGAAACCTGTCCTATCTTTTTTGGCAGATCCGAAAGTACAGAAAATACTGGGTCAGAAGCAGGCAGGTGAAGTCTTGACCAAAGTTGCTGACCAGTTGAAAGAGCTCTCTTCGATGGTGACAAAATCCAAGCTACTTGGTTTGTTCGATGAAGCAGCCGATGCTTTGAAAAGTGTTGTCAATAAAGTCAAAGCGGTTGCGCCTGCAAATGTCTGCCGGATGTTGGATGATTTTGTTGAGACGGTTGTCGAAATTCGCGGTAAAGCCGATGAAATGATAGGGGTTGTACTTGAGCCGGTACAAAAACTGCTGGATGATTTGGAAAAGCATCTGAAGTCAGAGATTGATGAGTTGAATAACAGCCATTTAGCTCCGGCAGGAGGTGTTGTTGTCCATCAGTTAGATGATAGTGTGGTGGCTATTCAGCCAAGAATTATTAAAGCCACCAATAAAGAAAAGGGAATTTTCGGTGAAATTATCAGTGATAATTTTATGGAAAATAAACAATTTGAGAATTTACTATCTGAAGATCGTCGTGTCAGGAAGATGACGGATAAGCCCCGAGGGCGAGGGATTGATGGGATTTATGTAAGAAGGGAACCACCTCCACCATTATATGTTGTTACTGAGACTAAATACCGGACAGATACTGGGAAGTATATAGATGATGATGGAGTAGCGAAGGATTCTGTTCTTTCTATGACGAAGCACTCTGGTAAGCAGATGAGTAATCGATGGGTAGAGAAACGTCTTCCTGATGAGTTAAGTGACGATGAATTATTGGAACTAGAAGCAACAGGGTATCAAAAATGGTTAATCATTGTTGATGACTCTGGTAGTGTTGTGAACGTTACGACACTCGATAACGATGCCAATTCTCTGGAACGAATCTTTTAGTATAGGAATAAATTAATGAGCGCTGATTTTTTGAGTACCAGAAGAGACCCTTTACTTGAAGAGGATATATATCTAGGTAAAAAAGAAAGTTTCCAGAAGAGGTTAACTCATGAGGGGTTGAGAAAAGTACTAACTGACCCCGAAAAAGATGATGATCATAAATGTAGTATTAGCTGGGGCTTCTTTACCGCATATTTTGAAAATACAATACTAGATTATTCTGCCGGTTTGTCATTAGAAACCGTTTTGAATGATTTTGATAAAACTCTAGAATATTATATTGGTCATAAAAAAAACCATATTAATGATGTTCTTAAATATTGGGAGCCTGACTCATTTCAATATATTTTATGGCTGTATAGCTTATCCATTCTGTTAGGAAAGCAACAATATCTGGTTCCATTAAGTCGCTGGTTGACTATATTAGGGGATGTTAAAGATGATCCTATTTTAAGTATCTTGCTGGCACGAATTGGGATTGTTGGTCTCCCTCGTCAAGAATTACTTGCTTTCCCAAAATCCTACCAATATCTCTACGATGCAATCAAAGGCGATGGTGTTTCTCCTACAAAAACAGAGCGGCAGGAAAGTATCAAGCAGTATCTCAAAGGTTGGTATAAAGGGATGAAAGACTGCTACTGGTATAACCGCCATAAAGGTAAATTCCCGACTTTCTTTGGCTACTGGGCATTTGAAGCGGGGATGGTGACATTACTCTATGGTTTGGACGATAGCAGTTACCGTCACATGCTTTACTATCCGAAAGATTTGGTTGATCATGCCAGAGCTCAGGGGTATGACCAATTATTTGCGTCAGAGCAAATGGAACAGCAGAAGCACTATATTGTTTTACCCGGAGATGAAAGTTCGATAGATGGTACTTTTTTATGTAATCTGACGAATGACCAAATTATATTAAACCGTGGTGATCGAGCTCCGGGTCCGGTAGAAGATGAAAATGGTAATTGTCTTTTCTGGGTTAGTCAGTAATCGATATGAGGCGTTTGGGGACTCTCAGACGCCTTTAATTATATTTTTGTACAACTAAATGAATTTTACAAATAAGTTATTTTTATCAATTAACATAACACTAGTGTTATTCTTATTATACCTAGTTACTGTCGCGAAAGATTTATATCCATTATATGAGTGTTTTGTATTGGATGGATATCAATATGTTGGTGAAACCTACGCAAAATATTATAGGGGATATATAGTGTTGGTTTTTGGTTCTTTATTGATACTGGTTTCCTGTATGCTATTTTCTGAGCTAGCCGAGGAAAAGCGGAGAGTAATAGATTCTGAGTATGAACATTAGCTTATGGATGTAGATGATTCAGGCAGTGTGATTAATACTACTAAGCTAGATGAGAAAGCTAACAGTATTGAAGAGGTTATTTTATGACAATGGATGCGACTGATTTTGAATTAAGCAGACGAGATCCTTTATTAAGTTGTGACGTCTATAATGAACAGAGAGAACTTTTTCAAGATGATAAGTCAAATCGATATGATAAGGTAAATGACTCGACAAATAGTATAGCGTTAAGAACTCGGGTCAGTTGGTCGTTGTCATTAGGTAAATTTGAGCGTGCAACACTTGAATACTCTGCGGGAAGTAGTCTTGAAGAGGTTGAAATTTTAATTAGAGATGCTCTTGCCGAGTTGAATAGACACAAAACGCAGTTCCCATTTAAATCATTTTCATATTGGGAACCTGATTCGTTTCAATTTTTACTTTGGTCTCTCAGTTTTGCTATATGCTCTGAAGATAAAAAATCGCTTGCCACCATTATACGTATGTTAGGTAAAAACCCACAAGATGATGACGATCCTATTCTTAGTATCCTTTTAGCTCGTTTAGGGTATATAGGTCTCCCTCGTCAAGAATTACTTGCTTTCCCAAAATCCTATCAACATCTCTACGATGCAATCAAAGGCGATGGTGTTTCTCCCACAAAAATAGAGCGGCAGGAAAGTATCAAGCAGTATCTCAAAGGTTGGTATAAAGGGATGAAAGACTGCTACTGGTATGACCGCCATAAAGGTAAATTCCCGACTTTCTTTGGTTACTGGGCATTTGAAGCAGGGATGGTGACATTACTCTATGGTTTGGACGATAGCAGTTACCGTCACATGCTCTACTATCCGAAAGATTTGGTTGATCATGCCAGAGCTCAGGGGTATGACCAATTGTTTGCGTCAGAGCAAATGGAACAGCAGAAGCACTATATTGTTTTACCCGGAGATGAAAGTTCGATAGATGGTACTTTTTTATGTAATCTGACGAATGACCAAATTATATTAAACCGTGGTGATCGAGCTCCGGGTCCGGTAGAAGATGAGAATGGTAACCGTATCTTTTGGGTGAGCCAATAGGAGGTTGTTCGAGACTATTTATTGTGGGTTTTATTCTATCAATCCAGACAGGCCACTCAAAATTGATGCCCAAATTAAATCGAGCCACAAATGTGACTCGATTATCACATCACAAACACCCATCAGGCTTTATGCAATATTTTCATCCCCGTCTTCATGATACCGACAATAGTGGGTGGTGATTAGGTTGTTGAGATAGAGTAAAACTTCACACATTTCCTGTCGGTTCTCCCGTTGCTCAGCCAGAAACATCTCTTCCAGTTGACGTAAGTATTCACGGGCTTTTTGTGACAGTTGCGGATCATAGTGGATGGTTTCGAACATAGTAAATTCCCAGGTAAAGTTACAATTTATTCCATCATCCAAAGGGACCAATCATTGGGTGGTGGACTGAGTCGGGTTTGGTCCTACCGTTACCTAGGCTACGGCCAGCCCGGAGGCTGCCCAATCAGTCCACCATAATTTTCAGGCGGCACTGATAGTCGCATAAAAACAGTTCGGAGAGAACCGTGTTTATGCACCTAAGTATTAGAAAACGGGGGACCAATCCCGTTCCGGAATGTTCCGGTACAGGGTTAGATTAATGAACGTCGGGTGTTGGAACAATAGACGCAAGTATGGAAAAAGTATGAGGTTCTTCGAGTCAGTTCACTTTTCTGCTGGAATGCCTGGCGCTCATTCTCCCATTCGTTTGTTTTGACGGATTAGATAACCCCTCTCGCTACGATATCAGCACTCACACATCAATCAGAAGATATGTGACTGGATGAAAATTGGTTTCTTAACCATTGATGTGCCGGGTCATGGTTTGAGCGCTCATGCCAAAGCATAACGAGTTCAAATGTCGGTAAATCAATCGGTGCAGCAATGACTCTCAGTTCGGGATCATTGGTGACTAGCCTTGAAGGAACCAACGCGACTAAATCTGATTGCTTTAATGCGCTGATGAGAGACTGAAAATTCGGCAACGAAAGTACCACATTTCTTCGCTGTCCCTGTTGCTTGAGAATCTCGTCGGTCACTCCCATAAAACCCCCACCATTGGGTGAAACAATCGCGTGAGAGAGTTGGCAGAAACAAGGCAAATCAAGTGTTTCTTGCAACATCGGGTGATTGCGTCTTCCGGTTAAAACATACGTTTCTTTCAGCACTGTCCGACTTTTCAGGGTGCCCAATGCATCTTCCCGCAAGTGAAAAGCAAGATCGATTTCACCACGTTCTAACTGTTGCGGCAGTCGTTCCGGAATCATATGACGGATCGATAAACGGCAATGCGATGACATCCCTAAAATACGGTTCATCATCGGCTGAATCGCGACTTGCTCTGCGTAGTCGGCAGCCGCTAATTTCCACGTTTTGTCGAATTGTTCGGGATGAAAGGTTAACGAGTGATTCAGTGCCGTTTCTATGGCAGATAACGCCTCTCGAAGCGGGAGCCGCATCTCTTCTGCAAATACGGTTGGCCGCATTCCTCTTGAGCTTGGAATGAGCAATTGATCGTTAAATAGCATTCTTAATTTACTTAAATGAACGCTGACAGATGGCTGTGATAAATTGAGTCGCTCAGCCGCACGAGTCACATTATGCTCTGCTAAAAGCACATCTAATGTTCGGAGTAAATTTAGATCGAGATTATTGAAATTAACCATTTTAATAACAGGTATTATAGAAATTAATTTTAACTATAACATGTTTCTTTCTAAGATGAATCTCCCACTTATCTAAGGAAGTTATTCGATGAACATATTGATTGTTTATGCACACCCCGAGCCCCAGTCACTGAATCATGCGTTAAAAGTTCAAATGATTGATCACTTACGTGCCGCCGGCCATTCAGTGCAAGTGTCAGACTTATATGAGATGGACTGGAAAGCTGTCCTTGATCGACACGATATGATGTCCAAAGACCCATCTGAACCATTTGACCCGTCACTTGATTCGAAACATGCCTATGAAAGTGGCACCCAATCGATTGATATTGCCAAGGAACAAGAAAAATCATTATGGGCTGACCATGTCATATTTCAGTTTCCGTTATGGTGGTTCTCCATGCCGGCGATCATGAAAGGCTGGTTTGAACGTGTCTATGCGTATGGCTTTGCTTATGGATATGGCGAGCATTCTGACACGCATTGGGGCGATCGCTACGGAGAAGGGCGCTTCTCTGGCAAGCGAGCCATGTTGGTCGTGACTGCCGGCGGTTGGGAGCCTCACTACAGTGCTCGGGGAGTCAACGGACCGATTGATGACATTTTGTTTCCGATTCATCACGGCATGTTATTTTATCCCGGTTTTCAAGTCTTACCCCCTTATGTGATGTATCGGGTCGGGAAAATGGATGAGGCTCGCTTTCAACAAACCTGTACGGAGTTATTTGCACGTTTGGATAGCTTAGAAACAACCGATCCGATTCCTTACTTCACTCAAAATGGCGGTGCCTATGATATCCCGTCCTTAACGTTGAAATCAGATATTAATCCACAATTGAGCGGATTCTCTGCCCATATGGATGAGCGTTAACTGGCCGCATTTTTTGTCTGTCGCGATACCTTTGGTTTTTTGGACTGTCATTTAAGACAAATCCCGAATCAATTCGCTTCATGATACGGCAGTCATGTGTGGTGTTCTGGTTGTTGAAATAGGACGCAGTTCTTGTTTTGGGTGGGGTGGCCGGAATGTTAGCTTCAGGCCGCCCCAACCACGAAAGGTCAACAGCCCCTAATCAATCAGACGGTGGTTGTCATCAAAGAACGGGTAAGGCCCGTCAACTGCATCGATATAACTGATATGGCTGCAAATGCCGCCGGGCTCCAGACGAAAGAGCTGAATCGCTCTTGGCTCCAGCGAGAAACAAGCCGGTGCCTGAGGATTCAAATCAAGCGTCACGGCATGACTATGTGACGGGCCGACCCAAACGGGGATCCGATGCCACGTTGCCACAATCGGGCGATGAACATGGCCGACGACAATGCCGGCAACATGCGGGTGAGACTGCAATACAGCATAGAGTTGATCGCTGTTTTGCAGATTTTGCACATCCATATGTTGTAAGCCAACCATCATCGGTGGGTGGTGCATCAAGAGTAACGCCGGATGTGGCGCGACTGCCGCGAGTTGTTCATCAAGCCATTGGAGCGATGTTTGACTCAGCATGCCATACGGTTGACCGGGGACAGATGTATCTAGCCCAATCAGTTGATAGCCGCCGAGCGGTTCACTGAAGTTACAATACTCAGGCGTGTCAAACGCGAGCCAACCCTGCAACGCATCACGCAAGTGTGTTCTGTTGTCATGGTTGCCGGGAATCACCCGGACCGATGGTTTCAGGCGTTTGAGTTCGGCAACCAGCAATTGATACTCGCTAGGGTGGCCGAAATCTGCCAAGTCACCGGTGATGACCACTCGGTCCGGCATGGGGTTGAGCTGGTTGATATGTTCGATAGCGCGACGCAGGCAGCCTAAGGTATCAACCTTTTGGTATGCCAGCTTTCCTGACTGTTTAATGTGTAAATCGGTTAACTGTGCGATTAACATTCACGATCTCCCAGAAAAACCAATCGCTGTGGCGCAATGGATAAATAAACGGGTTGGTCTGGCTGATAGTGACGTCGGGCAAAACAGTCGATCAACAATGGTTCATCAAGGCTGGCGATTTTCACCTGTACACGGGTCCGGTCACCCAAAAATGTACTGGTTTGAACTTCACCGAGGAGTGTCTCTTCGGTAGCTTCATCAAGGATTTGAATATCTTCCGGGCGGACCATCGCGGTGGCGGGGCGACCCTCATGGAGCTGAGCGCAATGTTGCTCGCTCAAACGTAATTGTTGCGCCTGTCCCAGAACGAATACATCGTGTTCACGTTTGCCGTAAAAACAGTTGATCTGACCGATAAAATCAGCCACAAAATGATTATTGGGCGTCAGATAAATCTCTTCCGCACTGCCGATTTGCGCAATTTCACCATGCTCAAGAACCGCAATCCGATCCCCCATCACCATCGCTTCTTCCTGATCATGGGTGACATAAATCGCTGTGATACCTAACCGTTTGAGCATCTGATGGATTTCACCGCGCAGTCGCTGCTTAAGGCGGGCATCTAAGGCTGACAGGGGCTCATCAAGTAATAACACTTCCGGTTGGGTAATAATCGCCCGGGCCAGCGCGACGCGTTGACGTTGCCCGCCGGAGAGTTGGTGGATAGCACGATCTGCATAGGGTTCAAGATCGAACATTGTCAGCATTTCCGCGACCTTGGCGTGTCGTTGTGCTTTGCTTTCGCCGCGCACCCGCAAACCATAGCCAATGTTTTCCCGGACATTCATATTCGGGAACAGTGCATAAGACTGAAACACCATCCCGACTTGGCGATGCTCGATGGGTTGATGTGTGACGTCACGCTCACCAAAATGGATCGTGCCGCCCTGATCGGCAAACTCTAGCCCGGCAATCAGGCGCAGGGTGGTGGTTTTGCCACAGCCGGAAGGGCCGAGCAGGACTAAAATCTCACCGGGTTCGACGTGTAAATCAAGAGGTTTGAGTGCCAATGTGCCATCAGCAAAGGTCTTCTGAACCTGATTCAGAGTAATTGCAACACTGGATTTCGCTATATTCATATGGATATCACTTTCATGCAGCATCGGTTAACGACGCTGAGTTTTTCGGTTAAACAGTTGGGCCAGAATCAGCAGCGGCAGGATCAGGCACAAAAAGATCAGGGTGTAGGCCGAGCTCACTTCAAGACGCATCGACGCATAAGCATCCGCCAACCCGACCGGCAGCGTTTTGGTGAGGGGCGTGTGCAGCATCCAGGTGAGATTAAATTCACCGACGGAGAGGGTCAGTGTCATCAGCACGCCACTGATGATGCCGGTCATACAATTTGGCACGATAATATGCATAAACCGCTGTGAGAAGCGGGCTCCCAGACTGGCTGCGCCTTCTTCCAACACGTGAAAGTTGATGCTGGTGAGAATCGCCAATACCGCTTTGACCATGAATGGCAAGGTAAAAATGACATGTCCGACTAAGATGAACAGCCAACTGGAGCGGAAGTTGTGAAAGCCGCCGTAAATCGAAATCAGCCCCAGCGCAATCGCCATGCCCGGTATGGCAATCGGTAATGTCAGGCATTCTTCGAACCACAGCGCAAAACGATTGCGGTAGCGGGCGAGATAGTAAGCACACGGTACACCGACGATCACGTTAATACAGGTGGTGGCTAACGCAATTTGTAATGTCAGCCAGACCGTATCGGCATACATCGACCAGACTTGTTCAACCCAACGCAACGTGAGCCCGCTTTTCAGGCCGACGAAATAGTTCTCGGTTAAACCCGCCATGACGGACATCACCACGGGGATAATCAAAAATGCGCACACCAACATGGTAAAGATCAGTTGTGCGTAGAAATAACGATTTTTGTCCATATGTCAGCCTCCCATGTTCAGGGATGTCGCCCCTTTCATCCGCGCCAGAGCGAGACACAGCCATGTCACCGCACCCAATATCAGACTTAATGCCGCCGCCATGGCGAAATTGGCATTCAAGGTAAACTCCGTATAAATGGTCATCGGCAGCACGTTGATGTCGGTTGCCAGTGAAAAGGCGGTGCCGAACGCGCCCATCGACGTTGCAAAACAGATTGAGCCGGAAGAAATCAGGCCGGGTGTTAAAGCAGGCAGGGTAATATCCCGCAGGATTTGCCAGCGACCGGCACCCAGTGAGCGTCCCGCTTCAACCAGATGGTGATCGAGTTTTTCGGCCGCACCCATGACGGTCAGCACCACACGCGGAATCGAGAAATAGAGATAGCCGAGAAACAGCCCTGCCATCGTATATGCAAATACCCAACGTTCGCCAACCAGTGCGAGACTCGTCTGAGCGATAATCCCTTGTCGGCCTGCCAGCATAATGACGAAAAAGCCAATCACGACCCCCGGAAAGGCCAGCGGAAAACTCAGCATGGCAATCAGGAGTGATTTCCCGCGAAACTGGTAGCGGGTTAAAAACAGCCCCGATATCGTCGCAATCACCAAACTGACTAAGGTCACAATGGCTGACAGGACAATTGTCGAGAGCAGGCTGCGATAGTACGTCGGTTGGGTAAAAATCGACCAGTAGGGCAGCCCCGTACCATCTGCCAGCGATAGCCAAACGAGCTTTCCGACGGGCAAAAGAAAAAAAGCCAGACTGATAATCAATGCCGGGAGCAGTAACATCAGCCGTGAAAAATCGTGCTTCATCATAAAATGAAGGGTGGTGTTGCCACCACCCAGCCTGTGATTATTTAACTTCATTCAGATAACGTTGTGCAAAGGCGTTCTGTGCCTGTGACATCTTGGCAAAATCGACTGCTTGTGCCCGTTGATAGTCCGCATCCGGCAGGAATTTCGCGCGAGTTGCGGCGCTCATTGCCGAAGGGATAACCGGACGAAGATAGGCATCGGCCCACAACCGTTGCCCTGCATCAGAGAGCACGAAGTCGAGCACTTTGCGACCATTCTCAGGGTGAGGTGAGTTTTTCACTTTACTCATGACGTAAGGCACAACAATGGTCCCTTCTTTCGGGATCACAAACTCAACCGGGGCCTTATCGTTATATTTGGCACGATAGGCGTTAAAGTCATAGTCAAGCAGAATCGGGATCTCGCCTGAAACCACGCGCGCGTAAGAGGTTTGTTTGGGTACAATCGGGTGGTTTTTACGCAGGGCTTGGAAATAGTGAATGGCCGGGGTGAAGTCATCCATATTGCCGCCCATGGCTTGGTTGATCGCCACGGCACTGGCATAACCGACAAACGCGCTGGTTGGGTCTAAATAACCGATCATCCCCCGGTATTCCGGTTTGAGTAAATCTTGCCATGACTGAGGCACCGGTGCGCCATCGAGGGCGGCTTTATTGACAAAAAAGCCCAAGGTGCCGGAATGAATCGCAAACCAGTAGCCTTGCGGATCTTTCAACCCTGCCGGAATTTTGTCCCAATTGTGTGGTTTATACGGTTCGACAACCCCTTTCTGAGCCGCGTGAATGCCAAAAGAGACACCGTAGTAGACTACATCTGCAACCGGGTTATCTTTTTCTGCAACGAGCTGAGACAAAGACTGTCCTGAGTTTTTGTTATCAATGGGGATATTGATACCTAATTTATCTTTAATTTGTTGTAACTGGCCACCCCAGTTAGCCCATTCCGGCGGACAGTTATAACAAATGGCATCGGCTGCTTGCGCACTACCGGTAATCAAGCCGGTTGCCATGAGTGCCAAAGTAGCAATATGTTTTAATTTCATAACAATCATCCTATTGATTGAATTGATTCAAAGTGAGGTTTAACCGGCGCAACGGTCCCTGTGAGGCTGAGCTCATAGGGCAGTTCTCGTTGGCGTGGTAAAGCGGTGTGGTGTTTCGAATTTAAAAGTAAATCAACGGCAAGATGTCCCATTTGTAGGTGGGGGACTTTCACCGTTGCCAAAGCGGGGTAGGTGATTTGTCCGAGTGACATGCCATCGAACCCGACCACGGAGGTCTCTTCCGGAACGCGTATCCCGGTGTGGCGCAGGTGACGGATGAGTTTCAGCGCAATAAGGTCATTGCTGCAAAACCAAGCACTCGGGGTGTTATTGAGCGAGGGATTATTGAACAAGGGAGTATTTGACGGAGCATTGTTTAGCGAGGCGTTGTTTGATGAATCATGGTTTAACGGATCAAGCGACTGTTCAAGGTCGGTGAACGGAGCGTCTGCCATTGGATCAATTTCCAGTAACGTCAGCAATCGGGCCTGTCTATCCTGAGCAATGCGAGCTTTGAAGCCTTCATAACGCAACTGCGCCCGGTCAGAACGATTGAACTGGCCTGCGACCATTCCGAGTTTCTGATGGCCGATCTTGAGCAAGTGATCTGCGACATCCCAGCCTGCTTGATAATTATTGACGTATACCGTGGCATCATCAGCCGTGAATTGGTTGTGAACTAAACTCAGCGGGAAGTTGAATTCTTTCAGTAGCGACAAGGCTTGATTGTTGTCGATGCTGGCGACGGTCAGAATAACACCGCTGACGCGTTGGCGAATAAAATCGACCACGGCTTGGTGTTCACGTGCTTGTTGATATTCGGTGTCGATAATAATGGTCGAGTAGCCAAAGTGACGGGCTCTTGCTTGAATCCCTGCGACGATCTCAGCGAATACCGGATTGAGTAAACTGGGGATCAGGACACCGATGGTCGGATTGTGGTTGAGTGCGACGCGAGTCGATTTCTGTTTCGGATGATAGCCGGTTAAGTGCACGACTTTCTCAATCCGCTCGCGCGTCTGATGACATATCAGCCCATTGCCATTGAAGTAACGCGATATGGTTGCTGGAGATACATTGGCAAGTGCTGCAATATCTTTAATGTTCATCGTTTTCCCTCCCAAGTACCGCAGCAAGGTTAGGAATCACAGGTGACGTATTTATGACAGAAAAACCGGTCAATGCATTATTTTGGTGGCGTGTTTTTATCTTTTCGCGGCATTTTTTCTGAAGATAGCGGATGAAACATTCTCGTTTCATTCACAAGTTGTGACAGATACAGAAAGTTATTACTGAGTTAAATATTATTTATAAATGTGATTTAAATCACGCTTTGTAAGGGTGAGGGAAGTGTTGGTTGTTGGGGGAATGATCCGCGTGCCCAACCTGACAGTCCCGCGATGGGTGACTGTCAGATCGATGTTGCGTCGGACATAGAATGAGCACCTTCAGCAATCGTTACCTAAAACAAAGAAGAGACTGGATTAGGATGATGACCCTTGTTGCGCTTTTTTGTTGTGCGGCGCTTTAGCCGGTGCGGTTAAACTTTCAGTTGTTTTGGCTTCCTGAAAATCGACGACTTGTTGCTCCGGAGCCGGTTTGGTGACGCCATTGAAGCGTCCGCCTTGTTCAATGCTGATATCGTCGGTATAGAGTGTGCCATCGACACGACCTTTACTTAAGATTTCAATGCGAGTGGCATAGCAGGTGCCGTTGAAACAACCGTTAACGATAATGTGCTCGGCATAAATTTCACCACTTGCAGAGCCCGATTCACTGATGATGAGCGTTTTATCCGTCTGGATCTGGCCTTCAATCTTGCCATCAACCTGCATATTGCTTTCTACTCTGAACTGGCCATTAATGGTGCAACCTTCAGCGATGAGAGTTGTAACTGAGCACTGACTCTTTGCTCGACGTTGTTTATCAAAGATTCCCATCTTACTCCTCCAACTTTTGTAAATATCGTATCAAAATTATTAATTCCCCAGTTCACAAAGGGTTTGGGATTTAACGAGCGGCCAACAAAACGAATTTCATAATGGAGGTGTGGCCCGGTACTCAATCCAGAATTGCCCACGTAACCAATGAGATCACCCTTGTTGACGAACTCACCCATTTTGACAGCAAATTTATTCATATGAGAATAAGAGCTGGAAAATCCGAATGAATGTCTCAATCTTAGATAATTTCCGGATCCTTTAACCAGGCTAGGGCGCACAACTTCGACCACGCCGTCGGCTGGCGCATAAATCTTGGTGCCTTTTGGCGCTGAAAAATCCTGACCGCGATGGAATTCACTTTTTCCGGTCACCGGATTAATCCGACGCCCATAACCGGAAGACATTCTGGCATTGGGAACCGGATAGCCGTTCGGGATCTGATTCAACAGCACCATACGGACAGAGGAAGTGATCGCTGCGGTATCCAAGCGGGATTCAATGGTGGCGTCGTCGGAGTCACTGACACCGAGAACTTTTTCCAAATCACCCAGACGATCCGAGACCGTCTGCATCTTTTCTTCACGATCAAGTAGCTCACTCTGTAAACCGATCTTTAGTTTTTTGAGTGAGGCGACATCTTCTGAAAGTGACATTGACTGATTTTCCAGCTCTTTTTGCTTTGATTTAGCAAAATCCACTTCGTTCATCAGGTAATAAATGATACCAGCAGTACTAATAATCGCTGCCATCAGGATATAACCCGCACTTTTAATAAATTTCTGATACCAACGGCCGACATAAAAATGATGTGTTCCGTTGATAGAAGATACTGATATAACGAGGTTTTCTTTCATACATCATCAGCATTTGCAAATACAATGTCAGGATTCTATCAGTTTTCTGTCAATGATTGAATTTTCATCAGTGATCTTGAGTGGAAAACAGCAATATTTTGTGCTTTTCGAGTAAATGGCACGCCTAGGCACCGATATGTATATGTCCTGTCGGTGCGGGTCTTATTCAAAAATAGTTGTTGAGGGGATTTCAGTGCGCTAGCTGGTGGCCACAGGTTGGATGAGATTGTTTGTAATCTGAATATCATGATCATACTGAATTTAATCTGACAATTGCCCAAAAAATAAGTGCTTATTCGGGCATTGAGATGAGTATGTTAACTGATCATCGTCGACCATAAATCTTGTAATTCTTGCTCATCAAATGCATTAACATTGTCTAACTCTTGTGAAAAGAAAGTCTTGGAGTGCGGGTTGTTGGGATGCCATCTGGTGTAAGACACCATATCGGGATGATATATTGCGAGTGTTTTTTTCTTCAACCCAGTTGCGATATGTACAGTTGCTGTATCGACAGACACGATAATATTACTCATATCAATATGTGTTGCCACATCATCGATTGAAGCACATTGTTCATCACAGAAAACATTATCGTTAAATTTTTGGCAGATACGCTTGACTAAATCAGAAGTGAGCGGTGAAGAGGATAGAAATACAGAGTATCCATTGTGTGCAAATATTGGAATAATTCTACAGATTGTTTCTTCATTCATACTCTTTGATTTATTACTGCCAAATGGATTGAAAAATACCACTTTTCTATTTTTGAATTGTGGTTCCATTCTCTCTCGGCAATGAGGTGACAGCGGGATAATATAAGAACTGTCATATTTCGTAATATTAAATGATGATAATAAGCTATTGAATCTTTCAACATAGTGACCATCATTCTTGAGACGAAGGTTATACATTTTTACATCAGGCAATATCCCTGCATTTGATTCAGCCGATATCATTCTCAAAAGAAATAGATCTTTCATTTTTACGATGTCTTGTGCATTGATAGCAATGTCGACTTTCCCTAACTCTTTGGTTAGTTTGAATATTTCAAAGTATGATGGGCGTTTTTTTAATGAATAGACTTTATCAACAAATTCCATTTTCTGATAAAAGTCATAGGTATTCTTTGAAGAAATGACTTTGATGACTGAGTTTGGAATATTTTCTTTGATGGCTTTCATTGCAAATGATGATATGACCGAGTCACCATATTTAGAGTCACTTCGAATAAATAAAAAGTTTTCAACATGATTACGATTGAAATCTTTTTTACGAATGTCAAAAATTATTTTTCCTAGCCAGAACCTAAAGTCATCTCTAAATAACTGGAACTTTGATATCAAGCCTTTACTCATTAAATATCACCATCATACAGTTTAAATTATCTTTGCTTCAAGTTTGTTCTATATCATTATTTAAATATACAACATATAGCAAGCAGATATATGTTGGTGAAGCAAGCTTCCATTTCCTACGTATATAACGCTGTAATTTTACGCAAAACACATAGCAAAATATCTCCTGATCATATCAGAATGGTCAGTTGATAGTGAAGCTATTTATGTGTCAATCTTCGGACAACGCTGTGTGATCCTGATTAGGGAAGTTTTACTCTCAGGTATCAGACTTGCGTCGCGTCATCACATTCAATCTGGCAGTCTCATGATGTATTGAATCTCTTGCCGATTGTTCGGGCATTTGGGGTAATTTTGGCCGTCAACCGATAGTCTGTATAATGGATTGGTTGAAAAAACAATTCATTAGCAACAAATCGTATGAGAAACTATCGACTTCGGCATTGTTCGATTAAGATGACGGACAATTTATTGATACATACATTGAAGGATTAATCGATGGGGCGGAATAAAATTCCTCGTGTTATTTGTGGCAAACCTGCAGATAGTTGTTTCAAACCGAACGGTATTCCGATGGGCCAACTTGAGCATCTTGATTTAGCTGCCGATGAATTTGAAGCACTGCGCTTGGTTGATTTACAAGGGATGCATCAGCAGGATGCGGCAGTTGCAATGGGAGTCTCCCGGCAAACGCTGGCAAATTTGGTCAAGGCTGCCCGTTTCAAAGTCGCGGACTGTTTAGTCAATGGTAAAGCATTGATGATGAGTCATTAAATAATCTTTCTTTCTATTTTCTGACCGCCTGCTTTTCTGACAGACAACCTGGCATGCAACATCAACAGTATGTCCGGTTATTTGTATCCGTGATGAACTTGTTTCTCTGATTTCTCGATACATCGCTCAAATCTTCCTGTCACACCATCTTGTGGTGTTATTCGACATTTTCTGAAAATTTATAATTTGCATATGCCAAAAAATAGGACTATAAATAGCATATGCCAATTAATTGAGGTGCAAATCCTCACTCTGTCGATGACAGGACAGCACTGGTGAGCACCGTTTTTATTTCGATCAAACGCTTATTTCGACCAAGCTAATTTTGTCGGTTGGGTTTGATCAACACTCAGTACAGGAGTTATTTCTGATGATTATTGCTATCCCGATGAAAGAAGACCGAATTGCCAACCATTTTACCAAAGCTGACCATTTTCTTTTTATGAATGAGTCTGGTGAGGTAGTGGGACAGAAACCCAATCCTGCGCAACATGCTGGTTGTTCAGGGAAGTCAGCATTACTTGCATTACTCCAGAGCGAGCAGGTTGAACGAGTGATTGTTCGTCATATAGGTCAGCGGATGCTGGGGCGGTTACTTGAAAACCAGTTGACTGTGTTTCAAACGCATACGGGGCGCCAGACTTTGCAGCACATTGTCCAGACCGGGGGGGAACTGGTTCCGCTCACCGATGCAGAGCAGGGGCGTCAGTCCGTGAACTATCAAACGAAGCAACAACAAGGCGGCTGTTGCGGGCATCATCAGCATGGACATCATGACCATGTTCATGCCCACGGTCAGGGACATCGTTGTTGTGAGACAGGTGAGCAGCATCGTGGGTGTGGTGCCCATGAAAACGGTGAACATCATCAACATCGATCTGGCAAAGGGCGTTGTTGTCACCATTGAATAGGTTGTCACCCCTGAAAAAGCATAATAATGAGAGCCATGTGGCTCTCATTCATGTGATGGGGTATTTGATATAGGTGACGTTGTCACTTGGCGGCTTGAGCCACGCGTTTCTCCTGCTGTTGTAATTGATACATGGCACGATATCGTCCCTGTGGTAACGCCATGAGTTGGTGATGGTCACCCTGTTCGGTTAAGTGGCCATGATCCAATACCAGAATTTGATCGGCATGGCGAATAGTGGACAAACGATGGGCAACCACAATCAGCGTGACTTGACCTTGCAGATCGTTCAGCGCCCGCTGGACAACCTGTTCGGTCTCACTATCGACATTCGCGGTGGCTTCATCCAGTAACAACACCTTGGGTGAACCTGCCAAAGCACGGGCGATAATCAGTTGTTGACGTTGCCCGGTTGAAAGCCGCAAGCCGCCCTCGCCGAGCTGTGTCTGGTAACCCTCGCTCATGGCAATAATCACATTATGCAAATGGGCTTGACGAGCAGCAAGGCGTACTGCTGCCTCGCTTAAGTTCCGTCCCATATCGATGTTATCGAATATGGTAGTGGCAAGAATAAACGGATCCTGTGGAATAAAACTGACCCCTTGACGTAAGGCATCATGACTATAGTGATCAAGGGGATGCTCATCAATACAGATCGTGCCTGACTGGGGCTGATAAAAATTGAGTAACAGACTCATTAAGGTACTTTTACCACTGCCGGTATGTCCGACGATGGCAAAGAATTGTCCGGCATTGACTTCGGCATTGATATCCTGCAGCACCGGATGCTTATTTTGATAAGCAAAATTCAAGTTTTTGATACTCAGATGTCCGGCGTCAATCCGGGAAAAGGTGCCTTTTTCGGGCTTTACCGAAGATTCTTGCAGTAGTTCATAGACTCGGTTACCCGCTACAATGGCTTGCTGGTATAACCCAAAACGTTGGGTAATTTCGATCAATGGCTCTGAAAATCGTCCCAAATAGTTGAGGTAAGCGTATAGCACCCCGATTTCCGCAACTCCCTGAACTACTTGCAGACCAAAAAACCACACCACACCACCCAGCACCATAATGCTGAGTAAGTTGATTGCCGGGCGGAGCAGCAAGGATGAAATCGTCACGGTTTTCAGGCGGGTATCGTAGTAATGCGCATTGATCTGATCAAACTGAGACAGTTTCGCCTGTTGTTGATTCGTTGCCTGAATCACGGTCATACCGCTAATGGACTCATTCATTGTTGCGTTAATGTCTGAACGTAAACGGCGGCTGTCGGTGACGTTTTTGACACTGAAACGTTGATACAAATAAATTAATCCTATCACTGTCGGCAACAGCATGAGGGCGACCAGCATCAGTTGCATGTCCAAAATCGCCATGGCAATCAAAATACCAATCAGTAGAATGATATTGGTCAGAACATTGGATAAAAACTGCACGTAAATATCTTTAATTGACTCGGTATCATTGGTAATCCGGCTGACCAGTTGCCCGGTACGGGCATAATCGAAATACGACATTGGCAAAGACAGGACATGCTTAAACACCCGTTTGCGAATATCAAGCACCGCGAACAATGCCATATCCAAAAAACGCAGTGTTTGTCGATACTTGAGGTAAGTTCCCACGATTGTTGACAGAATAAACAGACTGATAATGCCGACAATCGGCCAGAACGGATAATGATCCGGCACAATAAAGTCATCGATGAACACTTTGCTCAATAGCGGGCCTAACACCTCAAATCCCGTTGCAATCACAACCAGAATTAAGGTTTTAATCAATAAAGCTTTGTCGGCGAAAACATAACTCATCAATAGGCGTAGTGAGCCAGCGTGTTTATCATCCCGCTTGGAATTCTTGATACTCATGAGGATGTACTCTCCATCGCCTGTTCCATCTGTTGATAGTCTGCCATTCGTGAATACCAGCCATCGCCCGCAATTAATTGTTGATGTTTGCCTCTTTCAATCACTTCACCATGAGCCATGACAATAATTTCATCCGCGTGTTCCACCGCAGATAAACGGTGACTGACAATGATGAGTGTCTGAGCTTTTCGTTGCCGCAGATGTTGAATGATGATTTTTTCCGTCCGGATATCAACGGCCGAGAGCGCATCATCCAGAATGAGGAGTGGTGCATCACTGATCAATGCCCGGGCAATCGAAATTCGTTGTCGTTGTCCCCCGGATAGGGTTACGCCGCGCTCTCCGACTGCGGTCTGATAGCCATCGGGGAACTGGCGGATATCATTATCAATCGCGGCCAATTTGGCGGCTTGATAGACATGTTCATCGGTGGCTGTGGGACGTCCCATCCGGATATTTTCCATAATCGTGGTACTGAACAGAAATGCATCCTGAGGAACATAAGCATAAAGTGCCCGCAGTTGAGTCAGCGGAATCTGACGCAGTGGTGTGCCACCGATTTGTATGGCACCTTCTCCGGATTCCCAGTAGCGCATCAACAGTTGGAGGAGTGTTGATTTCCCCGCACCGGTGGCACCGACAATCCCGAATACGCAGTTTTCCTTCAAACGAAACGACACATTTTTCAGGCTTGGCTGAGGGATGTCCGGATAATGAAATGTTAAGTGGCTGACCGTTACCCGATGTCCTTTGGGGGTGAACTGGCCGTGATCTTCGATAGTATCGGGTAAAGTGAGTAACTCATCGAGACGTTCGATAGCCGCATTCCCGCGTTGCAATATATTCATTAACCAGCCAAAGGCAAACATCGGCCAGATCAACTCTGACAAATACAATGTGAAACTGGTTAATTGTCCGACAGTTAAGCGGCTTTCGTGAATTTGCCAGCCGCCGGCAAGTAAGACGGTGAGTAAAGCAGCGCCAAGGCTCAACTGAATGATAGGGTCAAACAAGGCTTCAGAACGCTGCACTTTATAGGTGCTGTTGGCAGCCTGTTCTGCAATCTGGTTAAACTGTTCGGCTTCGATTGATTCTCTGCCCATCGATTTAATCATGCGAATGCCAGTCATGGCTTGTTGGGTCTGCTCATTCAATGAGGAAAAGCGGTCAAGTGTGGTTTTGAATTGGTGATGAATCCGGCTGGACAGACGGTAAAAGCCAATCCCCATGAATGGAAAGGGGAGGATGGCTAAAGCTGCCAACTGCCAGTCGATAAAAATAAACATCATCACGAGGACCAGGATAAAAGTCAGTAACCCGTCAAAGCCTGATAAGATCCCTTCACCCGCAGCGATTTCAACTGCATCAATATCATTGGTCGCGCGCGCCATCAAATCACCGGTTGAGTGGTGATTATAGAATGCCTGTCCTTGCCGGGTCAGACGCTGATAAAACTGCTGGCGTAAGAGATTGCCCAGTTTATAGGATGTGCCGAATAACATTCGTCGCCAGCCATAACGGAGCAGGTAGACGATAATACTGGCGAGCAATAAACCGAGTAGGTCGTATTTGGCTTGTGCCATGGTACGAGTTTCGAGCAGGTGGTCGATGGTTTGACCAATAAACCATGGAATAGCCATATTGATCAGCGCGACGATGACGAGCATAAGTAACGCGAATGTGTAAGTCAGCCAATAGCGGCGAAAGAACCATCCCAAGTGTTGAAATAATTGCATGTAATTTTTATCCGGATAAGCGTGTGAGCGTTGTTTTTTCTAGGCTGCTCATATTGAGTCGATTGCATTGTCTACCGGAACATTCTTACGTAAACCAAGTCACCTTGTCTAGGGACTGTTGACCTTTCGTGATGGTTTTTGCAGCAATTTGTCGTGCATTGAGTCAAGGCAGGTCATGTGAAGTGTAGCGCTCTACATGAACCATGACCTAACGCTGGATAAATGAGCGACAAATGCTGCCCAGAGGGTTCATCTGAACGAGTCTTGCTCTTTGTTACGGGTCATTTGCTTAGGATAGCTAAGCGGCATGCCCCGCGCCGCGATCAATACCCGTTCAGATTGAACAAAATTCAACCACGGAAGGTCAACCGCCCCTAGTCAGGCGTCCTGAACTTGCTTTTATGTGGTCGCATGGTTGGCATGATTGCGGTTGTTACGCGACTCAAAATTCCTTGGTCCTGAGCGTGCTTTGGTTGTGAAGTCGATGTTTTTTGGGTGTATCCCCGATACTTTGGGTATAGTAATCTTTTCTGCCTACCGTTAAACTTTGTCCAATTTTTTTATCAATCAGGTTGCTTTATGTTTACCCAAAGAATGTTGTTGAACCGTTTTCGTTGTGTTGTTGCACTGGTGTGCCTTGTCATGGTGACGGCCTGTAGTCGGACACCGGAGTTACAAAAGTTGGAAGGTTATGCGCAGGGAACAACCTATCATATCAGTTGGTGGTCTGAGTCGGGTGTTTCGAGCGATGAGATTCGTCCGCTGTTTGATCAGCAATTGGCAGGGATTGATAAAGAGTTATCGACTTATCGGAATGATTCTTATATTTCAAAATTTAATCAGAGTACCTCAACTCAGTGGCAACCGGCCTCAGATGATTTTTTACGACTCCTGAGTATTGCGCGGCAGATCAATCAGAAAACCCAAGGTTGTTATGATCCGACTATCGGGCCGCTATTCAATTTGTGGGGATTCAAAAAGCATGATTTCAAAGTGCCGGATAGTCAGCAAATCGCAGCTGTGAAAGCAGATATTGGGTTGGACAAAATTCAGGTTGATGAACAGGGCAAACGCATTCGTAAAACTTTGCCACAGGTGCGGATCGATTTTTCTTCGATGGGAGAAGGCTATACGATTGGGAAGCTCAGTGCGATTCTGGAATCTCACGGGGTTGTCAATTATTTGGTTGAGTTTGGCGGGGATATGAAAATCAAAGGCCACAAACCCGATGGTTCGAAGTGGCGCATTGCCATTGAACGCCCAGTTCATAAAGATGATGATATTCAGCCTTATAAAATAGTGACCATTCAGGACGAACAAGGAGTGACGCTCGATACATCAGGGACTTATCGCCGTTCTTTTGATGCCGATGGTCAGTCATACTCTCATATTCTTGATCCGCGCACCGGGGCTTCTGTGACGCATGATTTGGTGTCTGCTTCGGTATTCGGCCAGACCCCCGCAGAAAGTGACGCATGGGCCACGGCAATGTTATGTCTTGGGCCGAAAGCGGGGTATCAGGTCGCGCAGCGGGAAAATCTAGAGGTGTTCTTTATTCGTGCAGAACAAGGAAAATTTATTGATCAGCAGAGTTCGGCTCTCGAACATTCCAAACGAGTGATGTTCAATCAGGAATAATCCTGAGGATCATCTGCGAAAGAGCATATCGGTTAACACTTGCGATGCGTAATGGCAAATACAGGGCAACCTGAGGAAAAGGTAAAAAGTATGGCACATTTTACGGTGATTGGTTTAGGGCGATTTGGCGTGGCAACAAGTCTGGAGTTGATTAATCTCGGGCATACCGTAACCGGCGTCGATCGAAATCCGAAAATCGCTGAGTTGTATGTCGAAGAACTGACGCAATCAATCATTTGTGATGTGACCGATGAACACGCACTCAGAGAACTGGAACTGGCAGCGAGTAGTGCCGTGCTTGTTGCAATTGGTGAAGATCTGGAATCGAGTCTGCTGTGTATTCTGGCGTTAAAGAATCTGGGTGTAAAAGAGATTTGGGTGAAAGCCAGCTCTAGAGCCCATCATACCATTGTGTCAAAGCTCGGTGTGGCGAGGATTATTCATCCTGAAGAAGAGATGGGAGTGCGAATCGCACAAGCTCTGAATTATCCGATGGTGAGTAATTATCTGGCGATCGGCAATGGCTTATATGTGGTCGATATTGAGGTGAAGTCGGGACTGCATCACCAGCCGATTTCGAATTTGCTGGATAAAGCGCAAGGCAAGGTCGAAGCGATTTTGGTGAAACGCGGGCGGGAAACATTTACCCAGTTGACGCATGATTTTCTCTTACAGGAAAATGATACATGTTTGTTGTGCGGAAGCCGAGAAGCGTTAGAGCAGATTGCACCAAGGTTGGTGTGATATGGCATTATGGCAGCCCTCGACATCCCCGATAGTCAGAAGACCGAAAACAAGGCGAAAGATTGCAGCTGCGCCACCGATTGTCTTATGTGCCAGTTTTCTGTTGTTGATTTTATTGGGGACATGTTTACTGAAACTGCCGTTAGCGACAGTGACGCCAATCAGTTGGGCGCACAGCTTGTTTACGGCCACTTCGGCAGTGACTGTGACCGGACTCTCCGTTGTTGATACAGGAACCGAGTTTACCGGTTTCGGTCAGGTGATTATCGCTATATTGATTCAGTTCGGTGGGTTAGGACTGATGACCTTTGCGGTTGTGACGTTAATCGCATTGGGCGGTAAAATTAATTTCTTGCAGCGAACGGTGATCCGAGAAGCGTTCAATCAAACCGATGCGCCGACATTAGTTTCTACCGCCAAATCCGTTTTATATTTTTCTTTAATCGTCGAATCGCTCGGCATGGTTATTTTGTCGCTTCACTGGTTGCCGGAGCTGGGGTGGAAAACCAGTTTATTTCATGGTTTCTTTTATACCATCAGTGCGTTTAACAATGCCGGGTTTGCGCTGGATAGCCGTAATCTGATGCCGTATGTCTCGGATCCGGTCGTCAATCTGACGATTACCGGGTTGTTTATTATCGGGGGATTGGGATTTTCCGTCTGGCTGGATTTGATCCGTAATCGCCGCTGGGGGTCGTTGACCCCATACAGCAAATTAATGATCTCCGGGACGATTATCATTAACGCGGTGGCCGTGATTCTGATCTATTGTATTGAATACGATAATCCCCATACGCTGGCACCTTTGAGCCAAGCAGGGAAGTGGATGGCCTCATGGTTTCAGGCGGTGACACCGAGAACCGCCGGGTTCAATACACTGCCAATCGATCAACTTAAAGATGCCACCACATCCGTGATACTGGTGCTGATGTTTATCGGCGGCGGCTCAATGAGTACCGCCAGTGGCATTAAAGTGGTGACATTTATTGTGCTGATTCTGGCAACATATGGTTATTTGCGACGAGATTCAGCCATTCGGGTATTTAAACGAGAAATTCCCAAAGAAACGATCAATAAAGCATTGGCACTGACCGTTATTTCCATTGGTGTGAGCTGGATGGCTATTTTCGGTTTGTTGCTGAGTGAACATGCCCCGATGATTGATATTATTTTTGAAGCAATTTCGGCATTGGGAACGGTCGGACTTTCCAGAGGATTGACAGCGTCGCTGTCTGGTACCGGAGAGGTGATTATCATGTTAATGATGTTTATCGGCCGGTTGGGACCGCTCACGATCGCGTATTTTCTTGCCAGTCCCAGAACGCACCGTCTACGTTATCCGGAAACGAAACTGGTTATTGGGTAGCGGATAGGCAATCTGATGTGTTCGTTGATGTATCAACCATCATGTCTGCCTGAAGGAAGATCCGCGTATTTACGTTGATATCTGGCCTGCATACTGACATTGCCCAGTAAACCGCCTTGATGAATGTAGATCAGCGGTGTGTCAGGGTGTTTGGTTAACCAGCTTTGCAGGCAGCGCCACATCAGTGGGTCATAGAGTAAATCAAATTCGACACGGGTCTCGCGACAGAGATTCAGCCAGATCATGTAGTCTTCACGATACAACTTGCCGAAATGATGTTTTTGCGGCAGAGATAAAACTGTCGGGTAGCTGGTGGCTGCCAGCATATCCCACTGTTGCTTCAGGTAAGACTCACCACCGACACAGGCGCAGGTCAGCACTTCAATCTGATGCGCTGTCAGCTGCTGATGCAAATAGAGTGCTGTAGTGCCGGTGCCAGCGGGCAATGCGACGACAGGGCGTTCAATCCGGTGTTTATGGCACCAGGCGATGATTTCATCCCCGAGAGTCGCAATCCCCGGTTGAGCGGTATCACTCCGTCCGCCTTCGGGCAAAACCAGACAACGCTCATCAGGGCGACGAACGTGTTGAATATAATCATAAGGATGCATCGCTGAGGTTGGATGTTGTCCCGTGGGATAGATTGTTGCACCGAGTGCCAACGCTGCTTGGTAATTTCCCTGTGGATGTTCGGCTAACCACTGAGGAATATGATCAACGTAATATTCCAACTGCCAGCCTCTGAGTTGTGCCAGCGCGGCAAATGAGTAAAGAGAATTGGCTTGCGGAGAACCATAACTGATTAACGTGGTGATTTGAGGCAGAGCAGCATCAAGCAAAGTCATCAGTTTGCGGGCTTTGTTCCCTGAAAACTGAGGATGGAGTAAATCATCTCGTTTGAGATAGAAGTGCCTGCCGTCAAAGGTATGCTCGGTCATCGGGCTATGGGTCAATATATTCATGCCGGCAAGCATAGCTTGAGTTGTTCGCCACCACAAGGCGTACTCAAGGCAAAAAGCCAGACAAAAAAAAGCCAGTACAATCTGTACTGGCTGCTATAAATAGGAGTTAACAAGAAAAAGCAGTATTGACAAAAAAATCATTCAACGTTTCTGTCAATCTTGTTAAATCAGACTGGTGATGTCACAGATAGTTCCTCATATTTTTATTTTTTTGTTTGAATTCGCAGCATGAGTGAGGTGCTGTTAAATGAAATTCATATGTTTTTCAATGGAATAAATCTACTTTTAGCGTTGAAATCGGTAAAAAGAGATCCAACCACTCACTTTTTGAGGGGAAATATTAAGAAATAGGGTGAGATTTCGAGGCGAAACTTTTATTCTTACGGGGTTTTTTAAAGGAAGTTGAATATGATCATCAAACCTAAAATTCGTGGATTTATTTGTACGACAACACATCCAGTCGGATGTGAAGCGAATGTCAGAGAGCAGATCGCTTATACCCAATCACAAGGAAGCGTAGATAACGCGCCTAAGCGCGTACTGGTTGTCGGGTCTTCCAGTGGCTATGGACTTTCATCACGTATTGCTGCGGCATTTGGTGGTGGTGCGGCAACAATCGGCGTTTTCTTCGAAAAGCCGGGAACCGAGAAGAAACCGGGTACCGCAGGATTTTACAACGCTGCTGCGTTTGACAAATGTGCGCATGAAGCGGGTCTTTATGCGAAAAGCATTAATGGCGATGCGTTTTCTCATGAAGCAAAACAGAAAGCGATTGAGCTGATTCAGCAAGACTTGGGGCAGATTGATCTGGTTGTCTACTCTTTGGCATCCCCGGTCAGAAAAATGCCTGATAGTGGCGAATTGGTTCGCTCAGCGCTGAAACCCATTGGTGAAACTTACACATCAACTGCTGTGGATACCAACCGGGATGTCATTATTGAGGCCAGTATTGAACCTGCAACTGAGCAGGAAATTGAAGACACTGTGACCGTCATGGGCGGACAAGACTGGGAACTCTGGATCAATGCATTGAACGAAGCTGGTGTGCTTGCAGACGGTTGTAAAACCGTTGCATATAGCTATATCGGTACCGAGCTGACTTGGCCGATCTATTGGGACGGTGCGCTGGGTCGTGCGAAGATGGACTTAGATCGTGCTGCAACAGCGCTGAACCAGCAACTGAGTGCCAAACAGGGCTCGGCAAATGTTGCTGTCTTGAAATCCGTTGTCACGCAGGCCAGTTCTGCAATTCCGGTCATGCCGCTTTACATCTCGATGGTGTTTAAAAAGATGCGTGAAGAAGGCGTTCATGAAGGATGTATGGGGCAGATCTATCGTCTGTTCAGTGAGCGACTGTATCGCGCTGACGGTCAGGCACCGGCTGTGGATGACCACAATCGTCTGCGTCTTGATGACTGGGAGCTGAGAGAAGACATTCAGCAACATTGTCGTGATTTGTGGCCACAAATCACAACAGAAAATATCAAACAACTGACAGATTATGAAGCATACAAAGAAGAGTTTTTGAAACTGTTTGGTTTTGGTATTGATGGCGTAGATTATGATGCGGATGTGAATCCGGCCGTTGAGTTTGACGTGATTGATATTTAATCTGTTTTCGATGAAACACGAAAAAGCGCCATGATGGCGCTTTTTTTGATCCGGAATGACCGTGGTGTGGTGATCAATGATGCAGTGTTGAGCCGCATCGGAACAGGCGTTAACCTGATTGATTAACTTAATAGAATGATGACAGTGCCGGTCAGTGTCATCAGAATATTGGCAATGGTATAGGTGCCCGCATATCCGAGCGCAGGGATGGTTGATTTCGCATAGTCATTGACGATATCCATTGCCGGCGCGCAGGTTCTTGCACCAATAATGGCACCAAACAGCAACGCACGGTTCATTTTCAGGACATAAGCACCAATGAGGTAAGCGAAAAATACCGGGACAACACTGACCAGAAACGCCAGACCAATCACTTTGATACCGATTTCTGACAGGTGCTCAAACATACTGCCGCCGGCACTCAGCCCGATACCAACCATAAAGATCATCAGCCCGAGATCTTTGGTCATATTCAGTGCACCTTGCGGGACATAACCAAAGGTTGGGTGATTGGCCCGTAAAAAGCCGAGCGTAATCCCAGAAAGTAATAGCCCGACAGCATTCCCTAAACCAAAAGAGACTTGACCGAAGGTCATGGTAATCAGGCCGAGTGTAATGCCAAAAATGAAAAATGCACAAAAAGCCAGCAAGTCTGCCATTTGGCTGTGAATCGAAATGAAACCGATTTTATCCGCGAGCCCTTGTACCCGACTTTTTTCACCACTGACCTGAAGGAGATCGCCTTTGGTGAGCACAATATCTGAGTCCATTGGCATTTCAATCTGTGCCCGAACCACACGATTGAGAAAACAGCCATACTCAGAAAGGTTCAAGTCAGACAGCCGTTTTCCGACCATGCTGTCACTTTTGACCACGATTTCTTCTTCTGAAATGCGCAGATCAAGCAAGTTGCGGTCAAAAACTTCTTTACCGTTTCTGAAACTGGCATCCAGCCTGGCGTGACTGTCAGGGAAACCCACCAGCGCGATTTCGTCGCCTTCTTGCAAAATCGCGTCACCATCCGGATGGGCCAAAATGCCATTTCGTCGGATTCGCTCAATGTAACAGCCAGTTTGACGATAGATTCCCAGTTCACGAAGATTCCGACCATCAATCCAGTTCGTCAGTTCTTTTCCCACCCGATATGCGCGAATAATGGGTAAGTAGACTTTTCGTTGTCCGTTATGACCTAAACCGCGCTCCCGAGCGATTTGTCGGGCTGAATCTGAGAGATTTTGTTTTTGTAGTCTCGGCAGAAGCTTTGCGAACATAATCATACTGATGAGACCGATAAGATAAGCAATCGCATAGCCGACAGAGACATTCTCCAGAACGCGGGACATATCCATGTTTTGGGGAATTTCTGCCAGTCCGGAGCTTAAGGCATCTTGAGCGCCGACGAGAATCGGTGTGGAGGTGAGCGCGCCCGCCATCATCCCCGCAGACAGACCGTAATCCAGATGTAGGGCCTTGCCTCCGAAATAAGTGATTAGGTTGGCAATGATCAGGACCGTCAGACTTAAGATCAGATAGTGTTTCCCATCTCGGAAAAAGATCCCAAAAAAATTGGGACCCGCTTCGATACCGACACAGTAAATAAATAGCATGAAACCGATGGTAAGTGCTTCTGAGTTCAGAGAAAAACCCAGATGGCCCATGAGGAGCGAGGTCACGAGAACTCCGATGGAGTTGCCGACCTGTAGGCTACCGAAACGAATTTTCCCCAGCGCCAGACCGCTCGCCAGAACAACAAAAATAAGCAGAATAGGATTTTCTTTTAATAGCAGAACAACGTTTATATTCACAACTCGACTCAGGGATGTGGAAGAAAGATGGCGGACAAATTGTATCTGAAATATAAGAAAAAATAAGGGTATTTTTCAGGCTTTTTGGCACAAAGAAGAATTTTCATCTTCGTGAGGGGACGAGGGGAGAGAATCAATACGTCGGAGTGTCAGAAAAGTAAAACCTGCCAGATAATTGGCAGGTCAGCCAGGTCGTGATTATGCGTCAAACAGACCTAAATTTTCTTTAGCATAAGCTTCGAATTCAGTACAGCCACCAATATGAGTCTGGTCGATGAAGATTTGCGGTACGGTTTCAACGGGCTTACCTACGGTTTTTTCCAAATCAGCTTTACTGATGCCTTCTGCTTGGATATCAACGTAGCGGAAATTAAAATTGTCACGTTTTTCTTTCAACGTTTCTGCATGTTCTTTTGCCCGAACACAGAATGGGCAGCCGGGACGACCAAAGATCACTACAAACATAACTTTCTCCTTCATGTGTTGTTGGCGTAACTATGCCTGAAGTCACTTCGGAAATAAAGTTAGATCTACCTCTTGTTTTAATAGATTAAAACGATGTAATCGATGACCTACCACTGAAAAAATATGGGCCACAAATGGCCCATATGAGATGAAAATTTAAGGATATGATGTTCAGTGTCAGAACTGAGGCAATTTATCGTAGCGGGAATCTTTCAAGACATCTTTCACTCGTTTGAGGTTTTCCCGAAATCCTGAACCGCGACGTAATGTAAACCCGGTTGCAAGCACGTCAATGACCGTCATCTGAACCACTCTGCTTGCCATCGGCATATAGACATCAGTATCTTCCGGGACGTCAAGACAGATGGAGAGTGAACTGACCTGATCGAGCGGTGAGTCTTTGGCAGTGATGGCGATGACGGTTGCACCATTCTGTTTGGCGAGATGTGCGATCTCAACCTGACTCTTCGTCCGGCCAGTATGAGAGATCAGTACAACAACATCATTATCGGTGCAATTGATACAACTCATTCGCTGCATGACAATATCTTCAAAACAAGAGATCGGAATATTAAAACGAATAAACTTATTCTGCGCGTCACGTGCGACTGCGGAAGATGCCCCTAAGCCAAAAAATGAGATTCTCTTGGCTTGTGTCAGCAAATCAACGGCACGGTTAATTTGTGCGGCATCGATGCTGTTTTTGGCAACATCAAGGCAAGCCATGGTGGATTCAAAAATCTTATGCGTGTATGCATCGGGGCCATCATCTTCTTCGACATTACGGTTCACATACGGTGTTCCGTTTGCCAGACTTTGGGCAAGATGAAGCTTAAAGTCAGGAAAGCCTTTGGTATCTAAACGACGACAGAAACGGTTGACCGTAGGCTCACTCACATCAGCCATTTTGGCAAGGGTCGCAATACTGGAATGGATTGCAGTTTGCGGTGATGCCATGATGACTTCTGCGACTTTGCGTTCAGACTTGCTAAAATTTTCCAGATTTTTTTGAATTTTTTCTAATGTATTCATAGTGTTCACACGGGGAAAGAACATTTCAGGAATTCGACCTGATCACTGGCGATATCGAATCATGATACCCAAAGCATTCAACATTCATCACGAAGTGGGCATGGGAAATGAGTATAAACGTATGAGCCGGTAATTCTGTAACATTTCGGGTTATCAGATGATAAGAATATGACAGGCCTCAAACTAAATTTCATATGATCCCCTAATTTTACCGCTAAATCCGACAAAACAGTATTTCTCCAAGACAAAATGATTCATTTCTTACATCAGTCAGAAATAAAATTTCAGCAGATGTGATCGAGTGACCGAAAACAGAAGATGCATATTATATGTTGCTTGACAGAATGCTTTCTGCTGAGCGTTGGATTTGACGCAGTAATGTCGGGGCGAGTGTGGCAATATGCCGCTGTTCTTCTAAAACTGCATGTAAGATATCTTTTGTAGTTAACGGGTTGGCAAGCACGACACGGAAAACAATGGTATTGAGGTACTGCCAACGTTTTGGTGTCAGTTGCGTTCGGGAAACAAATGACTTTCCGGATTCTCTTTGCTTTTTCTGAATAAATTTTGTCAGTTCGTTCAATTGTTGATTGAGTTGGGCGAGCGTATCACCAGAGCTGTGTTGCAAGGCGAGACGTGCTTGTTGAGGAACATAACGATAAGTCAGTAAACACAGCTCAGGCTCTGAAACGAGTTCGAAGTCATCCTGCTGACCAATGAGATCGGCAAAATAAGCCGCTTTTTGAATACTTTCATTGATCAGCAATTCATAACCCGCACGACTGATGATATGCATACATGCATAAACCAACATTGCCATGCCGGAGCGGGAGCCTTCGAGTGTCCGGCTACCTAAATCTTTCGAGCCTTCGCGAAGAATATATTGGGCATGATGCTCAATCGCATGGCTTGATGTGGGTGATTTAAATATCACCATTCCAGCGCCCATCGGGAGGTAGAGTTGTTTATGGGCATCGATGGTCACTGAATCGGCTTGTTCGATACCGTTTAACAGATGACGGTATTGATGCGACATCAATGTTGCACCACCCCATGCTGCATCGACATGGAAATGACACTGTTCCTGCTGACAGATTGCGGCCATTTCAGCGAGCGGATCGATATTGCCTGTTTCCGTTGTCCCGGCAACACCGACCACTGCAAATGGTAAGATCTGTTGTTGCTTCAGCCGTTGAATAGTTGTTTTTAGCTCGTCGGGTATAATTCGATTATGTTCATCCGTCGGAATGACAACTAGACCTTGCTGGCCGATTCCCAGTAAATCCGCTGCTTTTTTTAACGAATAATGACCGCGTTCGGAGACCAGAATTGCTAATCCTTCATAGCCATAATGTTTCATGGCTCGGAACAGACCTTCCTTCTCGACCCCCTGAAATGTACCCTGAGCTTTGAGTGCATTATTGCGGGCGACCCATAGGGCCGTGATATTGGCGATCGTTCCACCTGAGCAAAATGCTCCCAGTGAATGGTTGGCACTATGCATCCACTGAGTATAGAACTCTTCATTACCCGCATAGATCAGTCGGTGTAACATGCCGATGACTTGACGTTCGAGTGGTGTAAAGGCTTTTGATGTTTCAATTTTGACTAGATTTTGATTCAGAGCAATCATGATTTTGGACAGCGGCATCAAAAAATAGGGGAGTGCCGATGTCATATGACCGATAAAGCTAGGAGCCGATGTATGAACCGACTGAGCAACGACCTTATCCAACAAATGCTGGGTATGTTCAGAGACAAATGTCGGTTGTTCCGGAATCTGTGAAGATAGGAAATCTTGCTCAATTGTTTTTAGCGGTTTTTCTTCGGAAACGATATGCTCTCGTAAGAACTGATTGAGGTTCTGAGAAATTTCTTCTTCGATTTGGGTCAGTGTGGACCCAGGACCTTCCGGTACGGTAAAAATTCGAAGCAGGCTATCAAAATTGGCTTCCGCTGTTTTGTTTTTTACAACCATAAAGCTATCAAATTGTGTCATGGCCTATTTTGGCGGGACAATCTAAACGAAAACCTAGTGAATGTCCCGTATTAATTGATGGGTTTGCCCAAACAGCGACTGTCTGCATGATGGCTGTTCGGCGTCTCAATCGTCAGAGGTTAAAATCCAGATGAATGAATAATCGAACGAATCTGAGATTTAAAGTCGTTATCTGATAAGTTACTTAGTTCATATAAGACTTCCGCACCCGTTGCGTTGATTTCAACCTCATGATCGTCAATGCTTTCATCTTGCTCGCGAAATAACAGTAAGTGGTAAGCAATCTTGGCAATATCAAGATAAGAAACCTCTTTGGGTTTATGTGGTCTCTCTCTGTTGGATGCCACAGAAAGAAAGTCCTGATCAAATCCCCATGTTTTGAGGACATGATAGCTGGTTCGGTTACAGCGAGATTCAAAAATACGCATAGCCAAGTCATGATCAAGGTAGTTGCCTTGTTCAAGATAGAGATGGTACTCATTGAGTAAACAGAATAACCCGATATCCGCTAATAGACCGACCAGCAATGCTTTGTCTGATTCCAGATAAGCATATTCCTGTGGGTCCAGCTGTTTAAATGCATTGGTGACCAAGACCATCGTTGCACATAGCTTTCGTGAGTTGGTCGCACTTTGACGCAGGATCTGATTACAGTCATCCTGAAGATTCACCGAGTATTTCATTTGTTTCACTGCTTGTGCAGTGACAATGTCTCTGACCCGAAAAATTCCCAGTCTGGATACAGCGGTGTTGATATCGCTATAGGCAATACTTCTTGAATTAAAAATGACGGAATTCGCAATACGTAGGACAACCGCCGTTAAGCCCGGATCATCGATCAGACATTCCGCGACATCAGTGACAGTCGTCGCTTCATCCAAACAGAGTTTCTGGATTTCCAGCACAACCTGAGGGATCGGAGGGAGTTCTATCTTTCCGCTTCGTATAGACAATTCAACCAGTTGGGCAAATTCGGTTTCAATCGCCTGAAATAAGGCTTGTTGATCACTCGGAAGCCAAAAAAAAGAGACGTGATTCATATTTATCAGATTCGTTGCTATTTACGTTATTTTAGCGTTGCACTGACGGCACCGCAATGAATTATCGGTGCGTTATAAAAAATATTGATTTTACGGTTTCAAATTGAGAATACACACGCATATTTATTATCTCTGTGTGATTGCTCTAGTTTTGATGGGACTCATTTCACACCCCTTGCCGAGATTTTAGAAATCAATTCGTTATATCTTTTAAACCGACAATAGGACGATAGCTCGGACGTTCCTGCTATGAATCTCCGAGTTATCGCCTATGACGTCAGCCTGAAATATACATATAACGACTACCGAGGCTAGGGTAAATGATAGCAACAAAATTTTTTGATTACTTAATGGAAAGAGAAAACTTTGACACGAAGTCAATATTTGGGGATATAGGGCTATTTTGGCAAGATGCCATGTTTGCTTTAATCAGCACTAATCATATTTATATTCGAGGAGGCGGTGTTCTGGATGAAAAATTAAATGCGCTAAATTGCTCAAAATATGTCTTTGTTAAAAAACAAAGTATTTCTAAAGTGAATTATTATGATGTTACTGAATTGTTTCAATCCGGTTATCCTTATTTGGGAGAGTTGATCAGCCGTTCCAAGGCATTGGCTATTTTTCAGAAAAAGCAAAAGTATTCATTATCGAACCGACGTTTGAGGGATTTACCCAATTTACACTTGACTATCGAGCGAATGATGAAGAAATCGGGGATTCCGGATGTTGCCACATTCTTTAAATTGGGTGCTTTGAAAGCTTTTATCAAAGTTAGGCAACTGTACGGCACAACGACAGATATTAAACTGTTATGGAAGTTTGTGGGAGCCATTGAAGAAATTCACTGGAAGCTGATCCCGGAAAAGCGCAAGCAGCAGTTGTTGACTGAATGCTGCATCCTGATGGGAATAGAGGAGGGATAATATTAAACAGCCAAGTCGCTTAACTTGGCTGTATTAGTTATGAGTAATTAGGTCAATTGTTCAAATCAATATTTGAAGCGGGCGCTTAAAATGATTTGATCGTCATATGTGTCATTAAAGCGAGCTTCAGCTGCAACCGAAAACAGTTCTGTTGAGTGGAAGCGAGCATAAGCAGCACCCAACCAGTCGTCGTTGTCGTCAATACTTAGATAGCCCACTTTACCACCGACTTCAAGTTGTGGTCCTAACCACTGGCGAACGCCCAGATTCAATTCCATACCGGTATCACTACCTCGGGAATCATCGTGATCAACCATGCGGACTAACATTTCACCGGTGAAATCAGCCCAGTTGTTAATAGGGGCGTGGAAGCCTAAGCCACCTGTTAGATCGTAATCACCTTCAAGTTTTGAATCGACTCGTCCTATCACATGTGCGTTGGGATGAACTGACATACTAAAACCTGCGCCATAAGTATTGGGACTAATACCTATTCGAGCTTCATAGTAGTCATAACTGAAGTTGCTCATCACCGATGGACTATTTGGATCTACCGCTGCAAATGTATAACCAGAGGCTAGTAACAACACTGCCGCACTAATAATTTTACGCATAACCGAACCTATCTTATTTAGAATCCCTGTAAAATGGCAGTAATTCTGCCTTCAATCAACCCTTTAACACATCATAAACCGGATGAAAGGCATAATGCTACCTTAAGAGTGTCATGCTTTTGTCGTGTGAGTGAATCGTATTGCAAATACAATGCCATAAATGAGAGCCAAAACACATCATAACGTGGATAAAAAGGCGATAACTATTTCCACTTAAAAGCATTTGAAAGCGAATGACTATCGAAGACCGTTCAATCATATCATCTTCCCAAAGTCACCTTTAACTACTTGTTTGAATTACTCGTCTTGTTTGAATTACTCGCCAAATTCACGACGTCGTTGTGAAAGTGCTGTAAGTATTTCCGCTGTGTCCAGTATTTTCATCCAGGGTGACAGATCAGATTCGTTCTGAATCATATACTGAGTGAGTTGGTGTTTAATGGTTTGGCGAAGCGCATCGCCTTGCCAAGGTTTACTGATATAAAAATCCAAACCAGCATGGTTAATCGCTTTGACGGTATCATCAAGGCCAGCCTGTCCGGTCAAAAGAATCTTGCGTGCCTTTGCTGTTTGCGGATCGGCATTGAGCTCTATCAGAAATTGAATCCCTGTCTGTTCCGGCATAATGTGATCACAAAGAATCAGTGCCAGAGGGATCTCTTGTTGTTGACAGTCAGACAAGACTTCTTTTGCTTCCGATACCGACTGGGCTGCTTCAACGACGAAATCATCTTCAAAACAGTCGAGGTCTTGGACCACGCTGTCTAAAATCTCCCGTTCGTCATCAACACAGAGGATCAAATAACGTTGATTCATAGCGTGCTCCTTCATCATCACTCTTCATGGTTGCATGTGTTTATCAATGCCCGATTGAACGAGGGGGAGATAAACATCAATCGTTGTGCCTTCACCCACTTGTGAATTGAGTTGAATCCAGCCTTGGTGTTGTTGAATAATCTGCTGACAAACTGAAAGGCCGATCCCGAGACCGAAGTTTCCTTCTTTTTTGGTGGTAAAGTTTAGTTCAAAAATTCTATCTTGGAGTTCAGCCGGAATGCCTGTCCCATTATCGTTCACGGTAACACACAAGTAAGCGCGATGTTGATGTTCGACCTGACGGGTGTGTATTTCAATCTTGCCATTGTGTTCAGGAAGCGCATCGAGTGCATTCGACAGTAGGTTGACCCAGACTTGCTGTAATGCGGTAGGCTGGCCATAAACTAATGAATTTTCTGCATATTCTTTAATCAGTTGATATCTTTTGAGTCGGTTTTCAAAAATGACCAAGGTATCTTCAATGCCCTCATGAATATTGACGGGAAGATAGCCTTCATCGTCTTTACGCGCATAACTTTTCAGACCTTTGACCATATCTGTGATCCGTTGAGCGCAGATAAGCACGGACCGCAGCGCATTACCTGTTTTCATATAATGCTCAAGCTGATGAACGTACGCTTTGGCATCAGTCTTGTCTGTTGTGAGCTGTTCGATGAGCTCACGATCATGATCCAGTTGTAATTTGACTAATTTTTTGGCGAGGCTGCGATCCGGCAACTGATTTTCCAGTGCTTTCACCCGCTGTCTCTCTTCTGATGTTGAAAGCGGTGAGACGGTCATGGCACGGTGCAGTAACGCTGTTGCTTGCTCTGTCAACGCCGGTGTGTGTGTATTGAACACCCACTGAATTTGCTCGGTCAGCGTTTCAGCGCCGCGTTGAATTGCTGCAACGGGGTTATTCAGTTCATGGGCGACCCCAGCCACAAGTTGACCGAGGACGGCAAGCTTCTCCCGTTCTACTAACTGTTGCTGCGTTGCTTCCAGTGACTCGAGCGTTTTCTGTAATTCCAGCTTTGTGGTAATACTACGCTGTAGGCGTCGGTTAAAATGACGTAAAAGTAAATTAGTGAACAGCGGTAATAGTTGACTGTTGGAATGCATCACCTTGGCAAAAACCTCTCGATCAAGCTTGATGACATGGGTTTTGGTCAGGGTGACAGCCGTTGAGAATGAAGCCTCTCCGGTCACAAATGACATCCCACCGACCAGATTTCCTTTTTGATGCCGGACGACTTCGCGTTCATGACCCAGTTCATCTCGCTTAAACAGGGCAACCTCTCCTTGCGTGATAAACCAGAGAAACTGATTTTCTTCGCCTTCCTGGGTGAGCAGGTGATTCGGGGAGTAAGTCCGGCACGCGTGGGTTTCATCCTTTTGCTCAAAGAAAGCATACAGGAGAACGATCACCTTTTCTGCCAGTTCTGTGTCACTCATCTGATGATAATCATGAATAAATCCCTGACGAAAATGTCGCATGGAATTATCCACATGGGCGCGTAAGAGCTGTTTCTGGTCGAGTACTTGACTGTAGTCTAATAAGTTGTCAGATTCGGTGTCGAGAATGAATTGGGTCAGCTCTTTGTAGGCGGTTTGGTACAATATTTGGTCAGGCAGTGGCTTGGTGAGTGCGTGATCCAATCTTCCTTCATTGACGGCAGACAGAATGACCTGAATATCTTTCCCCGCACTGATGAGTACTTTTCTGGCATCCTTGGTATGTGATTGTTTGTCAAGCTGAATTAAGAAATCTGCGCCATTGAGTGCATCATGATGGCAGGCGATCACTAAAGCAACAATTTGTGAACGTTGATGAATAAAATCCAGTGTATACTGCGCGTCGCTGATAGAATCGACGCAATATAGATCGAACAGGCCAGTGAAAGGGGTCAGTTCATGCTGATACTGTTCCACACTGATCGGGTTGTTATCTAAGCAGATAATCGCGTAGTGGTTCACAATGTTCTCACGGATAAGAATATTTTTCAGAAACTTTACCAAGGTTTTACTGATGGGGATGAGAGCTAAGTTCTATAATGAGCGGTTTGTCGGTGAAAAGAAATGAAACAGTCTGGATTGCATGATTGATATGGATGTCATCGATAAATGCCATTGAGAGTGTAAGGATAAATATTCAAATAACTTTTTTGCTTAAACGGATGGGTGTCCATTTCAAAGTTATTTGAATATGTATGATAGACAATAAACCAAAGAGATCCTGTGTTATGAATCAACTTCAAAAAGTAGCAGCAGTTGGCGGTGCGGTCTGCTTGATGGCTTGTTGGCCATTAGTCGTCGGACAGATAGCCGAAAGAGTATTTCAAAACAATATTGGCAATATTGAGAACCAGTTGGTGACCGCAAAAGTGCTGAATTATGACCGTGGATATCTTTCGTCACATGTTCAAACTGAGATTCAGGTGACTGATCCGGGTTTAAAAGCCCAGATGCAGAATGATGATTTACCCACGTCATGGATTTTTAACAGTGATGTGAAACATGGCTTTTTTTCGATTGATGCGGTTACTCAGTTAGATAATCAGCCGGATGAGCCGCTAAAAATCGTGACGCAGACACAACTCAACGGCAATACCCATTTTGAAATCGATAGCCAAGTGACGCATTATCAGGGCACCACATGGTCGATGACATCCACACCAATGTCCTTGTCTGGTGATGTGACAACGTTAGGTGAAATTGATTACCGGTTGAATGTCCCATCAGTGCAGTTTAGTCATGCCGACCTTCAAATCAGTTTAAATAATCTTTATAGCAATGGTCAGGGTAAGAAAGAAAAAGGATTCTGGATTGGTTCTCAAACACTCCAAGTCGATAAAATGGTGATGTCTGATGATTCAGGACTCGGTGATTTTATTTTAGAGAATGTTGGGTATCAGAATACCTCATCAATGGATGCGGATCGGGCCCGATATGATACTCGCCAACAGTTTAACATTGCCAAAATTTCGGCTCAGGATGGTGTGGTTGAACATCTGAACGTGATTTTCTCGATGGGGCAGCTTGATGTCGATAGTTTGGCGAAAATCGCTGAGATATTGGAGCACTATGCCGATATCACGCCGGCTGATGCGCAAAATTTACAGCAAGCACTTGATCAATTGGTTGCCAAAGGTTTTTCAATGGCGTTAGAACAGTTGGATATCGGTTTAACACAAGGACAAATCGAGTCCAAAGTTGATCTGAAATTGCCAGCAGATATGCAAGGCACCCCACAAGACCCAATAGAAATTGTCAAAAAACTGACAGGGCATGTGGAAAGTCAAGTGCCTAAAGCGGTTGCTGATGCTTTTCCTGTATTGCGACAAGGTGTCGATGAATTGGTGACCATGAAGATGATGCGAGAAAATGGTGATGCCTATCAGATGAAGGCAACTGTGCAAGATGGCGACCTTGTGTTTGAAAGTGGGAAAAAAGTACCGCTGATGGTGATATTGATGTCCATGATGATGCAAATGTAACCACTTTTTATCGTTCAATCGATTTATTCTGGGTTATTTCAGCATCAGAATTCGAAAAGAGGCAATTTGCCTCTTTTCTGCTTTTTTTGTCACAGGAAAAGTGATATTAATCAAAGTCTCTATTATAAACGCATGATTGACCGTAGGAGCAACGAAACCATGGAGTTAAAGTCTGACACCGTGTATAACTTCAGTGCAGGCCCTGCAGCTTTACCAAAAGCCGTAATGGAACAAGCGCAATCCGAATTTATCAACTGGAACCAACTGGGCACATCGGTGATGGAAATCAGCCATCGCAGTAAAGAGTTTATTCAAGTCGCTCAAGAGGCGGAGCAGGACTTTCGGGATCTGTTGAATATTCCTGATAATTATAAAGTCCTGTTTTGTCAGGGTGGTGCCAGAGCTCAATTTGCGGCGGTGCCGTTGAACTTATTGGGTCAGTCAACCAAGGCAACTTATATTGATGCCGGATATTGGGCAGAGAGTGCGATCGATGAAGCGAGTCGATACTGCAACGTCGATACATTTGATGCCAAAACTGATATTGACGGACAATCAGCTGTGAAACCTGCCAGTGAATGGCAAATTGCACCGGATTCCGCGTATGTCCACTTCTGTCCGAATGAAACCATTGATGGTATTGAAATTAATGATCTGCCGGTCACGGATAAACCCATCGTGGCAGATATGTCTTCCAATATTCTGTCTCGGGAAATTGATGTCAGTCAGTACGGTGTGATTTATGCCGGTGCTCAGAAAAATATCGGACCGGCTGGGATTACGATTGTTATCGTTCGGGATGATTTACTTGAACTGGCCCATAAAATGTTACCAAGTGTTCTGAGCTATAAAGAACTGGCGGAAAAAGATTCAATGTTCAATACGCCCCCGACATATGCTTGGTATCTTTCTGGTTTGGTCTTTAAATGGCTGAAAAGTCAGGGTGGGGTCAAAGCAATTGAGCAGATCAATCGTGAAAAAGCCGAGACAATCTATGGCTACATCGATCAGTCGTCATTCTATCGCAATACGATTCACCCGAACAATCGGTCTCGGATGAATGTTCCGTTCCAGTTGGCAAAACCTGAACTGGACGGAAAATTCCTTGAGCTAGCCAAAGAAAGAGGTTTGGTGGCATTGAAAGGGCACCGTGCCGTAGGTGGTATGCGAGCGTCAATTTATAATGCAATGACATTAGCAGGTGTTCAGGCATTGGTTGCGTTTATGCAAGAATTCGAAGCGGAATATGCATAACCCTGAATTCCCACTATGATTGGTTGAAAAAAACGCAGCAAAGATGCTGCGTTTTTTTATGGGTTACGATGCTTTTACCCGTTTGGATTTGGCAGTATTTTTGCCACGTTGCTGGGATTTCGCTGGCTGAGATGACGTTTCCTGAGATCGCGTTCCCTGAGATCGATCGCGTCCCTCGCGTAATGGTGCAAATCCCGGTTGAGATTTGCTGTGTTTGGTCGCAAAACGCTTCGCTCCGTGCCTGCCGGATTGTCTGCGCTGCGCCGGTGTTTGCTTGTGTTGATCATCTGCCGGAATCAGACAGTGTGGTCCGTCTCCAATCAGATATTTTTTCCCCATATCGACCAGAGCTTGTCGGATTAATGGCCAGTTATTCGGATCATGATAGCGAAGTAATGCTTTATGCAAACGGCGCTGACGTTCTCCTTTAGCCACCGGAACAATATCCCGCTTTTTATATTTAACGCGTTTGAGAGGATTAGTCTCCGCATGGTACATGGCTGTGGCGTTACACATCGGGGATGGGTAAAAATTTTGAACTTGGTCGCATTCGAAATTATTTTTCTTCAGCCATAGCGCCAAATTCAACATATCTTCATCTTCGGTGCCGGGATGCGCTGAGATGAAATAGGGGATTAAATACTGTTTTTTCCCGGCTTCAGCACTGTATTGCTCAAACATCGTTTTGAACTGTTCGTAAGTGCCCATCCCGGGCTTCATCATTAGATCTAACGGCCCTTTCTCAGTATGTTCCGGTGCAATTTTCAGGTAGCCGCCGACATGATGAGTCACCAGTTCTTTGACATATTCCGGTGATTCGATAGCTAAGTCGTAACGGACACCGGAAGCAATCAATACTTTCTTGATGCCTTCCACTTGGCGAGCTGAACGGTATAAATCAATCGTATGTTTGTGGTCCGTATTGAGCTTATGGCAGATGCCCGGGAATACACAGGAAGGGCGGCGGCAATTGGCTTCGGCTTTCGGATCCGAGCAGCCTAAACGATACATGTTGGCCGTCGGCCCGCCGAGATCAGAGATTGTGCCGGTAAAGCCGGGAACCTTGTCGCGAATTTCTTGCAACTCTTCCAGAATCGATTCTTTCGAACGATTCTGAATGATTCGGCCTTCGTGTTCGGTGATTGAACAGAAAGAACAACCGCCAAAGCAGCCACGCATAATATTGACCGATGTTTTGATCATATCGTAGGCCGGAATTTTCGCTTTTCCGTAGCGAGGATGCGGAACCCGGGCGTAAGGCAGGCCAAACACGAAATCCATTTCTTCAGTAGACAGCGGAATCGGCGCCTGATTGACCCATAATTCTCGATCACCATGTTTTTGTATCAGGGCTCGTCCTGAGTATGGGTTGGTTTCCAAATGAAGCACCCGACTTGCGTGTGCATAAAGAATCCGGTCATTGACCAGTTTTTCATACGACGGGAGACGAACCGCAGTCGTTTCAGCATCATGACGGGAAGGTCGAATGGTAATCGGTTGTGCCGCGGTCTCGCTGGTAGTATTGGTTTCACAGTCGGGTTCTGCCTGATAAGGATTGGTCGGCACAAACGGTTTCCCCGGCTTTTCTATCCGTGAAGAGTCGATGACTCGATAGTTATCAGGGGCTTGCGAGCGGATCACGGCTGTGCCCCGAATATGTGTCATCGACTGAATCGCTTCTCCTTGTGCCAGTCGGTGGGCCACTTCAACCAAGGCTCGTTCAGCATTACCAAACAGTAACAGGTCAGCTTTGGCATCAAATAAGATCGAACGACGGATTTTATCGGACCAGTAATCATAATGGGCGACACGACGCAGACTGGCTTCGATACCACCTAAAATAATCGGTGTTTCTTTATAGGCTTCGCGGCAGCGTTGAGAATAGACCAGTGTCGCTCGATCCGGCCGTTTTCCACCCTCATTTCCGGGTGTGTAGGCATCATCATGACGTAGTTTTTTATCTGCGGTATAACGATTGATCATTGAGTCCATGTTGCCGGCAGTGATACCAAAGAACAGATTTGGCTGCCCCAACGCCATAAAATCATTTTTGTTATGCCATGCCGGTTGCGAAATAATGCCGACCCGGAATCCCTGTGCTTCGAGCAGACGACCGATTATCGCCATACCAAAGCTTGGGTGATCAACATAGGCATCACCGGTGACGATGATGACATCACAGCTATCCCAGCCCAACTGGTCCATTTCTTGTCTGCTGGTTGGCAGAAAAGGTGCGTGACCAAAGCATTTGGCCCAATAGGGTTCATACTGATGAATTGGCGTTGTGGCGCTGTGCATATTTTAACCTCATGAATGTGCGGCGGGCATTATAGCGGCAAGTGAGGGGACTCGCCAGCTTCATTCATCCACAAAATCAATGGGTGATTGATTTGTCGTGATAAGGGATTGTTGACACGATGTGCCTCGACAGTTCTGCATCATTCAGCTTTCATCCAACCGTGTTTTTGGTATGATCGCGCTATCTAATTTTATGCCAGATTTCGTTATGCTGAACGCTTTTATTGCTGTATTGCTTCCAATGACCGCCGGATCACAATTCATTCTTACGCTCGTTTTGACTCGAGGAGAAATTTGCCCGGGACAACGCGGGAGAATTCACCGCATTTTACCGCTCTTACTCGTGCTATGGCTGCTGGTTGCTTCCCAGCATTTATATACATTGTTAAATGTTGCGCTGATTGGTTATTTCTATTCTCAGGTTAAAACGGGTAAAACGCGACAAGAAGGGCCACTTAAAATACTTTACCTCGCAAATGGGGTGGCCGGACTGACAATGTTTTTCGCTATATTGACTGCTCCGAATTGGGTTGCTGCGGTGACGTTGATATTGTCATGCTTGTTGTTAGGTGCAATCGCAGCACACTGGTTACTGACGGTTGCCAGAACGCGTCTGCAAGCTTTCCACCGGCTGTTACCTATTGCAGGGATTCTGGCGGCGATGTTACTGACACTTTGTATTGTACCGTTGGCTGCCAATATGGATCCGATTCAGTTGCATAATGTACTTCACTCCATTTTGCTCAGTTTTTCCTTGTTAGTCGTTGCTGTGATTATCTGGTCGTGGCATTTACTGATGGCCAAAAGCGCGGATAAAGTTCAGTTGGGGATCTCCTGTGTGGTGCTTTTAACGTCGATGACCGGGTTTCATCTGTTGTATTTCTAATTCGGTGGTATTTTTATTCCGTTGTTTGTCACGATTTAGCACTACACTTAAATTTGGTTGACTTCATTCAGGCTTATAGCTCCAGAATCGCCAAAAGGAGGGTAGTGATGGACTTTTCAATGATTGATCGTTTAGACAACTCGATTTTACTGGGTATCGTCAATGAGAAACTGCGGCTCGAATGTGAGAGTTTTGATGATTTAGTGACCACTTATGAGTTCAACTCTCAAGCAGTACTCGATAAGTTAGGTCATCTGGGCTATCAGTATGATCCGCTCACCAACCAGTTTAAAGCCGAAAACTGAGTGTATCATCGGCTGAGAAAGGGCGCGTTTCATTGAATGAACAATGCCAGATTGGCATCAGCAAGGCCGGATGTGACATTCGGCTTTGCTGATGTTGAAATGTCATTCAGAATCATTGATTTTGTGAATGACTGGCTGTGTTGAGCGCGATTGTTACTCGGGTTGATGGTCTTTGACCGGGGTGTAAAAGGAACGTTTCGGACTATCCAGAACCACATGCGTTGTGACCCGCCGGATTCTCGGATTCTCCTGCATCAATTGTTCGATAAACGCATCATATTCCAGCGCTGTGGCTGCGGTCACCAAGACCATCAGGTCGAATTGGCCGGTCACATAATAGATTTGCTGGATGTTTTCTTTCTGTTCGGCCCAGCTTTTGAAGTGGGAGAGAGTCTGGTAGTTATCTCGTTCGATCTCCAAACCTGCCAAAAAGCTCATATGATTCATCAGATATTGCGGATCGATGATCGCGACTTCCTGTTGAATGACCCCAGCTTGACGTAATTTTTTGATTCGACGTTGCACAGCGGATGCCGATAAACCAACCTGTTCTGCAATCCGTTCGGTTTGCAACCGGCAGTTGCGTTGCATGATATCCAGTATTTTCTTATCAAATAAGTCAAGTTGCATAATATAAAGTCTTAAGATGCGGATTTTCTGCATATTACGATAAAAAATGCAGAAAATCATAACTTAGCCGAGTAATTTCTCCGTTCAGCCGCTCTTTTTTACCCGATACTATTTGATCCGAGATGATGTGTGTCACCGCTCACATCTGTTCTATTGTGCACGCTATTTGAAATTTCTTTTTTGAAACCTCGATTTGAAACTTATGGAAGCTGGTATTGATGTCTAAGCCCTCGCAGCATTGTCGTAAAACGTATTGTCCTGAAACGTATTGCCCTGAAACATTGGCTCTGTCAGCTGGTTTTTGGCCGGATCAGCAAACCCAAGCCACTACGCCCCACATTGCGATGTCGGTGAATCACAGTTTTGTTCCAGAAGAAGGTTCATTTTCTGCGAACGGGATTGAGGACTTGGCCGATGCACCTTTTTTGTATGCCGGCTGGACTAATCCGACCGTCCGCCAGCTTGAACAGCGTATTGCTGCACTGGAATGTACCGATGATGCCTATGCAACGACAACCGGTATGGCGGCATTGTCTGCCGTGTTTTTTTCACTGCTTCGCGCCGGTGATCATTTGATTATCAGTGATGTGTGTTATGCCGCTGTTTATGAGTTAGCAAGAGACGTTCTGCCTGATTACGGTATTGAAGTGACCCCGGTGAATCTGACGGATCTCGATGCGGTTGCGCAGGCGATTCGCCCCAATACCAAACTGATACATGCTGAGAGCCCCTGTAACCCATTACTCCGTCTGACCGATTTGACACAACTGGTTCATTTAGCCAAACAGAATCATGTACTGCTGTCGGTTGATTCTACCTTTGCTACGCCAGTGATCACTCGCCCGGTCATGCTGGGGGTTGACCTTGTGATTCATTCTCTGACGAAATTTATCAACGGTCACGGGGATGCGTTGGGCGGATGCGTTGCGGGGAGTAAAGCGCTGATTGCACAAATTCGTTCCAGAGCGGCGGCACATTTTGGTGCAACGATCAGTGCTCAAAATGCTTGGTTGATTATGCGTGGTATCGAGACATTATATCCACGGATGAAAACCATCAGTGATTCTGCGTTACAGATCGCGCAATGGCTGGAGAATCATCCCCGGGTCAAACAAGTGAATTATCCGGGACTTGCTTCTCACCCTCAATATACTCTGGCCTGTGAACAAATGGCTTATGGCGGAGGAATCATTGTCTTTCAGATCGACGCGATGGATGAGATTGCACAACGGTTTGCCAGAGATGCACGCTTATTTTATTACGCTTATTCGATCGGTCATCAGCGTAGTTTAGCGGTCTTACTCAAAACGGCGGACTTGATGGCATCGACTTACCGGATGACCACTGAGCAGGAACAACAATACCGACGCTATGCCGGAGATGGGGTGTTCCGGCTGTCGATTGGTCTGGAAAATCCACATGATCTGATTGAAGAGCTCGACCGGTTACTGTGTTGATGAGTGCGGCTTGATTTTTGCTTATCTCTTGTTAGAGCCTATTGGGGCACTAGAGAGAGCAAGGCATGAACAGTGTATTATACTGTCCATGTTGCTTGATTTTTTTGTAGACAAGGCTGTGATTAATTGTGACGAAAGTATTGAAAAATGCTACCGTTCTGTCGCACTATGTGAAAGATAAATTTGCTGAATCATTCCGCAAAAGTTAACAACACAACATCGCATTTCTTGATGGAAATGGACACTGATATAAAAATCATAAAGGGATAGTATGAATAAAATATTAAAATCAGCTATTGCTGGGGCGGTGCTTGCCTGTTCGGCACTGACGACTCAGGTTTATGCAGCATCCTCTGCTCTGGAAAACATCCTGAATAAAGGAGAACTCAGAGCTTGTTTTGACGCTGGTTATGTGCCGTTTGAAATGAAGACCAAAGATGGTCGTTTTGTCGGTTTCGATTTAGACATGGCGAAACATATGGCACGTTCTATCGGCGTGAAATTTGTGCCGGTCAATACCGCATGGGATGGGATCATTCCTGCCTTGCAGACCGACAAATGCGATATCATTATTTCCGGGATGACCATTACACCGGAGCGCAACCTGAAAGTTAATTTTGCCGACCCTTATATTGTCATCGGCCAGTCGGTACTGATTTCGCCGAAGCTGGCTGGTAAGATCAAAAGTTATCAGGACCTCAATGATCCGAAATATACTTTAACCAGTAAGTTGGGCACCACGGGTGCAGAGGCTGCGAAACGTTATATTCCGAAAGCAAAGCTGGATCTTTATGACACAGAAGTCGATGCAGTGCTACAAGTCTCGAATGGTAAAGCTGATGCCTATGTGTATGATTTACCATATAATGCTATTTACGCCGCGCAGCATCCACAGCAGGTAACCCATCTGGATACACCGTTTACCTATGAACCACTGGGATGGGCGATTCGTCAGGATGATCCGAATTTCCTTAATTTCCTGAACAATTACCTGCGTCAGGTAAAAGGTGATGGAACTTATCAGCGTATTTATGATAAATGGTTCAAATCTGATAGCTGGCTGAAGGATGTTCAGTAATTTCCTCGCTATTCAAATCAATTGATGTAAAGTGCCGGACTCGGGGATTCCCGGGTCCGGCGAAGTAGTAAACAGAAGAGAATCATTGTAATGCAGTCAAAATCCAGCCGTTGGATAGGCCATGGCATTTATGCCGTAATGATGGTGTTGCTGGTGAGTGGGATCTATTTCTCCGGCAAAACGATTAATTATAACTGGCATTGGGATCGATTGTGGCCCTATATCGTCAATACTGAGATGCAAAATATCCGAGCCAGTGGTGATGGTGTGTCTGTTATCGAAGGCAATAAGATTATTGTGAAATTTGATAACGGCGCCCCCGATCAGGTCATCAAATCCTATGATCAACGGGCGATTGGTGACGGCGATTTAATTTTCGAAGGGGATACTCTTGCACGGGTCGAAGATTGGAAGTTCGGGCCGATAGCCATCGGTCTTTGGGTGACGGTAAAAATTTCTTTCATCTCGCTCTTCTTTGCCATTTTTCTGGGGCTGATTTTCGGGCTGATGCGGGTCGCAAAAAATCAAACTGCCCGGGACCTTTCCCTGACCTATGTTGAAATTATTCGTGGTACACCGTTACTGGTGCAGATTTTTATCGTTTATTTCTTTATTGGCACTGTATTGGATTTAGACCGGTTTACCGCGGGCGTTGTCGCACTGTCGGTATTTACCGGTGCTTATGTCGCAGAAATTATCCGGGCGGGGATTCAGTCCGTATCCAGTGGTCAGATGGAAGCCGCCCGTTCATTAGGCATGACTTACCCTCAGGCGATGCTGTATGTCATATTACCGCAAGCCTTTAAGAGAACGCTGCCACCGCTCGCCGGGCAATTTATCAATCTGATCAAAGATTCGTCATTGGTATCGGTGATTTCAATTACGGATCTGACCAAAGCCGGTCGGGAAGTGGTTGCAGGAAGTTTTGCTCCCTTTGAAGTTTGGTTTACCGTTGCAGCACTTTATCTGCTCGTCACCGGCTCACTTTCATGGGCGATCCAATTATTAGAAAAGAGGTTATCGGCTAGTGACTAATAATCAATATTCCGGTGAAGACATGATCGTTGCCAAGGGGATTGAAAAATTTTATCCCAATGGTTGCCATGCACTGAAATCTGTCAGTGCGACGGTCAGAAGAGGCGAAGTTGTTGCGATTATCGGACCTTCCGGTTCCGGTAAATCCACCTTCTTACGGACCCTGAATCAACTTGAAGCCATTAACGAAGGTGTCATTATTGTTGATGGTATCGATATGTACGCTAAATCAACGGATATCAATCAACTGCGGCAAAATGTCGGGATGGTGTTTCAAAGCTTTAATTTGTTTCCCCATAAGACTGCTTTAGAAAATGTGATGCTGGCACCACTGAAAGTGGCTAAGCGCCCGGTGAAAGACGTTGAAGTGGCCGCGAAAGCGTTGATGAAACGAGTCGGTCTGGCTGAGCGGATGAATAACTATCCTTCTCACTTGTCCGGTGGACAACAGCAACGTGTGGCGATTGCCCGGGCGTTGGCCATGGAACCGGATTTGATGTTGTTCGATGAACCGACGTCAGCGCTTGATCCTGAAATGGTGGGTGAAGTATTGGATGTCATCAAGGGGTTGGCAGCAGAAGGCATGACGATGGTGATTGTGACGCACGAAATGGGATTCGCCAAAGAGGTCGCAGATCGTGTGTTGTTTATGGAAGAAGGCGCACTATTGGTTGATGACACGCCTCAGGTTGTATTTGAATCTCCGCCACATCCTCGCTTGCAGCAATTTCTGGCTAAAATTTTATAGTCGATACTTTCCGCCAGTTTACTGGCGGAAGTCATTTTTATCAGGCGATTTTTATCCCTTCTAAGTGTGTTTTACACTGTTGCCGAGCCGTGGCAAAGAAAGCCTGTAGATAACGTTTCTCTTTTTCCCCATGTCGCACGGCAGCAAATAGTCGTCGCCATAGTCCTTGTCCCAGCGGTTTACTGGTGATCAGACGCTGGCGAGAAAATTCGCTGATGGCCCAATTGGGCAGTGCCGCAACCCCTAAGCCAGCTGAAACCATCTGGACCAGCATGAGCGTATTATCTGCCTGTTTCCATTTCAGAGGTTCCACTCCCGCGGGATGAAGGAAGTGCTTATACACATCGAGACGTTGTTTCGGAACCGGATAAGTCAACATGGTTTGGCCAGCTAAGTCTGTGGGTTGAATGGCTGCCGCGTCAGCCAACGGATGATTGATCGCGGTGACAAGGCGCATTTCAAAATCAAACAACGGTTCGTAATGAATTTCGGAGCGGGGCATAATATCCGAGGTGATCAAGAGATCAAGCTCTCCTGCCAGTAGTGCAGGAAGGGGTTCAAAGCCAAATCCGGAAGAAAAATCCAACGTTACATCCGGCCAACTGAGCTGATATTCCTTGAGCGCAGGCATCAGCCATTGAAAACAAGAATGGCAATCGATCGCCATATGCAGACGCCCATTCACATCTTCTTTGAGACCGGCGATTTGGTTCTCTGCCTGAGCCATTCGCGGCAATACATCTTCCGCCAGCCGTAGCAAAATCTCACCTTCGGATGTAAATCGAACGGGGCGTGTTTTACGGAGAAATAGTGGGCTGCCAATCCGTGATTCCAGATCTTTAATCTGATGAGACAGAGCCGACTGGGTCAGGTGTAGCGCGGTTGCGGTTGCGGTTAAAGACCCGGTATCTCTGAGTGAAATCAATGTTTTGAGGTGTTTGATTTCTAACATGAGTTTTCCTCATTCATGTTCAATCATGTTGAATATTTTTACTAAATTACGCTGAAACCTACCACATGTAAACATCTAGACGGCTATATGAGTTATTTAATTTCAATTTACTTTTATGACTATGAATTTTACTAATGTGTCGGTTGAAGAATTGGTGATTGGCAGTGAGATCATTTTGTACGATATTTTAGCCATCTAGACATCTTTTATGTCTGAAAGATAAGTCAGTATCAAATACTCACGACAAGCAATAATCAATAAAGGATGATATTCATGGCTACAACAACACATATTCTGGGCTTTCCTCGTATCGGTGATAAAAGAGAACTCAAATTTGCTTTAGAAGGGTATTGGCGCGGAGAGCTTGATCAATCTCAGTTGGCAGCGACTGGTGCCTCGATTCGTCAAGAGAACTGGACGCTTCAGGCGGACAATCAACTTCGTTTCGTAACTGTCGGTGATTTTGCATGGTATGACCATGTATTGAATACCTCTCTGTTATTAGGGCATGTCTCACAACGCCACCGGGACGGAGATATGGATATCGATACACTGTTTAAGATTGCCAGAGGGCAGTCCCGTCCAGGGTGTGACTGTCAAGGTGGCAGTGCAGCTTCCGATATGACTAAATGGTTTAATACCAATTATCATTACATTGTGCCGGAATTTTCAGCTGATGATACGTTTGAGGTGAGCTGGTCACAGTTATTTGATGAAGTCGATGAAGCGATTCAACAAGGGCATCAAGTGAAGCCGGTATTACTAGGGCCATTGAGTTATCTCTATTTGGGTAAATCCGTTGTCGAGGGGTTTGACCGATTATCATTATTGCCTCGGTTAACGGTCGCTTATCAAACTATTCTGGATAAATTAGCTGCACAGGGGATTGAGTGGGTTCAGATTGATGAACCGATTCTGGTGTTGGAATTAGAGCAAACCTGGCTGGATGCTTTTCAACTTGCTTATGACCAATTACAAAAGAAACAGAGGAAAACCAAGCTGTTGCTCACCACTTATTTTGATTCGATTACTGATATTTTAGAGCGTGTGACCGCTTTGCCCGTCGATGGACTGCATATTGATACTATTTCTGCGCCGCAGCAGTTGAAGGAGGTCGCGGCAAAACTGCCCACAGATTGGATTTTATCTGCCGGTGTTATCAATGGACGCAATGTCTGGCGAGCCGATCTGGCATTATTACTCAAACAGTTACAGCCCCTTAAAGCGCAGCTTGGTGATCGTTTGTGGGTCGCGAGTTCGTGCTCACTACTCCATAGTCCGGTTGATCTTTCACTGGAAACCGGACTGAGTGAAGAAACGCAGAGTTGGTTTGCTTTTGCCCGTCAAAAAGTGGTTGAGTTGGGATTACTTGGTGCCGCGTTAGACGGTGATGTCAAAGCTGTTGAAGCATGTCAGGACTATAGCCGCCCGATTGAACAGCGCCGAGCCTCCCAACAGGTGAATAAGCCACATGTGCGTCAGCGGGTTGAAGCGATCACCGAAGCTCTGGCAACTAGAGCGTTGCCTTATGAAGCGCGCGCTATACATCAGAAAGAGGCTTTGGGGCTGCCATTTTTACCAACGACAACCATCGGTTCTTTCCCTCAAACCAGCGAAATCAGAAGATTGCGGCGTGATTTTAAGCAAGGGCGGTTATCTGAAAGCGACTATAAGACCGCGCTAAAAGCACATATTCATGAAGCGGTTGAGCGACAGGAATCTCTGGGACTGGATGTTTTGGTTCATGGTGAAGCTGAGCGGAATGATATGGTGGAGTATTTCGCGGAGAACTTATCCGGATTCCAGACAACGCGTTTCGGATGGGTACAAAGTTATGGTTCACGCTGTGTCAAACCTGCCATTGTTGTGGCTGATATCGAACGTGAAAAGCCAATCACAGTCGAGTGGTCGCAGTATGCCCAATCGCTCACATCAAAACCGATGAAAGGGATGCTGACCGGTCCGGTGACAATACTATGCTGGACATTCCCCCGGGAAGATATTGCCCGTAAAACAATCACTCAACAACTTGCGCTGGCCTTGCGTGATGAAGTCGCTGATTTACAAACGGCTGGTATCAATATTATTCAGATTGATGAGCCGGCAATTCGAGAAGGCTTGCCATTGAAGAAACGTGATCATCAGGCTTATCTGGATTGGGCGGTACAGTCTTTCCGTATTTCAGCGTCTAGTGCTGCGCCACAAACGCAGATCCACACGCATATGTGTTACAGTGAATTCAATGAAATTATTGAATCTGTCGCAGCTTTAGATGCTGATGTGATCACTATTGAAACTTCTCGTTCAAATATGGCATTGCTTGACGCATTTGAGGCCTTCAATTATCCGAATGAGATTGGCCCGGGTGTTTATGATATTCATTCGCCGAACATCCCATCTCAGGAGTGGGTCGTCGAGCTATTGAAAAAAGCAGCGCAAGCGATTCCGGCAGAGCGATTATGGGTGAACCCTGATTGTGGTCTGAAAACCAGAGGTTGGCCGGAAACAGAAGCTGCATTACGCAATATGGTTGCTGCTGCTAAAACACTTCGTGAAGATTGGGGAAAACAGACAGCCCAATGATGGTTGTCTTTATCATTCAATCGGCTATAAACAAAAGCTCATAAACAGAGAGCCCCGTTATCGGGACTCTCTGTCATTGGATGGCACGATGTCATTGACGAAAATAAGCGACTCAGTTATTGCTTTGCCGAATATTTGTTACACGTGGCTTGGTTGATCAGTTGATCAATCATCAACTGCCCACGGGTATTACGAATTTTTATTCGGTAGGCAAGACCTGCGTCGAGATTCGACTTGGTTTCTGTATTGGCACAGTAACTCTTGATACTTTGGGTTAAAAGTGACTTCGTTGACTTGGCTTTCGGCGCATCATTGTTATAAATCATCATGATTTCAATGACATTCTCTTTTGAAGAGGCGCGCATGATGGACAACGGTCCGGACTTAATCGGGAGTTCAGCATGAAGAATACTCGCGCGGTTGGCTGCAAGTAACTCCAGTTGTTTTTGCTCACTATGACTACTACAACCGATTAAGAGAGTACTCAGTCCAACTGCAATACATATTTTTCTTATCATGAAATGCTATTCTCAGATCGTTAAAAAACTTGTTTATAGGGTTTGACGATAACAGACTGGTACACACCGGCTGTGACATAAGGGTCGGTATCCGCCCATGCTTTGGCTTCATCCAGAGACGCAAAATCAGCAATCACGGTTGATCCGGTGAATCCGGCTTCTCCCGGGTTGTCTGAGTCAATCGCAGGCAGAGGCCCGGCGGTAAGTAAGCGCCCTTCATTTTGTAATTGCTGTAATCTTTCCAGATGCTGCGGTCGGGCACCCATCCGCTTCTCTAAAGAGTTTTCTACATCTTGAGAAAATATGACATACCACATATTTATATCCTTATACAAAAGTCGGGCGATTGACTCGACTTGTGTTCACTCTCCAACCAATGGCTTGGGGAGAACAATGATTTATTTTATGAGTGAAGCTCAATCATTCTCGGGCGTCCGTCACTATCAACGGCCACGTAGTTGAATGTGGCTTCACAGACCTGAAACCGATCACCGATACCGTGTGCATGAACGGGCTTAATCCAGACTTCAAGCTCAATTGACATGGAGCTACGACCAATGCGGACACATTCACCATAACAACAAACCACATCACCGACACTCACCGGTTTTTTAAAGGCAATGCTTGATACGGAAACCGTTACAATTCTGCCGTGTGAAATTTCTTTTGCCAGAATGCCTCCGGCCAAATCCAACTGTGACATTATCCAACCACCAAAAATATCACCGTTTGCGTTGGTATCTGCTGGCATTGCAAGCGTTCGTGAAAGGAGCTGACCTTTCGGAGTATTGACTTCAGACTTCATAATTTCGTACTACACATGTTGAATGCTTTCAGGAGAAGCGTTGATTCATCAATTAAATACGATGAATTCATCCAACTTCGAAACAATAACAGATGGTGCATCGGATTTCACACAGAAGCAAGAAAGAACCGATGCAAGTTCACGTTTTTCATCCTATTGATGATTTTCATCTTTGGGTAATCGCGTATAGATGTATACACCAGTCAGTAAGGTGTATACCAGAGTTGCGACCAGCAGACCAAAGACTTTGAAATTGACCCAAACATCTAAAGGTAATCTGAACGCGATATAGACATTAATCGCTGCACAGGCAACAAAAAAGAACACCCAGGCCCAGTTGATTTTTGACCAGACATCATCCGGAAGTTGTAGTTCTTTACCCAACATGCTTTTAATCGCCGATTTGCCCATGAGATGGGTAACCGTCAGGCCGATGGCAAAAACAAGATAGACAATAGTCACTTTCCACTTAATAAAATTGTCATCATGGAGGAAAATCGTCATCCCACCGAATACTGCGACCAGAACAAAAGTAATGACCTGCATTTTTTCGACTTTTTTATACCAAAAGTAGGTGATGGCAATTTGCATCGCACTGGCAATAATCAGGGCACCTGTTGCGACATAGATATCGTATAGCTTGAACAGTACGAAAAACACAATAAGTGGGATAAAGTCGATCAATTGTTTCATGGGTATTCAGTCCTTCACTAGAGAGCGCTACAGTCTAACTAAAATTGACAGGTATCTGAATAGTCAGATCATGTTTTGTCGCGATTTCTGCCGGGTTTGATCCTGATTCAGAATATTTATGACGAAGTCCGCATGAGCCGATTGTTGCCAGCGAGTGTCTACATTGACATCGGCTATCAGTAAACACCAAGAGTGGCGAGAATTACTTTATTAAACAACATATCAAAATGGGTTTATTTGTTGGTGGTGCCGGTCTGGAAAAAATGAATGCGGAAGAAGCCAAGAAAACGATTCAAAAACTGAAAATGGCGAAGCAGGGTCACGGCAGCCAATAGTTGAATCACTTGCTTGGTATCATGTAGCAGGTATACGTGATTCACAGGTGACAAAAAACCACTCATTTTTGAGTGGTTTTCTAATCAGTCTGCGATAAACGAATATTTATGCTTCTTGTTCAACCACCTTTTCTTCTGTCTCCGGCTCTTCGATGAGAGAATCGACAATCACTGCACAGGCTGCATCACCGGTGATATTCAGTGCGGTACGAATCATGTCGAAGATACGATCCAGAGCAAATAACAGCGGCAGACCTTCAATTGGAATCCCAGCCGCAAGTAAGACAGCGACAACAAGGAAAGATGGTCCCGGAACACCAGCCTGACCGACAGCACCCAATGTTGCCGTAACGATAATGGCGATATAAGAACCCATGCTCAGATCGATGTTGAATAGCTGGGCAAAGAAAATTGCAACCAGTCCGTAGTAAATTGCGTTACCGGACATGTTGATCGTCGCTCCTAACGGAAGTACGAACGATGCAGTTGAGTTTCTGACACCGAGGTCGTTTTCAACCGTATCCATGGTCACTGGCAGCGTTGCCATGGACGATGCTGTAGATAGGGCAACGGCTTGCGGTTTTTTCATTGCGCCAATGAATTTGCGCGCTGATGTTTTGGTAAAAATTTGAATCATCAGTGGATAGACAATAAAACCAAAAATCAGAATAGCAGCAACATAGACGACAAAGAGTTTCAGTACAACGGTCAGGGCACTGAAACCAAATGTACCGACGGCTTCCGCCATCAGACCGAAAACCCCGATTGGCGCAATAACCATCACTTTGTTGATCATCCAGACCATGGCATCAACAATGGTGTTTATACCATTGATGATTGGCAAACGCCGTTCTTCACTCTGTTTGGCAAGCGCCACACCGAAGAAAAGACAGAATACCAATATTTGTAGAATATTTGCGTTATTCAGTGACTGGAAAACGTTGGTTGGGATCATACCGATAATGGTTGCCCAGAAAGTAGGAAGTTCACCTTTTGACGCATATTCTGAAGAGAACATACCTTCAACACCAGAAACATCAATGCCGATGCCGGGTTGGAAAATGTGTCCCATCACCAGCGCTAAAGCAACTGCCAGCGCAGAAGTGACAGCAAAGTATCCTAAGGTCACGGCTCCGACTTTACCTGCGGAATGGCTGTTTCCCAAACCGGCAGAGCCTGAAATCAGTGCAACGGCAACCAATGGAATGACCAGCATCTTAATCAGATTGATAAAGATAGCCCCAAGTGGTGAGAACATTGCGGCGTCATGTCCCATCGTGGCGCCGACAATTGAACCCAGAATCATCGCAATGACAACCTGAACACCAATATTTGATAATAAACTCTTTTGTTTTAACACTTACGCAACCCTTGTGTTATGAATTTTTAATTTACTAGGATTACCCACCAACATTATTAACATTTGCGGATAAATATTCCGGCTAAGTTTTTACACTGATATCTTTTTCTGATCAAGATATCAGTTATGAAAATGCTCGATAGATAGAAAATTTACGCAAACGTTTGGCAAAATATAATACAGGCAGAAATTTATGCTAAATAATATTTTAATTGTAAAATAATTGCTTATGTGAATGGGTTTGAATAGCTTTAAGTGGCATGATTGGCGGTTTCCGTGATGGAAACCGCATATAAAGCTGTTTATCTCTGTGTCGCAGCTTTCATCGTTGAGACAAACTGATGGAGTTGAGTCAGCAGTGTCGATTCATCATGTTGATTGGATTCGATAATTTTCACGACGGCAGAACCTGAAATTGCGCCTGCCGCACCGGCAGTCAACGCTTGTTTCACCTGTTCCGGCTCTGAAATGCCAAATCCAAGTAATGCCGGCGGTGCTTGATATTCTTTTAGGTTTTTCAGCAGGTTATCAACGGGCATTCCAGCTTTGGTTTCCACCCCCGTGACTCCCGCACGAGAAAGGAGATAAGTATAACCTTTGCTGCGTGATGCCACGGTCTGTAAGGTTTGCTGATCGGCTGTTGGCGGAGCAATAAAAATCGGGTCAATCCCGTGTTTTTCAGCGGCCTGAATGAAGTCTTCACTTTCGTTGGTCGGGACATCGGCAATCAGAACGGAATCGACTCCGGCCTGTTGGCAGCGGTAATAGAAGTTGTCAATGCCGCGCGCATAAACCAAGTTGGCGTATACCAGCAGACCGATCGGTACATCGGGATGATCCTGACGTACTTGTGTGATGAGTTCGAAACAGATATCAGGCGTGGTTGCTGCATCCAGTGCCCGCATATTCGCCCCTTGAATCGTTGGGCCATCTGCGAGTGGGTCAGAAAATGGAAGACCAAGCTCCAGCGCATCTGCACCCGCCTCAATCAAGGTATTGATGATCTTTGCCGAGAGTGCCGGGGTTGGGTCTCCGATGGTGACAAAAGGCACAAATGCACCTTGATTCTTTTCCGCAAGTTGTTGGAAAAGTGTTTGGTAGCGATTCATTACAGCACTCCTTTTTCTTCTAAGATTTTATGAACGGTGAAGATATCTTTGTCACCTCGTCCGGATAAGTTCACCACCAGCGTCTGTTCTTTGTCTGGTTCACGACGAGCCATTTTGAGGGCATGGGCTAAAGCATGAGAAGACTCAAGGGCCGGGATAATCCCTTCATGAAGGGCCAATTCTTGAAAAGCATCCAGAGCTTCGTCATCAGTGATGTTTTCATATTCGGCTCTGCCGATCGCATTTAAATGGGCATGTTGCGGGCCGACTGACGGGAAATCGAGCCCGGCAGAAACCGAATAAGATTCTTCAATCTGACCATACGCATCTTGCATCAGTGGGGATTTCATGCCCAGATAAATACCGGTTTTGCCATGTTTTAGCGGTGCACCGTGCTGATGGGTTTCAATCCCTTTTCCTCCGGGTTCGACCCCGATCAAGCGGACATTTTCTTCGTCGATAAAATCAGCAAACATACCAATCGCATTCGAGCCACCGCCGACACAGGCAATCACGGCATCCGGTAATTTGCCTTCACGTGCTAAAATTTGATGTTTCGTTTCTTCCCCGATGATTTTCTGGAATTCCCGGACAATGGTCGGGAATGGGTGAGGTCCCGCGGCTGTACCTAATAAATAGTGGGATGTTTCGTAGCTTGCAGACCAGTCTCGCATCGCTTCGTTACAAGCATCTTTAAGGGTTGATGACCCAGAGTGAACCGGAATGACGGTCGCACCCATTAAACGCATCCGAAACACATTCGGACTTTGGCGTTCAACGTCTTTGGCACCCATGTAGACTCGGCATTTTAATCCCAGTAGCGCACAAGCAATAGCTGTTGCAACACCATGCTGTCCGGCGCCCGTCTCTGCGATAATTTCTTGTTTACCCATCCGTTTTGCCAACAGAGCTTGTCCGAGTACCTGATTGGTTTTATGCGCGCCACCGTGCAGCAAATCTTCTCGTTTAAGATACAGTTTGGTCTTGGTGCCTTTGGTCAGGTTCCGGGTGAGCGTGAGTGCGGTCGGACGTCCTGCGTATTCTTGAAGCAGCGACATAAATTCGGCCTGAAATTCAGGGTCTTCTTGAGCGTCGATAAAAGCCTGTTCTAACTGATCGAGGGCCGGAACCAGTATTTGTGGGACAAACTGGCCACCGAACTCGCCGAAGTAGGCGTTAAGTTTAGACATGATTGATTCCTTTTTGCTGTTCTGTCAGGTATCGGTATTCCGACGACTAATAATCTCTAATTTTTTTAAATGCTTGCTGTAGTTTGTCAGCGTCTTTGATGCCGGGAGCCGATTCAACCCCTGAATTAAAATCCAGTCCATTACATCCGAGAGCGGCCGCTTCTTTCGCATTTTCCGGTGATAAACCTCCGGCAAGCATCACACCTTCAACTTGAGTGAGTTGTTGCCAGTCAAATGTTTGCCCGGTCCCGCCGCTCTGTTGGCCGACTTTGCTATCGTATAAATGACGATCAACATGCTGTGCGAATGGTGTTGGAAGTTGGTCTGAAACCGCATACGCTTTCCAGATTGCAATATCGGCAGATAGCGCCTCTCGGAGCTGATTGACGTAGGCTTGATCTTCGTTGCCATGCAGTTGTACCGCACTTAACTGAAGTTCATGCGCGATTTGAGTCACATCTTCGACGGTGTGATTCTGAAATACGCCCACATATTTGAGTGGTGCACCGGACATGGTGACACGAGCCGACTCAGGTGTGGTGTAGCGTGGGGAAGCTTCGACAAAAATGAGTCCACCGTAGACGGCACCGGCCCGATAAGCTTGCGCGGCGTCATCCGGACGGGTCAGTCCACACACTTTGTTCTCACCGAGAACCACGCGGCGAACCGCGATTTCCAGATTTTGCTCGGACATCAGCGAGCTACCGATCAGGAAGCCTTGTGCATAAGCAGACAGCTCCCGGACTTGCTGATGCGTATAAATGCCGGATTCCGAAATAATCGTGGTGCCTTTCGGTAACTTTGGTGCCAGTACTTTGGTTCGGTTCAGATCGGTCGTTAAGTCTCTTAAATTACGGTTGTTGATCCCGATGACTTTCGCTTGGAGGGCGACGGCCCGTTCCAGCTCTGCCTCGTTACTGACTTCCGTTAAAATTCCCATGTTGAGCTGATGAGCGACTTGAGCCAGTGTCTGATAAGTTTCATCGTCCAATACGGAGAGCATCAGTAGAATGGCATCCGCACCATAGTGCCGGGCCAGATAAACCTGATAAGTATCGATCATGAAGTCTTTACACAGTACCGGCTGAGTGACTTGCTTGCGAACCTGAGGAATAAATTCAAAATTTCCTTGGAAGTACTTCTCGTCAGTCAGAATAGAAATCGCATTGGCATACTGTTTATAAACTGATGCGATATAGTCCAGATCAAAGACGTCACGGATCAGCCCTTTGGAAGGCGATGCTTTTTTGCATTCAAGAATGAACGCTGCTTTTCCAGTATTCAACGCATCATAGAAACTTCGGTCTGAAGGCTTAAGTAAACTCTTAAAACTTGTTAATGGCTGATTCTGCTGACGTTGTTCGAGCCAGAGATGTTTATCACGAATAATCTTGACGAGGACTTCTGCCATTTCCGTATGTTCTGTGGTGATGTGTTCTGATAACTGTGTTGTCATGTATTAGCTCCGCTGTGCAAGTTGACGGACTCGTTGGAATGCTTGTCCTGATTTCATGATATCAATTGCTTGTTGGGCATTGGCTTTTAAATCTTCGCGACCGAACAGACGAAGTAACAGTGCCACATTCACTGCAACAGCCGCCATTTGTGCCTCTGTACCTTTGCCCGTTAACAGATTTTCAATTAGCTGACGATTGTCTTCAGGCGTTCCACCCTGAATGGCTGATAAAGGATACGTTTTTAATCCGAAGTCTTCAGGCGTTAACAGATATTCAGTGATCGTTTGATCGCGTATCTCTGCCACTCGTGTCGGACCATGAATGGCGACTTCATCCAGTCCGGAACCATGGACCACCGCCGCGCGCTTCATCCCTATTTTTAGCATGGTCTGAGCAATCGGCTGAATGAGGTTTGGATCGTAAACGCCCATCAGTTCGATATTCGGCCGTGCCGGATTAATGAGTGGACCGAGAATATTGAAGATCGTTCGGGTTTTCAATGTTTGACGCACAGGCATCGCGTGCCGGACGCCACCATGGTACTGCGGTGCAAACAGAAAAGCGACTCCCAGCTCGTCCAGCGCTTCGCGGGTTGCCTGAGGCGTCATCGCCAGATCAATACCGAATGCATCCAGCAGGTCAGAAGATCCGGATTTGCTTGAGACGCCTCGGTTACCATGCTTGGCGACTTTGACACCGCAGGCTGCTGCGACAAATGCCGAGGTCGTGGAAATATTAAAGGTATTTGCACCGTCGCCACCCGTGCCGACAATATCAGCAAAATCGTAGTCAGGGCGAGGGAATGGCGTGGCATTGTCCAGCAATGCCTGCACGGCCCCGGAGATTTCCTCAGGGGTTTCACCCTTGAGCTTCAGAGCCGTTAACATTGCAGCCATCAGAACCGGGGCCATTTCACCCTGAATAATTTGACTAAAGAGGGTATGGGCTTCTTGTTGAGATAATGAAACCTGTGAGAACAGTTTATCAATGATTGGTTGCATGTGGTCCTTTTCCCTTCTCTTGAGATTTTCGTTTGGTCAATAATGTTTCGGCTTAACTTTCTTGAAGCGCCCATTCAATCGTATTTGCCAGTAATTTCTCGCCATAAGTGGTCATGATCGATTCCGGATGAAATTGAAATCCGCAGACTTTGTGCTGTTCATGAATGACCGACATGGTTAAACCATCCACTTCAGCGGTCACGGTCAATGCTTCCGGTATCTCTAAAGCAATCAAAGAGTGATATCTGGCAACGGTCATCGGTGACGGTAAACCTTGATAAACGGTATGTCCTTGATGCGCCATGAGCGAGACTTTGCCGTGAACGATTTCACCTGCGCCTGCAACCCGGCCACCGTAGGCTTCAACGATTGCCTGATGGCCCAAACAGATGCCAATCACCGGTATCTGACCGATGAGCTGTTGCAATAACTCGGGCATACAGCCAGCTTCGGAAGGTGCGCCCGGGCCCGGAGAAAGAACAACGACAGGGTTTTCCGTCCGCTTGAGCGTCGCCATGATTTGCGCGGTTTCGATATTATTGCGATAAATGGTGACCTGATGTCCGAGTGAACGGAATTGATCGACAAGGTTGTAGGTAAATGAATCAAAATTGTCGATAAAAATAAGATTAGCCATGATGTTTTTCTCCCTGAACTGAGTGCTCTGGTGCCTGATGAGCCATCTGAATCGCAGCAATGACGGCTTGGGCTTTGCCTCTGGTTTCATCCGCTTCCGCTTGCGGGTCAGAATCGTAAACGACACCGGCACCAGCCTGAACGCTGGCCATTCCATTTTCGATATAGGCTGAACGAATCACGATACACGTATCCAGATCACCTTCACCTGTCATGTAACCGACCGCACCACCGTAACTACCCCGGCGCTCTTGTTCAACCGACCGGATTAATTGCATGGCTCGGATCTTCGGGGCGCCTGTCAAAGTTCCCATGTTCATACAAGCCTGATAGGCGTGTAGCGCGTCCAAATCATGTTTTAGCTGGCCGACGACTCGAGAAACCAAATGCATGACATGACTGTAACGGTCCGTTTTCAGGAGATCAGCAAGATGACGAGTGCCGGCTTCAGAGATTCTGGCGACGTCATTGCGGGCTAAATCAACCAGCATCATGTGTTCTGCGTTCTCTTTTTTATCATTGCGAAGGTCTAATTCCAGTCGGCCGTCGAGATCGAAATTGATTGAACCGTCTGGATTTTTCCCGCGAGGGCGAGTCCCTGCGATGGGATAGATTTCAATTTGGTTGGTATCACTGGCATATTTGAGTGCACTTTCCGGAGACGCGCCAAACAGCGTAAATTTTTCATCCTGAATATAAAACATATAAGGACTTGGATTGGTTTCTTTGAGTTTTTTATAAGCGGCTAACGGTGACGGACATGGCAAGATAAAACGTCGGGAAGGGACAACCTGAAAAATATCCCCTTGGACAATATATTGTTTCAGATTGTCCACCACACCACAAAATTCCGCATCACTCATCGAGGGAGACACCGTCACATCATGACATACCACAGCCGGCGGGAGCGGCTGGATGTCCTGACACTGATGCACAATTGACTTCAGGCGCTGTGATAGCGTTTCAGTGGTCTGTTCATCCGGGTTAAACAGTGAGCCCTGAACATGACAACTGCCATTCTGATGGTCGATGATCATCAGCGATTCGGCGACGTAAAAGACATAGTCAGGGCATTGGTTGGTCGCTTCTGCATTGCCCAGCGGTTCAAAGTTGGCAACGAGGTCGTAAGCAAACAGCCCACCTAAGAAAATGGCATGTTTATCAAGCCCGGTCAGATCAAAACTGTGCTGAATCAGACGCAGTGCATCAAATGAGGAAGACTCTTGCAAGCGACTGTCTTCATCAAGCCCTGTCCGTGGTGCATCGAAGTGAAGGATCAGTGTCTGTTCGGTTCGTGTCGCGGCAATGTCGGGTTTGATATTCCGGGCCAGATGATCAATCAGATGTTCTCCGTTGGTTGTCAGTGCATGAAACGTCACTTCATGTCCAAAGCAAATCACGCGAACCGCTGCATCAATGAGCAGCAGACTTTTCAAATCCTCTTTTGAATCAATCTCTGCTGATTCAAGTAACAGACAATCACTCTTATGGCCGCATAAAGTATGGAATACTGCGGTCGGGTCTGCTGAATAGGGTAAGGTTTCCGATAGAAGACGCAGAGTACCGAGCTGAGTGATATCGATGGTGTTATTCATTTACTGATCCTTTATTCTTAATGCCTTCGTTGCCAACTGCCTTCGGGGTTAACCGATCACGCGATGCGATGCTGATTAGGGGTGAAACGTTGTGACACCGCCTGCTCATCAGAAATAAGTGTGAGAACATTTGGATTCATGTTGAATTCTTGTAACATGGGTGTCTGAGTTCAGTTATGTATTTTTGTACTAGTAAACTAGTGCGAGTGTTTGAAGTCAAGCTTTTATTGGTGAAAAATCAAAAAAATGATGAAAATAGATTTACACAGTCACACCGTTGCTTCCGATGGAAAACTATCTCCGGAGGAACTTCTGCTTCGCGCTGTTTCGTTTGATATTGATGTCCTGGCGATTACGGATCATGATTGTGTTGATGGTTTAGATGCCGCGCATCGATTTATCGAAGTACAACAATTACCGATCCGTTTGATTGATGGCATTGAAATATCAACGGTTTGGCAAAATAAAGATATTCATATTGTCGGCTTGAATGTCGATGTAACTTCTGCTGAATTGAATGACCTGATTACCCAGCAAAAACAGCGTCGTGATGTACGTGCGACGATGATCGCCGCACGTTTGGAAAAAGTGACCCGGCCGGGGATACTCGCGGAAGTGAAAGAGATTGCCGGTGATGCTGCGATTACCCGTGCTCATTTTGCGCAATGGCTGGTCGCACATGGTTACGCCAAGACGATGCAGCAGGTGTTTAAGAAATATTTAACCCGAAATCAGCCGGGTTATGTCCCGCCGGACTGGTGTTCTATGCAAGATGCCATCGAGGCGATTCATGCCGCAGGAGGACAAGCCGTATTGGCGCATCCGGGACGATATGATCTGACGACAAAATGGTTGAAGCGTTTGATTGAAGCATTTGCCGAGGCTGGTGGTGATGCGATGGAAGTTGCTCAGCCACAACAAGCACCTCAGGAAAGGCGCAATCTGACGAATTATGCGTTACAATACAAACTGCTAGCCTCTCAAGGTAGTGATTTCCATTATCCTTCTCCGTGGATGGAGTTAGGCCGGAATCTTTGGTTGCCTTCTGATATTGAACCTGTATGGAAAGATTGGGGCTTGTCCGTAGAGTAAGCATCGAGTTGCTCGATGGTGAGGAGTAATAATGAGTCAGTATTTTTATGTTCATCCAGAAAATCCACAAGCCCGATTGATCAATCAGGCTGTGGCGATTATTCGTAATGGCGGAGTTGTGGTTTATCCGACTGACTCTGGTTATGCATTGGGATGTCAATTAGAGAATAAACGAGCACTGGAACGTATCTGTCAAATCCGTCGTTTGGATGATAAACACAATTTTACGCTACTGTGCCGAGATTTGTCTGAACTCTCGCTATATGCCCGAGTTGATAATACCGCATTTCGATTATTGAGAAACAATACCCCGGGGCCTTATACCTTTATCTTTAAAGGTACCAAGGAAGTACCGAGACGGTTAATGAATCCGCGGCGAAAAACAATTGGTATCCGGGTACCGGATAACCGAATTGCGCTGGATTTACTAGAAGCTCTCGGTGAACCGCTTATGTCAACATCATTGATTCTGCCGGGGAAAGATACCACTGAATCTGATCCGGATGAGATCCGTGATTCACTGGAGCATGCTGTGGATGTGATTTTAAATGGGGGATACCTCGGAGAGCAGCCGACAACCGTGATTGATTTCAGTGAAGATGTAATGGTGGTGCAACGGCTGGGTGCCGGTGATCCGACCCCATTTGAATAGTCATGGTGAAACGATTGTTGCAGATAATCGTGTTATCAAAAGAGATGCTTTTTTCACTTTGATTTGAGATAATGTGCGACCGCGATTTTGGGTCGCATTTTTATTCGACGTCTGAGAAGACGACAAGCAAGGTAAGTTAATGAGCGAAAAGTTACAAAAGGTTTTAGCACGCGCAGGTCACGGCTCTCGTCGTGAGTTGGAAACGTTGATTCGGAGCGGGCGCGTCAGTGTTAATGGCAAGGTAGCTGTTTTGGGTGAGCGCTTAGAAGATGAAAGTGCCGTGATTCGGATTGACGGACATGTTGTCTCAATGAAAGCCGATGAAGAATTGGTTTGCCGGGTGCTCGCTTACTATAAATCTGAAGGGGAATTATGTACGCGTCATGATCCCGAAGGGCGAAGAACTGTTTTTGACCGATTGCCGAAAATTCGAGGTTCACGCTGGATTTCAGTTGGTCGTTTGGATGCGAATACATCCGGACTGTTATTGTTTACCACGGATGGCGAACTTGCCAATCGGTTGATGCATCCAAGCCGTCAGGTTGAACGTGAATACTTAGTTCGTGTGTTCGGCGAAATTAACGAACAGAAGATCAAAAATCTCGTTCGTGGTGTTGAGCTGGAAGATGGGGTTGCTCGTTTCGAAGACGTGGTATACGCCGGTGGTGAAGGGATGAATCACACATTTTATGTGGTCATCAACGAAGGACGGAACCGTGAAGTTCGCCGTTTGTGGGAGTCTCAGGACACCACGGTGAGCCGACTCAAACGAGTTCGTTACGGCGATATCTTTTTAGATAAAGCGTTGCCTCGCGGCGGATGGGTTGAGCTCAGTCTGTCCGAAGTGAATTATTTGCGTAAACTGGTTGAATTGCGGCCGGAGCAACGCACGATGATCGATGTTTCTAAAGATAATACGTCTCGTAAACGTGAAAGGGCGAGAAGTCAGAAAATTCGCCGGGCAGTCAAACGCCATGAAGAGCGGATTTCCACTCCGAAAGGGAGAGGGCAGAGAAGTCAGAAAGCGGCGCCTCAGGCTAAAGCCAAAGGACGTCAACGCTAGAAAAAGCGAATATAGAACTCAAAAAAAAGGTGCTTTAACAGCACCTTTTTTCATCTCTTTATTTCTTCATTTGTTGCACGATTCGGTATGTCTTACCTCATTACAACGTTTGATTGAGAGCATGGTATCGACCTTGCTGTGCGATGAGCGCTTCGTGGCTGCCATATTCAACAATCTGGCCCTGTTCTATCAGGCAAATCGCATCCATGCGTTCCAGCTCTATTAAGCGATGAGTAATGAAAATCACGGTTTTATGCGCATAATGAGTGCGTAACAAATCCATAATTTGTCGCTCAGTCTGCTTATCAAGCCCTTCGGTGGGTTCGTCCAATAATAGGATCTCTCCCTGATGAAGGAGTGCTCGGGCAATCCCCAGACGACGTTTTTCACCGCCGGAAAGATGACGCCCGCCATCACCAAGCCAAACATTCAATCCCGGTCCATCAAGGAGTTTATCCAGTCCGACCTGACTGAGGACTTGTGTATATGTCATGTCATCAGCGTCTGGTGCCGCGATCTGTAAGTTCTCGCGTAGTGTGCCGTTTAAGATATCAACCCGTTGGCTGACAATACTCATACAGGCGCGAAGATCGTGTTCATTCCAGTGTTTCAGATCGGTCCCGGCAATCGATACTTGACCTTGGCTCGGATCCCAATAGCGAGAAATCAATTGGAGTAGTGTTGATTTGCCAGATCCAGTTTGACCGACAATCGCAACTTTGTGGCCTGCCGGAATGTGGAGATCAATCTCGTTCAGGACGCGTTGTTGCTGGTGGTCCGGATAATGAAAATTCACCTGTTCAAAACGGATGTCGAACTGGCCATTGTGCTGTGTCGGCTCCGTTTGAAACGTTACTTCGGGTTCGGAAGATAAGACTTCATTCAGGCGTCGTGCCGAGGTGAGTGTCTGACCTAAATGCTGAAATGCGCCAGCAATCGGCATTAACAGTTCAAAGCTGGCCATGGTGGCAAAGGCTACCATTGCGATCATCGGATCCGGCCCGGCCTGACCAACACCATTGGCGACAAACCATAGCATGAATACCAATGTCCAGCCGCTGGCCAACATGAGCAGTGCCTGCGCAAAACCACTATAACGAGTGTTGATATACTGCCGTGAGATCAGGTCTTGCTGATCTTGCATAATTGCTTGGCGGTAGGTCGGCTCGGCACCAAAAATTGTCAGTTCGCTATAGCCTTGAATCCAGTCCAGTAAAGTGACCCGAAGATTCGCTTTGCTTTGGGTCAGTGCTGCACCGTTACGTTTGCCCAGTTTGTAAAATAACACCGGCCAAGACAGCAGCAATACCAGCATAATTGCGCCAAGTGTCAGACCGACCATTGGGTCAAACCAGTACAGAAACGCCGAAAGAACCAATACGCCCAAAATACCAACCATCACTGGGCTGATGAGTCGCAGATAGACGTGATCCATAGCATCGACATCAGCGACCAGTCGATTAAGCAGATCGGCATCACGGAGGTTGGCGATCCGGCCCGGAATGAGTGGCGACAGTTTCTTGAAAAAGAAAATCCGCAGATCCGCCAACACCTTAAAGGTTGCATTGTGGCTGACCACTCGTTCTCCCCACCGTCCGGCAGTTCGTCCAATCGCGAAGCCGCGGACAAAGGCACTGGGTAACATATAGTTAAACGATTGCCGGGCTATCGTTAAACCTGCGACCGCGGCTGCGGAAAGAAACCAACCGGATAACGTCAGTAACCCAATTGAGGCACACAGGGTGAGGAAAGACAAGATTATCCCCAGCGTTAGACCAAACCAATGCTTTTTATAGAGTTTGAGAAATGGGATCAAATCACGCATCGAGATTTCCCTCCTGATGTTCAGGTTGCAGTGTATGGTTGGCTGTCAACATGGATTGGAACAAGCCGTCTTCATGGCAGAGGGTCTGATAATGACCTGACTGGACAATTTTCCCGTCTTGCATCACTAGAATCTTATCTACCGTCTGGAGTTGAGAAAGTTGATGCGTGACCAGTAACGTGGTGTGCTGATGGATCTGTTTTGCCAATCCTTGCATGACCAGTTGTTCACTTCTGGCATCAAGACTGGCGGTCGGTTCGTCCAGTAACCAGAATGAACCGCTTTGCAGCATCGCTCGGGCGAGGGCAAGTCGCTGAGCCTGACCAACGGACAAACCACCGGAGCGGTCACTGATCAAATAATCCAGCCCGTGGTTTTCGACAAAGTCAGCCGCAAAAGAATCTTTAAGGGCATTTTCGAGTTGCTCATCGGTAATTTGGCGTTTACTTAGAGTGACGTTGTCACGAATTGTGCCATGAACCAACAAAGGGTTTTGACCAACCCAGCTAATCAGTTGTCGCCAGTCTTCATGGGAGAGCTCGTGAAGATCGACACCATTGATCAGTAATTTTCCCCGATAAGGCATGAAGCCTAAAATTGCTTGTACCAGTGAGGTTTTCCCCGCCCCGCTCGGGCCGACTAAAGCCGTTGTTTCCTGAGGGTTAAGGCGAAATGAAATGGGACCAACCAGTCTTTTTCCTTCGGGGCTGATGACTTCCAGACTTTCGGCTTCGATGGTGATATGTTCAGGTGTCGGGACAGGTTGTGTTCCTGATTTCACTTCATTCACATCGATTTGAAGAAACTCAACAATACTTTCAGCAGCGCCAACGGCTTGTTGTTTGGCATGATAGAAAGTCCCTAAATCCCGCAATGGCTGGTAAAACTCTGGCGCAAGAATCAGTACAAATAGTCCGGTGAACAAGGTGATTTCTGTCCCGTAGTAACCGAAATTCATTTCCCCGATAAAACTGAAACCAAAATAGACCGCGGTAAGGGCAATAGAAACCGAAGTAAAAAATTCCAGTACTGCCGAGGAAAGAAAAGCGATTTTCAGCACGTCCATGGTACGCATCCGAAAAACTTCGGATGCCGCACGCAAATGTTCGGCTTCGGCTTGTGTCCGATCAAACATCCGGATGGTGGTCATCGCTTGCAGGCGGTCATAAAAATGCCCCGAGAGGCGTTGCAGTGCTTTGAAGTTTTTCTGGGCAGCTTCCGCAGCTTTGATTCCGACCAGTGCCATAAAGAATGGCACCAAAGGCGCTGTCAGCAGGAAAATCAATCCAGCGGCCCAATTGACAGGGAATACGACAATAAGGATGACGAACGGAATCAGCACGGACAGCGACATCTGAGGAAGATATCGGGCAAAAAAGTCGTGCATATTTTCGACTTGTTCGAGCACAAGCGTGGCCCAACTGCCTGCCGGTTTTCCTTTGATATAGGCGGGACCCATTTCTCTGAGTTTATCCAGAATCAGTTGCCTGATATAGATTCTGATCTGTTCGCCGCATTTGAACCCGGCAATTTCACGTCCCCAGCTCAGTCCGGCTCTCACGGCAATGATTGCTGCAAGTCCCAGAAACTGAGGGATTAGATCCGTTTTCGCGGTCTGTTCAATGATCAGCTGATGTAAAATCGAGGCTAGCAAAGCCGCTTGGAACAGTAAGAAAATACTGGAGAGGACACCGAGCCCGACAGCGAGCATCAGCCAGCGTTTTGCCAGCTTGCTTTGTTGGCGGAGCCAGTGATTTAAGCTACGTTGTTTATTCTTATCCATTTTAAAGGCTTTTATAGGAATGAGTTGATAAGGTGCGTTTACCCAGAGGTATCACAGCACACCCGCAAACGAGTAGTATACAAAATAAAACCCGGTGGGGACACCACCGGGTTGAGGGGATTTCACATCAAAAATGGTGAAAAATAATGAACTTATTCTGACAGGCTATCAAGATAACGTTCTGCATCTAGTGCAGCCATGCAACCTGTTCCTGCTGAGGTGATCGCCTGACGGTAATTATGGTCCATTACATCACCGGCAGCGAAAATTCCCGCAACACTAGTTTGTGTTGCATTTCCCTCCAGACCGGATTGAACGACAATATAACCGTTTTTCATTTCTAATTGATTTTGAAACATTTCGGTGTTCGGTTGGTGACCGATTGCAATGAATACGCCCATCACATCGAGTGACTCAATCGTGTCTGATTTGGTGTCTTGCAGACGCACGCCCGTGACACCCATTTCATCACCAGTGACTTCTTCCAACGTACGATTTGTATGTAAAATAATTTGACCGTTGGCGACTTTGTCCATTAAACGAGTGATCAAAATTTTCTCAGCACGGAAGCTATCACGGCGATGAATTAGATGTACTTCAGACGCAATATTGGATAAGTACAATGCTTCTTCAACAGCGGTATTACCACCCCCGATAACTGCGACTTTCTGATTGCGGTAAAAGAAACCGTCGCAGGTTGCGCAGGCGGATACGCCTCGTCCTTTAAATGCTTCTTCCGAAGGGATGCCCAAATATTTGGCCGACGCGCCGGTGGATATAATCAGTGCATCACATGTGTAAGTCTGGCTATCGCCTTTCAGCGTAAAAGGCCGCTGAGTAAAATCCACTTCATTGATATGATCAAAAATCATCTCGGTATGAAAATGTTCCGCATGGGCTTTCATACGTTCCATTAACGCCGGTCCGGTTAGTCCTTCCGGATCTCCGGGCCAGTTTTCAACTTCAGTCGTGGTCGTAAGCTGGCCGCCTTGTTGCATACCGGTAATCAGAACAGGATTCAGATTGGCGCGTGCTGCATAAACCGCGGCTGTATAACCGGCAGGCCCGGAACCAAGAATCATCAATTTAGAATGCTTTACGTTGCTCATCTTATCCTCAGGGGAATCGTTTTAATCTATCTGATTAACAATTGTAGGAGATTCCTTCATTCAATAAAAGTATGAAAAAAAATATATTATGAAAGAAAAGGTTATCGATGGTAGGGCGAGCCGTAATATGGCTCGCTTGATACCATTCAAACATGAAGCTTTGGCAGCGTTTATCGTACGGTTGCGCTAGTCAAAGCAAGATATTTCAATCGAACGAAAGCGGTTGAAATTCAATTTCATAAGATGTGAACTTACGAATATTGATAACACCGGTATCGAGAATCAGATACTGCCCTTTGATCCCCTGCAAGAGACCGGATACTTCAGGATTTTTATCAAAATTGTGTGACACGATTTTGGTCGGGTGCTGTTGTACCGGGAACTGAATCTCCGTGATATCCGGATTGACTTCAGTGACCGCATCCTGTCCATATGTTTGGCGGATCTTTTCAATGGTATCCGCAACCAATGGACGAAGTTTCTCTGCCTGTTGATGAAGCGCGAGCGGATCTTGATCTTCTTTTAGTAATGTTCGCCAGTTGGTTTTGTCGGCAATATGTTGCGCCAACTCAACTTCGATCAAGCCTGAAATATAACGACTCTTGACCTTAAAAATTGGTAACCCTTGTGTCGCGCCCTGATCGATCCAGCGGGTCGGAATCTGAGAGTGACGGGTGATACCGACTTTGAGACCGGAAGTGTTGGAGAGATAGACATAATGATCCGTCATGCAATGTGACTGTGCCCATTCCGGCTCCCGACAGGTTCCTTGTTCATAATGACAGGTTTCCGGCTTCATAATGCACATGTCACAACTCGCCAGCTTCTGCATACAAACATAGCAGTGTCCTTGCGCGTAACTTTTTTTGGTCCGTTTGCCGCAATGACAACAATAAATATTGCCGGTATGGGTGAGGGATAATTGATGGCCGATCAGTGGATTCAAGGCGACTTCCGTTGCTCCGACAGGGAGAAAATACTCGGTATGTGGGTTGAGGGTCGCACGTAGTTTACTGAGGGTTCCCTTGATGACTGAAGACATGACATTGCTCTTTTTATGGTTGAAATTGATATTTGGTATAAATGAAACGGGTGATAGCAAACCGGTCTGAAGCTTGTTCAAACAGCGCGATGTCACCCATTTGGTGATATTAACAGAATTAAGCCTCTTCTAGCGAGTTTACTCAGCCGGGTGAGGTTTTGTATCGTTTGGATGATTGTCGTTTTCAGATGTTTCCGCAGGTGTGTCATCGGAGAAAATCGGTTCTTTCGGTCCGAGGAATTTCGGTTTGGCATCAATGATAAATAGATCGAGGATCGCTCGGGCCCGGGCAAAAATCTCACGGATTCTTATTTTGAGGTCAGTACCGTGGGCGGGGCCGGGGACTGCGAAACAAGCGGCATCAATTTTGTGGTAGTTCGCGATAAATAGCGCTCGTTCGCAGTGAAAGCGCTGAGTAATAATCAGGAAATGGTTGGTATCAAAAATTTTTTTGGCTCGGACAATCGAATCGAGTGTTCTGAATCCGGCATAGTCCAAAGCGATATCTTGTTCCGGTATGCCCGCTTTCATCAAGTCACGCTTCATAGTCCATGGTTCATTGTAAGAACGATGTGCATTATCGCCACTGAGCAGAAAATGAGTCACTTTGCCTGAGCGGTAGAGTTGAATCGCGGCTTCAATACGATGGATGTAATACGCATTGAGTATGCGGCCCAGATATTTACTGGTTCCTAATACCACAGCCACTTGATAATGCTCAATATGATCGGTATTGGTGAGTATCTGGTCTTGTGTTTTCCAACTAACCCAGCGATCAATGGCGCATAAAGATACGGCCAACATCAGCAGCATGATGAGCAAGGCTTTCATGAGCCGCCAGCAAAGACGGCGTATTCTGCTGATGCATCCGCTATCAGCGTGATATTTACTGAAACGAGAATGGATAACTATACCTTTTATCTAGATTATATTTGTCTGTTCTTCTGAGCCCAGAGCCCGATGCCGACAAAACTGACAATGACAACGACAAACATGGTGCCTCGTTCTAAGTGGGCAAGTGTCCGAGCTAAGTCAGGGCTGAGTTTGACGATGATAAATCCATAACCAAATGCATTCAGTAATATAAAGCTAAATGTGCGAATGACAAAGTGCTGATTGCGCAACATCCGGCGTAATAGCGCATTAATTTCACCACCCAACATGACCAACAGACAAGCAATCAGTGCGATGGCGATCTCTTCCAGATAAGGTGCGAGATATTGTCCCGCAGGACTGAAAAAATGCAACATGGTATGAATATCCTTGCAAATAAAAAGCCTCTGTAACAGAGGCTTATCTTATCATATTGATATCGTTTGCCGCTTTTAGAATGCGACACGCTTATAGCGACGATAAACAGGTTGCCAGAAGTTACGCTCGATCGCTTGCTCCAGTGCTTCTGGTGTAATGGCATCCGCAACACCTTGTTCAATGGCTTTTTTCGCGACGGCCATTGCAATTTTCTTCGACACGGAGTGAATCGCTTCCAATGGTGGCAGCAGTGAGCCATGACCATTAATTGCCAATGGGGAACATTCAGCAAGTGCTCGGCTCGATTCCATCAACATCTCATTGGTCACACGTCTTGCATTTGCTGCAAGTACGCCCAGTCCGATACCGGGGAAGATGTAGCTGTTGTTACATTGAGCAATCGGGTAGAGTTTGTCACCTAACATGACCGGTTCAAACGGACTACCGGTTGCAACGAGTGCTTCTCCATTTGTCCATGTCAGCAGATCACTTGGCAGCGCTTCAACGCGGCTTGTTGGATTCGATAATGGGAAGATGATCGGACGTGGACAGTGTTGATGCATCTCACGGATGATGTCTTCACTGAAGAGTCCCGGCGCACCGGAAACACCAATCAAGACGGTTGGTTTCGCTTCTCTGACAACATCGTGCAGAGAGAAGCCTGTTCCTTCTGCTTCCCAGTGTTGTGTATTGGATTTTTTCTGCACCAAACGCTGTTGGAAATCTAACAGATTTGGCATACCTTCTTGTAATAATCCCCAACGGTCAACCATATAGACCTGTGAGCGGGCTTGCTGATCAGAAATACCTTCTGAAACCATTTGAGCAATAATCGCTTCGGCAATACCACATCCGGCAGAGCCTGCGCCAAGGAAGGTGATTCGCTGTTCTGACAGTTTACTGCCAGCAGCTTTACATGCTGCCAGTAAAGAACCGACCGTGATAGCGGCTGTTCCCTGAATATCATCGTTAAAGCAGCAAATCCGGTTTTTGTAACGCTCAAGCAGTGGCATGGCATTTTTCTGAGCAAAGTCTTCAAACTGAACCAAAGCATCAGGCCAGCGGCGTTGAATCGCTTGGATAAACTCTTCAACAAATGCATCGTATTCTGCACCGGTAATCCGCGGATGGCGCCAGCCCATATACATTGGGTCGGCTAAACGTTGTGGGTTATTGGTACCGACATCCAAAACAACCGGGAGTGTATAAGCCGGGCTGATACCACCACAGGCGGTATATAGGGCAAGTTTTCCGATTGGAATGCCCATTCCGCCGATACCTTGGTCACCCAGACCAAGAATACGCTCACCATCGGTGACCACGATGATTTTGACGTGATGGTTAGAGGCGTTATTCAAGATATCATCAATTTTATTGCGGTTCGGATATGAAATAAATAATCCACGACCACGGCGATAGATATTAGAGAAGTTTTCACATGCAGCACCGACGGTCGGTGTGTAGATGACAGGCATCATCTCAGTAATGTGATTTTGCACCAGTCGGTAGAAGAGCGTCTCATTGGTATCTTGTATATTGCGAAGATAGATATGCTTATCCATATCATTATCGAAATTACAATATTGTTGATACGCACGGACAACTTGTTCCTGAATGGTTTCTGTTGCTTCCGGGAGTAGGCCGCCAAGGTTAAATGAGCTTCTTTCTTCTGCTGTAAAAGCTGCACCTTTGTTGAGTAGTGGTGTACTAAGAAGCATAGAGCCCGCGTGGGAAATATATAAAGGGCGTTTGTCGTTGTTCATTGTATGCCTATATTTTGTAGGATGATGAAGGGAAACGGAACAAATTTTACGGATACTCCTGTCGGTTGTAAATAGAGGCAATTTGACGTTTCCCTCATTCTCGCAGGTTAATCGTCGGTTTTTTTTGAACCAGGTTTATCAATGTTTGCATTTTAGTGAATAAATATAAGTTTATTTGTTAAATGAAATATGAATTGTTCATATCACTAAGCTAAATATTTGTTCAAGAGTTGTTACTTATATGCATCTGATAGAGCAATTTTATATATATTTTCGGCCATAAAATACCGTTTTTTTATATTCTATTGCTATAAACGGATTGACGGATCATAGTGTGTCTATGGGGCTGTCACTTTCGTGGGGGACGAAATGATCCAACCGAGCCGAGTCCGAGGCGTATTTGATTACACTGCATTCTTAGATGTTGCATGCCATAAACATTGGACACTCTTTGAAGCCTTCTTTCATACAGAGCGTGTTGCACATGATGAGTCATCACAAACGACCCGTGAGGCATTAGCTCCTGATGAACGTTTGTGGAAGAAAGCATTGCAAAATCTGTCACTGGGACGGAGTGATCAGGAAAATCTGATGATTTTGTCAAAGTTGGCAAGAGCGGAAGGGATTGAGGCGTTACATGTGATGATGCCTTATGCCTTGGATACACAACAGCTGCATGAGATTGAAACGTTGGGGTGTCATGCGACTCAGCGGGTTGAGGTTGATGAACTGTTGATTGAGTGGTGAATAGAAGTGAGATTATCGTTGTTTGACTCCGCTCATCGTGAGTGTTGCGATGAGCGGATGATGATATCGATCAGCCGGTTGATGCAATCCATACCGATTCTGCTATCGAAGTATTATGCATGCTGAATCAGACCATATTCCCGGTCAAGTATTTCAATAATTTCTTGTTTTGGATTGTCACTCAGGTGGATGGGTTGTCCTGTAATCTTCTCAGCAATACTCGTATAAGTTTCGGAAACGTCCTGTAATGCTTTCAATGGTAAAGCATTGTCTCTGGCAAGAGCTTCCCGCTCAGGCATTCGTGTTTTGTTCAGCAGAATGTCCGGGTCAGGGAAGTAGTTGAGCAAAAACTGACGGAAGCCTTCTTTTGAATTTTCAACGATATGACCGGCAGCATATTGCTGAGCATCCCAGATTCTGGATGAATCCGGTGTACCGACTTCATCCATATAGATGAGTTTGTCTTGCCCCTGAGCATCGGTGACATAACCAAATTCAAATTTGGTATCGACGAAGATCTGGTTAATATCAGCAAGCGCTTGACTAATCACGTCAAAACCTTCTTTCAGTAACTTTTCATATAAATCGATATCTTCTGGCTGACGGAAGTTAAACGCAGCGTAATTGGCTTCGATATCTTGTCGGCTGATGTTGACGTCATCTGCCTCCGGTACACCGGGAATTCCTTTGAGAATCCCTTTCGTTGATGGTGTGAGCAGAAGCTCAGGTAGTTGCTTATCTTTTTCTAACCCTGCGGGAAGTTGAATGCCGCAGAATTCTCGCTCACCTTTCTCGTAGGCTCGCCACATTGAACCCGTGATATAGCTGCGGCAGATTGCTTCAATTTTTATCGGTGTGGCTTTCTGAACAATCCAGACAAACGGATGGGGGATATCAAGAATATGGCTGTCTGCCAGACCGTGTTGGCGGAATAGTTTGAACCAGTGATTGGAAATCGCGTTGAGTGCCGCTCCTTTCCCCGGTACTCCAGCGACACCGCCTTCAGCGTGCCAGATACAGTCAAAAGCAGAGATGCGGTCACTGATAACCATAATGGCCAGCGGTGCATCTGCTGCGACGTTGTAGCCTTTTTGTTGAATCAGGCGACGGCTGTCTTCTTCAGTTAACCAGTAAACGGAACGCACTTTTCCACTGTGAACGGGTTTGCTGGTGCGAATGGGGAGGTCGTCATTGACGGCGAGAATTTGATCGGCGAGGCTCATTCAGACATTCCTATCTAAAAAGTAATCGGTTCAACTGACAGATACCCGTTGACCAGACACTGGGTGACAAACATCACGGGATATCCGATTTCTGAGCGCATCATACCAGAACTATTTTTCACTGCCAGAGAAAAAGCAAACGTTTGCTTTAAGGGCGGTATTTTCAACCAATCACTGCTTTAAAAAAATCCCCTCGTGTCGAGGGGATGAAAATGGGGGCGGCAGTGTTCATTTATGGTGTTGTGTTTTTTGTTATCGAAATGAGAGGTTGTCATTAGTGGTAGTGGCGGCTTGAATCCGTCACGAAGAAAACCTCACAGTGGTATTGTTGACCCAACTGTATAAGCTGTTTCTGCGCTTGTTCGGTAAGTTGTTGTGAAGCCACGATGGCACAGGCATTGCCTGATAGGATGGCTTTACGAATCACATGATACTCATCCATCGTTTTTGAGGGTCTCAGTTGCACAACTTGATGACTTGGAATCTTGTGCGAATCAAGTGAGCGTAGATCTGGTCGGTAGGATTCCGATGTGATCAGAATCCACTGCTGCAGTTGAGAGAGCTGTGCTAAACGATCATACAGATAGCTTTCCATTGCGTCGTGCCGGGTTGCATTCCGGAACGTGTGACGACCTGCATAGTGGTGCGATCCGGATGAGTACATCAAATCATTCAACAAACGCATAATACTGGTTCCTTATACATGCTGTTCATATATACAGTATTTTATATTGAATGACTGATCAAGTCGGAATTGATGTAAATTTGTACTTTTCTGTTATCAAGATCTCATTGTTGAATATTTCTTAATCGTGAATGCGAACTGGAAATCGAGGAAAACAGCCGAATAACCCGCCTGTCAATCGTGGTAAAAGGCAGACGCGGGAGACAGAATAAGGTCTCTGGTATATTACAACTGAGTGGGGGAGAGGCTTCTGTTTTGAGTTGAGCGGGGGATTGATGATGAAAAGGTATATCAGGTTGTCGCGATAAAACCATTTGACTGATACTGACCACCGCACAGCCATAATTTCGGGTGTTATTGCGTTATTACGTTATTACGTTATTGCATTGAGGTGTTTTGCTGATGTGCTAATAGTGATTTGAGTGCTTGATTTAACCGCTTCATCTCTTCATCACTGCCTTTCATATCAGGATGATAAATTTTGCTCAACTGCTTATAACGCAGTTTGATCTGTTTAATCTCTGGTATTTCCGTAGCTGAGAAGCCAAATAAAGCACATGCTAAATCGAGGTCCTTCGGGCGAGCTGGTGTGTGTGCTAGCGGCGTTTGTTGTGAGCGCTTAAGCTCCTGAAACAGCATGGTCATCTGTTGTTTTTGTTTGCGAATCGTTTGTTCCTGCTGTTTGATTTTTTGCTGTTGTATATAGGTGCCAGACTGAACCTGTAATGGCTCTGAAGGTGGTGGTTGAACCTCAGGGTGAGCTGATTTCGCTGTTCTGAGTTGTTTTTTGAGTCGAACATGAACAACCCCCAGTAACGTCACTGCCAACATCAGTATAGCCACAACCGCACTGGATATGATCTGAGGCAGCGTGAATTGAGCTGCATCGGTTTGAGCATTGTTGAAATGAGCCGAAGAAGTCGTGGTATCGGGGATTTGCGCATCTTCGAGTGCTTTTCTCTGCGAAATTTCTTTCATTCTGCGGTGATTGAACTGTTGTTCGAGTAACTGGCTGTAACGTTGCTCTGCTGTTGGATTAGACAACCCTGCAATCCGGTACCAAATCAGTGCCTGGGTTTCACCCGACAGGTCTGCGACTTGTTCATAGAGTTGGCCCAGCTTGAATTGTGCCGTTGTGTCGCCTTGCGTTGCTAAGCGAGTCAGCCAATAGATCGCTTGTGTTTTATCCGGTGTGGTTCCGGCGCTGCCATTGAGATAAGCATTCGCGACTTGTAATTGCGCCTGCTTATGGCCATTTTCGGCGGCTTGTTCCATCCAGTAAAAAGATTGTTTGGGGTCGGCTTTCACACCTTGTCCCTGTTGATAATGCAAGGCAAGTTGGTACTGTGCGTTTCTGTCACGCAAGATGGCTTGTTGGCGTAGGGTATTGATGTCGGCTGCCTGTGCAGATGCGAGAGTCAGCAGCAAACATATCAGTAATAATCTCAATCGCACTCCTGACCCCTAGAGAGTTGATATTCCGGATTCAGCGCTACTTCTGATCCGGAATATTTGTCAGTTTATTTCAGTGGTAGGATCTGTATTTCAACCCGTCGGTTACACTGTCTGCCCTGCGGTGTACTATTGCTACACAGTGGGTGGCGTTCGCCGATACCGCGGGCGATCGCCCGGCCGGGAGCAACGCCTTGCGAGACGAGATACTGTCGTACCGATTCTGCCCGTTTTTCTGATAAAACTTGATTCGTGCGGTCGCTACCAGTGTTGTCGGTATGGCCTTCAATGACTAAACTGGTTTCGGGATATTCCATTAAAATTTTAGCCACACCATTTAAGGTATTATGAATCGAAGTATTGAGATGGAAATCATTGGTATTAAAACCGATGCTATTTTTCATGCGTAAACGAAGTTGATGCTCTCCGACGCGTTCAACCTGAACGCCGGAATTGACAAGAGAACGTCGTAATGCCGCTTCTTGTTTGTCAAAGTAGTAGCCGACACCACCGCCAATCGCAGCGCCTCCGGCTGCGCCAATGAGTGCTCGTTGGCGACGTTCTCTGGCGTTATCCCCCGAAGCGAGACCCACAGCAATCCCCGAAATTGCACCAATCAGTGCACCTTTTGTGGTTGCATTGGTCTCATTTTCACCCGTTGTTGCATTTTGTCTTTGCGTTGCCTCGCACCCCGCCAGTAGCGAAAGCAAAGAAAGCATAATGATGGTTCGTTTCACTGAGATACTCCCTGATTGTCATTCTCGTACCATGAATCACAATTATCTATCACATTGTAGACAATAATTCGGATGAATTATTTCAATAATTTTGGTGCTTGTGCACCATCTATTGGTCTATTGACAGAAATTTTACGTCCTTTTTTCAATCCGGTTTCGTAATCTTTGGTCAAATTCTTCATCGCTTCTTTGAGTTGTTTCTTAAACGTTTCGCGGTCGATGTTCTCGAATTCCCGATCAATATAGCTATTGATTTTATCTGCGGAATCTTGATCAGGGGTAATATCCGGCAACTTTTCCAGTGCGCCTTCAATCCAACCGGAGACAAAAGAGTTGACTCTGCGCGACACTTCTTGTGTCGATGTGCCACTACCCGCAAAACTATTACGAAACTGACCGGTTTGCTCGTTCATTTCACGATAAATAACATCGAAAGCAAAAGCAGCAAAAATAGCGCGATCCGCTTCACCGATAAACTCGGCTCTTTTCAGACCTTTATGATTCAATAAAACGGCTTCTACGCCAAATTTGGTGTTGATACCTCGGATAATACGGAGCAGGTGACTGCTGATTTGGCTTGGTAGCAGGTGAGAAGACTGGGTTTTCCCCATTTTGATGAATTCAATATCATCTTTATGCAGACCATATTTTAACATCAGGCTATGTGCCATTTTGATGGCACTTGCCGCCTCATTCACATTCGCGGAATTACCAAGTTCCAAGCATTTCGCTATTTTTTTAAGGGCTTTTTCTTTATTCATTGACCTGAAATATAGGGAGTTGAGATGTACAGCAAAGTCGGTCATTCTAGCTTTTCTAACCAAAAATGGGAAGAATGAAAAGAGGAGGGAACTGTCGCAACTGGCAGGTATTCTGACGAATGGCGGTGTGACCACTGAATTGAGAATATCAGCATAATGAGCAACGGTTGGGGATGTCGATGAAGATCCGGATAAAGTATGACTTTATCCGAATCACATCAATAGCTGGTTATTTATAAGCCAAGCTGATCGAGTAAATCAGCTGCGTTGGTGCTATCTTGTTGATCATCTTCGCGATTTTCTGGATTGCTATCTGATGATTGAGAGGATGAAGCTTGTGCGGATTGTTGCCATGTGGATTCGAGAATATCATCCGGATTTTCATCTTCGGAAATCTCAAACTCTTCTAACTGAATGAATTCGGTTTTGTCCATGGCAAGTTCAAGATAGAAAATGTTGTTTTTTTCGGTAGAGAAGGTGACTCGACGGGCTTGAGGACGATCAAGATTGGTATCCACAGAAAGCAACACTTGCTTGTTTAGTGACAGCATTTTCGGTTGGTTTTGGGTAATGTTGGTCTGTAGCTCTTTGCGAACTTTGTTGGTGAAATCCCCAACGAGTTGATTCATGAGTTCGCCTAGCACATCTCCGACTTCGTCCGATGTATGCAACACCGCCAGTTCTTCTTCCGGCATGCCCATATTACGCATATAGTTACCATAAATTTCCAATGCAGCCTTGGCATTGAAGTTAATGACAACCAATCCGGTAAATCCGCCATCGAAAAGCACAAAACAACCAAAATCAGGCTTGAGTGCGGTTTTATTAATTTTCTGAACCATAGCAGAATAATGAATCTGCGAAGCGGTTGCTGTCGTCAGCACCTTAGAAACAGACTGGCACAACATCAGCAGAATATCTTCTGTGGTGACTACTTGACTTTTTTTCATATGATTGTCCATCAAAATATTTCAACAACAAGGCATCTCGTCATGCCTTTTCCTATTCTTGAACCGAGATTCTGTTTTAATAGCCTCTCTAAATGTTGTAAAGTGAGCTAACTCAAAGATCGAGAACAAAAAGTATTAACCCATCGCTGCATTGAAGTCAGCGTCGTACAGATAGGAAGCAAATGTTACCGAGACTTCACCATCAAACTGACATCGATCCCGTCATATTCCAATTTCTACAAGACCTTAAATCTCGCGAATTTTCCGGTGATATCGAAACGCACTATTCAAGCCGTCTTGCGGTTTCTACAGACAATAGTGTCTATCAGCAGTTACCGCAAGCAGTCATTCATCCCAAGACAACAAAAGATGTTGCCCTCATTGGGAAAATAAGTGCTCAATCGGTTTATAAAACAGTGACCTTTTCAGCACGAGGTGGTGGAACAGGGACCAACGGACAGTCGTTGACGAAAGGAATTGTCGTCGATTTATCCCGTCATATGAATAACATTCTGGAAATCAATTCGGAAGAAGGGTGGGCCCGTGTACAGGCTGGGGTGATCAAAGATCAACTTAATGATGCCGTCAGACCTTATGGGTATTTCTTTTCTCCCGATCTTTCCACCAGCAACCGGGCCACGCTCGGCGGTATGATCAATACCGATGCATCGGGACAAGGGTCGTTGAAATATGGCAAGACCTCGGATCATGTGTTGTCGTTACAGGCAGTATTTGCCGATGGTTCGATACTGGAAACAGATTTGTCGGCCGGATTACCGCAGCAACAGACTTATGCCGCCAAAGCGCTGGCGGTCACGGAATCTGTTTGTCGAGACAAACGGGCTCAGATTCTGGACAAATTCCCGCCCTTGAATCGGTTTTTGACGGGGTATGATCTGAAAAATGCGATCGATGAAAGTGATGATACCTTTGATTTGACCCGCGTTTTGTGTGGTTCTGAAGGGTCGTTGGCATTTATTACTGAAGCCAAGCTGCATTTAACACCGATTCCAAAGGTTCGGATGCTGGTCAATGTCAAATATAACACTTTCGAGTCAGCTCTCAAAAATGCGCCATTTATGGTTGAAGCGCAGGCCTTGTCTGTTGAAACGGTCGATTCGAGAGTGTTGAACCTGGCAAAGCAGGATATTGTCTGGTACAGCGTCAACGATTTATTGTCTGACGTGCCCGGTAAAGAGATGCATGGGATCAATATCGTTGAATACGCAGGACAGGAGCTGGCTGAAATCGAGTCTCAGGTTCAGGCACTGACTGACAAACTGGATCAAATGCTGGTAAATGAAGAGGCTGGCATTATTGGTTATCAGGTATGTCAGGACTTAGCCAGTATCAATCGTATTTATAATATGAGGAAAAAGGCGGTCGGTTTACTCGGTGCAACGAAAGGACGGGCTAAACCGGTCGCATTTACTGAAGATACGTGTGTTCCACCAGAAAATTTGGCTGATTTCATTGCGGAATTTCGTGCTTTGCTTGATTCTAAATCGCTCGCTTACGGGATGTTTGGTCATGTCGATGCGGGCGTATTGCATGTTCGTCCGGCATTGGATATGTGTGATCCGCAACAAGAAGCGATGATGCATCGTATTTCGGATGAAGTCGTCAAACTGGTCGCCAAATATGGTGGTTTGATGTGGGGAGAACATGGGAAAGGTTATCGTTCTGAGTATGGTCCCGAATTCTTCGGTGAAGAACTCTTTCAGGAACTTCGGCGGGTTAAAGCTGCTTTTGACCCACATAATCAAATGAATCCAGGGAAAATTTGTACACCGCTGGATAGTGACCATCAACTGGTGAAAGTTTCGGATGTCAAACGAGGGTATTTTGACCGTCAAATCGACATTCAGGTTCGTGACAGTTTCAAACAAGCGATGGAATGTAACGGGAACGGTCTCTGCTTTAATTACGAAACCAGCTCTCCAATGTGTCCCTCAATGAAAGTGACCGCCGACCGACGCCAGTCTCCGAAAGGGCGGGCGGGGTTAGTTCGCGAATGGCTGCGTCAGTTAACAGAACAAGGGGTCGATATTCTTGATTTGGAAAAGCAAACTTTGAATTCGACGCTATCGGTGAAAACGCTGATTGACCGGATTCGTCATGCTTGGAATCAAGAGCAAAACGGTGATTTCTCTCATGAAGTCTATGAAGCGATGAGTGGCTGTCTGGCCTGTAAAGCTTGCGCCACTCAATGCCCGATTAAAGTTGATGTACCGAGTTTTCGAGCGCGTTTTCTGAATCTTTACCATACCCGTTATCCGCGACCGGTCAAAGATTATCTGGTTGCCAATATTGAAACTATGTTGCCGCTGTTGGCCAAGGTTCCGACGGTGGTGAATGGTGTTATGTCTCAGAACTGGGTGCAAAGCCTCACACGTTCGATGATAGGCTACATCGATGCGCCTTTGCTGACGGTGCCGACACTTGCCAAACGGGTTAGTCGTAAAGTATTGGTGCCTTATCATCCTGAAGGGCTGGCGCAGATCCCTGAGTCACTGCGTCAGGACTATGTCATTATCGTTCAAGACCCATTTACGAGTTATTATGATGCTGATGTGGTCGATGATTTTATTGAGTTGGTGATCCGGTTAGGTAAACATCCGGTACTGTTGCCGTTCAAGCCGAATGGTAAAGCACAGCATGTGAAGGGATTCCTCAAACAGTTTACGGCAACGGCCAATTCAACGGCAGCGTTTCTCCGCGAAGTTGCTGAACTGGGGATTCCGATGGTCGGTGTCGATCCTGCTACGGTGTTGTGTTATCGCGATGAGTATCAGGAAATTTTGGGTGAGCAACGAGGGACATTTCAGGTCTTGAGCGTTCATGAATGGATGGAGCCACGGTTATCTGAATTCCACATCGAGTCATCTCAGCCTTCAGTTTCTTCTCCTTGGTATCTGTTTTCGCACTGTACCGAGAAAACGAAGCTGCCGAATAGTGAAAAAGAGTGGGTGACGATTTTCAGTCATTTCGGTGCCAAACTTGAGCCGGTTGCTGTTGGCTGCTGTGGGATGGCTGGGACTTTCGGTCATGAAGCGGATAAATTCGAGATGTCAAAAGATATCTATGGGTTAAGTTGGAAACCGAATTTGGAGCAACTGCCGGCGGAGCGTTGTCTGGTTACTGGTTATTCATGCCGGAGTCAGGTGAAGCGGTTTGAGCAAATGAAACCCAAACATCCGCTTCAGGCGTTACTCGCGCATCTTCAGTAACGAGCCATCTTTCGAGCTGTCTTTGAAGGAGGGGTTACACTGATCCTCTGAGACCGTGTTGAAAGTGATGTGAAAGACAGTGTTGAGGTGAACTGTGAACTATCGTTTAGCATTGAAAGTGCCACCCGTGTTCGTATTTGTGATCGCGCTGATATTGATTCATCTGGGCAACTGGTGGTTGCCGGGCAACTCGGTTGAATTACCGTTTCGCTGGGGTGTGGTCATCGGGTGCATCATGTTGTCTGGCTGGCTGGGGTTATCGGCTTTATTCACTTTTTACCGGGTTAAAACAACGGTCAACCCGGTGAATCCTGAGTTGGCTGCAACAGTGGTCAAACACGGTGTCTTTCGATTTTCCCGTAATCCGATGTATCTGGGGCTGGTACTTATTTTGATCGCAGATGTGTATTGGTTGGGAAGTTTTATCGGGCTGATTTGTATCATCGGATTCGTGATGTACATGACGTATTTTCAGATTATGCCTGAAGAGCGGATATTAGAGGCACGATTTGGGGAATCCTATCAAGCGTATCAGCGACGTGTTCGGCGCTGGCTGTGATGAGTGTTGTGACGATGATATTGATGTGAGTGAACAAGCCCATCAAAAAAGCAAAAACCGCTGTGGTACACAGCGGTTTTTTTATGTCTTCAGCAGGCGTTTCGGCTGGTTGGGTCTTTAGGCAATCTGCCATCCCATCCGTGTCTGAAATGCATTTTTGAGTTCATGAAACCGAGCAACCAGATTGTCAATCGCATTATCATCGTACGGGCGTAATCCGCTGACGACGAGGCGTTTGGTGCCTTGTCCGACGACTTGATCTTCATTGATAAAATTAAAATACAGCGTCACGAGACCGCGCTTTCCATCGACATCGAATGTGGTATGACTGAGTTCGACTGTCGGATGTGTCAGATCAAGATGCGTGAACTTGGCTTCCATACTCTCATACATCACCAATGGACGCTCGCAGTTAATCATCACATTTTTATCTTTCATCAGAGGAACAAGAAGATGGGGAAAGTTCATTCCAGAGAAGCGGGCATAACTGGTTACGAAATGTTCGATAAATGCATCGTCGTGGCTCACTTCACCGTCACGGTTCATATGCAAGTATTCCTTGCCGTTCTCGTCAACAACGGCACTTTCTTTGCCTTCCATATTTTCAATATGCAATGGTGTTTGGTCACCGACCATACCAGAAAATTTAAATTTCATGTTCTGGCTAATTCCAGCTTTTTTCAACAGCACCGCAAAAAGTAAGTCACCAGGCACACAAAAACGTTTGTTATCCTCGTCGTGAATAGGGTTGAAATCACCGGCAACTTTTTTAGCAAAATGACTTGCTTGCTGACGCGTGAACTGAAATTGATGGTTATTGCTTGAAAAATAAGAATTTAGGAACATATTTAATAGTAAGCAGTCAAAACTGACAGGAATTATATACGATTTTTAGTGAAAAATGGTCTATCCAGATAAAAAATAAATATAGACCACGAGAATACATCCGCAGGAAGTGTAGTTTGTCAGGTCATGGGTGTCAATATTGTGTTAATTTCGTTGATTTAACTATTAATTTTTAAACGATGCATGATTGAAATAAGTTTTCTGATAGAACATTAATTGCATAATGTCTCGTGTCAAGAAAGAAAATAGGAACGTTTCAGGATGAGAGGTGATAATAAATGTCATGTTTGGCACAAATAAACTCCGGTTTCCAAATCGGGAACCGGAGTTTGATGTTTTGTTTAGCGGTCGTTGCTTAGTCTCTTTTCCAGAAGATATGACAAAACTTATGTTCTGGATCCCGACTAATCAACATGCGGGCGAAAACATCATCTAAAGTATCATTTTCTTCGTTGACGAGACCAATATTAACTTCAGCGTAAGTTTCTTTATCAACCTCGAAACCAACTTGGTCGCTCCAGTCATCTTTGACATCAACCAACTCGGCAGCACCGCGATCATCAAATTGAGCCGTGAACAGAATGATATCGGCTGGTTCGAGATTGTCCGGTGCCATTTCGAGAAAGATATCATAGGCTGTATCGATGGCATCATCGTAAGAAATGAGTTCATTCATTTGCGTTATGCTCGGTTCATGAATTTACGTTCTGTTGTGTTGATAACAACACGATCGCCCGTGGCGATATATTCCGGCACCTGAACCACTAAGCCAGTTGCGAAGTGGGCTGGTTTGGTTCTTGCCGAGGCAGAAGCGCCTTTGATCGAAGGGTCAGTCTCTGAGATCACCAATTCAACGGACGCCGGCAGATCTAAGGCAACGACTTGCTGATTGACAAGCACAACATACAGCCCTTGTGTCTCTTCATTGATGAAGAGTAATTCGTCAGCGATATCATCTTGTTTGAATGTATATTGGGTAAAATCTTCGGTATCCATGAAGATGTATTCATCACCATCGATGTACGAGAAACTGATGGGGCGTTTGGTCATATCAACCGTTTCAAGGACATCATCGGATTTAAAGCGTTCATCGACTCGGGTCCCTGTCGTTAAATCGGTGCAGCGGAACTTATAGATTTTTGCGCCGCCACGACCACCGGGTGTTGTAATTTCAATATCTTTCACCAACAGCATTTTGCCATTGGTATCGATGACAAAGCCTTTTTTAATTTCACTTGCCTTCGGCATTGCTTTTCCTTACATGGATTGATTTGAGAAAAGCCGATTATATACTGACTCAAGTGCGTTGATCATCTCTTGTTCTCTTCTTTTGGGATAAACGTGTCTCTGCGAGACTTTCGGACATTGTTTAAGCTGATCGGGTTGAAGGGACGGGGGAATCAAAAAGCACGGCCACTCTCTTTGATAATATCTTTTACAACAATATCTTTTAGAGCAGTGATTCGTGTATGATAGCGAGGCTTTTTAGCTGTATTTTTGAGTTTTTATGATGACATATTCCGGTTATGCAATTACCAGTGATTAATCCGAACATTCCTTTTCAGTCGCAGTATCAGCCCGTTGTCAGTTCCCTTATTGCTTACTTAAAGGCTGGCCTGAAAGATAATTTGCACAGTGTCTATATTTACGGCAGTGTTGCTCGAAAAACCGCGTGCCCGGGGCGTTCAAATATTGATGTCATTGTCGTGACGCATCGGCACTTTGAGGATCAGAAAACCACGATTTTCAATACATTGCGTTGGCGTTTTAAAAAGGACTACCCGTTTGTCACCGATGTGTCGATTGAAACGGCACTGGTTGAAGAGGTGGCCTCGCTCGATAGCCTTTTTTCATGGGGGTTTCTGCTGCGCCATTGTTCTGTCTGTGTCTATGGCCCGGATTTAGCCGAGTGTTTCGGTCATTATGAGCCGAGTTGGGAAATTGCCAAGTTCTGGAATATGGATATTGCGGATTGGGTGAGTTATTACCGAGATAAGATCGCGAAATCAAATAATCCGGACGAGCAGGTGAAGGCCCAGCAGAGTATTGCTAAGAAGTTACTTCGCGCGAGTTATTCTCTGGTGATGTATCGCGATAAGCAGTGGATTGATGATCCTGTGGCTTGCGGAGAGCAGTTTCTTCACTACCATCCTGAGCGGCAAACCGATGTTGAACGATTGGGGATCTTACTGAAAACACAGCGTGCTATCCCAAAACGTTCTGTTATCGGCCTGTTGGACGACTATGGACAATGGGTGGTCAAACAGTATCAGAAAACCGAATTTCGCATTGGTTGACATTCTATATTGGTGGATAAGTTGCCAAGGTTCATATTGTTTTAACTCAATGTCGTTTTAGCCAAATGTTTTTTAAACAAACACCTTTTTAAACAAATACCGCTTAGAACAGTCCTAACTGAGGTCGGGTCAAATCATCAAACCGATAGCCGATAAACGGCAGAATTGCATCAGCGACGGGCCGGAGTTGCTTATCGATATAGTGCTGGTAATCCAGTTGACTGGACTGATAGGCGACGGGTTCCGGACCATTTAAAGTGATGACGTATTCGATGACCCCTTTGTTTTGATATTGTAACGGTTTTCCCCGTTGTTGATTGATGTCGTCTGCCATCCGGGCCGCACGCACTTGCGGTGGGATGTTTTTCTGATATTCATGGAGTTTACGACGTAGCCGTTTACGATAGATCAGCTCCTGATCGTATTGACCGGCAAGGGTTTCAGTCACGAGTTCGCGAATGTAGTCACAGGGGTTCTCACCATGAAATACCCGCAGATACAGTTGCTGTTGAAAGCGTTTGGCGAGTTCAGTCCAGTCGGTTCTGGCACTTTCTAGTCCTTTAAAAATCAGCTGTTCTCCGTCATCAGTCTGAATTAACCCCGCATAACGCTTTTTGGAGCCGGTATCGGCACCGCGGATCGTTGGCATCAAAAATTTGATGTAATGGGTCTCATATTCGATTTCAAGAAAGCTATTCAGCCGATAGTTTTCCCATAAATGGGTTTTCCACCACTGATTTACCAAAGCAACGAGTTGTTGACCGATGTGGTCGGCATCATGTTGGGCGTATGCTTTGCCTAACGATACAAATGTAGAGTCAGTATCACCATAAATCACCTGATGGCCTTGCGCTTCAATCAGCACTTTGGTTTGTTTCATAATTTCATGGCCGCGCATGGTAATGCTGGATGCCAGCCGTGTATCGAAAAACCGACAACCCGCAGAGCCCAAGACTCCGTAAAATGAGTTCATGATGATCTTGATGGCTTGAGAGAAGGCTTTTTCTTGGTTCTTTTTCGCTTCATCTCTGGCAGCCCAAAGCGTTTCGATCATCTGTGGCAGAAAATGTCGGGTGCGGTGAAATTGTCCGCCACGAAAGCCGGGGACTGCCTGATGCGCTTCAGGACCGACGTCGAGTTTTAGTCCTTCTATCAGCCCCAATGGATCAATTAAGAAAGAACGAATGATAGAAGGGTAAAGGCTTTTAAAATCGAGTACGAGCACTGAGTCATAGAGATTGGGGAGTGAGTCCATCACATAACCGCCCGGACTGGCCTGCCAGTGGTCAGCACTCAGGTTAGGGGCGACATAACCAGCCCGATGAAGTTGCGGCAGATAAAGGTTAGTGAAGGAGGCTACTGAACCACCGATTCGATCCAGTTCGATACCGGTGAGACGTGAGCGCTGGATGACAAAGTCGAGGAGGTGGGTCTTGGCAAAAATGCGGTTCACTAACTGACAGTCTTTGAGGTTGTAAACTGCTAGACGGACTTTATCATGGCGAAACATAGTGTTGATTTCTTCCATCCGATCATCCACTTGATGAATAGCTTTCCCCTCGTTGAGTAAGGTGCGTGATACGGATTCCAGTGACCAGGAGGGGAATTGGTAGGTTGCCGTTTTTAACGTATCGATACCATCGAGAACAACACGTCCGGGAATTGTGACAAACCCTTGTTGAGATTGGTTAGATGTTCTGAAATAACTACTTTGATGGTTCCGCCCCAGCATTAGCTTCAGGTGATGTTTTTCTGCCCGGCGATGCAATAGACGGAAATCGAAATCAATCACGTTCCAGCCGATAATAATGTCCGGGTCATAGGTGTGAAACCAATGCACCATTGCCAATAACAGTGCCCGTTCATTTTCAACCCATTGGATCATCGGGATGTCATCGGATTGATCGGTGGGAGAGCAACACGCCGCAGATGAAGTTTCATTTGTTTGTGGTTCACCAATCATGATCACCCGGGCGTCGATTTCACTATCAAGTCCAATCGAGTACAAATGCCCTTTTTCCGAACATTCGAGGTCCAGAGAAACAACATTGAGTGTGGGTAAAAAGTCGCCGCGACGACACTTGGCATCTTGAACGGTCGTGATATGACCATGCTTAGTCATTTGACCGGTGAATTCAAAACTCCCTCGAATAAAGCGTTCCATCAAATAGCGTTCAGCCAGTTTGATATCACTTTCAAGCACTTCAATCGTTTCCTGACGACAGAGTTCATGGATATGGGCCGCTTCTTGTAGTGTGCGAGTATAACAAGCGGTCAACGGCTCATGATCAAAGCTTTTGAGTGGTAGTGATTTCAATTCGGCGGCTATGCCCATTTGGGTTAACTTCTGGGCCATATATTTGGATTTTTGGGTCGGGATGAAACAGACGGGCTTCTCGTGATGGATTAAAATTTGGGTTGGCCCTTCAGGCGTTGCTGCCCAAAGTTCTATCTGTGTTGTGCCGTTAATATCCCGGGCATGGCGGGTTAAAAGAAAACCTTTCCGGAGCGTCAAGCTTGGCTACTCATTTTGTTATTTATAGTCACAATAATTTCATCAATTAATCCAATCCAGATCAATCTTCATTATAGTTTTATCGGTAAAATTTGGTGCATATTCTACACTATATAAGGATGTCTGATATCAGCATGTCTGGAGGATCGTATGATCACTATACACAGAGATTACTTATTAGTTCATCGCGGAAATAAAGATCATGCACATGTGAAGGTCAATCCTGTTGGTCATATCGACATTGAGTTAAACTCATGTCAAGCGTGTTACCATTCCGCATTTGACGATGTCCATTTTGAGAAGACGGGTCAAAAAACCAAGCTGACTGGGAACGATCATTCATCTTCACCTTGGCAGGTGATGTTGTCTGATAACGATGCCAAAGAGCTTAATCATTTGATTGAAGAAGCCAATGATGTTTATGAAACACTGATGCGAGATTTGTAGTCAGATGTAACTCGTCGGATAAGAATGATATTCCCTGAAAATTTGTAAATCGGATTGATGCGCCAGGAGGGGAGCTGATAAAGTGACCTGCTCAAGGCGTTTTTTTTTGAATGTCCACTGATGGTGATGTTTTATCTCGTACGTGTGTCATACTGTAAACTACTTATTATAAACTGGTTTTTGCTTGTTTTTTGAACCAGATAGGTTGTCATAGAGACAAGATTTTGAGGTTGCTTAGATTAACGTGCCGAGAGACAAAGAAGTGCTTGCCAAAGCGATTGTTTGGGCTCATAGTCAGGGAATAGTGAAGGTTTTGGGTTAGGCACAATTGTGCCTGCCTGATCGTGTTGAACCAATTGGGTGCTGAGCCAATTGATTGTGGAGATGCAAGTTTGATTAGCGTATTCCTTGTAGATGATCATGAGCTGGTTCGCACAGGGATTCGACGTATTATTGAAGACGTCCGTGGCATGAGCGTAGCAGGGGAAGCTGATAGCGGTGAACAAGCGGTAAAATGGTGCCGTAGTAACCATGTTGATGTTGTTTTAATGGATATGAATATGCCGGGAATCGGCGGCCTTGAAGCAACAAAAAAGATACTGCGTTATAATCCGGATATTCGTATCATTGTTCTTACGATACATACGGAGAATCCATTTCCGACCAAAGTGATGCAGGCCGGTGCGGCTGGGTACCTGTCCAAAGGTGCCGGACCGGATGAAATGGTGAACGCAATTCGGGTTGTTCATAGTGGTCAACGCTATATATCACCTGAAATTGCACAGCAAATGGCTCTTAGTCAGTTTTCACCTGCGTCTGAAAATCCGTTTGCCGATTTATCGGAACGTGAATTGCAGATCATGATGATGATCACCAAAGGGCAAAAAGTTACTGATATCTCAGAACAGCTGAATTTGAGTCCGAAAACTGTTAACAGTTATCGTTATCGCCTGTTTGCCAAACTGGATATCAACGGTGATGTCGAGTTAACCCATTTAGCGATACGACACGGAATGCTGGATACTGAGACATTGTAGTGACTCAAGCATTTGACCCTTCTTCTTTTTTAGCAACTGTGACCAATCAGCCTGGTGTTTATCGAATGTATAACACCGAGGCTGAGGTGATTTATGTTGGTAAAGCGAAAGATCTCAAAAAACGGTTATCCAGTTACTTTCGTAAGACGTTGGATAACGAAAAGACTAAAGCATTAGTCAGTCATATTGCCAAAATTGATGTGACGGTAACGCATACCGAAACCGAAGCGCTCATTCTGGAGCATAATTACATCAAGCAATACATGCCTAAATATAATGTGCTATTGCGTGATGATAAGTCTTACCCCTATATTTTGGTCAGTGCTCACAAGCATCCGAGAGTGTCGGTGTACCGTGGCGCAAAAAAGAAAAAGGGAGAGTATTTCGGTCCTTATCCTGATGCCGGTGCCGTTCGTGAAACACTGCATTTAATTCAAAAAATATTCCCTGTTCGACAATGTGAAGATTCAGTCTATAGTCATCGGACACGTCCTTGCCTGATGTATCAGATTGGTCGTTGTGCCGGTCCGTGTGTTTCGGATTTGATTTCGGAGCAATCGTATCAAGAGTTGGTCGATGATCTGCGTTTGTTTTTACGCGGCAAAGATCAACAAGTCGTTGCAATGCTGGTGGACAGAATGACATCCGCCAGTGAAGCGTTACGTTTTGAAGACGCCGCGAAATACCGTGATCAGATTCAGGCAATTCGCCGTATTCAGGAGCAGCAATTTGTCTCTGCCGATAGTCTGGATGATATTGATGTGTTGGGATTTGCGCAGGAAAATGGCTTGGCATGTATTCATGTCTTGATGATTCGGCAGGGTAAAATTCTCGGCAGCCGAAGTTTTTTCCCTAAAATTCCCGGCAATACCACGCACGAAGAGGTGTTTGAAAGCTTCCTCAAACAGTATTATCTTTCTCATAACGAGTCGCGGACACTGCCGACTAAAGTGATTGTGAATCGGGGGTTGCTGGACGATATTCAAGTTTTTCAGGCGTTATTGACGGAGATGGCCGGGCGAAAAGTACAGTTTTTTGTCGAACCGTCAGGCGTACGTGGACGATACCTCAAGTTGGCAAATACCAATGCTCAGACTGCAATTACCACTCGTCAGAATCATCGCATGACCATCTTACAACGGGTCAAAGCGCTTCAGGATGAATTAGAGATGGAGCAGATTCAACGGATGGAATGCTTTGATATCTCCCATACCATGGGGGAAAGTACCATTGCATCATGTGTGGTTTTTAATCAGGAAGGTCCGGTTAAGCAAGAATATCGCCGTTATAATATTACCGGTATCACTGGCGGAGATGATTATGCCGCGATGGGACAGGTTCTCGAACGTCGTTATTCAAAGCAGATCGATGTCGATAAAATTCCGGATATTATCTTCATTGATGGGGGCAAAGGTCAGCTATCTCGCGCACATCAGATCGTTTCGCGCTACTGGGATGATTGGCCAAAGCGGCCTTTATTGATGGGAATCGCCAAAGGTGTTACTCGTAAACCCGGACTGGAAACCTTGTTGACCGTCGAAGGCGATGAATTTCATCTGGCGAATGATGCGCCAGCGTTGCATTTAATTCAACATATCCGCGATGAAAGCCATAACCATGCAATTAGTGGTCACCGTAACAAACGCGGAAAAACTCGGCGAACAAGTGCACTGGAAGGTATTGAAGGGATCGGGCCGAAACGGCGTCAGGCGCTGTTGCAGTTTATGGGCGGATTACAAGAACTCAAACGTGCTAGTGTTGAAGAAATCGCCAAAGTTCCGGGTATCAGTCGATCTTTGGCAGAAAATATCCATCAAGCATTGAAACAATAACGAAAATACAGCAACATAATAGCGCAAACTATAAGAGCGAAGCATATGCGTTTAAATATCCCCAATATATTGTCCCTAATTCGACTTTTCCTCATTCCGGTATTCGTTGTCGCTTTTTATTTGCCTTACAGCTGGTCTTCTTTTGCTGCGGCAGTGGTGTTCTGGATTGCCGGTATCACTGACTGGCTTGATGGGATGCTTGCGAGAAAATTACAACAAACCTCTCGTTTCGGTGCATTTATCGACCCTGTTGCGGATAAAGTTTTGGTCGCAACGGCATTGATCTTGATTACGGAGCATTTCCACAGCATCTGGATTACGATTCCTGCTGTGACTATGATTGCCAGAGAGATCATCATTTCTGCGCTGCGGGAGTGGATGGCAGAAATCGGCAAACGTGCAAGTGTTGCTGTGTCTTGGATTGGTAAAGTGAAAACAATGACACAGATGTTTGCGTTGCTCGCATTGATTTGGCGTTATGATGACTGGATGATTTGGTTAGGATATATCTCAGTTTATGTTGCAACGATTTTGACTTACTGGTCGATGTGGCAATATTTAATGGCGGCTAAAAATGATCTTCTGAGTGAAGAAAATCACTGATAGTGTGTTATTCATCAATGATGAACCCTGATATGGCTATTTTCATATCAGGGTTTTTTAATGATAGTCTATAAGTTGTTGAATTTTAATGTATCGCTATACGACTACGCCACTCTATTCAATGATATATCTTGAATAAATTGATGTTTTCTCACGTGATCTGTCATCATGAATGTCAAACATCATCGCACTTATCCACAAAATCTGTGGATAAGATGCTTTAAAGGCAGTGAGTAACAATAACTTTTTGATTTAAAAAATGAACGCGCACAAAAAAGAACATTTTGTGCGCGATTTTGGCGCATTAGAATGTGGAATTTTTTTTGAACTGAACCAAGACTTTACCCTCTTTCGTCAGCACGGCTTTCAACATATATTCTATCGATAGTGCAAGAGATATATTCAGCACCACGAAAATCGCAATCATGATCATAAACTGGTATTTGGCGGCGATTAATGGTGAGGCACCGCCTAAAATTTGCCCTGTCATCATCCCCGGTAAAGTGACTAAACCAATACTTGCCATAGATGCTAAAATCGGTGCATTCGCTTTTTGTATCGCATTTTGAATAAATGGCCGTGATGCGTAGCGGGGAGATGCGCCCAAAGATATTGCTGCTTCGTATTCACTTCTACGTTCATGATAGGCTGTAAATAGATTTTGCAGGGCAACAATATTGCCACTCATCGTATTTCCCATCAGCATGCCAGCCAAAGGAATCATGTACTGAGTGTTGTAAAAGGGCACCGGCTGGACCATCAATAGGCACAGTACGGCTAACATGGGCAGCAAGCCAATCATCATCCCCGTCATCAGCGGGATAATTAACCGGCGTTTCGGCAGATGGGCTTTTGATAGAATGGCGCTCGCACCAACCCCGATAATCAGGAATAGCCAGCAGACATTTACCACAAGACTGTTCAGTGCGAATAAATATTCCAGATAAACACCGACCAAACAGAGTTGTAGCCCCATTCGACACACAGAGATAATAATATCTTTGCTGATCATCAATCGGTATCGGAAACTCATCGCAATAGGAATAAGCAGTGTCAGGCTAAATATTGCCAACTGCCACCAAGAAATATCAATGACGCTTTTCATTACAGGCGGTTAAATTGAGGAACGGAATGGTTACTCTATCTGAATTTGGGGGATAACCACAACTAGAATAAATAACGGCTGACCGTTTACTGACCGAATTGTTCGATGATTGGGGCATGCTTGGATTGAAACAAAGCATGCTTGAGTTTTCCTTGCTGTTGATATTGCAAAAGCAACTGTCTGAGAGGCGGTTGAAGTGCTGAGGCGGTCATGCCGGGCAGAAGTGTCGGCTCGTAGAGAAGTTCCAGTAGAACGATGTCCAAAGGTGATAGAAAATCATCGGGGGTTTTATCATTGAATATGGAAGGATAAGCTTGTTCCGAGTCATTGAATAATCCCAGTGCCTGAGTCGATTCTTCAATAACACATCCGAGTAGCTTACCGTGAGAGCGGGCTTGATCGACGGGAATAACCACGGTTGCCCGTCGGATTTCATGGCTGTTGGGATCAAGTTTTACGCCAAACATACAAACAGAGCCATAGGTATTTTTTAAGGCTTTTTCTCCGAGCTCTGTACGAATAATTTTTCGCCACTGAGACTGACGAGTAAAGTACCAAATAAAATTGGCATCAGCACGTTGATTCACAATCGTGATAGGGATATGTGTCAGTTGTTCGAGATGAGCCAAATGGAGACGAGCCATTTTTTCATGTAACGCTTGAGCACCGACATCATGCTCAAACCACACGCGAATCGGGTGAGTCCACTTAGCGAGACGCGGTGTTTTTACCGATGTAAATTCGTATTCGAGTGCGACATGAAAGAAAGCATTCTGAATAAACGCCGGACGTTCCCATGTCGGTAATTCAGCGAATGCTGCGTTGCTGAAGCTCATGGTTATCATTAACCAGCACAGCAGTCGCCATTGCATATTAATCTTCTGTCCCGAACTCAGGGATTCGACTGAAGTGACTTTCGATCATGCGCTGTGTGATGATGTGTTGCGGATTCGACAGGACCTGTTCAGTATAACCGGATTCGACCACCTTACCTTCGTGCATGACGATGATTTTATCGGTAATGTGCTTAATCACGCCAAGGTGTTGGGAAACATAGACGAAAGACACGCCCATTTCCTCCTGTAACTCCATCAGCAGATTAATGATCTGCGAGCGCATTGCCATATCCAGACCATTTAATGCTTCATCGGCAACAATGATTGATGGCTGCAAAATCAGGGCTCTGGCGAGACACACCCGCTGTTTTTGTCCGGTTGCCAGCATTTGAGGATAGAAATAGGCATGTTCGGGGAGTAGACCCACCCGTAACAAGGTCTCTTTAACCCGTTTCAGGCGCGCCTCGGGTAACATTTCTGTATTTCGTTTCAGCGGACCTTCCAAAATGCGTCCAATCTGAATTTTCGGATTCAGCGATGTATTTGGATCTTGAAAGATCATGCGGATGAGCTTACACCGGGTCGCATAATCTCTATGCTCCAGACGTTCGCCATTCACCCGGATTTCTCCCGTTGTCGGTTCGACCATACCTGATAACATCCGAGCAAGCGTTGACTTGCCCGAACCGTTTTGTCCGATGAATCCAATGGTTTGACCAACTTCCAACGTAAAATCTACCGGCTCGACAGCATGATGAATTTTCTTCTTAAATAAGCTGGGACGAGTAATAAAAGTTTTCGATAAATCAGAAACTTCTAACAGAGGAATCGTCATTGTGTCTCTTCCATATTCAGCGGATAGTGGCAGGAGTATTTATGATTTTTAATCCAGCGGCTTTTCGGCATTTTAACACATTGGCGTTGTGCATGGGGACATCTAGGGCCGAGCCGACAACCAATCGGTAAATGTTGCAGTGGTGGAATTGACCCCGGCAATGAGTTTAACTTCTGCTTATGGGGGATCGATGAGCTGAAATCTGGCATGGCTGTCAGTAGCGCAACAGTATATGGGTGTTTTGGCGTAGCCAAAATATTGTTGGTCATTGCGGACTCGATTGACTGGCCGCAGTACATCACCGTGATACGATGAGCCCATTGCGTAATGGTGGTCAGGTCGTGTCCGATCAACAGGATCGTGGTGTTATTCACCTGATTCATCCGGCTTAACAGACGCAGTATTTGCGACTGTGTGATTGGATCGAGGTCATTGGTTGGCTCATCTGCTATCAGTAGTTTGGGTTGTGTGGCAATCGCCATTGCAATCATCACTTTCTGACATTCACCATCGGTAATTTCATAGGGATAGCTTTTTAAAATACGATGGTGATCTTTAATCCCAACTTTATGCAGTAAAGCAATAGCCTGTTTTTTACGCCATGAAAACCGTTGCCACCATGACCCTTTAAATGTATGGGACGGGATGGCTTCGATCAACTGTTTACCAACTTCATCTGAAGGATCAAGGCACGTTGACGGTTCTTGAAAGATCATGGCGATATCGCGGGCAATCACTCGCCGACGTTCTCGCGGCGTCAGTTGCAGCAAATCGATATTGCCCAACCTCATCCGATCAGCAGTAATACGCCAGTTCTCTTTACACACACCGACAATGGCTTTGGCAACTAGGCTTTTACCTGAACCTGACTCACCCACCAAACCACGAATTTCACCTTCACTCATGGTTAGACTGATGCGATCAACTGCTTTGACGAGCCCTTGTGGTGTATCGATTTCAATCGTCAGATGACGAATATCCAGCATCGGCATTATTCGACCCCCTCGTTGAGTGATTGACGAGCCCCTTCACCCACAAGATTGACAATAATAACGGTAAACATAATTGTCAATCCGGGCAGTACGACAGTCCAAGGCGCGAGATAAAGCAGTTCTACGGAGTCTCCCAGAATGGCACCCCACTCAGAAGTGAATGATTGTGCTCCTAATCCTAGAAAACCAAGTGAGGTGATATCTAAGATGGCAACCGTCATTGCAAAGTTAATCTCTAATACGATGGTCGATAAAATATTGGGTAAAATCGAGTACCACAGCAGATAAAAGTCTTTTGCTCCGTCCAGTCTGGCGGCCATGATGTAATCTTTGCCGACTTCATTGTGAACTGCGGTATAGGCTGAGCGAATAAACCGGGGAATCAGAGCCAGCCCGATTGCCAGCAGAATATTGGATTCACCAACCCCGAGAATTGCAACAAAAATAATGGCGAGCAGGAGAGATGGGATCGACATGATGGTGTCCATCAAATGATTCAAAATACTCGAAAGCAATCCGGAGGTCATGCCTGCCGCGATACCGATAATCGAACCGACACATGTGGCGAATATGGTCAGGAGCACGGCATTACCAAAAGAGTGTCGTGTCCCTTCAATTAAGCGGGATAAAATATCCCGGCCAAGATCATCGGTACCAAAAAAGTATTCGACTGAACCTGCCGGATCCCAAGATGGGGGAACAAGTAAATGACTGGTGTGTGCTTGTGCATCATGTGGGGCGATCCAAGGTGCAAACACAGTAATGAGGATCAGAGCCAGCAGGCACCATAGTCCGAACATTGCCAGATTATTATGACGAAAACTCCGCCAGAACCGTTCGAACGGGGTCGGGATATGCTCTTCTTGATAGATGTTATTTGTTAGCATACCAAGATTTCCTTACGAACGGGTTAATGAGTGCTCCGAGCAAATCAGATAAAACGTTGGCGGTAAGTACCAGTGTCGACACGGAAATAACGCCGGCCTGAATGGAGACTAAGTCCTCATTGGCTAAAGCATCCAGCAGCCACCTGCCGATTCCCGGCCAGTTAAAGATCGATTCGGTGATAATCGCAAACGTCAGCATGGTTGACAGTTGAACCCCGAATTTAGGAATAATCGGCGGAATTGCATTACGAAGCACATGTTCCCTGATGATTTGATATTGTGAGAGGCCGCGAATTCTCGCTACCCGAATATAGTTCTGATTCATGACGTCTGCCACGGATGTTCGCATTAATCGAATCACCTGTGTGGTCGGAGCCAATGCCAGCACGGTGCAGGGAAGAATCAGATGAGAAATCACGCTTTGTAGAATCTGAGGGCGGTAAACACTTTTTGACAGAAAAGCGTCAATCAGTGCAAATCCTGTCACATGCTTAATATTATAAAGTAGGTCATAACGACCGGAGACCGGGAAAATTTCGTAATTGAGTGAAAAGATCAGCAACAGCATCAGCGCGATCCAATAAATTGGTGCTGAGTAGCCACACATTGACACAAAGGAAATCACGGTATCGATCCACTTTCCTTGTTTCATCCCCGCGATTGTCCCGATCGGGATACCAATCGTTAATGAAATCAGAAAAGCAAATAGGCACAGTTCCAGTGTGGCCGGAAACACGATCACTAATTCATCGATGACGGGTGTACCGGAACGGTTGACGCCGAAATTAAGCTGGCTAATTTCAGACACATAACTGAGCCATCCTTGCCAAAAATTCTCAAGTGCCCAATGGGAATATGGATCAAATCTGAGAATGCTGTATCCGACCAACGTTAAAATCAATAAGGTGATGACAAAGAGATTAAATTTACGGATTGTATAGAGAAGCATTATTTTATCCTCTCAACCATATTGAAAGGCTGCACATTAAATGGACTTAGCTGAAAACCAGTCAATGAATTATTATATGCCTTAAATTGCATTCCGTGGGCAATCGGAATCACCGGGAATTCTTGATTAATGATATTTTGTGCCTGCTTGTAAAGATTGAGTCGATAACGATGACGGTCAACTTCCAATGCAAGATTCAGTAGGAAATCAAAATCTTCATTACACCATTTGGATAGATTGATGCCTTCTCCTCTCGCGTCACAGGAGAGAATTGGGCGTAGGAAACTATCCGGATCACCTGTTCGCCCTGACCAGCCGGTCAGATATAAGTCAACATCGGCATAATCGGAGCGATTCTGTCGGTCAATCCGCTCTTCAGGGATGAGGTGTAACTTAATGCCTATATCTTTCAGATTTGCTTGAATGAGCTCTGCGGTTTTCCGTGGACTCGGATTATAAGCGGTCGGTTCGAGCGGAACCAACATCGAGAGTTCTAATCCGTTACTGAAGCCTGCATCTCGCAACAGTCCGATTGCGTAACTGTGATCATAACGCACCTGAACGGCATCTTTTTGATAGGCCCAAGATGTCGGGGGCAAAATGTTATAGGCAATCCTGCCGGTGCCATAATAAACAGAATCTAAAATATTTTGTCGGTTAATCGCAAAACTCAATGCTTTGCGCACACGAGGATCACTGATCGCCGGGTGAGTTGTATTCACTGCGATAAAAGACACATTCATGGCGGGTGTTGAGCTGAGCGAAATATGCTTTTGCTGTTCGATGATCGGAATTTGGCTCGAGATCGGTGTACTGAGTACATCACACTCATTACGCAGCAATTTTGCCAGAGTGCCTGTGCCGCGCTGAGCAATATCAAACACGACCTGTTGCATTTTTGGCAGACCTTTCCAGTAGAGTGGATGCCTTTTTAGTCTGATAAAGTCGCTCACCTGCATTTCATCAAGATAAAAAGGCCCCGTCCCGACGGGGTGGGTGTCAATCATTGACTTTTCATCGGTATAAATCAGTTGATCAGCATATTCTTTTGAGAGAATTACCGCATGTGTGGTAGAGATATTTGCCAGAAAGCTATTGTCGGGGCGTCGTAATGTGAACTGGACGGTATAGGGATCCAACGCATCAACACTTTTGACCAGATGTTTGAAATTAATACCGGCAAACCACGGATAGCGACTGTTTCCGACATTGTGAAACGGATTGTAAGAGCTGAGGATCCGATCAAAGCTAAATACCACATCTTCAGCATTCAGATTACGCGATGGGCTAAACCATTTCGTCTGTTGAAAAGCGACATGATGACGGAGATAGAACGTATACACCGTACCTTGTTCATTCACTGTCCAACGCTCCGCCAGATTCGGTGAAGGACGCTGTGTTTCAGGATCCAGAACAAGCAACGTGTCATAAATTTGGGGACCGAGGGATTCTGCAGTAATGCCACTATCAACCAGTTGAGGGTTAAACGTATCCGGTGTCCCCTGCCCACAGTAGACGAAGCCTGTCTGTCTGATTTCGCTATGATCGGTATTCTGGTCATTACAGCCTGTTAAGAGTCCCAGACCGCAGAAACTCAAGGTGAGTTTTATCAGTATTTTCATTTTAAAAGCGAATATATGAAACGAGGCTCTCTAAGCCACAGAAATCTGCCTCAAACAAGCGGCTAATTTACCACTTTTATATGAGTGAACCAATGAAAAACACATTGAAATTGATCCATAACTTACTCATTTTTAGTAATGAGCTGATATTTTCGGATGAGGCCTCTTAGTTGATGATAGCTTAGTCCTAACAACTGAGCGGCATTTTTTTGGTTATATTTAGCTTGCGTCAGTGCTTGCATAATGACGTGGCGCTCTTGTGTGTCTACCCACGATCTGAAATTGAGCGGAAATACAATGTCACTCGCATGAGGAGTGTCTTGACTGGCCGGGTTGTTTTGCGCCGGATGAACATCTGTTTCATCGGAGGCGTAGTCGTCTGACGGTGGTTGCTGCCACTGACACTGAAATGGATCCAGCACTAAGTCGTCAATCGGATCATCGACTGAACGATGCTGATAGACCGCGCGCTCAACTACATTTTTTAATTCGCGGATGTTTCCGGGCCAGTGATAGTCCAGTAATTGGTCTCGTGCTGGTTGACTGAATCCGGCAAAGTAGGGGCGTTCAATCTCATGACACATCCGTATGGCGTAGTGCTCGGCAAGCAGTAAAATATCTTCTGTTCTTTCCCGGAGCGGTGGTAGGTGAATAATATCAAAGGCTAATCGATCTAATAAATCTGCACGAAATTCGTGACGTCCGGCCATAGATAATAAATCACCATTGGTCGCACAAATCAGGCGGACATCAGTCTTGAGTGTTTTTGAACCACCCACACGTTCATACTCCCCATATTCAATCACCCGTAGCAGCTTCTCTTGGACATTCAGCGGTGCTGCTGCCAGCTCATCAAGAAACAGGCTGCCATGTTCTGCCCGTTCAAAGCGCCCTTGGTGACGTCCTTTTGAACCGGTAAAAGCACCGGCTTCATGACCGAACAGTTCGGAGTCAATCACACCTTCGGCAAGAGCCGCACAATTGAGAGAAATCATCGGGTGTTCCCATCGTTGGGACAAATAATGGATACGTTGGGCAATCAGTTCTTTACCGGTTCCTCGTTCCCCTAAAATTAAGACCGGTCGATTGATTTGAGCCAGATGAGACGCTTTTTCCAGCACGGCCAGAAAATGAGGGGATTCACCAATCAGGTTAATTTTCATGGGCTGTTCCAATAAGCAGTTTCAATCATCAAATAATGGTCAGATTAACCAAAAAGTGGTCATAAATACAAACGCTGTGAAGAGAAATGATCCTGATAGATGTTAATTATCTGATTATTATGAATTTTTAAATATGGCACAGGTTTTGTATCGTCTGAACAAGCATATTGTATGAACAGACCATGTAAACAAGAGGAAACGTCATATGGGTATTTTTTCCCGATTTGCAGATATTGTAAATTCCAATATCAGTGCATTACTTGATAAAGCAGAAGACCCTGAAAAAATGATTCGTCTGATTATTCAGGAAATGGAAGACACGTTGGTTGAAGTTCGCAGCCACTCTGCCAAGGTGCTGGCAGATAAAAAAGAGCTGTTGAGAAAAATAGAGTCTCTCGACAGTCAGATTGAAGAGTGGACACAAAAAGCATCTCTGGCACTGGCGAAAGAGCGAGAAGATCTGGCCCGCGCCGCGCTGATAGAAAAGCAGAAGTTGCAGGATACGGTGAAAGGTTTAAAAACAGAGTTTACGTTGGTTGAAGAGACCATGGATAAACTGGCGGATGAAATCACCAAGTTAGAAACTAAAATTACCGAAACCAGAGCCAAACAGAAAGCGATGATGATTCGGGCGCAGACTGCAGGGAAGCGTCGTGATGTGCAAAAGCATTTGCAGCGCAACCGTACCGATGAAACGCTGGCAAAGTTTGATCAGTTCTCAAGACGTGTCGATGAGCTCGAAGCTGAAGCGGATATTTACGATCAAACCGGGCAAGGGAAGACCTTAGAGCAAGAGTTTGCCGATCTTCAGGCCCAGGATGAAATTGACAGCGAGCTGGCGAAGTTGAAACAGGCGCTGAAAAAAATGAGTCAGAATAAGGAATAACTATGTTAGTGATGCTTGTGTCCGTACCACTGATCGTCTTTATGGTGGTGGTGGCACCTTTATGGCTGATTCTTCACTATCGAAGCAAAAAACGTTCGGAGAGTGGTTTGAGTCAGGAAGATTATGAACAGTTGGCGGCTTTGTCGGCAAAAGCGGATTCTCTACAACAGCGTGTTCATACGTTAGAAAAAATTCTAGATGATGAAACGCCAAATTGGAGGTCACATTATGACGGTGCGTAAATCCCTGTATCGGGATCCTCGCCATGGCAAAATATCAGGTGTGTGTGCCGGCGTTGCCAACTATTTTGAGCTGGAAGTCTGGTTGGTCAGAATCATTGTTTTGTCAGCCACGTTGTTGGGTGGCGGCTTTCTGGTGATTCTAGCTTACATTGCGCTCAGCTTGATGTTGGAAAAACAACCGGAAGATTACGATCAGACCGTTCAGATGCAGCGTGAGCATAAGCTGAAAAGCCGCCCCTGGAAGCAGGGGGCTTCCGCTCACCAGCTACTCCATAATTTATCGCAGGAGCTTGATAAGGTTGAAGTCAAAGTCTGTCAGATTGAGGCTTATGTGACATCCGATGCATTTAAAGTCAATAAGGCCTTTCGGGATTTATAAGTGGTTGCCAGAAATAAGGCTGGCAATTTATCCAGAGCGTCTCCGGTGTTGAATATTTCAAACACCGGAGAGTACCATCTTTACGGTGGTGTTGATGTTATCAGGCTGAGAGAGCGTCGAGTGCTTCCTGATAACGTTGAAGACCCGCTTCTAGATCAGCAATTAAATCATCGGGATCTTCGAGGCCGATGTGAATACGAATCAGCGTTCCGGTAAAGTTTGGATGCGCAACCGTGCGTAATGTATTGAAGCTTTTCGGTTCATTGGCAAGAATAAGACTTTCAAACCCACCCCATGAATACCCCATACTGAAATGTTGCATATGATCGAGCAAAGCGGTTGTTGCATGAGGATGACTGGTTTTCAATACAAACGAGAACAAACCGTTTCCTCCGGTAAAATCCCGTTGGAAATATTCATGCCCCGGACATGTTTCCAGTCCCGGATGACGGACGTGATCCACTTCCGGGCGTTCTGCCAGCCAGCGAGCCACTTTCAAACTGTTTTGAGCGTGCTGTTTGAGTCGGACATCTAGTGTCCGGATACCGCGCAATCCCAAATAAGCATCGTCAGGGGAGACGCATTGACCCATCAAATAGCTTTGTTCCCGCAGTTGCTCCCAACATTTTTCATTGGCAACAGCGGTGCCCAACATGCTATCAGAGTGACCGACAATATATTTAGTGGCAGCCTGGACTGAGATATCCACACCGTGTTCAAAGGGTGAAAAGTTCACGCCTGCGGCCCAAGTGTTATCGAGAATCACGATAATGTCATGCGCATGAGCAATCCGCGATAGAGTCGGGATGTCCTGAACTTCCATCGTGATTGAGCCGGGAGATTCGGTAAATAGAATCTTCGTATTCGGGCGAATCAGGGATTCAATGTCTTCACCGATTAGCGGATCGTAATAGGTGGTTTCAATCCCCATCTTTTTCATGATGGTTTCGCAGAAATCGCGGGTCGGTTCGTAACAAGTATCGACCATCAGGATGTGATCACCGGTAGACACAAATGAGAGAATTGTATTGGTAATGGCTGCCGCACCACAAGGATACAGTGCGCATCCGACGCCCCCTTCGATATCGGTCATGGCCTCTTGAAACGCAAAATGTGTATTGGTACCACGACGACCATAGAACAATGTTTTATTCGTTCGGTTGATCGTTGCGTGATTTTTGGCGGCGACGGAATCGAAAATAATAGAAGAGGCGCGTTGTACTGGCGGGTTCACCGCGCCTTGCGTCCATTCTTTCTTACGACCCGTGGTCACAAACTTCGTTTTTCTTCCTTCTGACATGCAAAGTCCTTTGAGGTGAATTCAGTGATTATTTATTTAAAACATGGGAGAGATATGCATTCAACCCTGAGAATAAAAAAACTCACAATAATGGATTAAAAAGGTAGAAAATCCGTTCTAGAAGCCGGTTGTAATGGGGCCGGTTTTGCCATTCTTCATCCGTCACGGGATAGGACTGCTCAATATATTCATCCTGTAATTGCGATAGCTTTTGGGTGAATTCAATATCATCAACAGCCAGTGTGACTTCAAAATTTAACCATAGGCTCCGCATATCCATATTGACGGTACCAACCAGACAAAACTGTTGATCGATAACAACGGATTTAGTGTGGAGCAGACCACCATAAAACTCATAGATGGCGATACCGATGTCGAGCAACTCACCGTAGAAAGAGCGAGATGCCCATTTGACCATGGTTGAGTCATTCTTATGGGGAATGATGAGATCAATGCTGATTCCCCGTTGGGCCGCGGTTTTCAGCGCTGAGAGCAGCTCAGAACTGGGCACGAAATAAGGGGTGGTGATTCTGATGGACTCATTGGACTGATGAATCGCGAGGATCAGTGCCTGAGAAATCAAGTACTCGGGCATTCCCGGTCCGGATGGGACGACCTGAATCGGATGGCGTGGTAAACCGTCATCAATGCGACACTGGGGAACTAGCGGAAACTCCCTGACGCCGGTTTCAAATTCCCAATCCCAGCAGTGAATCGCTGCCAGCACATTCACGGTCGGTCCTGTGAGACGGACCATAATATCAATCCACTGACCGACCCCGGAGTCCTGTTTGAAAAACGCCGGATCGACCAGATTCATTGAGCCTGTATAAGCCACCATATCATCGATCACAATAATTTTTCGGTGTTGGCGGAGATCAAGACGATGCAGAAAAATACGCCACGGACGGACTTCCAGTGCCTGAACGATCTGAACGCCGGCATCGGTCATCATTTGGTACCAGTGACTTTTGATAAAGCGGTGGCTACCCGCAGAGTCTAGCAGTATTTTGACATCGACACCCCGTTTCACTGCCTGAATCAGACTTGAGGCGACGGCATCTGCCAGACCACCTACATGCCATATATAAAAAACCATGCGAATAGAACGCTGTGCTTGTTCAATATCGGCAATGATTGAATTCAGAATGACCTTCGGATCGCGCTGTAGCGCCAGCGTGTTGCCACTGAGAGCCGGAATCCCCATACGATGATTACAGAGTTCATCGATCTTATAGATGTGGGCGCCCATATTTTCGGTAATATGAGCCTGGCAGTGATTCAATTGGGTAAACCATTCACCGAAAGAAGGTGACATCGCTTTGGCGAGCTCAGCCCTTTTTCTGCCAAGATTGAGCTCTCCGAAGAGGAAATAGCAGAAAACACCAAGAATCGGCAGAATATAGATCACCATCAGCCAGGCCAGAGAGACGCTGACCGCTCTTTTTTTAAAGACGATTCGAAATGTCACAAGTGCGACCAGTAACCAATAGATACCAATGCCGACTAAAGTGAGGATGTGATAAATTTTATCCATATACCCTTGTATATCCGTGTTATCTCTTCATGGATATTAATGTGAAAGTATCGTTTAGGGAAGCAAGATTCCCCCACGCCTATCAATTGTTACAATTGATAGGCGTGGGGGCTTGGTGTTGATATTTTTATACCCAAATGACCTCAAGAGGCAGTTTCAGCGAGAATCACTGGGCTCAGAGGCAAGGCAGAGATTTGAGTCATAGCCATTCTATGGCGAGAATCTCTAACACAGTCTCTGAGTTCAGTGAACTCGCCCTTCGGGAGTGCTTCAATCAGCGCCTTTCTGCGTCAAATGCCATTGAAATGGGAAGGCCATTCCTGCCGACATTTTCCTTGAATGACGCCGATTGAAGACACTCTGAATCCTGCATCTTGAGGTTACTTGGGTATATCTTCCTCCCAGAGGGGTTAGTTTCTGAGTTTAAATTGCTGAATTAAACCGTTGAGCTGTTCGGATTGTTCGGTGAGTTCCTGAGCGGACTGAGCACACTGCTCTGAATTTGTGGTGTTTTGATGTGTTACTTCATCAATCTGATGGATGCCTAAATTGATCTGTTCCGCACCGGTTGCCTGTTCTATCGCTGCCTGAGCAATCCCATTCACTAACGCTGAGACTTCACTAATACTTTGTACGATTTTGTCCAACGCTGCTGCGGTTTGTTCAGAGAGTTGAATCCCGCGTTTGGTTCTTTGCGCTGAGGTTTCGATGAGCGTAGCCGTTTGCTGTACAGCTTGTGCACTGCGGGAAGCTAACTGGCGTACTTCATCGGCGACGACCGCAAAACCACGGCCTTGTTCTCCGGCACGAGCCGCTTCAATCGCCGCATTCAGTGCCAGTAAATTCGTCTGTTCAGCAATCTCTTCAATCGATTGAATGATATGGTTGATATCATTTCCCGATGATTCGATTTCTTGCATCGCGCTTCTGAGTTCAGCCATCAGTTCATTGCCATTTTCAGCGGATTGTAGTGATTGTTGTGACAAGTTACTGGCTTGTTCCGCATGGCCTGAACTTTCTTTGATCTGTGCTGTGATCTGGGCGATGGTGGCACTGATCTCCGTGACGGACGAAGCTGAATTGGTCGCACCATTGGCTAAATCTTGACTCAGTCCGGCAATGGCATCGGCATTTTGAGTAATCACACCTGAACGGTGATTGATTTGACTGACCAATGTATTCAAATCATTGACCATTTGTGTCAGGGCATGACCGAGTTGATCTTGTTCAGATGCAAGTTCAACGGTGAGGTTAAGGTCTCCACGGGAGATTTGCTCAGCCACTGACACTTGTTTTTGCAGGCTATCCGCCATGTTGTCGAGTGCGTTGGATAACTGACCGACTTCATCGGCTGAATGATAATTCAGACGACTGTGGAACTGACCACTCGCAATTGACTGAGCCATATTCACTGCCGCCAAAATTGGTCGTGCCAGTGTTCTGGCCATCAGGAACAAGGCACCAATTGCAAGGATTGTAATCCCTAAGCCAATGATAATTTGCCAAGTCATGTTCTCTTGATTGTTGTCTGCAAGCTCTTGGGAAAGTTGGTGCACATTTTCTAGCACCAACCCCTGATCGACACGAATCAGAATAAACCAAGTGACGCCACTATGACCTAAAGAAATCGGTACATAGACTTCGATGAGATTATCTTGATCATCGGCATGCGTTAACGGCTGTTTCTGTTGAATCACGTCCATGACTTGGGCGCTCTTCGCACCGAATAATCCATCAATGGATTTGCCAATGAACTCTGGTTTCTGACTGTCTGCGATGACCAACCCTGAATCTGTCAGAATTGAGATTTGAGAATGACCATCATACAGTTTAGAAGAAATTTGCTGGCTGAGTTGCTGGACAAAATCGAGGTTGTAATCGGTGCCCACAACCCCTTTGAACTCGCCATTGACAATGACAGGGGCAGATAAAGTTGCCAGCCAGACATTCTTGCCTTGAACCACATAAGGTAGTGGTGCGGTGACTGTTTCATGCAATGTTTTTTCCGGGACCTGATACCAGGCACCTTTGATAACGCCATTCGGATGAGGTTCTGTCGAGTCATATTCGACTAGTGGCTGAACTTCAATTTTACCGGATTGATCGCGAGTCCAGTACGGCGTATAACGCCCGGTTTCTTCATTATTACCATTCAGGCTGTTTGCATTGAGATAGTCTTGGTTGTCGAAAGCGTTTGGTGCCCAGCAACTATATGAGCCATTGAGATCAGGGTTATTCTTCAAAATAGCCAACAACATATCATTGAACGATTGTCGGTTGAGTAATACGGCCCGATTGTCATCTTCGTAGGCCTTCGAAGCAGACGCGACCTCTGCTAATGTCCGGGCTGCATTGAGGCCTTTTTCAAGACGTCGACTAATCGATTGGGCATACTTGGCGGCAGTTGCTTCTAATTCACTAATCGTGATTGTTTTGACAATGGTCGATACTTGTTGAGAAACCAATTGCTGTGTGGTTGACGCAGAATAAACGCCATATCCGACTAAGATGCCAGAAGTAATAAATAAACAGATACCTGCGGTGAGCGCTATCTTGGTTTGAATCGATTTAAATGTCATAAAGGCTTCCCTGAATTATTATCCCAATTTAACTTGGTATACGCCTGCCTCCATGTGAACCAATTTTACTCAGTTGTTTGCAACATGACATTTCAGATGAAAATTCATGTCCTCAGTTTTGGTTTCACTCATCAAAGAAAGAACCGCTCTTCATTGATTGGATAAGCATAAACATGAATATAGCCTAATGGATCTCAATCGGATTACAGTTGTTGTATGAATTATGAATCGATGATTGTCCTAGCCGACAGCCCTGATGGTAAAAACCTCAAGTTCTACCTAATCATAGATGAATGTTTTCGTGATACATAATTTTGCAGATGTGATTCGATGTCATTGATATCTGTTTTTTATGGATGAGGTTTCTGACGGGATTTTCTTGTTGTTATTTTGTTAAATCAGAGATGAATTATAAGGGGGTTGGTCAAAAAAACAGCATGTAACTCGACAAAGTAGGACTCTATCAATAAATAAGACCGTTTGGACTTCCAATCATAGGGACAAACTGTTTTACTTGCCACGCTTTGCGAATCAGCATAATTTTTATTAGGTGTACATTTTATTTTACACTCATCTGGTTCGATTCAGTGTAAACACAATATTGGCATAAAAATTGGTATAAAACATATGGCAAGTAATACAAGAGGTCATTTTTCTTCGAAACTTGGCTTTATTATGGCGGCGGCTGGTTCAGCGGTCGGTCTGGGGAATGTCTGGGGATTTCCCACCAAAGCGGCCAGTAATGGGGGAGCTGCTTTTTTGGTTATCTATCTTGTGATGGTCTTTTTGCTAGCATTTCCAATGCTTGTGGCTGAACTGACTATCGGACGCTATGGGCAGGCAAACCCGATTTCCTCCTTAAAATCAATCTGGACTAAAAATCGTGCAGTTGCCGGTGGGTTTGGATTGATAGCGATTGTGACCGCGTCATTTATCCTGAGCTTCTATTCCATTCTTGCGGGTTGGTTGGTCAGCTATGCCATCGCTCCGGCGATTGATTTGGCTGGTTTTCATCAAACCTCAAGTTGGTTAGTGGATTTTGGTGTGTCACGTAATTTAATTTTTACAGTTATTTTTTCTTTATTAACGATTTTGGTTGTGTTGCGAGGTGTTGCTGATGGTATTGAGCGCTGGTCAACACGGTTGATGCCTTTGTTATTCGTCTTATTTGCGGTGATGATCCTGTACATCTTTACCCAAGACGGTGCGATGGAAGGGCTGAAAATGTATCTGGTACCCGATCTGTCTCAACTGCACGGTGGATTGTTTGTTGATGCTATGGGGCAGGCATTTTTCTCTCTGTCACTGGGATGCGGTTCAATGATGGTTTATGGCTCGTATCTGAAGAAAGATGTCAGCCTTCCCAAGGTCGCAGCGCAAGTTGCTTCGATTGATACCGGTGTTGCTTTCTCAGCCGGATTGCTGATTTTACCGGCGATGTATGTTGCGAAAAATAATGGTGTCGATATTTTTACGGAAAGCGGTGCACTGAAAAGTTCCGGTGATTTAGTGTTTAAAGTGTTGCCTGCTATGTTTGAGACCATGGGGAATATCGGGGTATTACTCGGATTCGGCTTTTTTGTTTTGATGGTCATTGCGGCCCTTACGTCTGCAATTTCGATGCTTGAAGTCCCGGTTTCCTGTGCTCAGGATGAGCTTGGGTGGGGGCGTTCAAAAGCGACGTGGTTGATCGGTGGTTTGATCCTGTTGATTAGCATGGTGATTTGTCTCAATTTTGGTCAGCTTTTTGGTTTAGTTGCTGATATAACGACGGTTTATATGCAGCCATTGCTTGGTGCCGCTTGGGCCGTTGTGGTTGGATGGATTTGGAACCGGAATAAGCTGCTCAATGAGATTAAGCAAGGTTATCCGGAGATCGAACAAGGCTTCTTTTGGAAAGTTTGGCCGTGGTACGTTCGTTTTATTTGTCCGGTTGCGATCATCATGGTGTTTGCTTATCCATTAATCTAATCATTCTGCTGAGATTTCCAGAGAAAACACCTTCCTTCGGGAAGGTGTTTTTATGACTGTCGGTTTTGTTTCTCACACTTTCCCTCTATACTCCACCGCCTGATGTGGAGGATGCCATGTTTCGTATATTATTCGTTCATTCTGATTTTGTGTTAATCCACAAATATCCCGGTGTTTCGGTCCATAAAGACGATGGAGACACCATGCTTGTCCATGAAGTCAGTCGTCAACTGGGAGGTGAACCGCTTTATCTGGTTCACCGGCTAGACAAGATGACATCGGGTCTGTTGCTGTTGGCGCGCTCTGCTGATGCAGCCCGAGCGTTATCAACCTGTTTTGCCGAACGGACGGTTGAGAAATACTATTTGGCGATTGGCAGTAAAAAGCCGAAGAAGAAGCAGGGGATCATTTGTGGTGATATGGTCCGTTCCCGTCGTTCCGGATGGATGCTGACGACTGCGCAAACCAATCCGGCAATCACTCAGTTTTTTTCGACCGCTGGTGAACAAGGGGAGCGCCTGTTTATTTGCCGTCCCTTGACGGGGAAAACCCACCAAATCCGAGTTGCATTGAAGTCGATTGGTGCTGCAATTGTCGGTGATCCCATTTATCACAATCGTCATGATGCGGATCGTGGTTATTTACATGCTTACGCCTTGGCATTTCCGTATGCCGGTGAATGGCATCAGTTTATTTGTGATCCGAGACATGATGATGTCATGGGTGAGAAGTGGCGGGAGCCTGCGATTGTCCACGGCATTGAAATGTGGTCTGAACCGTGGTTACTCGATTGGCCTAAAATTAAACGAAAGCCTTGAATTTATGATGGATAGCAATCAACTAACAGCTTTTTTTCAACATCTTGAGCAGCAACTTGAACCTGAATTATTTGAAATCAGACGCCTGTTTCATGGCCGGGGGCGATGCTGGCCGGGGTTGGAGCAACTGACGGCAGACTGGTTAGCACAGCAACTGGTGGTGAGTCTTTTTAAAGCGCCAGATGAACATTTTATGCATTTGTTACGTCAAGGGTTACTTGAGTTGACACGACAAGCGGATTGGCAACAATGCAGTGGAAAAAGTATTGTACTCCAGCATCGTTATGCACAAGGTGCACCGGCTGAAGTGCTGTGGGGAACGCTGAACCCACATCCGGTTGCCATCGAGGATGGCTTAAAGTATCAACTGGATATTGGTCGGAACCAGAACTGTGGTCTGTTTCTCGATATGCGTTATGGGCGACGCTGGGTGAAAGAGCAGGCGGCAGGCAAGAAGGTGTTGAACCTTTTCGCTTATACCTGTGGCTTTTCTGTCGCTGCGATTGCGGGGGGCGCTGACCAAGTCGTCAATCTGGATATGGCAAAGTCTTCATTGGCGAAAGGGCGGGACAACCATCTTCTCAATCAGCATGATGTGAGTCGTGTTCATTTTTTGGCGCATGATTTGTTGAAATCATGGGGAAAAATCAAAAAATATGGCCCATATGATTTAATCGTCATTGATCCTCCGACGTTTCAGAAAGGTAGCTTCGCGCTGACCAAAGACTATCGGAAAATTTTAAGGCGTTTGAAGGATTGGTTAGCGGAAGAGGGGCAGGTGCTTGCTTGTGTTAATGCACCGATGGTTCCAAGTGATTTTCTGATTCAGAGTATGCGTGAAGAAGCGCCGACACTGACGCTTAGCCATCGTTTAGAGAATCCACCTGAATTTGCGGATGTCGATCCGGAGTCTGGACTGAAAGCACTTGTATTCCATTGAAGCGAAATCTGACACGGTGGTTCCCGGTGGGATTGCCACCGGGAGCGCATCGTTACTTGCTCTGAGCCTCAAATACAAGGGTATGTTTTTCGCCTTTCAAGGTCAGCTTGTTTTTATCTATGTCGATACGGCTCCATTCGGAGAGCGTTGATATAATCGTATTATTGAGTGCTATTTCTTTTTTCAGGCATAATTTCATCGTTGAGTTCAAATGGGTAATTCTGAACTCATGTGAATCCACATCGATGTCAACTTCACCGACATAATCATTACAACCCGCCAGCCCCGTTGCTGTCATTTTTTGATCAACATGTAGCGATGGTGCTTTTTTTCCTTTCGGGCGTTCCAAAGCTTTGCCATCCAACTCAACCAGATGCCACTGAGGGGTTTGCAGTTCAGACAGCTGGATTGGCTTATCTTTACTCGCGCATCCTGCCAAGCCAACTAAAGCTGTGAATGTGATTGTTGTGACGATAGCCTTTGAACTAAGCTTCATATAACCAACCTTTGATTGTTAAAATTGTGACGTTGTTATTCTTTTTGCATATAGATTCACAGTCAATCTGGATACCCAAAGAATATATCCGGTAACCTTTGTTTGAGCGTCGAAAGGACGCGTCATGATATGCAAATACAATTTGGCGAAGTTAATCAACTCCCAACGGGATTGTAAAGAAGGATTTTGATATTTCAATCACCGGAGTGCAATAACGGAACGAAAATGCATTTCAGACGCAAGCTATATTGAACGAAACATAGATAGTGCATCAGACTTTGGATCATAAGACATGGAACAACTCGAATTTTTTGATATTCCCAGCCCTTGTATCCGTGTGTGTGAAGTGGATGAAAAAGGTTATTGTCGGGGCTGTATGAGAAACAGAGACGAACGTCTTCGTTGGTTGAAGATGAGTTCGGCTGAGAAGATCCATGTCATTCAATTATGCAGAATGCGTTATCGCCGTAAAATGGCTAAAAAACATGCCGCTGGCCATTTGGACAAACACAACTCAGAAAGTCCGCAGCGCGATCTATTCGAATGACGTTTTAGAGCGATGCAAAATGTTGTGTGGGCCTGTTTTTTGATTATTTATTGATATACCAGCGATCACTGACCCAACCGCCAGCCCGTTCATCAAAATGATTGCCCGAAAACTGACGCTGACTTTCTGCTTTTTTTTCATGGCGAGGTTGTTCATGGAGTAGATGATGGATGTATTTTGACATTGGATCGTCAGATTGACTGTGTTGTTTTAGGGCGACCTCCTTAATCATATTGAGTCGATATGTTGAACTTGAATGTTTCATGTGACCTCCTATTGGCGAGTGTTGTTCAAAAAATAGCCACTTTATGTGACTGCGTCAATATGGAGTGATTAAGTTCTCAGTTATTTTTGATCTTGGGCAAAAAATATTTGAAGATGAGTGAATGTCAGCGTACGAAGTTGTGTTTTGTGAAACATTGATAAAAAAAGAGATAGTCATTGGACTATCTCTTCGGGCAGTGGTTTAGTGACGATTGTTTCGGTCGTCTCCGGTTGAATTAGCGTCCGCTTGCTGAAGTTTTGTGGAAGCGTCACGACAGCTTTTCTCAACATTATGCAAGTGCTTGCTTGTTTTCAGAAAGTTGTTCCCAATGGTTTTCAGGCCAGCGATAATTTGTTCTTGCGCTTGTGTTTCAGAATTCATCTGCAAATCCCCTCAAGATAAAAATAAAAAGGCTAACGAGAGCATTGCTCATTCGTTAGCCAAACTTATCGTTGTTAGAGACCTGAAGCAGAATGAATCGGTGCTGTTATCTGTTTTAGCGATTCACCGCTTTACTATTATTATTTGTGTACGTTTATTATTTGTGTACGTTATGCCTATGATCGTTATGTTGTGTTTGATTGTTAGCTGTAAGTATAAGGGAAGTGAGGGGCGTCTCCGAGCAGTTTTGAACAAAAATTGTCCGGGGTGGGAGGTGAGTTACAATTTTGTGTGCATTTTTTAAACGTTTCATAACAGATTGCTTACCTATTATTATCGTTTCGTGCGGGAAGGGGAATAAAATAGCGAAACCCCGATGTTTGGTAGCCATCGGGGTTTCTGAACTGTAGATATCACGGTTGGTAAGGCCGATTATCTTTATGCAAAAGGTGCTGGATTACTCCGGCTAATTCTAAAGAGAATTAGATACGGATGAAGTCCATGTGCGTTACTTTTGGCTTGAACACATGACGTTGAACATCTTGTGGTTTCACCTTAACTTCTGCACCGTCAATCACAAGAGTGATTGCTTCGTAGAATTCAGGTTTGTCCATTTGGTTGATGACATCATCATGAGTCAGTGCGATAGATACAGGGGCTGCATCACCACCGTAAACGATAGCTGGGAATAGGCCAGCATGACGTAGGCGGCGGCTCGCACCTTTACCTAGTTCAGTACGTAAGACTGCTTCAAATTTCATATTATTTACTCTCAAAATTAGTAAATGGTTTGGTTAAGTCTGGCAATGCGACCTTGCCAGACGAAGTCCGTTTCACACAGATGATGAAACGAGCGCGGATACTATCATTCTCTGCATTTACGGGCAATAAGTATCTTGTGATCTAATGCTTTTGGCTCAATTCATCGGCAAATATCTTATCTCTGAGCTTCCAGAAACGGCCCGATTTACGCGCAATCACAAATTGTGGCAGCCGAAACCGATGTTGATGGGCGATGACTCGGCTTGGTGATGATTCGTGAAATGGTCGGTGTTTATCTGCCAGATGCGGCCTGACGAAACGTTGATGAAACAGTTGTTTCTGTTTTTGGGTTGTCAAAGGCCAGAATTCATGGACTTGAGCCTGATTCTCTCCGTGGTAAGTGATTTTTAGCTGGTTCTTGCCGTGATTATCTTTATGTAGATTGAGCTCCATATTCAGACATTCGAACACTAACGCATCTTTCAGATTGAGTGCTTCTTTCAGTTTCTTATCCGGATCGACCAGTATGGCCTGGCACTCATGGCAGAAGCGAGCAGCAATATCATTGTCGGCACCACACTCATGACAATACTTCGCCCGGAAACGATAGCCGCAATGATGCCGCTCTTGCGTGTCTTCATCGGTAAAGTAGCCCTGACAACGTCGTCCGTAATGTTCAATCAAAAATCCGCCGGCATCTAACTTGCCCCAAAAATTATTGTTAAACCCACATGAGGGGCAAGGAACGGTGACAATCTCACTCTGACTGTCGGGTTTGGGCTCGCCAATTTCAGGTTGTTCGAGATCGTATTGATTACCGGCGTAATCGAGGATCAGGCAATCTTGTTTACCGGGAGCAAGGCGTAATCCCCGGCCAATAATTTGCTGATAGAGACTGACGGACTCGGTCGGGCGCAGAATCGCGATGAGATCCACATGAGGGGCATCAAAACCAGTGGTTAATACAGAGACGTTGACCATATATTTCAACTGACGCTGTTTAAATTGTCGAATCAGGTGATCTCGCTCTTGGGCTGGTGTCTCACCGGTGATAATTGCTGTTTCTGATTCGGGGAGCAGGGCATAGATTTCCCGGGCATGATGAACGGTTGCAGCAAAAATCATAACGCCATGTCGGTCTTGAGCTTGTTGGATGACCTGAGCAATGATCTGTGGCGTGGCACGTTTTGCCTGCGAAATGACTTTGTCCAGCTCAGAGGTTTTATAAACACCGGTTGCCATTGGCTTAACCTGAGAAAAGTCGTAACTGAGTACCGGTGCATCAATCAACTTTGCCGGTGTCAAAAACGCTTCATCTAACAGATAATGAATCGGTAGCTCGAAAATACAATCCCGGAAGAAACGGGGTTGTTCGCTGCGAACCTGACCGCGGGTATGGTATTGATAGATCCACCCCATTCCGAGCCGATAGGGCGTCGCTGTCAAGCCAAGAATTTTGATGCCGGGATTATGGGCCTGAAGGTGCGCAATGACTTTCTGGTAGCTGCTGTCTTGATTGTCCGGTACACGATGACATTCATCAATGACAAGTAATGAGAACTGATGACTAAATGCCGATAAGTGGCGCGCAACAGACTGAACCGATGCAAAGACCACTTGTTGATCGGTCTCTTTTCTGCCAAGCCCGGCCGAAAAAATGGCACCGTTCAGGCCGTACCCTTCATATTTCTCATGATTTTGTTCAACCAATTCTTTCACATGAGCCAGTACGAGAACCCGTCCTTTTGCCAGTCTGGCCAGCTCTGCAATGACAAGGCTTTTGCCCGCACCCGTCGGTAAGACGATGACTGCCGGGGTATGGTGATGACGAAAATAATGGATGACTGCTTTCACAGCATCACTTTGATAAGGACGAAGTGTATACATAGATTCAATTATTTAAGAAAAGTGTGAAACTGCTCAACTAATGGCTGATAGGTGGCTATAATAGCGCACTTCAATATCATGAGGTACGCATGCGTCTGGATAAATTTTTATGTGATGCTTTGGGCATCACACGTAAAGAAGCAACGAAGGTCATCAAACAGGGTGAAGTTTGTGTCAATGAACAGGTCCAAAAAAGTGGTGCGCTGAAACTGACAGCAGCAGATGAAGTCACGTGGCAGGATCAACCGATACAGTTGCACGGGCCTAAATATATCATGTTGTACAAGCCCGAAGGTTATGTGTGCTCTCACGAAGATGGCTTTAATGAAACCGCTTTTATGTTGCTCGATGAGCCTCACCTGAAACATTTGCATTTTGCAGGGCGGCTGGACGTTGATACGACTGGACTCGTATTGATTACCGACGATGGTCAGTGGTCTCACCGGGTGACGTCTCCCAAGCATCAATGTGCCAAGGTTTACCATGTGTGGCTGGCTGATCCGATTGCCGAAGATGCGGTTGCTCAATTTCAACAGGGGATTCAGTTACGTAATGAACGGGAACTGACTTTACCGGCTCAGCTTGACATTCTGGATGAAAAGGAAGCACGCCTGAAAATTTATGAAGGCAAATATCATCAGGTGAAACGCATGTTTGCTGCCATTGGCAACAAAGTTGTCGGGTTACACCGGGAGCAAGTCGGGCAAATCCGTCTCGATGAGACGCTGGCACCGGGTGAGTATCGGTATCTGACCGAAGCCGAAGTGCAGTCAGTCTGGGAATCCCAGTCTACGGATGATTAGCCTCTTAATGCATGTTGATGAATATCATGTGTTCATCTGAACAATGGCGATAACTTAAATAGGAGATTTATGAGTACCGGGCACGTATTAAAAGATGACAGTTCTCCTCGGATGGACTTATTACTTTTCATTATTCTAGGTGCGATTGGTGCGATCACACCGCTAGCGATTGATATGTATCTTCCGGCCATGCCCGTGATTGCCCATGATTTAGGGGTGAGTGCCGGGTCGGTACAGATGACTTTAACAGCCTATACGGCCGGATTTACAGTGGGACAGCTTGTTCAAGGCCCGTTTTCGGATAGCTATGGTCGTCGTCCGGTCATGTTACTGGGGATCGTTTTATTTGGCCTCTGCTCGGTCGTATGTGCCTGTGTCAACGATATTGACGCGTTAACCTATATCCGTGCCGCACAGGGATTTGCCGGTGCTGCTGCTGCGGTTGTGATTCAGGCAGTTGTGCGTGACATGTTCAATCAGGAAAATTTTGCCAAGGCGATGTCCTTTATTACGCTGGTCATCACGCTGGCACCGTTGGTTGCTCCTATGTTAGGGGGGCATTTGGCGGTCTTATTCGGCTGGCGCTCAATTTTCTGGGTGCTGACGGGGTTTGCGTTGCTCGTTATTTTGATGGTGCTGTGGAAGATTCCTGAAACCTTAAAAGAAGAAAACCGTCAGTCATTAGATCTGAAACGGACCCTGAAAAACTACTGGCAATTGTGTCAGTCAAAACGCTCATTCGGTCTGATGCTTTGTGGTGGGTTTTCTTTTGCCGGGATGTTTTCTTTCTTAACGGCTGGCTCGTTTGTCTACGTTGATATTTATGGCGTGAGTCCGGATAAATTCGGCTATCTGTTCGGTCTGAATATCTTGGGCATTATGTTGATGACTAGTGTGAATAGTCGCTTTGTCAAAAAAGTCGGCTCGATCATCATGCTTCGTTTTGGGTTATTGATTCAGTTTGTGGCGGGTCTCGGATTATTAATCGGTTGGTTCTTTGACTGGGGATTATGGGGAACCGTGCCGTTTGTGGTGCTCTTTATCGGGATGATTTCAACCATCGGGAGTAATGCGATGGGGCTGCTTATGAGTGGCTATCCGCACATCGCCGGAACCGTTTCATCATTGGCGGGGACGTTTCGTTTTGGTGTCGGCTCCATCGTCGGGGTGATTGTCGCGGCAATGCCCGGCGATGCAGTCTGGCCGATGGTGTTCAGTATGGCAACCTGTTCCGTCTTATCTGGGGTGAGTTACTGGGTATCAGAAAAGAGTTTAAGGAGCGCATGATGACCTATCATGATGAAATTCAGCGGGTGGTGGATACCGCGTTGACGGAATTAGCGCAAGCGCATCAACGAGGGCAACTGGTGAATGCACCGGTTGCCAATAATCATTTCCTGATTCGCTGGGTCACGAACGCTTTAAAACAGCAACGTTTTCATCGTTGTGTCGGTGATGACCTGACAGGGTGGCAGAAAGCCGGACGTTCTCAGGGGAATCATGCTGCACTGGAACGTGTATTTCAGCGGATCTCGGCTTATTATCACCTGTTCTTCACCACTGACGCATCAACCGAGCAGCAGATTACCGATCAACAGATCACGGATCAACAGATTGAGCAGTTTCTGGATACCATGACAGAAGCAGGGTGGGAGGTCTCCACTTCAGAACCGCTGGTCGGCTGCGGTAAGGTGCAGTTATTCACGGAAAGCCCCGACTCATTAGCGCTTTGTGCACAGCAGTGTGAATCTTGTTTCGAAGGCGCGATCCTGACGCAGCCGATGAGCTTATTCGTACGGGGTAACCATACTCAGTTCGTTGATCAAGCCTGGCAAGCAGGTCTGATGGTCCATAAACAGACCAATTATAAATCCAATGTAAAATATCACGGCGAGTATTTGATCTATCCGGGAAATCGGGGAGAACAACTGGCAGAAATTCCCCTCGGATTTGTGATTGATTGAGCCGGATTCGATCAATATTGATTGGTGGCACATTGCTATCAAGCAATGCGGCCTCAACTAATGCAGCTTCAACCAATACGATGAAAAGGTCTGAGACGTGAAAACGTGCTCAGACTTTATTTTATCTGGCCGTCTTTCGCAGACTGAATCACTGGTGTTCAGTGCTCATTTTTTGTGATAAAAGATGGCTCTGACTCTCCCATATTTTCAACAAAAAATCCTTATCCATACCTGTCCTACAAGTTTTTCTTGGAACGTGATCCATAACTCATGCTATCAATTCAGTGATTGTTTTGTAATTTTCAAGTGATATTCTCATTTAACTTGTTAGACAACTAATGTGTTAACACGGAGTTAAAATGAATAATATGTTTGATTTGCATGGCAAAACCGCTCTGGTAACGGGTTCTGGTAGAGGATTGGGATTTTCTTATGCCAAAGGGCTAGCGAATGCCGGTGCTCGCGTGATCTTGAATGGGCAGAATGAGGACACTCTCTCTGCTGCTGTCGCTCAATTGAAAAGCGAGGGATTCCAAGTTCTGGGGAAAAGATTCGATGTATCTTCTGAGGCGCAAGTATCAAAGGTATTTGAAGAATTTGACCGGGATGGGATTCATGTTGATATCTTGATTAATAATGCGGGTATCCAATATCGAAAACCCATGGTGGAGTTAGAGCTGGAAGCCTGGAAAAAGGTGATTGATGTCAACCTGAATAGTGTATTTATCGTCTCTCGTCAGGCAGCAAAACGCATGATTGAAAAAGGAACCGGCGGGAAAATCATCAACATCGGTTCTTTGACCAGTGAAGCCGCGAGAGCAACGGTATCGCCGTATACCGCAGCGAAAGGTGGTGTGAAAATGCTGACGAAGGCGATGGCGGCTGAATGGGCACAATATAACATTCAAGCGAATGCGATTGGGCCGGGCTACATCCTTACCGATATGAATGCCGCATTGATTGAGAATAAAGACTTTGATGACTGGGTTAAAGCCAGTAATCCGACTCAGCGTTGGGGCCATCCTGATGAGTTGATTGGCACGGCTGTGTATTTATCATCGAGTGCATCGAACTATATTAACGGCCAGATTATTTATGTCGATGGCGGCTGGCTATCGGTATTGTGAGGAGTAAGTGATGACAGAAGTACAATCAAAATCTTGCATTATTCGTTCAGAACAAGACTTAATCATCGAAAATCGAATTTTGAATCACGAGGAAGACAAAGTATTAGTTCAAGTTGAAGCTGGGGGGATCTGTGGCTCAGATATTCACTACTATCAACATGGACGGGCTGGCGCGTCTGTGATTCAAGAGCCGATGATTATTGGTCATGAGTTTGTGGGTATCGTGAAAACAGCACCAGTGGGTTCCGCTTTAAAAGTGGGGCAGAAAGTCGCGATAAACCCTTCGCAGCCTTGTTATCAGTGTGAGCGATGCCGCAATGGTCAGCTTAATCATTGCCAGTCCATGAGATTTATGGGCAGTGCACAACACTTCCCACACACGCAAGGTGGCTTCACACAGTACGTTTCGGTAAATACCAACCAGTGCTTTCCTTATGACGCATCAATTGCATCTGAAATCATGGCATTCTCTGAGCCATTAAGTGTTGCGATTCATGCCGTGAATAAGGCAGGTAGCTTGATTGGCAAAAAGGTACTGGTTATTGGCTCAGGGACGATTGGCGGTTTAGTGATTGCTGCTGCCAAAGCCGCTGGCGCTCAGGTTGTATTGGGTTGTGATGTCAGTGAGCGTAGCTGTAAGGTTGCAATCGACATGGGGGCCGATCACAGCTTTAGTCCGCTCGATCATGAAGAAGTCACCAAGTATCAGCAAGATAACGGTTACTTCGATGTGACGTTTGAAGCAACAGGGGTTCCTTCAGCCATTCAAACAACCGTTGATTTTACCAAGCCGAATGGAAAATGTATCCAATTGGGAATGGGAAACAGCAGTATTGAATATCCGATTAGCCAATTTCTGGTCAAAGAAATCGAGTGGACAGGCTCCTTTAGATTTAATACAGAATTTGCGGTTGCTGTGAATTGGCTTGAGACAAAAAGAGTTGATCCAACGCCACTGATTTCAGGTGTCTTTAGTTTGGATGATGCAGAATCTGCCATCATTGCTGCTGCTGATAAATCTAAATCAACCAAAGTGATTTTAAAAATTTAATAAGTTAATAATAGCGAAGGCCTAAAATGAAAAACATAATTATATCTCTTGCCCTCGTCTTCCTATTATCATTTCTTATGATAAGCAAAGACTCAAAAGTTTATTCTGCATCTAAACATGGCGTAATAAACTTAAGAATGAGTCAAGTGTCCTCTGAAATGGGAGCCATTGGCAAAACGATGGAAAAATTCTCCCAACTAATATCAGAGCGGACACACGGAAGATACAAAATAAACCTTTTTCATAATGGACAACTTGGTGGAGAACGAGACGCGATTGAAAATATCCAAATGGGTACACTGGACTTAACCGTTGTGAACCAAGCGGTACTCGCAAATTTTGTGAAAGAGTTTTCAGTATTAGATATCCCTTATTTATTTTCCGGTTATGAACATGCGGACCGGATATTCCTCGGTGATGTGGGTCAGCATTTTATGTCACAACTTGATCATGTCGGTTTAAAAGCGATTGGCATTTGGGAGTCGGGATTTAGGAATTTGACTAATAGTGTGCGTCCGATCAACCAGTTGAGCGATGTGAAAAAGCTTAGAATTCGGACCATGGAAAACCAAACCCACCAAAAATTTTGGCGCTATATCGACGCAGATCCGGTGCCAATGGCTTGGTCGGAAGCTTATACCGCAATGCAGCAAGGCGCGATTGACGGGCAGGAAAATCCGATCTTAGTGATTGATACCAATAACGTTGGTCAGGTCAATAAATACTTAGCGATTACAGAACATGCCTATTCAACGGTCTTTGTGATCATGAATCCTGCGTTGTGGCATGTTTTAAGTGATGAAGACAAGAAAATATTTACCGACACCATGAGTGAGATGAATATTTATGAACGTCAATTAAACAGAAGTCTGGAAATTAAATCACTTGAAAATCTGAAACAGCAAGGTGTTGTGGTCACGCATCCAGATAAGCAGGAGTTTATCGACAACTCTAAAGGCTTCAGAGACAGTTATCGTGAAGAATATGGTTCTATGTTAGATAAAATTAAGCATGGTTAAAGAGGATATTAAATATGGAATTGTATAATAAGATAAAATCCATATCTTCGTTTGTATCTGCTGTTAGTTTGATATTGATGGTGTTCGTGGTTTTACTGCAAACTTTTACGAGATTTGTTATTTTCTATAGCTTGCCATGGTCAGAAGAAGCATCGAGATACCTTTTTGTTATCATGATTGTTTCCGGGTTTAATGTCGCTATTTATAATGGCGATATGATAAGAATCAGCGTGATAGATAATTATATTCATGGTCGGATGAAAAAGATAATTGACTATGTAAAACTGATTATATCTATGAACGTTATTTTTATATTTTCTTACTGCGCCTATAAATTTATTCAACTGGGTGTCTATCAGTTGAGTCCGGCAATGCAAATTCCTTTAGCTATTATTTACTTTATTATGTTTGTTGGTTTTTTACTCTCTTTCTTTGCAGTAATCATCAATGGATACGAAACAATGTTTAAAGTGAAAAATATAGGTGGAGAGTAAGATTATGGATTATCCTGCAATATTTCTATTGGTTAGTCTGGTCGTTACATTAATTATCGGTCTGCCTATTACTTGGTCTTTAGGGTTTTCATGTATTGTCTCCATACTTCTGGATGATAAATTACAATTTCTCGTGATTGCACAGCGAATTTTTACCGGGGCAGATAATTTTTCAATGCTGGCTATCCCTGCATTTATCTTAGCCGGAAATATCATGTCAGAAGGTGGGTTATCAAAGCGGTTAGTCGCCTTTGCTGACTCATGCGTCGGGTGGATTTCTGGTGGTATATCCTTGGTTTCTTTGCTTGCTTGTACATTCTTCGCAGCAATTTCTGGTTCGTCGGTTGCGACGACTGCGGCAATTGGCGGTTTGATGTATCCAGAGATGACAAAACGCGGGTATCCAAAAAATTATGCAGCAGCACTACAGGCGGTGGGCGGGACATTAGGGATTATTATTCCGCCAAGTATTGTCTTTGTCATCTATGGCAATATCACCGGAACATCTGTTTCTGAATTACTGATGGCGGGCGTGATTCCCGGTATTATTTGTGGTTTCGCCTTATGTTTATACGCTTACTTTAAGGCCAGAAAAGAAAATTATCCGAAGGAAGATAATTTTAGCTTCAAAAAGTTTTTGCTGTCTTTCCGCTCCGCATCGTGGGCGCTGGTTATGCCACTCGTTATTCTTGGTGGGATCTATGCCGGTGTTTTCACGCCAACAGAATCCGCCGTTGTTGCCGTGGCGTATGGGTTGATCGTCTGCCTCGTTATTTACAAGGAAGTGACATTAAAATCCTCTTGGGAAATTATTCATAGCACCGCCGTCAGTACCGCTAACTTAATGATGCTGGTCATTACCGCCCAGATGTTTGGTTGGTTGATCACCTACTATGAAATACCGGTTATCGTCACTGAAGCATTTTTATATATTGCTGATAACAAATATATTTTCTTGTTCTTGGTGAATATTCTTCTTTTGCTATTTGGTATGTTTATGGAGGTTGGGGCAACCAATCTCATCTTGGCGCCTATTCTTGCGCCGATTGCTATCTCTTTCGGTGTGGATCCGGTGCATTTTGGGCTGATTTTTGTGTTCCTGTTGGCTTTGGGGCAGGCGACACCGCCATTCGGAACGACCATGTTTGTTGCATGTGGGATCAGTAAGCAACCCGTCAGTACGGTGAGCAAAGCGATTTTGCCATTTATCGCGGTCGAGTGGTTGTGTGGTTTACTATTTACTTACATGCCAGCGCTATCGACATGGCTACCATCAATGTTACGAGGTTAAGCTACGAGGTTAAGCGGACAGGCTCATGTCATATTATTGCAGGGTAGTATTAGATTACAGGATAGTATTGGCTGACAACGAAAGTGGTTTACTCACTATTAGTGTTCGATGATAATGTCCTACAAGTTACTGGACCGATTTAATTTTGATATGAGCCTCAAAGCAATTAAAAAACATAATGTCGTAGATGTTGTTTACGATCAGATTAAGGCAAACATTTGTAATAATATTTGGCCGCCGGGTACAAAAATACCATCAGAGCCAAAGCTTGCTGATCTGTTTGAAGTGAGTCGAGTCAGTATTCGTAGTGCTGTTCAAAAGCTGCGGGATTATGGCATTGTTGTGACTTATCAAGGGAAGGGGACCTTTGTTTCCGAAGAATTTGATCAAGAAATGTTTAATCAAGACTTCGTTAAACCAGTCATGCACTTAAGTGAAAGTGACTTTTTCGATATGCTGACATTCAGAAAAACAGTTGAATTTAAGTGCATTCAACTTGCTGTCAAATATGCGACAGAAAGTGATTTGGAAGCCATGGAAAAAGCATTAAGTCAGATGTGGCTTTTCACGCACGAATATAAGAAATATTCATTAGCGGATTACGACTTTCATTTGGCAATCGTGAAAGCATCACATAACAGTATGTTTATATTGGCGATGACCTTGATGAAGGATATGTATTTATACTATCTGGAAGAGATTAATCGTGTGTTTGGTATTTCTAGAAAAAGTATTGATGCTCATCGAGAAGTTTATTTGGCAATTGCTGAACGGAATGCCGAAAAAGCAATTCAGATACTCGATGAAGCGATGGGTGATAACGTGGATGCTTTAGAGAAGTTCGGGGAGTAATCCACATGAAATGTCCTTGAGGACATTTTTTATCGATATAAATGTAGGACAACTGACAAGTTGGAGGCCAGTTCATGAATACATTGAAGATTACAAATGTAAAAACGATTCTTACCGCGCCTGGTGGGATTGACCTAGCTGTCGTTAAAATTGAGACCAATGAACCAGAAATTTATGGATTGGGATGTGCCACATTCACGCAAAGGATTGTCGCTGTGAAAACGGCCATCGATGATTACCTGAAACCGTTTCTGATTGGCAAAGATCCGGCGCGTATTGAAGATATCTGGCAGTCTGCAATGGTCAGTGGCTATTGGCGCAATGGCCCGATTGCCAATAATGCATTATCGGGTGTTGATATGGCATTGTGGGATCTGAAAGGTAAGGTCGCCGGAATGCCGGTGTATGACTTAATGGGCGGGCGATGCCGTGATGGCGTTCCACTTTATCGTCATACCGATGGTGAAGATGAGGTGGCGGTTGAAGACAGTATTCGTGCCGCAATGGAAGAAGGTTATCAATACGTGCGTTGTCAGATGGGGATGTATGGTGGCGCAGGTACTGAAGATCTGAAGCTGATTGCCAACAAATTGGATCGCGCAAAAAACATTCAGCCGAAACGGTCTCCGCGAAATAGAACCCATGGCATTTATTTTGATCCGGAGGCTTACGCGAAAGCGGTGCCGAAACTGTTCGATCACTTACGCAATAAGCTCGGGTTTGGCATTGAATTTATTCATGATGTGCATGAGCGGATCACGCCGATTAATGCATTACAACTGGCAAAGAATGTCGAAGAGTATCAACTCTTTTATCTCGAAGACCCGGTTGCTCCGGAAAATGTGGACTGGTTGAAAACCTTCCGTCAACAAACGTCAACACCGATTGCGATGGGCGAACTGTTTACCTCGCCGAATGATTATAAGCAGTTGATTATTAATAAAGAAATTGACTTCATTCGCTGCCATATCAGTATGATCGGCGGGTTAACCCCGGCGAAGAAACTGGCGGTAATGAGTGAACAGTGTGGTGTGCGCACTGCTTGGCACGGACCGGGTGATATTTCTCCGGTAGGCGTTGCAGCCAATATGCATCTTAGCCTGAATAGTCCGAATATGGGCATTCAAGAATACACCCCAATGAATGACGCACTTCGCGAAGTCTTCCCCGGGTGTCCTGAGATCGATCAAGGCTATGCGTACGTCAATGATAAACCCGGTTTGGGGATCGACATCAATGAAGATTTAGCCAAGAAATACCCAATTGAAGGCGGTATACCGTCATGGACGAATGCCAGAACGCCAGATGGCACCGCGTCTCGTCCTTAGTCCTTTTAAACTCGCTGAACTTATCAAGGTTATCCTGTTAAGTTCAGCGCTTGACGCCGGAAGCGGCACAACAGTCAAGAGCTGCGCAACGTGCAGCTGTATTTGAATAACCTGATTACCACTCATTATGTGCGCTATCATGAGGAGCCGGATGAATCAGATTTGGCATGATGGTTGATTGGTTTATTTAATTTTCGAGCCGCAATTGCGGCTCGTTTTGATCAAGTTCTAAGAACCGGCCCTGCTCGCGGGACTGAATCACATGCTGAGTATCGTAAGTGTATTGTTTGCGAGAAAATTTTAATGATTAAAACGGTTAGGTAATCACTCAATTCTGCCCCATAGTTGGCTAGGCTATTTTTACTTTGCAATAGATTTTGTCGTATTTTGACCTAATTTATCTAATGAAAAATAAAAGAACCATTGTACTCATACACTCATTGAGCCATAGATAATAAAGTGCGGTAATATTGTCTGAATTTTATGAGAATTTATTGATTTTTCATATTTTATTCAATAGGTTAATTTAAATGAAGGCTACAGAAAATAGACCATAGACAGAAACTATAGAAAATAATATGCTGCCTAATAACTGTCCGTTTCTTTAATACAGAGGAATACTATGATTGATGTTTTATCGTTAATTTCAATAGGATTTGCGTTTTTTATTGTGGCGGTTTCGCCAGGGCCGGCGAATATTTCTAATGCAACAATAGCTATGAGTAAAGGTAGAAAAATAAGCCTTGTTTATGGTGCGGGTCTTTCGATGGGTCTTCTGTTGTGGGGTATCGTTGCGGCGAGTGGATTGGGAGTGATTCTACAAGGGTCGGTCTATTTATTGATGTTTCTAAAAATCATTGGAGGGATATACCTTCTATGGTTGGCTTATCTCTCGTTTAAGTCATCTTTTAACTCGGCATCGACAATATCCCAAAATCAAACCAATGAAATAGGGTATAGCAAATGGTTCATACGAGGCTTTGTTCTGAATTCATCCAATCCCAAAACTGTCATTGCATGGATGGCAGCGTTATCTGTCGGTATGGGTGCAAACAATGATATTACCTTTTTAGTTTCGGCAGTGATTACATGCATGCTGGTTGGCTTTTTCGTTAACGCCATTTATTCAATACTGTTTTCAATTAATGGCGTTATGAAGACCTACCAAAAAATTGGTCATTGGGTTGATAGGGTCGTGTCTGGTATGTTCGCGTTAGCTGGATTAGGGCTAGTAATGTCTGCCTTTAAGCGAAATCAAGTATAAACTAGCAAACGTTTAAGGTTTCAAGATATTTTTCTTATCTGAAATGATGCCACTGAATGATTTGAGCTAAGAAGATTTTGTCCAGAGGTGTTTCAAAAAGTCTCTGGCTAACAAATTTCTGCCCCCAAACGTTTTAGTATGATATGGAGAATATATGAAATACATTCTCATCTCGTTTTTAATCTGTTTATTTAGCGTTTCTCAATCTTATGCGAAAGAGTTTATTCCTGAAAAAACTGATAAGAACGGTTATGTAGAGCCTTTTCAAATGTTTGACGATCTGTTTTATGTGGGTGATAAGTGGGCTTCATCATATCTTGTCCGGACAACAGACGGACTGGTACTGATCGAAACACTGGAAAGTCCTTATGGCCGATGGATACCTAGCAACGTAGAAAAATTGGGGCTCAACCCTTCAGATATCAAATACATACTTGTTACAAATGGTCATTCAGATCATGTTGGTAATGCGGAGTATATACAAAGGCATTATGGTAGTAAGGTGGTGATGTCAAAAGAAGAACTCCAATTGGCGAAGGAGCAGTCGACAAAAAGTAAAGGGAAAGGACATTTCGAAGCACCGCACGTAGATGTATTCGTAAAAGATGGTGACCATTTGGTCATTGGGGATACGAAATTTACTTTTTATATTACACCAGGCCATACTAAAGGATGTGTATCTATTGATTTTATGGTTAAAAATGCTGGCATCCCGTATCGAGCTTTTATGGTTGGAGGGCATAGCCCATCAAAGACAGATATTAAACTCGTTGGCGAGTTCATAAAAAGCATGGAAAGGATAAGAACCATAGCCTTACAGGAACCAAAAGTGAGTGTAAATTTAGCCAATCATCCTCACAAAAATCATTTATTCGAAGAAAGAGCACTGGGTATAAATGACAGTAAAAAGAACTATTTCATCGATAGTAAGGGCTTCTTTGAATTTTTAAATAAGCAAGAAGAAATAGGTAAGAAAAAATTAGCAGAATTGCAAGCAAATGCTAATAAATAAAATCACCCGACAGTTATTATGGCGTTATTTTGTTAACTCATGGGTAAATTTTCAAAATACTTTTCCTAATCTGATAGAAACACATTAAGGCAGTGACACTAAAACATTTCTGTTCAGTTCCTTTTTAAAACTGACGGTCCCAAAATTCACTGAAACGCTCATCGGCTGATTATTTTGAGAACTCACATCCAAAATCTCATACTTTTTTAATACTTTTGTCGATCTAAAAACTGATAGCCTGTGAATGCACTGGCAAAATCCAGTGTCGGGATTGAGACCCCTGTATTTTCTTCACAAGACATGTAAAATGCCAGCTCTGCTGATATTTCCATGTAACTTCAGCACACCTGAATTATGGTGGACTGGATAGGGGCGCTTTGGCGCACCGTTTCTTGTGAGCGGTTGTCTCAAACCTGTCCGGTTCGCCACTCAAAGTTTGAGACCTTTGTGTGGTGACGTACCATTCATCACAAGAAGAGGTGACAACCTATGTATGAAACCATCCCTTACGATCATCAATTTGCTCAAAAAGCCCGCGAATACCTGCGCCAGTTAGAAGAAATGTTTGAAGCCGAACAGCGACACAACAGTCAAGAGCTGCGCAACGTGCTGCTGTATCTGAATAACCTGATTACCACCCATTATGTGCGCTATCATGAGGAGCCGGATGAATCAGATTTGGCATGATGGTTGATTGGTTTATTTAATTTTCGAGCCGCAATTGCGGCTCGTTTTGATCAAGTTCTAAGAACCGGCCCTGATCGCGGGACTGAATCACATGCTGAGCATCGTAGGTGTATTGTTTGAGAGAAATTTTGATGATTAAAACGGTGGTAACTGGTTTATGCTCCATTTTAATTTTGGCACGAGCTTCTTGACCATTTTCTCTTTTCATTCCTTGACCTACTTTTTTTAATGGCAGATTATGAGTCTAGTTGAGCACCCATGACTGTATAGACATGTTCTGTAATTTGAGAGTGCAAGGAAAAATAAGACCAATATAACTCGATACATCACGGGCTACTACAGCCAACTCAGGCCACATCAATATAATGGTGGTCTAACACCCAATGAGTCTGAACGACTGTATTGGGGAAACTCTAAAACCGTGGCCAATTTTAGTGACCACTACAGAAAAGGGGTGAAAAATGGGAGCAGAGATAGCAAGTACTTCAAGTCTTTCGCCAAGGGTATTCCTAAAAGCTAGAAGACCAGAGCGTTTTTCCGACTCAATAATAAAGGAAGTAGGTAAACTAGATCGTTCTGTTTTGGAATTTCAGCTGTCTACGCTTAACAGAAGAAATATGGAGTTAGCATTTGAAGATTTCGCTAAAAAACTCTGTGAAAAAGTCATATGTCCAAATCTGCTGGAGCAAACAGGTCCGGTTGCTGGTGGTGATGGAAAGGTAGATACACAAACCTTTCCCGTATCAGAGCAATCTAAAGTTCTTTGGTATATTGGAGTTGATGAAAATTCCAACAACGAACGATGGGCTTTTGCAGTAAGCACACAAGAAGCTTGGAAAGCTAAGTGCAAGAAAGATGTTCGAAAAATAAAAGCTACTGACAGAGATTACAAAAAAGTATTTTGTGTCACAAATATGTATGCAAAAGCTAATCAGCGAAGTGAGTTGGAAGACTCGCTAAAGAAAGAAACTGGAATTGATGTAAGAATTCTAGATATATCTTGGATACTAGATCAAATATTTACTCATGGCTACGAACAGTTAGCGATTGATTGCTTGTCGATTGATATAGATTGGCGCCGAGAAATAGAAATCGGGGTTAATGACTATGCTAGAAATGTAAGGCTAAATGAGCTCGAAGAATCAATAAAAAATGAAATAGACACTAGTAAAGTGCTCCCTCATCAATTGGATTGGTTATTAGAGGTAGCGGTATTGTCAAAGGAGCTCGAAAAACCCTCAATTGAAACGCAGGGTCTTTTTCTAAGAGCCATCAAAGCGGCTGAAAAATTTGGCACAAATTTCCATCGATTTAATGCTCATTATCAGTATGCTTGGGCTGCCTATTGGTGGTTTGAAGACATTGCTATATTTGGTGAGCAGCTATTGTTATGTTTGCAGATAGCGAAAGGAATTGAGCAATCGGGTCAATGGGGAAATACAGTATCGCTTCTTGGCCTTTATTCGAGCTACTATCGAGGTAGTGAGGGTGAAAGTGATTTGGATATCGAATCGCTTCTGTTAGAGGCAAAAGGTGAACTAAATAAGCTTGCAAAAAAGGACGAACGACCCAGTAATTCTCTGATGTCTCGGATCTATATTGAATTGCTAAATTTGCATTCCATCAAGAATATAGACCAAGCTTCAGCCATATTTTCATCAATGCACGAAATTATGAAAGAAGGTGAGAAGTTAGTAGGTTTCTCATTTAATGAACTATCTAACTTGGTTACCGAGCTGGATAGTTTTTTTGGTGAATTAGAAAGTTATGAAAATTTACTTGACTATATCACAGAGTACACTTCACGTCGTGATGGCGAGGTTAGGGGGGCTGTTCTCTGGCTAAAAAGGGGCGCAAGGCGCCTAGAATCTAACGAACCATATCAATCAATAAAGTTAATTGGTAAATCTCTTGCGGCGCTATACAAAAAGGAGTCCAAGAAAGAACTTTATGCTGCATTAAATATTCTTTCAGAGGCTTACAGGAAAGTTGGTTTGCTTTGGGCATCGCGTGCGAATTTATTGCTCGCTGCATCAATAGTTACAGACGAATTTTGGCGTAGCGGTGACATTCTATCTGCTCAAGTATATGCATATATACGGCTTGCTAAAGTTGAACTTCAGTTAGGCCGTGTAAATTACGCTCTCGCATGGTGGGAGCTGGCATCTGTTGCCTCGTCTCTGGTTGAAGAACAAACTATATCAGAAACTGAATATCTTTTTTTCGATGCATATTTGTCTCAATGCATACTCAATACCCCTATCGACCGGCTAAGTTCTATTCAACGATTACCCGATCTTTTGGATAAAGCGCAATTATTCGTTAGTAGATCTATGCTGTTGTATTCACTGGGTCATGAAGATCTTGTAAAAAAAGAGTTTGAATTGAATATAGACGCCGAGTATATAGATTATCTAAAAATGGTTAGAGATACAGATTTAGGTGCATCTGTACCAGAAATAATTGATTGTGAAGAAAGATATGGTCACTTGAAAAGTTATGTTATGGGTTGTGAAATTGGAGTTTCTTTTCCGTTTAGAAGTCCTTTGGTAGAGCTAGCGGAAACACTACTTTCTGTCATAGAAGGTTTTTTCTCAACAGGAATGGTTGATGAAGTATTTGTATACGAGTCTCGCCTTGAAATTGAAATTACAGCCGATGACGATGATGAAATAGAGATATCACATGAAGTAGATGATGCAAGTGGAACTCTAAAAATGAATGTTCTATGTTCATCATTCCCCCCTGATATGTTGAACGTTTCTGGGCAAAAAATTATTCAAGAATGGCTTCATGATTTTGTAATTGACGTATTCTCACGCATGGTTAGGCCCAAAAATACAGAGAGGACTCTGGAATCTATGCTTGGCGAAGACAGAGCTCTAGAGCGTTCTGTATCATTTGGGTCATGTTTTGTTGGTTTGCAAAATATAATGGGTAATGATGCCGTTAGTCGTATTAAGTCTCTTCTGCGTGATTCTGAACACAAAAAATACGACATGCTACGTTCGTTGCCATGGGATTCTAGCTTTCCAAAGTCTAAACCGGCGAGCAAACCATTGAGCGATTTGAAGCCTGGCAACGGAGAGCCACCCGAAGGGTTGATTGATGGTGAAAGCTTGACCCATAAAGATATGAAGGTACAGGATCTTATCAAAATAAGGTTGTGGGATAGAACTGTATGGTGTGGGACTGGATATGCAATTTATCCTAATGGAGATATTGAATTAACTTTACTTTTTGAAGATGAAAAAGCTGCAGAAGTTATTTTTGCAGATTTAGAAAATGAAATTGGTAGTGAAGACAGAGAAGATCGATTAAGAATATCAATTATTAGAAATATTGACCGAAAAAATCCTGCACATTACAGAGTTTGTATTAGTGAAAACTTCACTTTTGACTCGAACAAAACTGTTCAGATGATTGCCAGAAAAAACACAATGACCCCTTCGACATCCGAAAATCTTAATAGGTTTCTATCTGCGTTTGATGAGCGGAAAAGCTATATTTTGAGCTATGCAGTAGTTAGGAATGAACGGATTATAGAGAACTCATTAGCGAAGAAAAAATCAATCCGAAAATTTGACATTAATGTTTTAGAGGCATGGAAGATAGGGCCTAATGATATAGAAGTGATGGCTATTCATTCAGATGATGACCCTCTAATCCCAGAAGGTGTATGTAATGCTCCTATAATTGAGTCTCTAAAAAGGAAGTTTAGTCATTGAAGCCTTATAACAAGTCAAAACACGCGGTAGAATAATGAAAACTGAGCAGATAGAAGAAATTGCAAAAAGGTTTAGACAAGCGATTTTATCGTTTCCTAAATCGGCTTTTCCGTGGAACTCATCAATGGGTATTTGCCAATTTCCAACAGCTTGCTGCGGTGATACATCACAAACGCTAGCAACATACATTTTCGATCAAACAGGCATTATATACAGTTACGTTCATGGTCGGGATGGCGGCGACGATGGAGAAATTGGATCTCATGCTTGGCTAGAGTACGGAGATTTAGTAATAGACATTACAGCTGATCAGTTTAATGATAATGGGTCCTGTCATGCTGAGGTCTACATTGGGCCTAGAACTGAGTGGTATAATTCGTTCGAACTTAGCATTGAACCAGACGGGCGACATTCATCACTAACGGACAAAGGTAGTCTGGATGATGTCTACGCGAGAATATGCAGTGGGCTATAACAAGAGCTAAAGGCCTCAATATACTTTTACTAATATGACAGAAACGAGTTATAGCAATAGTGCTAGCTCATTTCTGTCCAGAAGTGATTTAGTAGAGCGTTAGGTCTGTTTGTGCACTTTCAACAACTGGCAGTTTCACAAGCTACGGGTTGGCCCATTCAGTTGGTCAGATCGTCAATCATTCAAAAGCCCCAAACAGAAGTACTAACGAACGGCTCGATTTTTATTTAAATAGGCGTGAATGGTTAACATCGCGATTTTTGGTTTAGTATCCCCATTGGGATAATTGGTTCAGACCCATTACTCCCATATGGTTTAAGGGGAACAAATTTAGATAGCCTTCGCGTTACTGGAATCAATGGATTCCTGAATAAATCCGACTAACATTTCCACTTTACTATAACCTTGTTGCATGTGGTCTTTTACGTGATTAAGCATTAAATCCAGTGAATCGCCACAGGCAAGTGCAACGTAAGTATCATGAGCATCTACGCGAGGACCTGAACGATTATGAGCTTTCTGATGTAACGTAAAATAGAGGTGTAAACGTCCTCTCAATCTTTTCCATGTATCCTGCAGAAGAGTATGTCCACAATATTTATATACAATATTATGTAATTCCAGTTCCTCTATAATTGTGGCGTCTCTGTCTTCTTCTTTTATAGCCTTGGTCAATTTATCGAGTTGTTGCTTCATTTCAGTATAAAACTCAGGAGTACGTTGGTCCCAGACCAGTCTAAAAGCAAACTGTTCGATCTCTGTTCTGAACGTGTATAGCTCCTGAATTGATTGGACAGAAATATTGGCGACGTAGGTCCCTGTATAGGGGATAGTCTCAACCAGTCCTTGATCAACCAGTTGTCTGATGGCTTCTCTTAACGGTCCTCTGCTAACGCCTAACTGAGAGGACAACAGGGATTCTGTTAATTTGGTTCCCGGAGTTAAATCCCCTCGAATAATGGCTTCTCTCAACTGTTCTGCAACATTAGAGCGTAGGGTTCTGTCTTTAGTTATAGGTTTTAGATTTGTAATACTCATAGTTTCACTAATGCTCAATGGAACGGTACTTATTAAACGATTTTACTATCAAAACTTAACCTATTTGGGTTATTTAGTAAACAGTGATTTGTATGATTGTCAACAATCCTACTGTTGACATGTTTGTTTTTTGGTCATAGCATGAAACAAAACGTTAACATTCCATACACATTCAAGGAAGAAGTATGTCATCACATTCGTTTAGTGCTCACGCTTCAGAGGAAGATATTAGAAACGACTCGATATTAATTTATGTCAATGGAAAGTTGGTGCCGAAAGAAGAGGCAATGGTTTCTGTTTATGACAGTGGATTCATGTTGGGGGACGGTATCTGGGAAGGTCTCAGAGTGTACAATGGTCAAATTGCTTTTCTTGAAGACCACCTTGATCGTCTGTATGAATCGGCAAAAGTTCTCGATATCCCGCTAGATATGCCAAGAGCGGATTTGGTAAAAGCGTTATATGGAACGTTAGAAGCTAATAACATGGTTGATGATGCGCATCTAAGACTGATGGTTAGCCGAGGTAAAAAGCGTAAGCCTTTTCAGGATCCTAAACTGACCATAACCAAGCCGACAATAGTTATCATCGCTGAGCACAGTAAACCAAGTCAGGAAGTTGTCGATAAAGGTATGTCTCTGTTTACGGTTCATGTCGTCAGGGGACAGCCAAACAGCCAGGATCCTAAGCTCAATTCCCACAGCAAACTTAATTGCATAACGGCTCTTATTCAGGCTCAGAAAGCCGGTGCCGATGAAGCGTTAATGCTTGACCCACACGGTTTCGTAAGTACCTGCAACTCAACAAACTTCTTTATTATCAGAAAAGGTGCAGTTTGGACATCTTCTGGTAAGTACTGTATGAACGGAATCACTCGTCAGAAAGTGATTGACGTATGTCACGCAAATAATATTCCTGTTTATGAAAAAGACTTCTCATTATTCGAGGTTTATGGTGCCGATGAAGCATTTACCACGGGTACGTTTGGTGGGCCGGTCCCTGTCATAAATATCGATGGCAGAGTTATTGGGGATGGTGTCCCCGGAGAGGGAGTCATGAAGATTCGCCAACTCTATAAGCAATTGGCGTCAAATTTGAAGTAACTTGTTCTGATGATGAAAGGGAATTGAATTATGACTCAGCCACAAAAAATGACAATGCTGGTTATTGGTGGAGGCAAAATGGGTGGTGCCATCATACAGGGCTGGTTGAAAACAGGACTCGATGCATCACACATTTATCTGGTGGATATGAACGAAAGTGTATTAAGCCAATTTAAACAACTCGGCATTAATACATATAAGCCTGATGAAATTGAACAGTTGCGCTCAGTTAACTTCAGCGATGTTTTACTCGCACTAAAGCCACAGATGATTGGTGCTTTTGCACCAGATTATCGTCAGCTTGTTGGTTCTGATACCTGCCTCATGTCGATTGCGGCTGGTGTCAGCATTGAACAATTACGGTCTATTTTTACCAGCGCTGCAAGTATTGTCCGTATCATGCCGAATACACCTGTGCTTGTTGGTAAAGGTGTCGTGGTTGCTTACACGGATGCGGGGCCGGAGATTAGAGATAAAACCGCGGCTTTGTTTGAACCGTTAGGCAATTTTTACTGGTTAGATCATGAAGATCAGATGCATGCGGCGACAGCGGTTTCTGGAAGTGGCCCTGCTTATATTTTTTACTTCTGTGAGTGTTTTATGGATACAGCAACCAAAATGGGGTTGCCTGAAGATTTAGCACAAAAAATCGCAAAAGACACCTTTATTGGGGCGGCAAAAATGATTGAGCAACAAGAATCATCGGTCGCAGAGTTACGTCAAAATGTGACGAGTCCTAACGGTACAACACAAGCCGGATTAGAGAGATTAGCTCACGGTGGTCTTATCACTGAGCAAATAAAAGCCTGCTGCGAAGCTGCTTGTCAGCGCAGTATAGAAATTTCAATGGAGTTAAGCAGTCAGTAACGAAAAATCTTAATCGGTAAAAGATCTTTATACGTATTTAACAGGGAAGATAAATCATGAAGCATTTTATTAGGAAACATATTGTTACCGCAGCGATAGGTTCGATGGCAGTCATGTCGCACACTACTTTTGCCGAAGAGGTAGAACACTTTTCTATAGGAACGGCTGGCCAGACAGGGGTTTACTACGTTGTGGGTGAGTCTATCTGTAAAATGGTCAACAGAAATAGTGATACTCATCATTTACGTTGTTCTGCTCCCTCAACAGGTGGTTCAATTGCAAACCTGAATTCAATTCGTTCTAACGGCCTTAACTTTGGTATCGTTCAGTCTGACTGGCAGTATCATGCTTATAACGGGACTTCGAACTTTAAAAAAGCAGGTCCGTTTACAAAATTAAGATCTGTATTTTCACTTCATTCTGACATCTTTACTTTAGTTGTTAGAGATGACGCTAATATCCATTCATTTGAAGAGTTGAAAGGGAAAAGGGTGAACATTGGTAACCCAGGTTCAGGTCAGAGAGCAACGATGATGAATGTGATGAAAGAGTTCGGGATGACAACCGATGATTTCAAACTGGCTGGTGAGCTTAAATCTTCGGAACAATCTCAAGCTTTGTGTGATAACAAGATTGATGCTTTCGTAATGGTAGCAGGTCATCCGGTTGCTAATGTAAAAGAAGCAACAAGTACTTGTGCAACGCACATCATCAATGTTGATGGCCCGCATATCGACGATTTGGTTAAAAAGTATCCTTACTATAGTGCGGCGACTATTCCTGGTGGAATGTACGAAGGTACCCCTGATGATGTAAAAACATTTGGTTTGAAAGCGACCCTAGTCACCTCTACGGATACGTCAGATAAGGTGGTTTATAACTTAGTTAAAGCAGTGTTTGAAAACTTTGCTCGTTTTAAACGGTTACATCCAGCGTTCTCAAGTTTAGAACCTGAAGATATGATCACCAAAGGACTATCAGCACCATTACACCCTGGCGCAATCCAATATTACAAAGAACGAGGCTGGATGAAGTAAGTTTTAATTTATCTATCCGCCAAATTATTTTGGCGGATATTGATGTAAGTAATTTGTAATTGGGGTTTACATGGACGTTGTGAAAAGTCAGTCGAATAGTGCCGAACTGGATGAATTGGTGACCACAAATGATGTCGGGGGACGACATCCTCAAAATATGCAGCTTAAAGTACTGGTTTCGGTTGCATTTGTTTGGGCTGTTTTCCAGCTTTGGATATCATCATCGTTACCTTATATGATCGATACCAGCCTGTTGCGGTGGAATAGTAACCAGGCACGTTCAATACATTTAGCGTTTGCTATCTTTCTTGTTTTTTTAAGTTTTCCTGCAGGTAAAAATTCCCCCAGAAACCGAATCCCTGTCATAGACTGGATTTTGGCTGTTTTAGCGGCTATATGTGCGAGTTACTACTTTATCGAATACGATGCTATTGCAACTCGCGTCGGGGCTCCCATCATGCAGGATATTGTGATTGCATGTATTGGTATTCCTCTTCTGTTTGAAGCGGCGAGACGTAGCTTGGGGATTACATTACCTTTAATTGCCACTGTCTTCCTGCTCTACAATGCCTTTGGCAACCATATGCCAGAAATCATCGCTCATAAAGGTTTCACATTGAGTGAAATAGTAAACCATCAATGGATTACGACTGAGGGTGTATTTGGTATTGCGTTAGGTGTTTCAACCGATTTCGTATTCTTATTTGTACTGTTTGGGTGTTTATTAGATAAAGCTGGCGCCGGTAGCTTTTTCATTAAGCTTGCTTTCTCGTGCATAGGTCACTATAGGGGTGGGCCTGCTAAAGCTGCGGTCGTTGCGTCAGGATTAACGGGGTTAATATCAGGTTCTTCTATTGCTAACGTTGTGACCACGGGTACTTTTACAATTCCAATGATGAAGAAAGTTGGATTCTCTTCAGAAAAGGCGGGTGCCGTTGAAGTCGCTGCATCTGTGAACGGACAAATTATGCCGCCAGTGATGGGAGCTGCGGCCTTTCTGATGGTGGAATATGTAGGTATTAGCTATTTAGATGTTATAAAACATGCTTTTCTTCCCGCACTGATTTCATATATAGGCCTTGTGTATATCGTTCACTTAGAAGCGCTAAAGAGCGGTATGGAAGGGCTTCCGAGAACAACACCGAATACTGGTGTTTTACGTAAAATAACCGGGTTCCTGTTTGGTTTCCTTGTCGTCAGTTTAATCGCACTTTTCGTCTATTATGGATTGGGCTGGGTTAAAACAGTAACTGGAGACTCGTCCTTCTATGCGGTCTCATTACTGACCCTTGCTGCTTATGTCGGATTACTGTTTATCAGTTGTAAATATCCGGATTCTGAAAGTGATCAAGAAGATGATATGACTCAATTGCCTCCTCCGAGACAAATTCTCTTTTCAGGGATGTATTATTTCTTACCTGTGGTGGTTTTAGTATGGTGTCTTATGATCGAAAGATTAAGTCCTGGTTTGAGTGCATTCTGGGCATCCGTTCTGACCATCGTGATTATTCTGAGTAAACCGGCACTAGAAGCTTACTTCAGACATCGTGCGTCTATCCCTTATCTGAAAGGGATAAAAGATCTGTTTGACGGCATGGTCAGCGGTGCCCGTAATATGGCCAGCATCTCGATTGCAACAGCGACGGCAGGTGTCATCGTGGGTGTTGTTTCACAGACGAGTGTCGGTTCAGTATTGGCCGATCTTGTAGAAGTGCTGTCATTTGGCAATATCACGCTGATGCTTTTGCTGGTTGCTTTCCTGTGTATCATTCTTGGTATGGGTTTACCAACCACGGCTAACTATATCGTTGTCTCTTCTTTGATGGCTAACGTCATTGTAGAAGTTGGTGCTTCTAATGGTTTGGTTGTTCCGCTTATCGCCGTCCATTTGTTCGTTTTCTACTTTGGACTTATGGCAGATGTCACACCACCCGTTGGTCTTGCTTCGTTTGCCGCGGCTGCTGTCTCGGGTGGTAAGCCGATTGGTACTGGTATTATTGCGTTTCAATATGCATTAAGAACTGCGGTGCTGCCTTTCTTATTTATCTTTAACTCTGATCTACTGTTGATTGATGTTGGCTTTGTCCATGCCGTGTTTATCTTCATCATTTCAACATTAGCAATGCTTCTTTTCACGTCCTCAACTCAGGGGTACTTCTTATGCCGTTCTAAGTGGTGGGAAAGTGCAATTTTGTTATTGGTCGCCTTTAGTTTGTTCAGACCTGGTTTCTGGATCAATAAATTTGAAGATCCGTATCAATACGTTCAAATCGCACAATATTTGAAACAAAATGAAGAGATAAATGCGGGCACACCAATACGGGTTCATGTTGACGATGAAGATCAGTCAGGCAAACCGAAGGAATCTGTTTTGATGATCATCCCTTATAAATCAGGAAGTGTTCATGAGATATTGAAGAATGCTGGCCTGAATATTTATCAGGATAAGCATACTGTAGAAGTTGACAGTGTTGAAATTGGGAGCAGTGCTTACGAGGCAGGCTTTAAACCATTCCAGGTCATTACTGGCGTCGATCAGGCCAGGCCTCAGCCTTCTCGTCTGTTCGTCTATATTCCATGCTTGTTCATTGTATTTGCTGTTGGATTAATTCAAAGAAGAAGAGCCGGTACTAAGAGATTAAGGAAGTATAAAAATCAAGAAGTGGGGGCCTAATCCTGTATAGGCCTGTTGGCCCATCGGTTCCTCAACCTTTGGGCCCTTTTCTCAAGGATTTTAAAGATGTTTTCCCTCGACTCTATCCGTAGCCGTGATACCTACTGGCTAACAAAGAAACCCTAACTGATGATTTTTGGGCAGGTATATTCTGTCCAATTCCTTTTTAAAATTGACTGTCCCAAAATTCACTTCACAAGCTACTTTTTGACCCAACTGATTTATTACATCTAGTATAAAAAAGTGTCTATCCATTGGTTGGCCATTCAGTTGGTTAGATCGTCAATCATTCAAAAGCCCCAAACAGATCCTCAATGCCGGGGAGGGGCTTTAGGGGATGTACCGAAATTGCCCCCTGTCAGGTCGATAGAAAAGCCACAACTAAATCAATCCGGGATGCTGAGTTTTACATTGCCTGATTCAGATTTGGTAATGATGCGTGGTGCTGGCTTTACTGATAGTGGAGACATTATTTTAGAGTCATTCCCAATTCACCTTGATTTAAAGGATATTTTAATTTCTGCAAAAATCAGAGGTGCTAAGGTCGTCATTCAGGTTCCGGATTTGCAGCAAGTGCCATCAATTGATTCAAATTGCGTATCGCCGGATTTGTTTGAGCAGTATCTATCTCACCACCGGCATACCATCAGGATACCTATCGATCTGAGTATTCGAGGCATTTAACCGATGGAAAACTCTTTCGTCGGAATGATGTTGTTGACGAATTAGCGGTCCAACTAAGACAAAGACTAAATCCACATGAGCGCATCATTGCAGGTATTGGTTTACCCGTCGCTGCAATCAACACGATCAATGATCCATATGAGAAATACTGTGTCTCTGTTGGGAGGAAAGGAAAGAAAAAATTTCAATATCACAAAAAGTGAATGGGTGTGTTATAAACATAACTGTAACACTGATGTTAAATATATTTTGGCTTAGTTGAGGTAAGGATATTCCTAATGGTTGAGTATAATTCCCTGTTTGCTTTTTTCGTTTTAGCAGTTGTTGCAACCCTGTCACCCGGACCTGCTGTTTTGTTGGCAATATCGAATGGTGCCAATCTTGGCGTCAGAAAGGCTGTGATTGGTATCTTTGGTAATGTATCAGCCATGATTTTCTATGCGACGTTCGCATCGCTAGGGATGGGGGTTCTGATTAACGAAGGTGGAGAATTTTTACTGAGATGTATACAGTTTGCCGGAGGACTCTATTTATGTTACCTCGGTTATAAATCCATCGTGTCAGTAAGGACGAATAAACCCCTTTCAGAACCCCAGCAGTCACAAGGGCTCTCTGTATTCACAAAGGCTGCACTTGTGGGATTATCAAATCCAAAGGCTATTATTTTCTTTTCTGCACTTTTTCCTCAATTTATTAATAATCAGGGCGATTTTTTAGTTCAAACGACAATATTGACCTCGATCTTTGCTGGTTGTTCTTTTTCAGCACTCACGATGTATGCATTCCTTTCTAGCAAAATATTTGTTGGCAGAAATAATAAATGGTTTAATTATTATTAATAAACTATCTGGTGTCATATTCATGTGTTTTGGTATTGTACTCATGGGGAATAGTATAAAAAATTAAGCATAAGATGGGAGGATAGGGCAAGGTCGTGAACATTATTTGAACAAAACAGATCAGTTTGACGATCACATCTTGCTGTAGCCATTTTTACGGTTTGGTTGCTCGTAATCTTCCAGATGTTGTTCGAGTTCCGCCTTTAAGGCGGTTTCGGTGAGCTGTTTGATGAGAGGAGTAAGAAAGCCGTCTTTGCCAGTCAGGTCTTGTCCCGACTGAAGAGCTTTAAGCGCTTGTTCTAGATCGAAGTTTGTGGTTATGTGTCATTCCTGTTTTTATAGAGGTCAACTAAAACCGGACACGCGCCAAGCCCGATTCTCGGCAATGCAGGTGGAACGCCATCATTATGTTGATGAGGTCGTTGCCAGTTGTAATAGTCCATCAGGTAATAACTGATATTTTGTTTTGCTTCCCGAACCGATGAGTAACCCATTTCTGGTATCCATTCCGATTTTAAACTGCGGAACAACCGTTCCATTGGTGCATTGTCCCAACAGATCCTTCGGCGACTCATGTTTTGTTGGATCTGATATTGCCAGTCTTGTTCTGAATTTTTTATTTAATATCATATGGTTAAGTCTAAATTGAAAGCATTAAGCACATATTGGATGTTAATCTTTCGTACTTTAAAGGGATGAAATTGTTGTAAAAGTGTCACATTTGAGTAGAATAACTTTAATATGAATCTAGTTAATGTAAATCAAGGTGTATATAGTGGGGTCTTCACTGAATCGTCAATCTCGGCACAAACCTTCATTTCTTCCCGTTCCTCAACATGTTATCGGAAATGTTGAAATAAATGCTAGGCAATGGTTTCGTCTGCTAATTGAACATGAAACAGCATATCCTTACATGGAAAATATATGGCAAGATCTCCATGAAGCATTTTCTGAAATCGATAAGTTAAAGCAAAACAATGATGTTTCAAACTGGTTAGATAAATTTAATTTAGCTTTGTATTTAGATTCAAATGATGAATCACCGTTTACGGTTCAACAAATAGACTTTGTTTTTAAGCAGTATTCACCATTATTTAAAGTTATCGGCTCTTGGTTATGTGGTATCACTTCAATTCCTTATGTATGGAAAGAAGACAGTGCTTATCTTTTAAAACAGCATATTCAGATGATGGGAAGCGGGAACTATCAACATAGTATTACAAGAGCATTTGAATCATCAGCACTGCGAATGGATGTAAAAATCCCAGAAGAGTGCAATTTTTATTTCTTCAATGATGATACGATTTCCGGTTACTCATTTGTCCTTCCTGCTTATCTTATGAAAGTTGCCATGTTTCCGAGCTTTTTTTACGAAGAAACACTTGGCGTTAATTTGGCCATGGTTCATTATCTTGAAAAACTGAGTCATCTTTCCATCCTCTGTAATAATCTATTGAATGGCCTCGAAATCGCTCCTTTATTGAAAAATGCTCTTTCTGCTATTGAAAGCTATTTAGATCAGCAAACTGATAGAGATACACACCGTATTTGGAATGGTTATGAACGGACTATCCAATTAATCGACTCCTTTGAACAAAATCTACGCGTCGACTTGTATGATAATACTTATTTTAATAACGATGCCCAGATGATACGCCTCCTGAATAAAATTGGCAGATATGGTTATGGTTATCATAAAAGAGGAAGTTTGCAAGGATGCCCTATTGATTGTTTTCTCAATCCTGAATCCTTTAACCCTGAACAACTACTAGATGCATTGAAAGACTCGAAATACATACGTAAGGGGCAACAGGATAGAAGTGCCTTGGTTCATATGTTTACCAATGTGAACGGTGCTATGTATGGTATTTGTACTGAGGACGATATTCAGATCATCCGCAAGTGGATTTCTGGATTGAACCAAAATGAAGAAATTCCAGAGAAACGTCACAACGTCGGTTCAATAAGCAACTTGAACGGTGTATCTCAACTAAGAGGCATTAACCCGTCAGTTCTAGAGCAGGCAAGACTCGATACTTATGGCAAATATGCACACATCAGTTTACAAGATTTATATGTTCAGTTATTACAGGTAGAACAAAACCCTGATATTTTGCCTATTGCATTTAACTATGCACAAAAATGGTTGAAGAGTCATCAGAACGCACAAGTGGTGCAAGAAAGTATACCGTTTTCTGTATATCACCACGCAGACTTGTCCTTATGGTTTGAAAATCAGCATAGAAAGCAGGTGGATAGCTATCGACCTTTGACTGAAGAACCGGAAGAGAGTCGTGATGAAGTCATTGAAGATGCAATCAGACTAGCTCCATTAACATTGATTGATGGGGCATGGTTGCGGTTAGTGTCGATCCCATCGCTAATTAGCACGCATATAGGTTACCTGCATTACAAAACGCTCATCGATGAACTTGGACAGGGCGATACACATGTTCATCATGGAAATGTTTACCGTAAATTACTAGATAGTATGGGGGTCAAGGTTCCATCACTCGATAATCTTAATACAACTTCACTGAAATTATTCGATGATGATGACTTTCTTGTCCCTGTCTACTGGTTATCGATTTCCCTATTTCCAAAATATTTTTTTCCCGAAATATTGGGGCTGAATTTAGCGATGGAGCTTTCCGGTGTCGGGGGAGAATACCGACGATCCAGCGATGTTCTTCGCTACTATGGTTTTGATTCACTATTTACCGATTTACATAATACCGTGGATAACGTTGTTACTGGACACTCTGCTTGGGCTTTAGAAGCAATCAAGGAGTACTTAGATGATATTTTTCAAAAAGGAGGAGAAGCAGAAAGACAAAAGCATTGGGAACGTATATGGCTGGGTTACTGTTCATTGAACATCCCTAAAAAACTCAGCTTTATGCAAAAGGCTCACTATTCAATCAAGCGTTTTTTTTATTCAACCAACTCATGACGAACTAATTATGAACGACGGTATAGTTTATTTCCTCATCTCTGTATTAATTATAAATTTATCACCGGGTCCAGCTATGTTATATGTGATGAACCAATCTTTAATTCATGGGTTCAAAACTGGAATCAAAGCAGCTGCTGGAGTCGAAGTAGGGGTCTTCTTTTATGTTTTATTAACAGCATTAGGACTTGTGGTAGTTTTTCAAAAAGTACCTATTCTTTATGAAATCATGCAAATATGTGGTGCAATTTACCTTTTATATTTGGCTTATTCTTCTTGGCCTCGACATAACCAAGAGCAAGGTGGTGCGAATGGTACTAAAGAAAATCAAGCAAATATGGTTTTTAGAAAAGGTGTTCTGATTAATATCACGAATCCTAAAATAGGGCTTTTCTTTTTGAGCCTCCTCCCTCAATTTGTTCCTAATAATTCTGAAAGTGCATGGATGTATTTTTTAGCCTATGGGTTAATTTTTAATCTGGGTGGAATTATTGTAAATACCACGGTTGGTCTAACTGCTCAATCGATGAAATCGGTTCTTAGTCGCCTATCGTGGTTTGACTATGTTCCTCCAATTTTGTTTTTCTTAATTGCCGTATCAACATTTATGAGGGAAATTGTATGAGTTATATTCTCGGTATCTCTTGTTTCTATCATGATAGTGCAGTTGCACTTCTGAAAGATGGTGAAATCGCTTTTGCTTTACAAGAAGAACGATATTCTCGAATAAAGCAAGATAAGAATTTTCCTCAGAATGCATTAAAGGCATGCTTATCAGCGGAGAAGATAAGTATTTCTGACATCTCCTGTATTACTTATTATGAAGATCCAGAGCTGAAATTTGAACGCATATGTCAAACTTATAAAAATAATTTCCCTAAAGGTTCAGTGAGTTTTGCAAAAAACTATAAATATTTTATGGAAAAGAAGAACATCAAAGAGATTCTTCACAAAGAACTATCTGAACTGTTTCCTGATGAGAACATACCTCAAATCGTTTTTAGTCAGCACCATTTTAGTCATGCTGCATCTGCATTTTATACGTCCCCTTATGAACGAGCTGCTATTTTGTGTATTGACGGCGTAGGTGAGTGGGACACAACGACCGCATGGCTTGGCTCAGGTAACCAGATAGAAAGTATTTTTAATATTGCATTTCCTCATTCTTTAGGACTTCTATACTCAGCATTTACTTACTATTGTGGGTTTAAAGTCGACTCTGGAGAATATAAGTTGATGGGGTTGGCACCTTACGGTAACCCTTGTTATGTCGATCTCATCTATGACAATTTACTTCATCTCGAAGAAGATGGTTCATTCACCTTAAATCGTACCTTCTTCGATTATGAAGTCGGGGACTGTATGATCAGCGACAAATTCGAGAAGCTGTTTTCAGGTCCAGCCCGTGAGCCTGAATCACCAATCACCCAGAAGATTATGGACATTGCTGCTTCGATTCAGGTGATAACAGAGGAAGTCGTCTTTGGGCTGGCGCGAAAAGTGAAATCAATGACTCAGGCGGATTCACTCTGCCTTGCCGGTGGAGTCGCCTTAAACTGTGTCTCCAACGGGAAGTTGCTTCAATCGGGACTCTTCAAACATATCTACGTTCAGCCGGCTTCAGGAGATGCTGGAGGCGCTCTTGGTGCCGCTCTTAATTATCATTATGCTATCGCCAATAATTCAAGGCTCACAGATGGTGTCACTGATCGCATGAACGGCGGTTACTTGGGGATTGAATATAACGATGAGCAAATTCTGAGTTTTCTTCAGGATGTGAATGCAGATTATGAGTATCATGATACAGCGACACTCCTCAAAAAAACTTCACAATGTCTCGCTGACAATAAAGTTGTCGGATGGTTTCAGGGAAGAATGGAATTCGGTCCTAGAGCCTTGGGATGCCGTTCAATTCTAGGTAATCCTCAATCGCCAGAGATGCAACGTACGATGAACCTTAAGATTAAAAACAGAGAATCTTTTCGTCCATTTGCTCCGGCTATTTTAGCAGAGCACGTCGATACGTGGTTTGATATTACAGCACCATCGCCATACATGTTGATGGTGGCCCCGGTAAAATCTAATCAAAGACTGATCACGAGAGACGATGAGTCAATTGATGGCCTTGATAAATTGAAAATCACACGCTCCACCATCCCTGCGGTGACACATGTAGATTATTCTGCGCGAATTCAGACTGTTGATGGTCAATACAATCCTCTGTTTCGTTCGTTAATTGAAGCATTTGATCAAATCACTCATTGTCCGATTTTGATCAATACGTCCTTCAATGTTCGCGGTGAGCCTATTGTTGAAAGTCCTATGGATGCTTATCGTTGTTTTATGCGTACGGAAATGGATTACCTCGTCATAGGTCACTACTTGTTATCGAAAGAAAAACAGCCTCGCTGGTTTGAAGAAGTCAATTGGAAAGAAGTATATGTCCTCGATTAATAAGAAGCATCTCAGTCATAAAGATGCAATACAAGAAGTATATAAATATACACCACAGATTCGGGATTATGACCGTTTCATGCATGTCGGAGCCACTTGGGTTCCTTATGTCATGTATTTCCACGAAAAAAACTTCCGGTCGGAAACTATTAATACTGATTCACTCGGGTTTCGTTATAGTGTTCATCAATCAACACGTTATTCCGTTGATTCTATTCCAAAAAATAAAAAAGTAAATTTGTTAGTTGGAGGTTCTACCGCTTTAGGCGTGGGTGCAACTTCTGATGAATATTCAGTTGCATCTTATTTATCTGATATAACTGGAGAAGTATGGCTTAATTTCTCTGGTCGAGGTTTCAACTCAACACAAGAATTATTACTATATATAGTGAACCAGACAAAGTTTTATGATATTGGTCAAGTTATTGTTTTTAGTGGCATGAATACACTCGCACTAGAAGGAATACCAGATGAATATGCAAGTGAATATGGTCGTTACTACTATTCCTATGAATTTCAACATTATATGAATAAATTCAATGAGGATATGAAACGTAAGAAAGACTCGTTTGATGACGGAAATAAAGTGTCAATAATTAAACGAATCAAAGATCATTTGGCTACTTCTAATCCAGCGGATAAAATTATTGATGATAGTCATGTTTCATTGGATGAAAGGATCATTCGAGCCGCTGAAACGATTACAACAGCACTGCATCAGTGGAAACTATTACTCGCTGAGTATTCTGCATCCGTCTCATTCGTTTTACAGCCACTTTCCCATTGGTGTAAAGACCAGCTGACGGCTGATGAAGAAGCCGTTTTCCATGCGATAGAAAGTTGCCCTAACAACTTTTATCGCCTATTTAGTGGTGTCTTAGGCAAAGAAGTTCATCAACCTTTCTTTGAAAATATTAAAAGAAAAGCAGGTGATATTAAGTGTTTTGATATGAATGAAATGCTGAAGACTTCTCCAGTTTTTGATCAAACATTATTTGTTGACAGAGTTCACTTCAATGATTTGGGTAACCGTCAATTAGCTGAAATAATCGCTCGTCAAGTTATATAGTGAGGACTTATTATGAGATTTTTAAAAAAAATATTTAGTGTTTTTAGCCGTAAGAAAAAGAAGAAAAGAAATAACTCAATTTATCCTTTAAGATAATTGCTCAGTTTAGGGAAAGTGGACAGTTCACTCTTAAAGCGGTGAACAACGCTTTATACGACTTCACGTCGCACGTCCAATAGTGAATTAAACACGGCTTTTCGCCAGTAGTCGGTTTACTTTCCCTTTTGCTGTTTTACTAACGGTTTGCATAAAGTGAAAACTTGGATTGGTGATTCCTGACAGCTCCAAATCTTCGATCATATGAAGCCAAAGTTTGGCTGTCATTTGTGCATCGGCTAATGCTCGGTGAAAAACACCGTCGTTATCGATGTTTTTGTAGCGAACAAGTTCACCTAGTTTGTATGACGGTGCATCTTGAATCAGTCTTCTTGCCACCAGTAAGGAGCAAACGAACGTTCCTGCATAACCGCGGTTGATCCTTTCAAGCTCTGCGTCCAGAAATCGTTTATCGAACGAAGCGTTGTGAGCGATAAGGTTCTCATCGGCAATGAATTCACTAAACGATATCATTACCTCATCGCAGCTTGGCGCTTTACGTAACATGTTATTGGTGATGCCGGTATAATTTTCAATGAATGGGCTTACTCTGAAGCCCGGATTCATTAATTGTTGAAAACTATCGACAACCTCACCATCGACTAATTTCACCGCGCCGATTTCAATTGCGCGGTCACCAAGGTTAGGAGAGAGACCCGTGGTTTCAAAGTCGAGTATGACAACGGAATTGGCTTGAGGCATGACGTTTTCCAACTAAACACGAATGTGCAAGAGTATCGTCGAAGGTGATAGAAAAATAAAGGCCATTAGGGCGCTGTATCGTTTTTCTATACCTGAGATTGTTGTTATGCCGAGTTTTCATTCAAACGCTACTGAGGTTCTAGCACATTTTACGGTCGAGAACAGTCCTGCTCAATCAGCGAGGAACCTACTTTTTTTCGTGACCGGAAACAAAGAGGCAATGCATTTTTTCGCTCATTATCCATGCAAGAATGGAATCTGGTTGTCGGGTTAGACAGTAAAACTCACTTTAATATTTCAGGGTTAATCAGTCTGAACATTTTATCATAATTACCATTCACATAATTAATAACATTATCACAAGCTATTCTCTGACATTCAAGAATAGATGTTTCAGAATAAAACGCACTATGTGGCGTTATGATTACATTATCACGATTAACTAGTGGGTGATTATCTAGATTCGGTGATTCAGAAACTAATACATCAAGGCCTGCTCCTTTTATTAACTCTTTATCTAGCGCGTCAACTAAATCATCTTCGTTAATTAACGCACCTCTAGATACATTAATGATATATGGTCTTTTAGACATTTTTTTAAATTTTTCCATATTAAAAAATCCGACATTCTCATTCGTTAGTAACATATTAATGCTAATGTTATCGGATTCTGATAATACGTCATCAATTGGCAGTAATTCTACGTTACATTCATTCGCAACTTCCTCGGAAATAAAGGGATCATATGCAATCACTTTAATTCCAAAAGATTGCGCTTTTTTCGCCACCGAGCGTCCAATTTTTCCAAGACCAAAAATACCTAATGTGGAACCATCAAGTCGGATCAAATTGTTAGTTGTGCCATAATCAAATATACCTTTTGCGTCGACATCATTTGTATAATGTTTTAACTTTCTATTTAGCGCAAGCAGTAATGACATAACATGTTCCGACACTTCTTGGGTACAATATTCTTGATTGACGGCAACGCCGATATGCGAACGACTTGCTTGCTGAATATCGATGAAATTAAAACCTGTAGCCATTATAGAAATTATCTTTAGATGATTCAGACTTTGTATTATTTCTTTGTCGATCTCTAAATAACCTGTTATTAATGCATCAGCATCATTTAATATATCAATGAATTCCTTATTGTTTCCATTATATTCATAAACAATAATTTCAGTGTTAGTTCCTAAAGTGTCTCTTAAGTAAGAAATAGCATAATTAATATCAAAATTTAATGATGATTTATAATCTGATATGACAATTTTCAAAATTAACCCTTATTCGTTATGTTTAAAATTAAATGTTAACAATATACGTAACTATACGATCGTATGATTAGAATATCAATATATTTTCCATCAGAAAAATGCCCCATTTAGGTGACCCAAAATGGTTCAATGCACCAAAATAATTAAAGTTTAAATTCTGTTAAAATAAAATGAAAATCACTATTGAACGATCGTATGATTGTGTTGTAGTCTCAATACGAACTCGTGGTTTTTTTATAAAATAAGGACATATTAAAATGACTAAGCCGTATATTTTAGTAGAGTGGAATGACACGGAAACGGATGCCAAAGGATGGCTTTGCGCATATAACTTCGTTAATAATTATTGTGGTGGCGGTACACGTATGCACCCAACGGTTACTGCAGAAGAAGTCGTGCGATTAGCTACCGCTATGGGTTACAAATACAAAGCCTGTGAATCCGTTACTACAGGTGGGTGCAAAGGCGGCATCGCGTATGACTATAAAGCGCCTGATGCAAAGGATGTCCTAAGACGCTATCTCAAGGCAATGAGTCCGTATATTAACAGTGGCGTGTCTATTGGTGGGGATCTAGGCGTCGATTATAACGATGTGTTAGAAATTCTAGATGAAATTGGCATTGGACTTCCGCAAACACAAGCCATGCGTAATGATCCATTACAACAGCAACGAATCAAAGACCATGATGATGTTTGTTCTATGAAATACGATGATTTCTTGATGTACGACATGATTACTGGCTATGGTTGTGCGGCGGCGTTAGACGAAGCATGGAAATTAAAAGGCAATTTACCGGAAGGTACTCGAGTTGTTTTGCAAGGTTTCGGTTGTGCCGGCGCTAGCATGGCAAATTGTCTGGATAATTGGGGCTATAAAGTCGTTGGTATTGCTGATGCGAATTGCTTGGTTACATGTGAAGATGGGCTGAATGTTAAAGAGCTCATCAAAACTCGTAAACCCAAAGGAGAACTTAATCTAGATAGTTTCGAACCTTCATATCGTGTTCACGATAACGTTGAATGGCTCGATATCGACTGCGACATTCTAGTCCCTGCAGCTTTGGAAGACGTTATCAATAAAGATAATGCACACAAGGTAAAAGCATCGTTGGTTGTTGAGGCGGCAAATATCCCCGTAACGCCAGAAGCAGATAAGATTCTTGCTGAAAAAGGCGTCGATATATGCGTTGATTTCATTACTAATATGGGCGGCATACGCATTTATGAAGTCGTAGTATTTGGTCTGGTGAAACCAGAGCCGGAAGCAATTGCTGAAGATACAATGAACATCATTAGACGTCAGACACGTAAAGTATTTGAAGAGGCGTTGACTAGTGGAAAAACAACTAGAGAAGTTGCCAAAGAGCTATTCAAGCCCGAACCATCAACTTTCCCTGATATTCCTGTCGTCAGTTGAATTAATCACGTCTAACACTCTTTGAATTAGACTTTCAATATTTCTTAATAAGGATGGTTGAGAATGATGATGAACAAAACGCTGTATAAATACTTTACGATTTTAGTCTTATCACTTGCCGGAGGAGCAATTTATACGCTTCCGTACCTCAAATATGTATTTTACGATACACAGTTAGAGGTGATGAATATTAGTAATATGCAATCAGGCTTTCTCATTACAATGTATGCTTTGGGCGGTATGTTAACTTATATTCCAGGAGGAATTCTTACAGACAGAATTTCACCGAGAAAAGCGATTAGTTACTCCTTGTTTGGAACTGCCATTCTAGGTGTGATTTACGCCTACACCATGTCATACAGTATGGCTTTGGTTCTCTGGTTCTTGTTTGCGATTACCACCGCATTTGTCTTTTGGACATCGCTATTGAAAGCAATAAGCATGGTCGGTGATAGCAGTGAGCAAGCTCGGTTATATGGTATCTATTATGCCGGTAATGGTTTAGCTGGGGCGGTAATTAATGGATTAGCCTTAAAAGCAGCATCATTTGGCCTAGATCCAAAACAAAGTCTTTTTTATGCAGTCATTGTCATGGCTGGGTGTATTCTATTGTCAGGTGTGCTGGTGTTTGTTGTGCTCAAAGACAAATCTGACGAGACTAATCAAACATCAAGTGATGATAAAATTAATTTTTCTCATGTAAAAGAACTGTTCAAAGACCCAATGCTGTGGTGTTTTTCTATCATCGTATTCACTGGCTACTCGATTTTCAGTAGTACGACTTACTTTAATCCGTACCTAACGAATGTTGTTGGTATATCAGTAGAAGACTCGGGAATGTTCTCTATCATTAGAAGCTATTTATTTTACTTAATTGCTCCTTTTGGTGGTTACTTGGCAGACAAAGTATTTAAGTCAACATCGAAGCTATTTATTGTTTTATTTACGTTGCTAGCGGGCACATTTATTGGTGTGATGTTTTTGCCATCAACAATGAGTGCAACCTTGATTAGTATTTATACGCTACTTCCTGGAGCTTTTGGCCTTATGCTTTACGGTTTAGTTTTCTCTATTGTACGTGAGGCCGGAATTTCGATGAAAGTTGCTGGGACAGCGATTGGTATTGCTTCTATTATCGGCTATACGCCTGACTTATTCCTTTCTTCGATGTTCGGTTATTGGCTCGATATATACGGTAATAGTGGATACAACATGATATTTAGTTTCTTGGGTGGCATGTCTTTGTTAGGTCTAATACTCGCTACTATTCTTGTTAAGAAAAATCAGCTTAATAAAAGGGAACTTGTGACAGCGTAAGTTGAAAGATATTCATAAAAAAGCCATCCGATATAGCGTGGATGGCTTTTATTTTATGAGAATACGCCCAATTTATATGCCTCTAACCACTTCATGAAAATTTTCATTGTATTTTCTGGTGGTAAACATTTTTGCGATAAACAAGTTCTAACCCAAGCACCATCTAACAGTGCGATTAAACTTTGAGCGGCTAAAGATGTATCAGTCATATCAAGACCTTCTTCCTTGTTAATATCAAGCAATAAGTTAATGAGTAAAGTCTCAATTTTATCATTAACATATTCATATGTTTCGGCCATATCCTGAGAATTTCTAATCAGACTCCAAAAGACTAACCATGTTTTCATCAAATCAGGGTCAAGGTTGTCTTCAGAGATATAAGAGCGAAAGAAAATAATCAGCTTTTCTGATGCACTACCTTTATGAGAGTCAATGAGGGCGTTAGTTTGCTCAAAAAATTCCTTCGAAATAGCATCGTAGGCATGAATGACAAGTGAATCGATAGAGCCAAAGTGATGATTGATCATTCCCTGTGACACATTCGCTTCTCGTGTAATTTTACGTACAGATAATCCAGCATAACCATCTAGCTTCAAACAGTTTAAAGTACTTTTAATTAGTGAACTCTTCCGTTCATCTGCGTCATAACGTTCAAATTTCTTTTCTTGCATAGATTAATTCTTACTCATTATCCAGAGAAGGGTTCTCTGGTCGTTAAATCTAGTCATTAGTTGAAAAACTATATCATAAACAGAGCTGTAATGATTTGACCAAATCACTATTGGGTAAATATGGAGGTGAATTGATGTTGTTACATAAATGTCCACTTCCCCTAAACTGAGACAGACTTAATTAGAGTTTTCTGCAATGATGAATACAGGAGACGACTATGAAAAAATCACGATATACAGAATCTCAGATTATCGGCGTACTCAAAGAAGTCGATGCGGGTAGGAAGGTTGAAGAAGTGTGTCGCCAACACGGTATTAGTAGCGCAACTTATTACAACTGGAAGTCCAAATACGGGGGTATGGAAGCCTCTGACGTCAAACGATTGAAAGAGCTTGAAGAAGAAAATGTCAAGCTTAAGAAAATGTTTGTATATATCAGCCTGGAAAATAATGCGATTAAGGAGCTTGTCGCAAAAAAGGGTTGGTGACAACAGAGAAACGAGAGTGCGTCAGCATACTGGTTGATGCGGGGCTAAGTTCGTAAAGGTCTGCCTGTTTGTCGGTATTGGCCGTTCGACCTTCTACCGCCCGGGACGAGATTGGCGCAAAGCAGATGCTGTTGTCATTGACGCAATCAATGCAGTGCTAGAAAAGTCGCCACCGGCGTTTTAGAGCAACTTAAAGCAGAACGCGGATTACCGAATCAGCTGCGCCTAGATAATGGCCCAGAGTTAATATCGACTACTTTGACGGATTGGTGCGAGGCTCATCATATTGAGCTGATATATATCCAGCTTGGCAAGCCCCAACAGAATGGTTTTGTTGAACGCTTCAATGGCTCGTTTCGCAGATAGTTCCTTGATGCGTATTTGTTTGAAAGCATCAGCCAGGTAAGAGATATGGCCTGGCTCTGGCGATTGGATTATAACGAAGAAAGAACCCATGAAAGTCTCGGTAATCAGCCTCCGGCAGCGTACCGAGATAAAATAGAAAACTCTAGTTTAGAACTGTCTCATTAAAGGGGAAGTGGGCATAAAGACGCAAATGTTCGGCGTTTTAGGCACGAAACGGAGACTGAATACTTTTTACCAACTTCTGCATTAATCAGAGCTGGTTCATCAGGTTGGGTAACGCTAAAACTGAGAGCATATAGATCTCAGTTTTATCTAACTTAACTTATATTTATTACAATGGAATCAATGGCCCGTTTACAGTTTTTATCTGCTTCATCAGCATTTAACCCTGTAGCAATGACAAAACCATAGCGGTTAAAAGAGTTAGTTATTGGTTGGACTACATCACCTTCAGATAAGTTCAACTCGATATTTACAACGCCAGGTAAACATCTAGCATTGTGTAATCCAGATATTTTATTTACTACTCCAGATTTGACGCTGAAAAATCGAATCGCAGATCCTATGGTTGACTCATTGAAATTGACCACTGGTTTACACATGCCCAAAGGCCACAATATTGACAGCTCTACAAGATCAACCCCTGTACTTAATTTAACTAAATCAGATATGCGATCTCCACCAATTCTATTATGGGTTTCAATTACAGAAACTTTATTACTCTGTATTTTAATCTCTGTATGTGCAGGGCCATCTTTATACTCTAATGAGTTTAAGAATTTATTAGTAAATTCAATGATTAATTTTTTTTCTTCATCATTAATTCCAGCTGGAACTTTGTGTCCAATTTCAGTGAACTGATTATCATTGATTCCACCTAATACTTCCTTCTCAGTAATAGCAACTACATGATGAACACCGGAGAAAGAAAAGGTCTCTACAGACAACTCTTTACCTTCGATAAAACTCTCCAGAAGCATTTCACCTTCTGTATAGGCACTAGAGATTTCATCTTTACTACTTATCTTGCGAACTCCAACACTTCCCACACCATCTTTGGGCTTAGCAATAAAAGGATAACCATATTTTGAAGAAAAATCAAAGTAGTCATTTATTCTATTAGCCAGATTATAGCCTACAGGGAAATCTGTTACATTATTTGAGCGCATCCGCATCTTAGCCTTGTCTTTCATGGCCATAACGGTTTCTGATTTGGTATGGTGAAGTTCTAGATATTCGGATGCTTTAGCTGCTTGCAGCAACCCACTTTCAGTTAGACTAACAACGGCAGTAATAGGATGCTCATCGTTAATAGAATTGATGATTCGTAATAAAAATTCATCATTTTCATAGTCGAACAAAAAGCAATTCGATAGACGACTAATTAAAGTTGTATCAACTTTATCTGGTTTGTCAATCAAAGTGTAACGTATTTCATTTTTTTCAACACAGTCACACATAGCTCCATGCGCACCAATAAATACAATATGATTAGGCATATGTTAACCTCTTCTGGTACTTGCTTGAAACATAAAAAAATATTGAAATTAGTGCTGATAAAATTGCAGACATTTTCCAAAAATCAAGGTTGGCTATATCAAAATGAAAGTTATAGTAGCTACCTCCAATATAACTACCAATCAGTCCACCGAAAGCACCTGCAAGGCTTAAAATCCCAAAGCTACTAGCAACCAAGTTTTTGTCAATATTTGTTGCATCGTAGTCTAGTCTTATAGAAAATATAATTTCTCCTAAAGTAAATAGCACCACTGCAAACAATAGAAGAGTTAGTGATGTTTCTACTTCAGAAATCACAATAAAGCTAATTAGGAATGTTATACCCCCAATACACAATACTTTTCCCCTATCTTCATGGCATGCCCATTTCGATATAGGTAATTGTAACAAAACAACAGAAATAGCATTAACAATAAACACAAGTGAAGCAGCAGAGTTGTCGAGTGCTTCTTTGGCAAATAAAGGAATTGTAACTTCAAGCTGCATATAAGCAATCATGAATATACACATGATAATACTAATGCTAATCATCTCTCTTCTTTTACATAAAGAGTGAAAATCCTTAAAAGTTAGCTTTGAATCAGATTTTTTTATTTTTGTTGGCTCTATGTAACAATTAAAAAAGAATAATATTGTAAAGATAGCACCAACAGTATTGAATAATATTTCTGGTGATGATTCAAATATAAATAATCCTATTACAGGTCCAACTGCCACACCTACATTAGAACATATCATTCTCAGTGATAATGCATTGACCTTATCTAACTCATCCACCTTACTGACTAATGAAGACTTAGCTGCGGGTAGGTAAATACTACTTCCAAGACCAATTAGAGAACAAGATAAAGTTAATAGATAAAAGTCAACAACGTAACCTAGCATCAAGTAACCAGGAATTCTTACAAGTAAGCCAATTAACATAGTTGACTTTGAACTAAAGGTATCTGAAATTACTCCACCAAGTAGAGAGCCTGCTCTCTGAAACCAAAATGCTATACCTATTATAGTACCTACTTCGACAGTCGTTATTGTATCAATACTGGTTAAGTAAATAGCCAAAAATGGAATTACCATAAATATCCCCACATTACTAAGCAATGTCGTTAGTAAAATGATAAATATTTCTTTATTTATAATGTTCAAGTATTTTTTCATGGCTCTATTCCATTTCGACAATTACTCGATTAGACTCAGCAATTGCATTCAGTAATGCAATTTCAGAAGTTTCTCCTTCAGAGGTTAAGATAGCGACACATGCGCTTTGATCATTTAGCTTAAGTATTTCTTTGCCTCGTTTTGCACAAGGGTAAACTCTACACTTTTCATCATTCACTAGTGTGTCATCAATTCTCTTAAACTTACCAGTTTCTTTTGCGTACAAACAAACTTGCCCAACAGAAGTGTGCTTAGTCAATTCTTCATTTAACAACGCTGGTTTTTGCCCAATTCCCATTTCAATATATGCTGAATAAATATTGCTATTAAAGGCTTTACATAATGATTCTCCAATTTGGACGCCCCCCAAACGAGGGTTAATTTCAATCACTTCCAAGCCATCTGAAGTAACCACAAATTCGGTATGAGCGAAACCATCAGTATATGAGATACTATTAAGAACTTTCTTAATCCAACCTTCTACACTCGCCAGCTCTGTTCCTTCTGTCTCAACAGGTAATGAGATAGCTTTTTCCATAAATAAAGGAACATCAGATAGTATGCGGCTCGATATAGATATAAGTCTGGTTTCACCTGCGTAGCTCAATGTCTCAGCACTATACAAAGTTCCTGTGAAATAGGTTTCTAGTAGTAATTTTTCTGGACTATCTGGATTATCTTTAATATCAGTCAAGAGCATTAGCAGGTTTTGTTTATCTGTTGCTAGCCAAACATTTTTTGAACCAGTTCCAGAAGGATCCTTGACAATTACAGGATACCGAATAGATGTTAGGGTAGACTTGTCTATGCTGTCTACTTCTAACAACATATACTGTCCTGTAGTTAAGTTGTTGTCGATTAGTGTTTTTCTAAGTAAATCCTTGTTACGTGCAATTAGTACTGATTCTGGATTTTGTCCTACTAAACCTAGTCTTTCATTAACTTGAACAGAAACATGAGTCCATGTATCTGTTAGATTTACAACGCCTTTAAGATCATCAAGACTCTTCGCGTAATCAACAATTGAGTCTATATTGAATGTATCAATATCAACTACTGTAAGATGCTCACTTTCAATCTTTGACAACTCATATTCGTAGATGCTTCTATTATATGTTAGAAGGTAAAGATGGATACCTAAATCCTTTGCAGCTTCTGTTAAACGTCCTAGGCCAAAAGTTAACGCTTCAATAAGTATTAAATTCATGATAACACCTCAGTATTTAATTTTTTAAAATTTTCTAAGTTCGATTTCTCATTACGATCCCAATTATACTGAGACCATGGCAATGATAATTCTTGTGCATTATTAATATGTTTTGGTTCAAGTTGATCTAATGGTAAAGCTTCAATGTGACGAGAAAAAACTGATTCAACATATCGATGACCAGTATCTGGAGCAATAACTAAACAAGGAGTGTTAGGATTTTTACGCTGTTCCAATTTACCAACACACCAAGCTGCTCCGGTTGACAACCCAGCGAAAATTGCGTGTTTTTTCATTATGTCTATAGTGCCGCTTAAACTATAATCAAATGAAATCCAATTTATCGAATCATATAAATTATGTTTAACATTTAAAAATTCAATTGCACTTCCAATTCCCGCAATAATAATCTCTGGATCATCAACATGCTCTGCACCGAAAGTAACACTACCAAATGGCTGGACTCCACAGAGCCTTACATTTACACCCAAATCATTCAAACCAGTAACCAACCCACCAGTAGAACATCCTGAACCAACTCCACCAACAACAGTCAAAGTATCAACATTCAATTGTTTTTTAATTACTGTCGCAAATTCTCTATAACCATGATAGTGAATATCATCATGATATTGTTGCATCCAGTAATAATTAGGATTTTTTTCTAGAATATCTTTAACTTTCTCAACTCGGTATTTTTGATCTAACTTCAAACTACCAGCAGATGGTACACCATCAACTTTTGCACCAAGCAATTCAAGTTGCACCCTTATCGAACTATCAACTGTTTTAGATGCAATTATATGACATTTTAAGCCATATTTATGACAAGCTAAAGCTAAAGCATAAGCATAAATCCCACTTGAGCTATCAATAAGAATACTATATTTATTGATCTTTCCAGCATCGAGAAGGTTTCCAACCGCAGAAAGTGTGGAGTATATTTTCATTGACTCAAATCGAGCAACATATAAATTTTCTTCTACTTTAATTATCTGTGGCGTTTTAATAGCTTCTGAGATGTGATCAAACATTATCCAATAATTCCTTTTTCTACTTCTAGACCTGATTCAGAAAATAATTTTGATATATCTTCTTTAATCGAATCTTCTGGTTCCTTACAGAACAATAATCCAATTAAACTTCCAGTATGAGCTACAATCAATCCATCAGATTTAATTTGGTTTAATGATGAATAAAAGTGCCAGAAGTTTTTCTTTGGCATAATACCTTGAGAAAGTAGTGCACTTTTTGTAGAACATTCACATATTTTTTTTAGGTCACCACTCTTAAAAGATGAGTATACATCATCTAATAATATTGAATATTCATTTTTGTTTTCTATGTAATGGTCAATTAATGCATCTTTTGTAGATGTAGTATCAACAACGTTTGATTCAATAGCATAGTAACAATAAATTTTACCTTGAGGTTTATAGATATCAATAATCTGTTGTTTTCGACTAAGGTATAGGCATGGTTGTTCTAAAAAAACCGTATCTGATCTTTCTACCCCACTTAACGAGTTTACAATATCATAGAATGTTAGCTCTTTGTTCATGTGAGAACTGAAACACTTTAGAGCAGCTACTATATCTGATGTCGAACTAGACATTCCAGCTCCAACTTTTAACTCCGATTTGAAGCTCCAATTTCCAGTAGGAGAAGAGATGCCTTTTAGGTGGCAATAATTATCAATAGCACGTTTTACTTTCGTTTTACCTAGCTCTTTTAGATTGCAATCACCTTCACTTTCATTAATGGTAAATGATGCTTTAACATATTTATCAGCAACAGCAGAAATGATGGCAATATCAACTCCCTCTTTTGTAAAGAAAGGCCCTTGGAACAGTTCACCTAGCGTTCCTCTACAGCGCGAACTATAAGTTCTCTCAGATAAATCGGTCTTTCCTATACTGAATGTATTATCCATATGTTAGATATTTCCCTGAAAACATTAAACAGCAAATACTATCCTAGTGTCATTGCAATCAGTATCTATGCATGCACGATCGTTCGCGTAGACTACACGTTTCATTAACATATTGCAACAAATCTCACAAAACCGACAAAAAAGGTTAAATGTATCGATAACTTGTTAATATTAAGTGTAAGTGACTGTAAATAGAGTGTTTTATAAATATTTATCAAAAAAATGGTTGGCGAGTGACTCATAGTTAAGACGATATTCCATATCAGCAAATGTCGTGTATTTTTTAATTTTGTTAAATTGTGCTACACGTTAGGATGCGTAACCCAGTAGTAATGTAAAGCGCAGTGCATAAATAGTAATAATTTAGGGTGTTAAGATGAAAAAGATTGGATTAGTTGGAGGCCTTAGCTGGATATCAACTGCTGAGTATTATCGGTTAATCAATCAAATAGTGAGAGCAACATTAGGAGGATATCATTCAGCTCATATTTTAACCGAAAGCCTTGACGAAAGTAAGTTTTTAGAGGCCGCAGAATCAGACCTATCGCAACAATCGTGTGAGAAAATGATTGTCGATGCCGTTGATATTTTGCTTAGTGGCGGGGCGGAAGTAATAGCATTGTGTGCAAATGGGGTACATAGATTTGAACCAGCCATCAGACAGAAGTGTAATGTATCACTAGTTCATATAGCAGAGGCAACTGCTTCAGCAGTTAGTAAAGCTAATATTAAAAATGTTGGGTTACTTGGTGTTATGAAAACAATGGAAGGTGACTTCTACCCACAAAAACTAAATGAAAAAAATATTGAGGTTTATATTCCAGATTACATTGATAGAGAAACAGTCCATAATAGGATAATTGATGAACTTGTTTTAGGGGAATTTACTGTCGATACTCAAAATTGCTTTATAGATATTTGCAATAGGCTGCATTCGAATGGAGCCGAGGGGATAATCTTTGGGTGTACTGAAATTCCTTTATTGATGAAGGGAGCTGATCAATTACCATTCCCAGTATTTTCTACAACAGAAATACACTGTAGGGCAATTGTAGAAGCAGCAATACAATGAATATATTACAATTGCACCCATGAAAATATATTATAATTTGTCACAAGCTGGAGTGCTGAAGAGACTGTTCATTATCCTGCCTGACTTTCTGCATGAGTAGTTTCTGTAATTATCGCGACGGCGCAGTCGGTCCGGTCCTCGTCCTGACTGTTGTGATGGACCGGAAAAGACAAAGGCCCGTAGATTTCTCTACGAGCTTTCTGGAATTTGTCCCATCGCAGACTTGAATTGGGGACCAATCGATTATGAGCCGCTCGGTATGGTTTTTTGCTCCGCCTTTCGGCAAATTCGTTTTACCATGCCTTTAAAAATAAATAAGTGCGCCGGCATCATCATGAACCAATAGAGCAGGCCATAAAATCCTTGTGGATGCCACCACGCGCGGATGTCTAAGGTGCGGTGGGTGCCGTCATCCGTGATGGAGCATTCCAACCGGCCCAGTCCCGGTGCTTTCATGCCAAATAGCAGGGAGAGAAACTTGCCCGGCTCGCAGCGAATCACTTTCCATGAATCGATATAATCACCGACCTTGAGATGGTCGCCTTGCGGGGCTCTTCTGACGGGTTTGCCGCCGCCGAAAAAGAAGTCTAACCATTCCCGTGTGCGCCATAAGCTGTTGGCGAAAAAATACCCCTCGGGTCGTTGACCAATCCGCTCAATCACCGCCCAGAGTTGTTCGGTTGTCGCGGTGGTCTGAAACGTTGCGCCAGCCTGTTTGGGATAATAGCCATAACCGGGTTGCCAGCGATTGAGTGCGTGTGGGTCGAATCCCCAGACCTGGCTCCGGACAAACCGTCCTTCGTGGGCAATGGTCTGTTGTACTGCGTCACTGTAGTTGAGTAACTTTTGTGGGTAAAGCTGGGTGATTGCACGATTATCAGCCACATAGTCATGAGTCAGGCCTGCCAGCAACGCTTTGCCGATACTACTCGGCACTGAGGTAATCATCCCGAGCCAGTAGGAAGCAATTTTGGGTGTCAGTAAGCGTGTTGACCAGAGACGGAAAGGCTGGTTGGCCATCTGACAAATCGTTTTGAATTGCTCGCGGTAACTGAGTTCCTCGGGGCCGCCGAGCTCAAATAACTGATGTCCGGCCGGGGAGGATTCGGCAAAGCGCAGTAAATAATAATTGAGATTTTCCAGTGCGATAGGGTTGGCTTTTGAATCAACCCATTTGGGCGTGATCAGGATCGGTAAGTTGTAGACAAAATCACGCATAATTTCAAAAGCTGCGGAGCCCGGACCAATCACCACGCCTGCCCGAAGTTCGGTAATCGGGATTGAAAGCTGGCGCAGACATTCTCCGGTCATTTTTCTGGCTTTGAGGTGTTCTGAGTGTCCGGAATCCGGCTGAATGGCACTGAGATAAATAATGTGCTGAATGTGACTATGTTCTGCCGCCTGTCGAAAATTTTCTGCCAACTGTAACTCGTAGTCAAAAAAGTCACCGCCGTAAGCCATGCCATGCACAAGGAAGTAGACCAGTTCAAAATGAGGAATCAATGCTTGTGTCGCAGCGGCATCGGCTAAGTCAAGATACGTGAGCTCAAGGTTAGGATGAGGCTCCAGACGTGCTTTTAATGACTCAACATGACGCGTTGCGGCTGTGACGGTGTAACCTTGTGCCAACAGTTGGGGGACAAGTTGTGAACCGATGTAACCGGATGCGCCGAGGACGAGTACATTTTTCATAAATAATCCATAAGTCGTGGGGGCCGATACGGTGATTCATTCTACTGATATGAATAGCAATTAGCATACGGAATACCTTTCAGGGTATCACTGGCCCGTGTTATACTCACTCGGTTTTTCAGTCTTTCAGTACCCATATTTTCAGTACCTATATTTTCCTGAGTCATGACTGGCTCAGAGTTATCGTCCTGTCACCGGAGTCATAAGCTTTTGTCTAAGATTATCATGATTTTTTCCTCGATCAGGGGCAGTTTTGTACGTCAGTTGATTGCGATTGCTATCCCGATTGCGGTGCAGAATATTTTGTTCTCTAGTCGGGGGCTGGTCGATGTCATCATGCTGGGGCAGCTCGGTGAAGCGGAAATTGCCGCAGTGGGCGTCGCTGCCAGAGCGACATTTGTTTCGACCATTATGTTGGTTGGTGTGACAACCGGCGGGGCTTTGCTCACCGCTCAATATTGGGGGGCTGCGAATCGGCAGGGCGTCCGGGAAAGCACCGCATTGACCTGTTTAGTGTCGATGTTTTTTGCCACTCTCACCGTATTACTGTTTATGTTCTTTTCCGAATCGGTGATGTCGCTGGCGACAGATTCGCCCGATGTGATTCGTTTGGGGAGTGAATATCTTCAGATCACGTCGGTCAGTATGTATGCAGTGGCGCTGGTCAGCAGTATGGCGGTCGGCTTACGTGCGATGCATAAGCCCGCGGTAAGCACCTTTTTTAGTGCGATCGGGATTGGCTCGAATGTGGTGTTGAACTGGGTTTTGATTTTCGGTCATTTCGGGTTACCCGCGATGGGGATTGCGGGTGCTGCCATTGCGACAGTGCTCAGTGGTGTGATCGAAATTGTGACCTTGTATGGGTATCTGTATCGAAAACAGCATTTATTGGCGTTCCGTTGGCCTGATTTGGTGGCAACAATGCATATGCCGAAGGTGAAGCGCTTTTTACAGCTCTCATTGCCGACGACATTTAACTTCCTGATCTGGTCTGGCGGCTTGTTTGCTTATCATGCCATTATGGGTTTGAGTGGGGTGCAAGGGTTGGCTGCGCTGTCGGTGATGACGCCGGTTGAATCGATTTCGCTCAGTTTTATGATCGGCATTTCCAGCGCCGCAGCGGTGCTGGTCGGCAATCAACTGGGTGCCAAAGAATATGAAAAAACCTATGATCAGGCCATTGCATTGACGATACTGTGTGTCTTTGCCAGTATTGTTATCGCTATTTTGTTGTATTTGTTGCAAACGCCTGTGCTCAATGCCTTTTCTGCTTTAACGCCGGAAACGCGTGAGTTGGCTGAAAAGTTTATCGCGATTCTGAGTATTGGTATTGTGTTACGCTCTTTTCCGATGTCTGCGATTGTTGGTGTGTTGCGTGCCGGTGGCGATGTGAAATTCTGTTTATATCAGGATATATGTGCACAATGGGTGATTGGTATTCCGGTCACAGCTATCGTGGCGGTTATGTTTCATGCGCCCCCGGAGTGGGTCTATTTCGCGTTCCTGACGGAGGAATGTGTTAAGTGGATTGGCTCGATTCCACGCATACGGAGTAAGAAATGGATGAGAAATCTGATAGACACGGATGTGTGATTAACACCGCAAACTACTTTCTCCATTATGGTTTTTAGTGTAGATTCACACACCGAGATGTGTGAGGGTGGATCCAAAGATGTTAGAACTGACAGACCTGTGTAAAGGCTATTTAGATGGGGAGGAATTTCACCCTATTTTACAAGGCGCAGAGCTGAAACTGACATCGGGTGAACAGGTCGCATTGATGGGAGAGAGCGGCTCTGGTAAGAGTACACTTTTAAACCTGATCGCAGGGATTGATAAAGTGGACTCCGGAGACATTTGGTTTCCTAATTTCCCGATGCATAACGCTTCAGAACACCATCGTGCGGCTTATCGACGCCATCATATCGGTCACGTTTTCCAACAGTTTAATTTACTTCCGACGCTGAATATTGCTGATAATATTCGTTTTTGTCGTCAATTGCGCCGGCTACCCGAAGATCAAGGTTTGTGGCGTCAGATTCTGTCCGCCCTTGATTTAATGCCTCTGCTCGGGCGCTATCCGGAAGAAGTGTCCGGTGGTCAACAGCAACGTGCTGCGATTGCCAGAGCGCTATATATGGAACCGAAACTGTTGTTGGCTGATGAACCCACCGGAAGTCTGGATGAAAAGAATGCAGAAGCGGTACTTCGGCTACTGACATCTTTATCCCGTAGACTTGAATATACATTGTTGCTTGTCACTCACAGTGAAAAAGTAGCGAGTCATATGGAGCGGAGTGTTCGTCTACAGGGAGGGCAGTTGCATGTTGTGTCCCGTAGTTAAAGCACTGCTGGGTCACTATCGTCGGTCACCATTACAGATTTTACTGGTCTGGCTGGGGCTGACATTAGGCGTTTCTATTCTGATCGGTGTGACAGCGATTACAGAACATGCCCGTAAAAGTTATGCGCATGGTGAAAAGCTGTTTGCGAATCCGCTGCCGTATCACATTCGTCCCCGTTCCCTAGAAAATCAGATTCCATATCAAGTTTATCAACACCTACAACAGGCCGGTTTTCATCAGTGTGTCCCTTTCAGCCGGTTTAAAGCTGAAACGCAGCACGGCGAAACGATGACTGTGATTGGGATCGACCCCGTCAGTATGGCGAATGTTGTCTCCTCAAAGCAGTCGCTCTGGCAACAACCGCTCCTGCCGTTATTGATTGCACCACATTCGGTGATCATCAGTCGTCAGTTTGCCAAGCATGAACGGCTAAAAAATGGCGACTGGATTACATTGTCGTCCGGAGGTCATATCGGCCCGGTGATTGTCGATCAACATGATTGGGTTTATGGGCGCCGCGTGATGACCAACCTGTCATTGGTCCGTGCTTTGACGGGGACCAATTTTCTATCGGTGATTGCTTGTCGGGAAATGCCGAATGAGACGTTACAGCGATTAAAGCAGGTGCTGCCACCGACGTTGTCGATCAATCGACAGTACCGTTCTGATATTGGTTCGCTGACCAAAGCCTTCTTGTTGAACTTAGATGTCATCGGTGGGCTGGCCTTTTTAGTCGGACTTTTTATTTTCTATCAGGCGATATCGCTTTCTTTTATTCAGCGTCAACCGCTGGTGGGCATGATGCGTCAGGCCGGTGTCTCGGGTCTCGAACTGACGAAAGCATTGATGATCGAACTCAGCCTATTGATTCTGCTCTCTTGGATTTCTGGTAACTTTTTGGGACTAGTGCTGGCAGATCGTTTGATTCCATCCGTCTATTCAACCGTGATGAGTGAACCGGAAAGCTTTTTCATCGACTGGAATTGGCATTGGGGTCTATATAGTTTTGTCATGGCAACGCTCGGTGCTTTGGCGGCATGCCTGTGGCCATTGATTCGGCTATTGAAATCGCCTTCCATCCGTTTAACGGCAAAAGTCTCTCTGGTGCGTTTTGCCGGCATCGAGTTTGCCTGTCAGGCCATCGCTGCCGTTTTATTATTTGGCACCGCAATGCTGTTTTATCTGTTTGTACAGCAGCCGTGGGTTGGCTTTGCGGTACCGGCATTGATTTTAATGAGTGTCGGCTTAATGACCCCATTTCTATTTTGGAAAGTGTGTGACTGGCTTTCTTATCGTCTCAAAGATGTCAAACGACGCTGGTTTTTTGCTGATGCAGCCGCAAGCATGGGATATCGCGGTATTGCGACCATGGCATTCTTAATTGCGTTGACTGCCAATATCGGTATTGAAACTTTAGTCGGGAGTTTTCGGGGCACGATGGAACATTGGCTCAATGAAAAATTGGCTGCTGATTTGTATATCTATGCTTCACCATCGTCTCAGGCAGATATGACCCGCTGGCTACGGCAGCAAGATGAGGTGGATTTTGTCTGGAAACGTTGGGAACGTGATATTCCGTCAGAACAAGGTCTTATCCAAGTGGTGAGTACCGGTGTAACGAATATTGAGCTGGGAGCCACGACCATGAAAGTTGCCGTACCGGATTTCTGGGAGTATTTGCACCGAAGCAAGAGTGTATTAATTAGTGAGTCGATGGCGTTGAAACTGAATATTCAACCCGGCGAGCAAATCTCACTACCACCTCCGATGGGAAAAGACTGGTATGTCGCTGGGATCTATTATGACTATGGCAATCCTTTCTATCAGGTCCTTATTTCTGAGTTTGCCTGGCAGCAAATCTTTGCAGCACATGGGGATATTATTCTCAATGTCTTGACGAAAACATCGAGTTTTGACGCTGAAAAGCGTCTCAAGCAGCGACTGCTGAAGACTTTTTATCTGGATAGTGAGCGGGTTTTTAATCACCGGACCGTTCATCAAGCCGTCATGCGTACGTTTGACCGAACTTTTTCCATTGCAGATAAACTCAGTAAAATCACCTTACTGATTGCTGTGTTCGGGATTTTCTTCGCTACTTTCTCCGGTGAGCTGGCGAGGAGAAAGCATCTGACATTGATGCGTTATCTTGGTGTCTCCGGTAAGGAGCTGATTATGATCGGAAGTTTACAACTGTCGACTTTCGGCATTATTTCTCTGTTGATTGCCATCCCACTCGGTATTAGCTTGTCAATCTTGGTAATGGACATGGTCATTCGACAGACATTTGGTTGGTCTGTACAACTCTACTTCACGTATTCCGGTTATTTATCCACAGCACTGTGGTCGATTGCAGCGCTGGTTATTGCCGGGGCACTCCCCGTGGTTAAATTAACTTTGCGTTCTCCGATTCAATCTTTCAGAGATTCTCTATAATCTTTAAGTAGTCATCTTCTTTTCGGTTTTTTGATTCGGTTTTTCCGAAGAAAACTATCATTAGAATCGATTTTTATATATTCCAATTAATTGTTAAAATCGTTATATGTATGTTTCAAAAATAGTTTGAATCAGGAGCCTTCGAATGACGCAAATGATCCGGAAATTCTTCAGCATGGAATCAAGCAGTGGGGTGATGCTGATATTCGCCTCTATTTTAGCAATGTGGGTTGCTAACTCGTCACTACAAGGGCTATATGAGGAAGTTTTACATATAAAGTTGGTCGGTTTATCACTGCGTCACTGGATAAACGATGGGTTAATGGCGATATTTTTTCTACTGATTGGATTGGAAGTTAAACGAGAACTGTTCATCGGTGCACTGAAGAAAAAAGAAACGGCGATGTTCCCTGCGATTGGTGCCGTTGGGGGAATGCTTGCACCTGCTTTAATTTATGCATTTTTCAACCAAGGTGATGCGTTGGCGATTCAAGGTTGGGCGATTCCTGCCGCAACGGATATTGCATTTGCTTTAGGAATTATGGCGTTATTGGGGAACCGGGTGCCGGCCAGTTTAAAAGTGTTTCTATTGGCACTGGCAATTATTGATGATTTAGGCGTCATTGTAATTATTGCACTGTTTTATAATAGTGATCTTTCAGCGTTGGCACTGTCTGTTGGTTTGGCAATGACGGCAATTCTGATTCTTATGAGCTATAAACGTGTCACCCATCTGACACCTTATCTGATCATTGGCGCAATTCTCTGGGTTGCGGTGTTGAAATCAGGTGTCCATGCGACTTTGGCTGGTGTTGTGCTTGGTTTCTCTATTCCGCTGCAAGGAAAAGATGCCCATTCATCTCCGTTAAAGCAATTGGAGCACTGGCTACATCCATATGTGTCCTTCATTATTTTACCTATTTTTGCGTTTGCCAATGCAGGGATTCCGATGGATGCAATTTCCAAAGAGGTATTGGCTAATCCTGTTCCAGTAGGTGTTGCGTTAGGGCTCTTGCTTGGTAAACCGCTCGGGGTGTTTAGCTTCTGTTATGGCGCACTGAAATTGGGGGTTGCCAAACTGCCGTACGGGGTACAACTCAAACAGATATTTGCAGTATCCGTGCTGTGTGGTATCGGTTTTACCATGTCAATCTTTATCTCTTCACTGGCGTTCGGTGAAGTTGCAGAATCACTAGATACTTACGCAAGGTTGGGAATCTTACTCGGGTCAACGGTTGCTGCAATCCTCGGATATATTCTATTGCGGCTTACTTTGCCAGCGAAAAACACAGAAAAAGTCACCGTTTCGGATAGACATTAAGTTAAGAATAATAATGAAATACGAGGGCTTTGCTCTCGTATTTTTTTGGAGAGTTGTTCAGAGAAAATAATTGCAAGTCGTGTCCGATTTATGTTAGATTTCGCGACAATCTCGGAGTGAGTAGCACTTTCTGGGGGATACGCGTAGTGAACATTCAGGCTGATTGTGTCATTACGTAGGGTAGGTATCAGCAAGTCCTTTTGTTGATAGACGGGATACTCTAGTCGTGGGAGCGGCATCAAAATGGGAAACCCAACATTGAAACCATATATATTATCTTCATTAATCAGCTTTGTTCTTCCTCAATGCCCTGTCCAGCAGGACAGTAGCATTACTGAACCTTGATACCCAGCAATCGCTGATTTTCCACTTTATTTATTGTGTCTCCAAACACGTCTGTCGTATATATCCGATTGTCCAGATGATGTAAGAGGCCGGTTGCTATTACCCATTCTTATTATTGATATATTTATTTCTTAAAGATGGGCGTTTTTCCTGAGGAGGTGCAGATGAGTACTGCCTTTGAAGTCAATCAAAATATTTCACCTATTTTTTCATCACAAGTACCTGACGTAAAAGGCGTTTATGATTTAACACCGGATCAGGTTCTTTTAGATCAAGAGAAGTACGAATCTGAAGTTCGTTCGTATCCCCGGCGTTTGCCTATTGCGATCAAACAAGCCTATGGCCTGCTGGTTGAAGATACGCGCGGTCAGGTTTTTCTCGACTGTCTTGCCGGTGCCGGAACTTTGGTGCTTGGATATAATCATCCAGAAATCAATCAGGCATTAAAAGAGCAGTTAGATACCGGACTGCCTTACCAAACGCTGGATATGACCACACCAGCGAAAGATCATTTCATTAAGCAAGTTCGGGCATTCCTCCCTGAAGAGCTTGGCGCAAACTGTGCGATTCAGTTCTGTGGCCCTTCCGGTGCCGATGCCGTAGAAGCTGCGATTAAACTCGCCAAACAAACGACAGGCCGTAATACCATGTTTGCCTTCCGTGGTGCGTACCATGGTATGACCAACGGGACGATGGGGATGATGGGTAATTTGAATACCAAAGCCCGTCGGACCGGTTTGATGTCTGATGTCCATTTTATGCCGTTTCCCTATCACATCCGCTGTCCATTCGGTCTTGGTGGTGAAGAGGGCGCGCGCGCCGGTATTCGTTACATTGAGCGTCTATTGGGTGATGATGAAGCTGGCATCATGAAACCGGCGGGGATCATTGTCGAACCCGTTCAAGGGGAAGGGGGTGTCGTTCCTGCGCCTGCATTCTGGCTTCGTGAACTTCGTCGTATTTGTGATGAGCACGGTATCCTACTGATTTTTGATGAAGTGCAGTGTGGTGTCGGTAAAACCGGCTACAACTTTGCATTTGAAGAAGCCGGTATTATTCCTGATATTCTCTGTCTGTCCAAAGCGATTGGCGGTGGCTTGCCAATGTCGCTGCTCGTCTTTAAAAAAGAAGTCGACACATGGCGTGCCGGTGAGCATACCGGGACATTCCGTGGTAACCAGTTGGCAATGGTCTCCGGTGCGAAAGCGCTTGAAATCATTCAGCGTGATAACTTAGTCGAGCATGCCAATATTGCTGGCCAATATCTACGGATGGGGCTGGAGAAAATTCAAAGCCGTGTGAACTGTATTGCAGACGTTCGCGGTAAAGGATTGATGCTGGGCGTCGAAATCAAGGATCCGCAAGGCGGCCTGAATAAATTCGGTGAACCACAAGCCGATGGTGAGCTGACACTCAGAATTCAACGCGCGGCTTTAGAAAGAGGATTGATGGTTGAAAAAGGCGGCCGTGAAGGCGCTGTGATTCGTTTCTTGCCACCGATTATTATTACTTTCGAACAAATTGATTTTGCACTGCGTGTATTAGAAGAAGCGATCTTAGTTGCCGGTGGCGGTGAGAAGTTACCTGAGGCGTCTCATCAGGCTGAATGGAAGAAACATTTTATTCAGACCGGTGCTCAGGGAAGTGAGCAATTTGCCAAGGTTATGAATCATACCACGGCGGCAATGAAATCGATTTTTGAAGCGGTTCAGGCACCTTATTCCGGTGTGGATCCTGCTCAATTGGAGCAAGCGATTTATGCCGTCGATTTAGACCATAAAAATGCACTGCTGACCGATGTGATTTCTGATACGGCAAAACGAGTCGGTGCTAACTCAATCATTGTTCAGCATCCGAACTGTATTGCACATTTGCATACACCACCGCTGTTAGCTTCTGTTGCGGCAGAATCGATGATCGGCGCATTGAATCAGTCAATGGACTCTTGGGATCAGTCATCTGCGGCAACCTATGTTGAACAATGTGTGATTGATTGGTTGTGTACCAAGTTCCGGTTAGGCGATTCATCTGACGGTGTCTTTACCAGTGGTGGTACGCAAAGTAATCAAATGGGCTTGCAACTGGCACGTGATTGGATTGCTGACAAGCTAAGCGGACACTCGATTCAGAAACTGGGTTTGCCTGATTATGCCGACAAATTACGGATTATCTGTTCTGATAATGCGCATTTTACTGTGCAAAAGGCAGCCTCTTGGATGGGATTGGGTGAGAAAGCGGTATTGACGGTTGATTCTCTGCCAAATGGGACAATGGATGCCTCTAAACTTGCGGGTGTGATTGAGCAAGCGAAGGCTGAAGGTTTGATTCCGTTTGCAGTGGTTGGGACAGCCGGAACGACTGATCACGGTGCCATTGACGATTTAAGCATGATTGCGGATGTCGCTGAGCAACATAACTTATGGATGCATGTTGATAGTGCCTATGGCGGTGCGTTGATCCTGAGTCGTCATGCCGATCGTTTAAATGGTATTGAACGTGCCCGTTCGATTACGGTTGATTTTCATAAATTGTTTTATCAAACAATTAGTTGTGGTGCATTTTTGGTCAATAACAAAGCAGATTTGAAATATCTGTTGCATCATGCTGACTATCTGAACAGAGAACACGACACATTGCCGAATTTGGTTGATAAATCACTGTCAACGACCCGACGTTTCGATGCGTTAAAAGTCTACATGACCATGCAAAGTGTCGGACCGGTTGCGCTGGGAGAAATGTACGACCATTTAATCCAGCAGACACAGCAGGTCGCGCAGTTGATTGATGATGCTCCGGGATGTGAATTGCTATCTCAGCCATCATTATCTACGGTTTTATTCCGTGCGGTGCATCCTGCGGCCACTGATCTCGATGCATTGAATCAGCAGGTGCGTCTTGAAGCGTTAACTCGTGGTGTCGCTGTACTTGGTGAAACGGTAGTGGACGGTCAAACCGCTTTGAAACTGACCATTTTGAACCCGTGTTTAGACATCAACGATTTCGAATCGTTAATGGAGAAGATCACACAGTTAACTCATGAATTAGTCGGATAATTAAGGTAATAGGACAATGTCAATTTTACAAATTGGAGCAGGAGGTGTTGGTTGGGTTGTTGCGCATAAGGCAGCTCAGAACAACGATATTCTAGGTGATATTACGATTGCATCTCGGACAATCGCAAAGTGCGAAAAGATTATTGAGTCGGTACGTCGTAAAGGAAACCTGAAAAACGCGCAAAAGAAGTTAGAAGCTCGTGAAGTGAACGCAGACGACATTGACGCGTTAGTTGCGTTGATTCATGAGGTTCAGCCTGATTTAGTGATCAATGTTGGCCCTCCATGGGTCAATATCCATATCATGGAAGCCTGTTATCGGGCGAAAGTGTCCTATTTGGATACGTCGGTTGCTGTTGATCTCTGCTCTGAAGGTCAGCAGGTGCCAGAAGCCTACGATTGGCAATGGGGATACCGTGACAAGTTCAAAGAAGCCGGTATCACCGGTATTCTCGGTGCTGGTTTTGATCCTGGCGTGGTCAGTATATTTGCAGCCTATGCTGTGAAACATCTTTTCGATGACATTGATAGTATTGACGTCATGGATGTTAATGCAGGCGATCACGGCAAGAAATTTGCGACGAATTTTGATCCTGAAACCAATATGTTAGAAATTCAGGGCGATTCATTTTTCTGGGATGACAACGAGTGGAAGCAGGTCGGTTGCCATACTCGGATGCATGAATTCGATTTTCCGGTGGTCGGTAAACATAAAGTTTACTCAATGGCTCACGATGAAGTACGTTCCATGAAAGAATTCATTCCGGCAAAACGTATCGAATTTTGGATGGGATTTGGTGATCGTTATCTGAATTACTTTAATGTGATGCGTGATATCGGTCTATTAAGCCCTGATCCGGTGACCTTACCTGATGGCCGCGAAGTTCAGCCTCTGCATGTCCTCAAAGCATTATTACCGGATCCGACTTCTTTGGCTCCGGGGTATACCGGGAAAACCTGTATCGGGACTTGGGTTCAAGGGCAAAAAGACGGAAAAGCGCGCAGTGTTTTCTTATATAACATCGCGGATCATGAAGTCGCTTATCATGATGTTGAGCATCAGGCGATTTCTTATACGACAGGTGTGCCTGCCATTACAGCAGCAATTCAGTTCTTCCGTAAGCAGTGGGCTGAGCCCGGTGTTTTCAATATGGAACAGTTGGATCCGGATCCATTCCTCGAGACCATGCCAAGTATTGGTTTGGATTGGGATATGCAGGAACTTGATGTTGGCCAGCCGGATATCCAAATTCTGAAATAATTGATATGTCGTTCGTCGAGCTGACGATAATGACACATATGAAGCAGCCGTAGCATGTGATGTTATGGCTGTTTTTTAACCTATCCCGTACTGGATGTGGTTCTCAATGAATGCTGCGTGGTGTTATTGATGCGACGAAGCCATGATGAGAGATGAACGTTCACATCCGTACAGGGGAAACATGATCAATCGGTAAATGAGTCATGCAAAAAAGTGAATTGAAAACACCTTATTTTATGATTGATGAATCTAAATTGATTCACAATCTTGAAATTGCCAAACAACTTAAAGATATTTCCGGTGTGAAATTAGTGCTTGCTCTCAAGTGTTTTTCCACATGGGGTGTGTTTGATATTATCAAACCGTATCTGGATGGTACGACAAGCTCAGGACCTTACGAAGTCAAGCTGGGTCATGAGACATTTGGTGGTGAGACGCATGCTTATAGCGTTGGTTATAGTGAAGATGATGTCAAAGCAGTCGCAGGTATCTGCGATAAAATGATTTTTAATTCACAGTCTCAATTAGCAGCGTATCGTCATCTGGTTGAAGGAAAAGCATCGTTAGGGCTACGTTTGAATCCCGGCGTGAGTTATGCAGGTCAAGATTTAGCGAATCCGGCTCGCCAGTTCTCTCGGTTAGGCGTTCAGGCCGATCATCTTGATCCGAGCGTGTTTGAATCTATCGATGGTGTGATGTTCCACATGAACTGTGAGAATAAAGATGTTGATGCATTCATCCGTCTTTTAGATGCGATTTCAACACAGTTTGGTGCTTATCTGGATCAACTCGATTGGGTTAGCCTTGGTGGCGGCGTATTTTTTACCTGGCCGGGCTATGATGTTGAAAAACTCGGAATGGCTTTAAAAGCATTTGCTGAGAAGCATCATGTCCAGTTATATCTTGAGCCGGGAGAAGCCATCATTACGCGTACAACCGATCTGGTGGTGTCCGTGGTGGATATTGTTGAGAATGAAATCAAAACAGCGATTGTTGACTCTGCAACAGAAGCGCATCGCTTGGATACTTTGATCTACAATGAGCCCGCTTCAGTGTACGAGAGCACTCAGAATGGCGAACATGAATATGTGATCGGGTCTTGTTCATGTTTGGCTGGCGACCAATTTTGTATCGCAAAATTCGACCAACCGCTTGAGATTGGTCAAAAACTCCATTTAATGGATAGTGCCGGGTATACCATGGTGAAACTCAACTGGTTTAATGGGTTGCGGATGCCTTCAGTCTATTGCGAACGTCTCAATGGGGAAGTCCAAAAACTCAATGAGTTTGATTACGCTGATTTTAAACGTTCACTATCTCAGTGGTCTGTGCAATAAATAGATCAGAAGAATAAAATATTCGATGACATAAAAAATCCCCCAACGATTGCATATCAATCATTGGGGGATTTTTGCTTTATTGCTTGTTTAATGGCCTCTCGCAAGAGACTACAGTTTAAATATCATCAGTTTGTCATCTAATTGTTGAGACATGCTGGCTAACCGTTCACTTTCTTTGGCAAGCGTTGTTGCTGATTCCGACATTTCCTGAGCCGAATCATTAATACCAGAAATATTGCGGTTCATCTCTTCTGCAACAGCGCTTTGTTCTTCTGCAGCCGTCGCAATTTGTGCTGACTTATCACTGATGTGCTGAATATGAGTGACAATCAATTTTAAGTCGCCACCGGAACCTTCCGCACGCTGAACACTATTGTAAGCCAGCTCTTGACTCTTCTGCATGGCATCAGCGGTACCGACTGCCAACTGTTGTAGCCGATTAATGGTACTCTGAATTTCTTCTGTAGACTGATTGGTACGACTGGCCAGATTACGGACTTCATCAGCTACGACCGCGAATCCACGTCCTTGTTCTCCAGCACGGGCTGCTTCTATCGCGGCATTCAGCGCCAGTAAGTTGGTTTGCTCGGAAATACCGCTAATCACAGAAGTCACTTCACTGATTTCCATGACGCCTTCTTTGAGTTTATTGACCCGATCAGAAGCGACCTCCAGTTCTTGAGACAGGGCCTTGATACTCTCAACACTCGATGATACATCCTGATCGCCCAGTCCGGCCTCTTGACTTGCCTCTGCTGTGTCCTTGGCGGTTGATTCTGCGTGGTTGGCAACATCTGCGACGGTTGCACTCATTTCATTCATTGCTGTTGCGATTTGAGTGAGCTGATCTTTCTGAGAACTAACGGCTTGACTGGTATCTTCAGCGGACGAGGCAATTCGATTAGCCGCTTCAGACAGTTGTTTGGCTGATTTGACTGATTCATATAAAGCGGTCCGAATGGAGCTGATAGTCTCATTTATACGTTGGGCAAGAATACCTATTTCATCCTTGCCGTTAATAGGGATCTCAACCGTCATATCGCCATTAACAATATGATACATCGTATTTTTAATCGTTTCTAACGGAACTATAATTGCCCGGGAAATCACGATGCCGAGTAAAATCATACCTGCAACAATAAGGAGTGTTGATAATCCCATTTTGAGTAATAATGAATTCATTTCATGATCAATATCAGTGACGAGCATTCCTGAGCCGATAATCCAACCCCAAGGCTTATAACTATTGAGATAGGAAAGCTTATCGGTTAACTCGCCATTTACATCTGCGAAGCGGTAAAGAACCATACCACCGCCTTGCTTCTGACCTGCCTCGACAAATTCAAACCAGCGTTTATCTTCAGGGTCATTGGTTTGTCCCATTTGTTTACCGTCTAATTCTGGTTTTATCGGATGGACGATAACATACCGTGATTTATTTAACGTGAATAAATAATTACCCCCGTCAAAGCGAATTGTATTCAGTAATATTTTTGCTTGTTTTTGTGCTTCTTCTTTAGGAAGGGTTCGATCAAGATAAGCGATTTGAGAAATGGCTGATTCAATGACAGCAGAAAGACGTTGTTTTTTCTCATTGAGTAAGTTCCTCTCTAATGTTTGATTGGCAATTACGAGTAATATAACAAAACCGACAATAGCAACGAACACTAGACAGGCTAGTTTTCGGCTGACTTTCATATTTCTTAGCATTGACATGACGTTTACCTCGAAGCATCTAAAAGATACTTGTGTATTATTATTTCAACAATTTCGTCCACTATTATATTTTATAATGGTCCATACAACTATGTCCGCAATAATAAGCAGTTGTTTTGCTGATTAGATCATAGAAATATGTAATTGACAATGTTATTTTTTGCGACTCAGTTGTCATTTTTAGAATACAATAATAAGTGTTTTCATATATTTATGGTGTTACTTCAAATTTTATGTTGTTGCCTAAAATTAATATATTGATGAACTATCAATCAGAACTTTCGTATCTTCACTGAGAGATTCCAGCTCACTGATAATATCATCGATTAATAATGTCTCGGGTAAACGAAGGGAGATATGTGCCGTAAATAAACTTGAGTTGACACCACAACTGTCAGAAATAAATATACGCTGACAATTCATGTCTAACACTCTGATTCTCTGACTATCGAGCAGGTGAGTAATATCATTCACAATACCGGCTCTATCATTCGCGTCTATTCGCAAATTATATTCTTTTTTTTGTTCGGTATCGTGCGGCTCGCAATCGGTAATCATCGTTGATAAGTTTGGTTGTGACAGAAAAGCGTCTTTGATATACATTGCAGTCTCTTCGGGAGCGGATATTTTGATCAATGCTGCGACGCGGTTTTCTAAATAGTTGATCTTACTCGTTATCCATTGTCCTCCATTTTCATGGGTAATTGCAGCGAGATGATGGATATCCGCTGGTGCAGCATCACCGATGAAGCTGACAATAAATAGGTGATTCATCCGGTTTCTCCTTACCAAGTTTACTGGCTGATACTATTATCTTAGGCTGAGGCGGCATGATTAGCTGAATGTTTTACAATTTTGTTAATTAGATCGGATCTTTTGTCCGAGGGAGACAGAATGAGCGGTCGAACGGCTATCAGGTTGAAATCAAAGTAAATGGGGCGGAGAATAACAAGTCTTTTTCTATCGTGTATTGTATGATGTAACAAAGTTAGTTTCTGGGCTAGGGAATAAGGGAAGCACCTCTTTCGTACCTAGGGGATTTAGACTGAATAAAAGGTTTTAGTTATGCTAAAAGTTGCAATGCTTAGTACTGGTGAAGAAGTACTCCATGGTGATATTCAGGATACGAATGCAACATGGTTGTCCAGCCTTTTTTTTGAACAAGGCTATCCACTGACAAAGCGTTCAACCGCTGGCGATAACCGTCAGATGTTGCGTGATGAAATTTTGATGCTGGCTTTAAATTCAGACATTTTGATTGTTAATGGTGGTTTGGGACCAACCAGCGACGATCTGTCTGCCGAAGTTGCAGCAGAAGCGGCTGAGCAGCAGTTGGTGTTATTTCCTGACTGGCTTGAAACGATGAAAGCTCGTTTCGTTCAGCGTAATTTGGTCATGTCTGACAGTAATATCAAGCAAGCAATGTTACCGGAACATGCAACAATCTTGGATAACCCCATAGGAACCGCTTGTGGGTTTAGAGTGGAAATTCATGATTGTCTTTGTTATTTCACCCCCGGAGTCCCATCTGAGTTTCAAAAAATGATCAGTGAGCAAGTGCTGCCGGATTTAAAGCGACAATTTCCGGATTCCTCCGATTTGGTTTGTCATCGTTTATACACATTGGGGTCGTCCGAGTCTGTTTTAGAAGATTTACTCCATCAGGTTGAACTGCCCGACGAATATCTACTGGGTTTTCGTGCTTACCTTCCTTTTATTGAAGTTAAATTGTTCGGGCCTGCAGGGCAGGACAATGAAATGTATCGTCTAATGGAAGAAATTTTTACCCATGTGTCCGAATGGACCGTCAGCATTGATCAGCCGATGCTTGCTCAGCTTTCACAAGTGATGTACGACAGCGGAAAAACACTGGCGGTTGCTGAACAGTCAACACGAGGCTGGCTGGTGGATTGGTTGTTTAGTGATGATACGATCTTTGAGCAATGTGGGAGTAGTTGGGTGTTGAGTCCGAAAGTCTCTGAGAAGATGTCTGCTCAGGATCCGGTTTCTGCCGTATTGGCACTCGCCAGTGCGACTAAAGAGAAAAGTGAGACGGAACTCGCTCTCGTGACGGGGGAGTTTCGCAAAGATGGTTTCACACTGGCGTTATCGGCTTCTGAAGGGGAGTGGGCACAGCAGTTGAAATTCAAACGGGATTATCGCGCTGATGAGCGAAAAATTCTGATCGGTACGATTGCTGCAGACATGTTGTTGCGTTACTTATCCTCAAAACCAGTCTTTGGCAAGTACTCATCGACCCTGTCAGAGAAACAGATTTATATACCCAAGTAACCTCAAGATGCAGGATTCAGAGTGTCTTCAATCGGTGTCATTCAAGGAAAATGTCGGCAGGAATGGCCTTCCCATTTCAATGGCATGTATATTCCGGCAACATCCTTATAAATCAATTTATTAGATTCAGGTATGTCGTTTTTCTCCGGTGTATTTCCCCCTCATATTATGTGAGTCATCACATTTGATAGGGGGGTAATACTTTGAATTACCACCTTATAATTTCAAAGAAAATCTGATTATTCTTTATGCGTAAATTGTCTAATGTTTAATCCGATGATTTCTTAAGTGTTTCCTCATTTCCTCAAAAATGGCTATACCCAAGTGTGTCTTATCCACGCTAAACTGAAATCTCGTAAAACGGATACGGCAGGAGGCTGGCATGCAGAGTCATTCAAAGATTCTTGTTTGGTACAAAGTTGCAAGTCAACAAGTTGTTTTGGGAGAGGCATATCAGGATATGAGTGATAGACTGGTTTCGCTTTGGTTAGATACACCGACGGAAAACGACTTGATGAGTGACTTGGGCTATCATATTTCACTATTTGGAGATGATGGACGTAAGATTGCTGATAAAGCAATTTCAATGTTAACCGCTGATCAGTTATTGGGAAAAGCACAACGGCTCGCCGAAACCGGAAAAACTGAGGCCCGACTATAGCGACTAGAAATCAGCCATAGCCGTGTGATAAACATCAGATGAATTGTTGACTTGATGGTAATCGGCTAGGCTCGTTTCACTTCATGCTCGTAATGAACATCTTGAAGTTCTATCGGTTGACTACCTGCCCGGCAAATACAAGGTAAGACCTCATCAGACTGGGTATACGCGAGCGCAAACCCCACATACTCAACTTCCCCTGCAGATAACTTACATCGACAGGCACCACAGTGCCCGTCTCTGCAATTATATTCAACATTCAGCCCAGCGTTTTCCATGGCTTCAAGTAATGTCTCGGAGCCATTGGATTCGATTGTGAGCGTCTGATTGATTTTGATGGTTGGCATAATTACAGCTCAAAGCCTTCAAAGTCATCAAGGTTCACTTGATTATCAATTTGGCCGACCAGATACGAGCTGATCTCTGCTTCCTGAGGGGCAACCTGAACATTGTCTGAGGATAACCAAGCATTGATCCAAGGAATCGGGTTGTTGACTGCTTCCGGATAAGCCACGTCCAGCCCGACAGCCTGCATCCGGATATTGGTTATATACTCGACATATTGACAGAGGATATCTTTGTTCAAACCAATCATTGAGCCATCTTTGAACAGATATTCTGCCCACTCTTTCTCTTGCTCGGCTGCGGTCTTAAATAGGTCGAAACATTCTTGTCTACACTCTTCTGCGATCTGAATGAACGAAAAGTCATCCTGACCATTGCGCAGGAGATTCAGCATATGCTGTGTGCCGGTCAGATGCAGTGCTTCATCACGAGCAATCAGTTTGATAATTTTGGCATTTCCTTCCATGAGCTCTCGCTCAGCAAAGGCAAAAGAGCAGGCAAAGCTGACGTAAAAACGAATGGCTTCAAGTGCGTTGACTGACATTAGGCACAAATAGAGTTTTTTCTTTAACTCATGAAGGCTGACAACGACAGTCTGATGATTGATCTCATGCTTGCCTTCACCATAACGGTGATAGTCGTTAGTCAGTTTGATCAGTTCATCATAATAATGGGCAATATCACCGGCTCGTTTAATAATGTGTTCATTTTCAACAATATCATCGAAAACGGTAGCGGGATCATTGACGATATTACGAATAATATGTGTGTATGACCGAGAGTGAATGGTTTCAGAGAAAGACCAGGTCTCAATCCATGTTTCCAATTCAGGCAGTGACACTAAAGGAAGCAGTGCCACGTTTGGACTACGCCCCTGAATAGAATCGAGCAGCGTCTGGTATTTCAGATTAGAGATGAAAATATGCTTTTCATGCTCGGGCAGATTATTGTAGTTGATTCGATCTGTCGAGACATCGACTTCTTCGGGACGCCAGAAGAAAGAAAGCTGTTTCTCGATTAATTTTTCGAAGATCTCATATTTTTGTTGGTCATAACGTGCCACGTTCACTGGTTGACCAAGAAACATCGGTTCTTTGAGCTGGTTGTTCTTTTTTTGTGTAAAAGTGCTGTAAGCCATAGTTGCCTCAATCTGTTTCACCCTCTCATTGAGAGAGGGTGTAAAACTGGTATATGTTGACAGAGAAAAATTCGATACGGTATACGTTAAATCTTACAAGCGCCACCGGCACAATCATCGTCTTCGACAACTGATGAAGTGACATCCTTCTGATCGTCTTTCGCGCCATCTCTTGTATTGTGATAATACAGGGTTTTCACACCAAATTTATAAGCAGTCAGTAGATCCTGAAGCAGTTGCTTCATTGGCACTCTGCCACTCTCGTAACGCGTCGGATCATAGTTTGTATTTGCAGAAATCGATTGGTCGATAAATTTTTGCATGATACTTACAAGATGTAGATAACCTTCATTTGAACCGATATCCCACAAGAGCTCGTAGTTAGATTTCAACTCAGTAAACTCAGGAACGACCTGTTTCAAAATACCGTCTTTGGACGCTTTTACTGAGATATAACCGCGTGGTGGTTCAATCCCATTGGTCGCATTTGAAATTTGAGACGATGTTTCTGAAGGCATCAGTGCTGTCAACGTTGAGTTTCTCAAACCATATTCCATGATATCGTCACGAAGCTGATCCCAATCATAATGCAGTGGTTCAGCACAAAGTTGATCGATGTCCTTTTTATAGGTATCAATCGGCATGAGGCCTTTCGCATAGTTGGTTTCATTGAAAGCAGGGCAGCGACCTTGCTCTTTTGCCAAATTCATCGATGCTTTGAGCAAATGATATTGCATGGCTTCAAAAGTTCGGTGAGTGAGGTCATTGGCACTACCATCAGAATATTTGACGCCATGTTTTGCCAGATAATAGGCATAGTTGATGACACCAACACCCAGCGTCCGGCGATTCATAGTTGCTTTACGCGCTGCGGGGAGTGGGTAATCTTGATAGTCAAGCAGGGCATCCAGTGCGCGGACAACAAGATCAGAGAGACCTTCAAAGTCATCTAAAGACTGAATCGCACCAAGGTTGAAGGCAGACAGCGTACACAGTGCAATTTCGCCTTCTTCATCTTCAACATTGTTCAATGGTTTGGTTGGTAACGCAATTTCAAGGCACAGATTCGATTGGCGAACCGGAGCAACGCTGGCATCAAATGGACTATGTGTATTGCAGTGATCAACGTTTTGGATATAGATCCGTCCAGTGGAAGCTCGTTCTTGCATCAGCAGGGTAAAGAGTTCAACCGCTTTCACGGTTTCTCGCTTGATCGAGGCGTCATTTTCATACTGAGTATACAAACGCTCAAACTCAGCCTGATCTTGGAAGAAAGCGTCGTAGAGCCCCGGTACATCAGAAGGGGAGAACAAAGAAAGATTGCCGCCCTGGACCAGACGTGTATACATTAACTTGTTGAGCTGAACGCCGTAGTCCATATGGCGGACTCGGTTTTCTTCAACACCACGGTTATTTTTAAGGACCAGCAGTGACTGTGCTTCGCGATGCCACAGAGGATAAAAGACTGTAGCAGCCCCCCCCCGAACGCCGCCTTGAGAGCAACATTTTACAGCGGTTTGGAAATATTTATAGAAAGGGATACAACCGGTGTGAAATGCTTCTCCGCCACGGATTTCAGAACCCAGCGCACGAATGCGACCAGCATTGATACCAATGCCGGCACGTTGCGACACGTAACGAACGATAGAACTCGATGTTGCATTGATTGAGTCGAGGCTGTCACCACACTCAATCAAGACACAGGAGCTGAATTGACGTGTCGGGGTACGGACACCGGACATAATCGGCGTTGGTAACGAGATCTGAAATTTTGACGTCGCGTCGTAGAAACGTTTGACATAGCTCAGCCGTGTTTCCTGAGGATATTTGGCAAACAGGCAGGCTGCGACCAGAATGTACAAGAATTGAGCACTTTCATAGATTTGTCCGGTCACACGGTTTTGAACGAAATACTTACCTTCCAACTGCTTGACGGCAGCATAAGAGAAGTTCAGATCGCGGCGATGATCGATATAGTTGCCCAGTTCGATCCACTCTTCCTGCGTATAATCTTCGATGAGATGACGGTCGTATTTGCCCATCTCAACCAGTTTTGTTACGTGATCGAATAATGTCGGCGGCTCATATTGACCATATGCTTTTTTCCTCAGATGGAATACAGCAAGCCTGGCGGCAAGATATTGATAATCTGGCGAATCTTCGGAAATTAGATCGGCTGCGGATTTAATCAGTGTTTCGTGAATGTCGGAAGTGGTGATGCCATCATAGAATTGGATATGGGCTCGGAGTTCAACTTGTGAAACCGATACATTTTGCAGCTCTTCTGCTGCCCATGCGATAACCCGATGGATCTTATCTAGATCGATTTGCTCTTTACGTCCATCGCGCTTCGTAACTGTGAGTTGTTGGTTCATTCTGCTTTATTTTCCTAACAAAACTGATAAGACCGATTATGAATTATTTGAGGTTTAGGGTCTTGCTTATCTGATACAAATAACATTATGCGTCAAACACAATATATAGGGTCTTCATGCCTTAAGGATTACAAGATAGTGCTATTGTGGGTTTATTTCAAGTTTGTCATCAGGGGACATCTTGTGGATAACCAGCGCATGAAATTTTTTTGTTAGTAGCTGCTTACTGAGAACCTGTGTTTACAAGAGATTGGCAAAAACAGGTGATATTTATTTGAGTGAAGTTCTACTAAAATGAAAAAAAAACCGCTTGATCTTTAGAGGCAAATGATCAGATCAAATGCCTGGTGTTAATTTCGTCAATATGTATGAAATTTGTGCACCAGCAAGCCGATGCACTGAATTTATATAAGGCCTAAACTCTATTCGGGCAGTGTTGTATGCACAATATAATTGACATCGACTCGATGCCCGAGACGATATGTGTGGGTGAAGGGATTGTAGTGTAGCCCCGTGATCCCTCGCTCTTGCAGCGGGGTCTGATCAATCATCCGCAATAACTCTGAAGGACGAATAAATCTCTCATGGTCATGTGTGCCTTCCGGTACAATCTTCAGTAATTTTTCTGCACCGACAATTGCAAATAGATAGGATTTCAAATTACGGTTCAGTGTTGAAAAGAATACATGTCCGCCAGGCTTAACCAGTCGGGCACATGACTGAATAATGGATTGAGGTTCCGGGACATGCTCGATCATTTCCATACATGTGACCACATCATAAGCGGCTGGATGACGTTGGGCGTGTTCTTCAATGGTTGTCTGGACATAATCAATTTGTAAATGACTTTCCAATGCATGGAGTCGTGCAACTTCCAGCGGCTCTTTTCCCATGTCGAGTCCTGTGACCGTCGCACCTTCGCGCGCGATACTCTCGGTGAGGATGCCACCACCGCATCCGACATCCAGTACTTGTTTACCGAACAGTCCATTGGCTTGTTGCAAGACATAATCTAGGCGAAGTGGGTTGATTTGATGTAGTGGTTTAAACTCTCCTTCCAGATCCCACCATCGGGAAGCTATGTCTTCAAACTTTTGAATTTCTTTCGGGTCCACATTCTGTGTTGTCATTTTCAGATCCGTTGTTGATATCTACACTGTCGCAATCGCGATGTACCGTTTTGCTCGTCGTATTATACAGAAATGCAATGCCCCCGAAAGTTTCAGTCTCTGAAACCAGCAATATTTACTATCTATTCATCCAATCAATTGATTCTGGGTCGCTAATAATCTGATGACGGTAAAAAGTTGATTGTGTCATGCGTTGAAAAAATGCACTGATGAATCAATGACTCTTGAAGAAGTGAGTAAAATATAGCCAGTTAATTCGCGACCGATGTAACAAGCTGAGAAAAGGAGAGTGAAAGTGATGCCGAAGTAGCAAAACCTGTGTTATATTTTCCGGTCTTATACGTATCGAATATACGATCAAACTATAGAGGGACAATGGCTCTATGAGCGATCTAGCTAAAGAGATCACGCCTGTCAGTATAGAAGATGAGCTGAGAGGCTCATACCTTGACTATGCAATGTCGGTCATTGTAGGTCGGGCACTTCCTGATGCACGTGACGGACTTAAACCTGTGCACCGTCGGGTACTATACGCAATGAGCGTGTTGGGGAATGATTGGAATAAACCCTACAAAAAATCGGCCCGTGTTGTCGGCGATGTCATCGGTAAGTATCACCCCCATGGTGATAGTGCCGTCTACGACACAATTGTACGGATGGCACAACCGTTTTCACTTCGTTATATGCTGGTCGATGGCCAAGGCAACTTTGGCTCAATTGATGGTGATTCTGCGGCAGCAATGCGTTATACCGAAGTTCGGATGGCAAAAATTGCCCATGAGCTGCTTGCCGATCTGGATAAAGAAACCGTCGATTATGTCTCAAACTACGATGATACCGAGCAAATCCCAGCCGTATTACCAACAAAAGTACCGAACCTGTTGGTCAATGGTTCTTCTGGGATTGCGGTTGGTATGGCGACCAATATTCCGCCCCATAACTTAGGGGAAGTTATCGATGGATGCCTTGCTTTCATCGACAATGAAGATATTACGATCGATGAATTGCTCGAATATATTCCGGGCCCGGATTTCCCAACCGCAGCAATGATTAGCGGACGGAAAGGTATCATTGATGCCTATAAAACAGGTCGGGGAAAAATTTATCTCCGCTCCAAAGCAGATATCGAAAGTGATAAGAATGGTCGTGAAACCATTGTTGTGACTGAAATTCCGTATCAGGTCAATAAAGCACGTCTGATCGAGAAAATCGCAGAACTGGTCAAAGATAAAAAAGTCGAAGGTATCAGTGCACTGCGCGATGAGTCCGATAAAGACGGGATGCGTATCGTTATCGAATGTAAGCGTGATGCTGTCGGAGAAGTGGTACTGAACAACCTGTATTCACAGACTCAGTTGCAAACGACTTTCGGGATTAACATGGTTGCTCTCGATAATGGTCAGCCCAAACTGTTTAACCTGAAAGAACTGTTAAAATGTTTTGTTAACCATCGCCGTGAAGTGGTGACTCGCCGTACAATTTTCGAATTACGCAAAGCACGGGATCGCGCCCATATCCTTGAAGGTCTGGCTCTTGCACTGGCGAATATCGATGACATTATTGAGTTGATTCGTCGTGCACCGACACCAGCCGAAGCAAAAGCGGGTCTATTGGCGCGTGGTTGGTCTTTAGGGGATGTTGCAGCGATGCTGGAACGTGCAGGTGTTGATTCTGCACGACCTGACTGGCTGGAACCACAATATGGTATCCGTGACGGGCTGTATTTCCTGACTGAGCAACAGGCACAAGCAATTCTTGAATTAAGACTGCACCGACTGACCGGTCTTGAGCATGAGAAGATTCTGGATGAGTACAAGGTATTACTGGCGGAAATCGCTGAATTAATGTTGATTCTTTCCAGTACTGACCGCCTCATGGAAGTCATCCGGGAAGAACTGGAAACGATCAGAAATGGTTTCGGTGATAATCGTCTGACGGAAATTACAGCGGCTTCACATGATATTGATATGGAAGAGCTGATTGCGCGTGAAGATGTCGTCGTTACTTTATCCCACGAAAGATATGTGAAGTATCAATCTCTGAGTGATTATGAGTCTCAGCGTCGTGGTGGTAAGGGCAAAAGTGCCACGAAGATGAAAGACGAAGATTATATTGAACGTCTGCTGGTGGCGAATACACACGATAATATTCTGTGTTTCTCGACGCGTGGTAAAACGTATCGTCTCAAAGTGTATCAGTTACCTCATGCGACTCGGACTGCGCGAGGAAAGCCGATCAATAACATTCTTCCGTTGGAAGAAAATGAACGGATTACGGCCATTCTTCGAGTTGCTGAATATGCAGCAGATAAATTCATCTTTATGGCAACCGGTGATGGAACAGTGAAGAAAACACCGCTTGATCAGTTTGCCAATGTTCGCTCCAACGGTTTGATTGCTGTGAACTTGCGGGATGATGATTCATTGATTGGTGTCGATATTACGGATGGGGACAGTGAGATTATGTTGTTCTCTAAATTCGGTAAAGTCGTTCGCTTTAAAGAAGCAGAAGAAATTGCTGTTGTGGATGAAAATGGTCAACCAGTACTGGATGAAAATGGCCAGCCGGAGATCAAATTCAAAGGCGTGAGACCAATGGGTCGTACTGCATCGGGTGTGCGAGGCATGAAACTGGCTGATGGCGATCAAGTGGTATCGTTAATTGTACCGAAGACCGATGGTAATGTACTTACAGTCACTGAAAATGGTTATGGTAAGCGCACCAGCCTATCTGAATACCCAACGAAAGGTCGTGGTACTCAGGGGGTTGTTTCAATCAAAGTGTCCGAACGTAACGGTAGTGTCGTTGGTGCGGTGCAGGTTGATGAGGGTGATGAGTTTATGATGATCACCAATGCCGGAACATTGGTTCGAACCCGTGTCGGAGAAGTGAGTCAGGTTGGCCGTAATACTCAGGGCGTGACACTGATTCGAACATCAGAAGACGAAAAAGTTGTCGGCCTACAGCGAATTGAAGAAGTAGAAGATGCAGATATCGATATTGACATCGAGTCTGAAGGTGCTCTAACCGATGATGCTCCTGAGGCTTCGTCATCAGATGTGGCATCGCCAAATGAGGATGATCATTCAGATGAGCAAGAGCAGTCTGAAGATGATTAGTTCTGACGAATATCAGCGATAACGTTCATAAAATCGAGATATTTGCCTAATGCCGGTCAGTTAAAAGCTGACCGGCATTTTTATAGGGATACTTTTGCGATTTTTCTCACCATGCCAACTTGAATCGGCTACCAGGTTGATGGGTATAAACCATACGCTGGGTTTACGACGTCCTTAAATATAATCTGTTATTGATGAAAATATTACCTATAAAATCGTCTATTTATGAAAAAAACATTCAAATTTTAATTATATGTGACCGATATTATAATTTAAAATGAAAGTTTTTTGCTAAAAATGCGGATGGGGGTATTGTGAAAACTGTCACTTGACCCTAGTGAAACATTAAAAAAAGAGTCAGCGTGATAACGTGAAACAGAACCCTACACAAATGCTGACAAGGTGGTAATGATGATGAAAGTAGTAGCTATAACCTCCTGTGCCGCGGGGATATCGCACACATTTATGGCAGAGGAAGCCCTGATAGAGGCGGGTCAACAGAATGGTTATGATATCCGGGTGGAAACACAGGGCAACATCGGCACGCAAACACCTCTGACTGAATCAGAGATTTCAGCAGCCGAACTGGTGATTATTGCCAGTGATGTCACGATCCCCTTAACACGTTTTGTCGGTAAGCGGGTTTATCAGGTCTCCACCAATGATGCGATTGCCAATGCAGCGCAGGTCATCGAAGACGCGAAAACCAAGGCAGAAACGATTGCTTCAGATGTGATTCAAAGTGCCAAAGGCACCTCGGTCGGTGGTGGCGTGACGATTGGTTCTTCCAGTCATAATGCATTTTTCCGCCATACCATGAGTGGTGTGGGGTATATGATTCCGATGGCGACCTGTGGCTTACTGTTGGCATTAGCCAATATTTTTGCATTTAACAGTGATGCTCAGGGGCATCTGGTGAACTGGGGATTCGATGAAACCACCGCACTAGGCTATTTCATGTCGCATCTGTTTATGGTCGGTAAAGTCGGTTTCACGTTAATGATCCCATTGTTTGCCGGATTTGTGGCGAACTCGATTGCGGACCGTCCGGCTATTGCCCCGGCGATGATAGGCGCTTATATCGCCAATGACCCGACATTCCTCGGCACTAAAACTGGCGGAAGTTTTCTCGCAGCACTGTTGATTGCATTTATTGTTGGCTATTTCGTGTTGTACTTGAAACGGGTGCCATGGCCGAAGATTTTGCGTCCGGCAGTGCCAATTATGATTATTCCGGTGATTTCAACCTTCTTTATCTTCATTTTTGTCCTGTATGGCATCGGAAAACCCATCTCTCTGGCGATGGATACCATGTATCACGGATTAAATGTGCTGATCACCGAACATAAAGGGTCTTCCTTCCTGATAGGCGCGGTCATTGGCGGCATGATTGGCTTCGACTTTGGTGGTCCGATTAATAAAACCGCATATGTTTTCAGCACCGCTGTGTTTGTTGATACGCTCGGGCAATATGGTGTGGAAGGCGCGAATCTGCTGCCGTTTACTGCGGTACAGGCCGCGATTTCCATCGCACCGCTGGGCGTATTTGTCGCATCGCGTTTGTTTAAGAAAAAATTCAATGCAGAAGAGAAAAATACCGCCAATGCAGCGTGTGCGATGGGGTTGGTCGGGGTGTCTGAAGGGGCGATTCCGTTTGCTGCAGCACATCCGTTGCAGGTGATTGTTGCCAGTGTATGTGGCTCGGCGCTGGCCGGTGGACTGGTTGGCTTGTGGGGAATCAAGAATTTTGGTGGTCTGGGCTCACCGTTAGGCACTGTCATCGGGTATATCGAACAACCGATCCCGGTGGTGTCATGGTTACTCTGTACTGGTGCAGGTATTTTGCTGACGGCAGTGATTATCGGCGTCTGGCGTCCGAAAGTGCCCACGGCTGAATCACCTATGGCTGAATAACAGCACCTGCGACAGAACAGAAGCACCTACGGCGGAATAACAGTTGCTACGACTCACCCTTACGGCAGAAGTGACAACGACAGAATTAAATAAGGTAATCATATGTTTAGTAAATGGCTGAATAAATCATCCGGGAAAGCCCGCCCTTCATTTCAGGTAGATCACGTGATTCGCGATCCGGATTCAACTACCCGCGATCAGGCGCTGCGCTTTATTGCGCAGCAGATGCATCAGGCCGGATATGTGGGGGATGTGGATGCATTTTTCTCCGCGCTGGTGGCGCGGGAAACACAGGACACGACTGGTTTTAAAGATCAGATAGCCACACCGCATGCGAAAAGTAAGCAGGTCAAACATGCCGGGATTTGGGTGGTTCATTTTGCCAATGAAATCCCGTGGGAAACGATGGACGAGCGTCCGGTGAAAACCGCCGTGGCGTTTGCCATCCCAGCGAAAGGGGATGAGACGGCGATGGCACCGCTGATCGCGATTTCCCGCGCGAATATGAAACCGACATTCCGCGAAGTATTGAATCATGGTGATACTGTGAGCATAGTTGCGGCGATTGAGGATGCGATCGGAGGCCGGATATGAGTGAAAAAACGGTTCATGTGATTCCTCACACGCACTGGGATTTTGAATGGTATTTTACCCATCCCGAATCCTCGGTACAGCTGGTCTATCACATGGACGATCTGTTTCAGGCGCTCGAATCAGGGCAACTGAATCAATATATTCTTGACGGTCAGATGAGTATCGTTGAGGACTATCTCGAACTGGCGCCGGAAAACCGGGAAAGGTTGCAGCGACTGGTGAAAAGCGACCACTTGAAAACCGGCCCGTGGTACACCCAGTGTGATCAGCTCATCGTCAGCGGTGAATCGATTGTCCGGAATTTGTTACTGGGGATTCAAGCGGCACAATCGCTGGGAAAATGCTGGATGATGGGGTACGCACCCGATGCATTTGGTCAGAGTATCGATATGCCGAAAATTTATGCCGGATTTGGCATTCGGCACAGTGTATTCTGGCGGGGATTATCCCGTGATACCTGCCCGTGGCGTGAGTTTAACTGGCGCAGTGAAGATGGCAGTGAAGTCAGTTGTTATCAGATCCGCAACGGCTACTATCTGGCGGAGCCGCAGATTGCCGGGATGGACCCGGACGAAATTGTGTCGATGGTGTCGCAGGACAGCCGCAGCCGTCATGTGCCGTTTCCTTTTGGTGCCGATCAGATCAAAGTCGATGCAGGCCTGAAATCCCGTATTGAGCATTACAATCAACACTCCCGTACCGGACATCACTTTGTTGAAAGCAGCTACGAGGCTTTGTTCGACGGCATTCAGGCGCAGGTGCATGAACCGTTTGTGGTGGCAGGAGAAATGATCGATGCGCAGTTCTCGAAAATTCACCGTTCCATCTATGCCACCCGCTATGATCATAAGCAGCTCAATGATCAGGTTGAAACCCGGCTGACGAACGTACTTGAGCCGCTGATGGTATTGGCCGATTTTCTGGGGATTCATTATAAACCGTCGCTGGTCAACAATATCTGGAAGCAATTGTTGCGCTGTCATGCGCACGACAGTGCCGGTGGCTGTAACAGTGACCGGACCAATCAACAAATTTTGCAACGTCTGGTGCATGCTGATCAGATGTCGGCTGCGGGGGTCGATTTTCTGCTGCGTAAACTGTCCGAATCTGTGGTTTCTGAAGATACTCCGGATAGTGTGGTGTTTTATAATACGCTGCCATATTCCCGCTGTGAGCGCGTTGTTGCTGGTATTGATACGGAACAACCATTCTTTAGGTTATGCGATGAAGCCGGGGAATCCGTTGATTACACCATTTTAAGCTCGGAACGTTGTTACCGGGGGTCTATCCGGCGCAGTGAAAGTGAACATGATCAATCACTGTATTATTATCAGCATCAGATCGAGCTGAGGCTAGCTCTCCCGGCGTTGGGCTTACGTTGTTTGCATGTTACGGAAGAACATCAGCCACCACAGGGGAACGCCCCACAGGAAACAAAGCACCCATCACAGCCGGAAATCCGCAATAGTCAGTGGACGATTCGCTGTGTTGATGGTCGTCTGGCGCTGGATGATCATCAGACCGGAACATACTGGCCGGATTTCCTCTTCATCAGAGATATGGGCGATGATGGGGATAATTATGATTATTCTCCCCCGGTACAGGACTGGACTCTCCGGCTGGACTTCTGTGAAGCGGATGTTCAGGTTCGCTGTACACCGCTCAGCCAGACTTTGATTTTTAAAGGCGTGTGGCAACTGCCGGCCGATCTGACAGAACGGCAGCAACACAAAACATCCGCGGCACTGCCGTACCGGCTTGAACTGATGCTGGCAGATGACCAGCCGCTGGATCTCCGGATGGAGATTGACAATCAGGCGTGTGATCACCGGATGCAACTGGTATTCAGTACTGACGTGATGACCACCGGCAGTGTGGCGGATACCCCATTCGGTACCGTCAGCCGTCCTCACTTACATCCGAGAATCCATGACTGGCGCGACAAAGGCTGGAAGGAAGAACCGTCCTGTATTTATCCGCTGCTGCATCATGTTTCTCTGAGCAACGCAGAAAAAACACTGACACTGCTGAGTTGTGGGATGAAAGAATACGAGGTGATTCAGCCGCAGAACAAATCTGCCGGAAGTCTATCCGGCGAGAGTGGTGAATTGGCACTAACGCTGTTCCGCTCAGTCGGCTGGCTGGGTAAACCCGATCTGCAACGCCGTCCCGGTATTGCTTCGGGTCAACAGTTCAAATACATTCCGACGCCGGACAGCCAACTGTTACAGCCTTTGTCATTCCGCGCTGGGATGATGCTGAGTGGCTCGTTTCATCCGGCAGAGATCATGCAGCAGTGGCAACAATTCGCAGTGCCTGCGTTGAGCTATCAGCAGCAGGAGCTCAATCGCTTTACCAATACGATGAAGTACTTCGGGGTGAATCCGCTGGATAAGCCGTTGCCTGCTTTGATGAGTCTGCTTCATATCAATGCGCCGGGACTGGTTTGCAGCGCCGTGAAACGGGCCGAAGTAGAATCCGGTGGCGATGGTGTGGTGATCCGGTTGTTTAATCCGTCTTCTCATTCATTGGCGCAGGCCGGAGAAATTCAGCTTCCGGCCGATGTAGTACAAGCGTTTGAAGTCAATCTCAGTGAAGTGGTGTGCAGAGAATTAGCGATTGAGGCGGGGCGGGTCCGGTTGGGGGCGTTTGCACCGAAACAGGTGAAAACCTTCAAATTTTCGTCTGTCAGTTGAGATCCGACGAATCCGACGGGTTATGATAGTGGCGGCTCTCTTTACTTAGGAAGAGAGCCGAAAACAGCGTTATCGACTGCCATGGTTTAGAAGAAAAAGGTTCAGAAGGGAAAAGGCTTGGAAGGAAAAGGGTTCGAAAGAAGAGCATGAATAACGATTTGCAAATGACCATCGCTTATGCACGGGTTAAGTTTACCCGCAAAGAGCACCAGATTGCGGACTATCTGCTGGCCAATCCCGTGCCGGATAAGATTGACCAACTGGCAAAGCAGATCGATGTATCCGCTTCTTCGCTGACCCGGTTTACCAAAAAGCTGGGATTCTCCTCTTTCAAGGAATTTTACTACCGTTATCAGCAGCAGTTGAATGAGAAAACACCGTTTACAGCGGACGAGCAACATAGTGCGTTGCACCATGAATACGTCAATATCATTCACCGGGTGTATGAGCTGCTTGACGGAAACACAGCGGAAAAGCTGAGTCAGGATATTCATTCTCGGCCGGGGTTTCATGTCTTTGGTGCTGGGTTCAGTACACTGGTGGCGCAGGATTTGAAGTTGCGTTTCCGGCGGCTTGGAAAATTCGTTGATATTATTGCTGACGTCGATTCAATGGATATGTACGGTCCGTTGTTACAGGCCGGAGATTTGTTGCTGGTGATCTCACTGAACGGGCGGAATGAGCGGCTGGTGAAATATCTTCATACCCTGAAAGAGCGTGGGGTCACATTGGTTTGTATGACGTCGGATAAAAAATCACGGATGGCGGTGCTGGCGGATTATGTTTTACTGACATCATCACTCCACGGAGAAGAATCAACAGGTATGATTTCGGCGCAGTTACCTTTACTGATGGCAGTTGATTTTCTTTATTGTCGCTACATTACTCTGTTTCGCGATTCGATCGACACTTGGATGGAAACTGAGAAGAATTATCTGCTTCCGAAAAAACCAGAATAAGCAGGGGATTTATGTTAATAGGATTTGATATCGGTGGAACAAAAACCGAAGTGTGTGTGCTTGACCATGCCGGTCATACGCAGTTCAAACAGAGAATACCCACGCCGCAGACTTACAACGAGTTTGTTGAAACGGTGGTGGGGTTGATCACACATGCGGAAGCACAGGTCGGCGAATCATGTCAGGTTGGTATTGGGCTTCCGGGGGCTGTCAGTCCTGCGACCGGGCTGATTAAAAATGCCAATTGTACGTTTTTAAATGGGCATGATTTACAGGCTGATTTAGCCCGCGCCAGCGGGAAAACCATCCATATTGCCAATGATGCCAACTGTTTTGCCTTGTCTGAGGCAGTGGATGGGGCCGGAAAAGATGGAGCCGTTGTCTTTGGTGCAATTTTAGGGACTGGTTGTGGCGGCGGCCTGATTCTGAATAAACAGGTCTGGGGCGGCCGGAACGCAATCGGTGGTGAGTGGGGCCATAATCCGTTGCCCGGATATTTACCGGCCAAAGATGGTCCGGTGCGGCCTTGTTATTGTGGACGGGACAACTGTGTTGAACAGTTTATTTCCGGCACTGGGCTGGAAAAGAGTTACACCATTAAAACTGACAAGACACTTGCTGCACCGGACATCATCGCACTGATGCAGCAGGGTGATTCATTGGCGACTGAATGTTATCAACAGATGATTGATCAGATGGGCAGAAGTTTTGCCGCGCTGATTAATATCCTCGATCCGGATGTGATTGTACTGGGCGGTGGATTGTCGAATGTTGATGCACTGTACCGGGATTTACCTCAGGCAACGATACCGTATTTGTTTACGGATGTTGCGGATTTATGCTTCAAGAAGGCAGCATTCGGGGATAGTAGCGGAATCCGTGGTGCCGCGTGGTTGGGGCGCTAATTAATTATTTTTTCTCCAGCCTGAAAAACATCGGCCAGCGAGCTTAATGCTGATTAGTTAAAAAATTTACAGAGCAGTTGAATGATCCGCAAAAGGCTTCGAAATCCGGTATCAAATAATAGATACCGGATTTTTTATGTCTGTTCAGTCTCTCTTTTGTTACAACTATTGGCTCTGTAGAAACACACACTTCATTAGGGAAATAGCCCGGTTTTCTTATCCTATCGGCCGCTTGTTATTGCTCTTATCTGGGGGTTGACAGTGTAATTAATAATGAAATGAATAAGTTGCTCAGTAGTTCGTAGCAAAAAAAAGTGACATTAAATGTGACTGTTATTCCAATAATTAAATATTCATAGGACAATAAATGAGAAAATGATAAAATTTTTCTACTTGTTACCGATAATGGATAGATGCAGTGGATTCTCAAGTAACTCAGTTGAAGAAAGACTTCTACCAGCGGATTATGTCACAGCACGCGTATGCATTTCCAAATACGTCTTCAACATTGTCACTTTTAACTGATGAAGAGCTGAAGCAGATTGAAAGAGTCTGGATCGAGCTTATCATGTGGAAAAAATCACAGACGCATTAACAGGTAGCGGCTCATGCATACAAAAAACCCGGTGAATCAACTGATTACCGGTTTTTTTATGTTGAAAATTTTCAGTGATGAAATATATGGTGCTGTTTATCTGGTGAGTCGATGGCATTTGATGCGTATGATCTGCAAGGATTGCGCTGCAATATAGAATAATCTCTTTTTCTCTTGGGCATCTAGTGGTATTTTCTATTTGTAATATTATAACGTCACCTCGAATTCGCGATGGTGACGTAAATGCAAAATGTTTTGATTGTTATCGATATAAAAATATCTGAGTAAGAGAGTACTGATATGGCGGATGTCCGAGCCAGAGTGGATTTAAAAGTTGGAGCAAAAAGTGATATTGATGCTGAGATCCTCTCTTTTAACGGTTTGAATACAGAGAAAGAACACATTGCTTTGATTTTTAAATCTGCAGACTTAAATCAAGAAATTCCTTTAGTGAGAATGCATTCAGAGTGTCTGACCGGTGATGTGTTCCACTCATCAAGATGTGACTGTGGTGAACAACTAGAAGAAACGATTACTAAAATGGGAGAATTGGGTGGAATCATCCTTTATCTTCGTCAAGAAGGGCGAGGGATTGGTTTGTATAATAAAATTGATGCGTATCGACTTCAAAATCAGGGATTGAATACTTACGAGGCAAACCGAGAGCTTGGTTTTGATGACGATCTCAGAGAATTTTCTGAAGCTGCGCAAATGCTGAAAGCACTGAATATCACAAAAATTCGCTTAGTCACGAACAACCCCAAGAAAGTGAATGATTTGAAAACACACGGCATTGAAATTGTCGAGATTGTCCATACGGCAGCCCATATTAAAGCTGGTAATACCGACTATCTGAAAGCAAAAGTCAGTTATGGTAAGCATAAACTCTCATTGTAAGTGAGGGCATTTCACTGATTGTCCATTCCATCGCCTCATTAATGTTTACATGTTTTAACGTTATTCAATATCGTGGAAATAATATTGCCTCTGCGTTCATTACGACAGGAAAGAGTAATTCTCAGACTGGCGTGAGTGCCGGAGGCATTTTGCATGTATGATTTGCCCCGTAGCCGATCCTTGTCAAACTTATCTTTGAGTGTCATAGTTCACTGAAATTGGGTTTTATAAGGAAAAATATGTCTCTGCAATATCGAATAGTCCCCGTAACGGCTTTTGCTCAGAATTGTTCAATTGTTTGGTGTGATGAAACCATGAAGGGCATCGTGATTGATCCCGGTGGTGATGAAAATCATCTTACAGAAGTGATTCAGGAGATAGGCGTACAAATTGTACATATCGTTTTAACGCATGGACATCTCGATCATGTTGGTGGTACGCAGGGGTTGCAACAATCGCTTGGTGCTGTCGATATTATTGGCCCTCATCAGGCTGATCGGTTTTGGCTACAAGAGCTGGAAAATCAAAGTCAGATGTTTGGTTTTCCCCGGACGATATCATTTGACCCCGATCAGTGGTTGAATGAGGGGGATTCGGTCTCTTTTGGTCAGCAAGTGCTTCAGGTTTATCACACACCGGGTCATACACCGGGTCATGTTTGTTTGTTCAGTGAGTCAGCGAAGGTTGCTTTTGTCGGTGATGTTTTGTTTCAGGGAAGTATCGGAAGAACAGACTTTCCTCAAGGCGACTTCGAGACGTTAATTCGTTCGATCAAAACTAAGCTTTGGCCATTGGGCAATGATGTTACGTTTATTCCCGGGCATGGCCCACAATCAACATTTGGTCATGAACGTGCTTCAAATCCTTTTGTTGCTGATGAAATGCCTCTCTATTGATGAGATAGCTCCGGCTCTGCTGCTGCAATATAGCGCCGGGCCATTCCAATCAGTTCATCTCCTTGAATGCCCAAATCACTCATGGGGATGAATATATCATACCCATGATAATTTCTTTGGTAGCTCATTCGGTTTGCCAGCATCGCCAGTAAACCGGAATATAGCTGTCCGTCTACTGATCTATATAAACTCGGATCCAAAACAATGTCTTCAAACTCAGAGAGTTGGATATGATGTTGTTTCATGCCCAGATAGAGCAATCCACGTTGAGACAGTAATATCTCACTGATAATACGTGGGCAAATACTGTTTAGATAAGGTGAGTAGGACTTCAAGCGGATACCGACCCATGGTAGCGGTTGATGCCAGCCATCAATGTTGTAGGTGCATTGGTTAATCTCTTGGATATTATTCCATTTGATAACCCAACCGCCGCGAAACGTATGTTGTTGGAAATGGGTTGCGGTCAGCGTATAGCGCACCTGACTTTTGCGGAGCAGCCAATAAAGTAGCACTGCGACTCCGAAGAATAATGCAGTATAAACCAAAGCCAGAGAGAGTGTGTTTGCCGTCATGATGATAAGCAGGGCGACCGTGGCATACGCAATTATCGTTAAACGTACAGATCGCTGCTGAAAATCAAATTCAAAATTTGAAAGATGAACCGTCTGCATATCTGTTCCACAATCATTTGGATCGATGTTCTTTCTTCAATCGGTGATTATCCAGAAGAAATAACGACTTGGGATCTGACATTTGAAACTATCTGAACATAGTATCGTTAAGCATTCAGAAGATACAGTGCGTTTATCCCATTGTTGGTCTATAAATGCTGATTTGCTCGGTTTTTAATCATTTTCGGCCTAAAAGTGGACTTTTCATGCCAAATCATTTCTGCTGGCTATAAATTAAGAGAGAATTTTGATATAAACCGCACTTTGTTTAATGAATACTGTCTCGGCAGTTGTAATGGAGAATATTCGATGAGACTTGCTCACAAGCGTAATGTGCAGAATAAACTGCAAAAGCGCATGAAAGCCTTTGCTGTAAAACCGACTTTAAAACAGTCTGACACTAAGACGCAGACCCCCGTTTCTGCGAGTCAGCCAAAGGTAGCGAAAATCGTCAACGAAAATCTCACCCCGAAGCAGGCTCAAGTGTTGAATATTGTGACTCAACATGCTGATGGGATTAACCCGAAAAGCATAGGGCTAGAAGCGGGTCAGGAAGAAACAAAAGCGGCTAGCTGGGCAACAGGGGCACTGAAAAAACTTTTAGAAGACAATTTTGTTGAGAAAGTGCAACTGGCGGGGAATAAGGTACTTTATAAACGCGCCTAAACTTGATACATACTAAAAAGATCCAGTCGTGATGTCATTACGCTGGATCTTTTGGGAAAATTAGCTAAGGTTCTACCGCTGATTTGTTACTCGTGATTCAAAATACTACCGATTTCTAACATCGGCGCCACATCGATATTATCTGCTTTCATCATTGCTGAAAGACGCTGAATCGAAGATAGCAATAACGTTTGTTCCCACTCTTCCAATTGCTGAAATTGAGACACAAAATTATCCTGCAAAGGTTGCGGTGCTTTATGTAACAGCTCCTGACCGAATTCCGTCAGATGAGCGTGAACTTTTCTCTTGTCTGTTACGCTACGAACGCGGCGTACATAACCATTTCTTTCCAGACGATCAAGAATGGTCGTAGCTGTCGCCTGACTCATATTCGTATTACGAGAAAGTTCACGTATCGTGACTTCACCTAACTGTTCGATAGAGCGCATCAGTATCAGTTGCGGTCCCGTGAGTCCTGCAATTTTACTTAATTTCTTTGAATGAAGGTCAATAGCTCGGATGATCTGGCGTATAGCAACCAGTACTTCTTCATGTTTTTCCAAAATCAATACCCAGACTTTGAGTGATTACTAATATAAATAACGCGGACACTATTTTACTTGTTCACAGAAGAAAAGTATTGGTGTCATCGCTTTCTTTGCAATTTTTTCTTCAGAAAAGAAGGTGACTGAAAAGTATCTTACTGAGTTTCCAAGTAAAGAATGACATGAATGCCATTTTGTTGCAATGCAGTCGTTTACGAAACTGTAGCATAAGATTTTTTACGATATTGTAATCTACATAAAATATTAGTGTACAAAACAATTTTGTCAGTGAAGCACGCCAAATGTGTTTTAATTTTGACCATAAAATCCTGTATTATCTATTTTTTAGTCTATATTTTAACCATTTTATGGCGTTATTGATTTTTTTAAGATAAATTATTCTATGACCATTACGTATTTGTTTATGGTGTATTCAGATGATTTTTAGCTGATTTTTCTAAGGATAGGTAATAATAATTTGAAGGCTAAATCATAAAGAGGGGAATTATGACCAAAGGTATTGATAAGTATAGTATCGACAGTACCGATTACACTGTCGGGCAGGATAATGTGCAGAAATGGGGTTTTGATGTCCATAACCCTGTATTTGGTATTAGCGCGGGGCTGATCCTGTTGTTCCTGGTTGCAACACTCGTTGCTGATCCTGAAACTGCAAAATCTGTTTTAGACGGTATCAAATGGAAAATCATCGGTAATTTTGACTGGCTGTTTATTTGGTCTGGTAATATTTTTGTGGTTTTCTGTTTGATTCTTGTAGTTTCACCATTCGGCAAAATTCGTTTGGGTGGAAAATCGGCAACGGCCGATTACTCTTATATCTCTTGGCTGGCGATGTTATTTGCTGCCGGTATGGGGATAGGCTTGATGTTCTGGAGTGTTGCTGAACCAGTGGCGTACTATACAGGGTGGTATAAAACGCCGTTAAATGTTGCAGCATATTCACCGGAGGCTGCGAAGCTTGCTCTGGGTGCGACGATGTTCCACTGGGGATTGCATCCGTGGGCTATTTATGGGGTTGTTGCCCTTTCTCTTGCATTCTTCTGCTATAACAAAGGGTTGCCATTATCAATCCGCTCAATCTTTTATCCGATACTCGGGGATCGAGCTTGGGGATGGCCCGGACATTTGGTTGATATCCTTGCCGTGGTTGCCACGTTATTTGGATTGGCAACATCATTGGGACTTGGTGCACAACAAGCAGCAAGTGGTATCCATCATGTCTTCGGCATTGAAGCTGGTATAGGGTTGCAGATGATTGTCATTATTGTCGTTACCATGTTAGCTGTTGTTTCAGTGGTTCGTGGTATTGATGGTGGTGTCAAAGTCATTTCGAATATCAACATGATCATCGCTTTCTTACTGTTGATCGCTGTAGGTTTGATTGGCTATGCTGTTACGTTTGACTCGATTAAAACCACGTTACTTGCCTATATTGAAAATATTATTCCTTTGAGTAATCCGCATGGCCGTGAAGATGTAGCATGGTTCCAAGGCTGGACTGTATTCTACTGGGCTTGGTGGATCTCTTGGTCACCATTTGTCGGTATGTTTATTGCCCGGGTTTCAAAAGGCCGTACTGTGAGAGAATTTATTACAGCGGTACTTTTTGTTCCGACACTTGTGACAGTGGTTTGGATGTCTGTATTCGGTGGTATGGCGATTGATCAAGTGGTTCATCAAGTTGGTGAATTGGGCCATAAAGGGATTACAGAAGTTTCACTGGCGATGTTCCAGATGTTTGATGTCTTGCCTTACGGTAAAATACTTTCTTTAATTGGCGTTGTATTAGTTTTGGTATTTTTTATTACCTCTTCTGACTCCGGTTCATTGGTTATCGATAGTATTACCGCTGGTGGTAAGGTTGATGCTCCTGTGCCTCAGAGAATTTTCTGGGCTTCGATTGAAGGGGCTATTGCCATTGCATTGTTATGGATTGGTGGCACAGAAGCGGTTCAGGCATTGCAAGCGGGTGCTATTTCGACAGCGCTGCCATTTACATTTATCCTGCTGATGATGTGTGTCAGTCTGGTTATGGGAATGAAAACCGAACGATTAGATTAATTGATTGATTGGTTTGATTGAACAGAAAAAAGCCGACGTATGTCGGCTTTTTTCGATCTGGACAACTGTCAGATCCATGTTGTGAGGCGGTATATTTCAGTGAATGCTCTGCGGTTTGAGGCGGACTTATATCCAAAAATCACTGACTGGGCGAGTGCGATCATAGTGATGGGCGATCTGTGCCTGAAGCAGTTCTGCCGTTGCGAGTGCATCAAGCAGTGCATCATGGAGTGGATAGAGCGGTAGCCCGTAGCGCTCTCTGGTATTTCCTAAGCGTACTGACGGTTTTTTCTTAAAACCGTTCATGAGATTGAAAATACCACCGGATTGCTGTGCCAAAATCCTTTCTTCAATATTCATGGTATCAACAACCGGAAACTCGATGCCTTCTTTAATTCTTTTTTTAAGTGCCTGATCGAGAAACTGGCGTTCTATCGGATAGTAATGCACGACGATTATTTTCCCCGCCATAAGATGGAGAATATCATCGAGGAACTCATTTAAATCAGGAGCGTCCATAATATCCGTATGCGTGATGCCATGAACAATGATGGATGATTCCTTCAAGGGACGACGAGGTTTCACCAGCCAATGTTTGCACTGACTCAGTTGGATTCGATCCAGCGTAAAAGGTACCGCGCCAATCGTTACGATTTCATCTTTAGCCGGATTCAGCCCTGTGGTTTCAAAATCAAGAGCCAGAAACTCGATTTCCTCAATCGGGGTATCTGCATTCGGTAGTAATTGTTGATAAAAATAGTTGAGAGACGGGTGCGTGACCCGCTTCTGTTTGAGTTGATACTTTTTTTGCCAGTCAATGCTGGGGGCTTTCAATAGTTTTTTTAGCATTTTATGATGCACGTGGTGAACTGTTAGCTTTATAACGATATTTCAAAAAGTTTTGCGCATTGCTCAAAATTTGAAATGCATCTTTCAGGTTACGTCGTTCAAAGTCTGAGAGGTTTTCCGGCTCGATATTGTTGTCCGGCTCAATGCGGTTCTCAACATCATAGGCCTGATGACGGATTCGCACCATGGAAATAAATTCAAGCGCATCTCTGAGGTTTTCACCACCGCCTTTTGGGAGTAGCCCCGATTCGATAATATCATCTAATCGCTCAAATGAATTTTTCGCATGTGAGCCAATGGCAAGGGCATGAACCCGAATGACATCGGCTAGCGGTGCCGTTCCCCGTCGTTTTAGATTGATGGAGTTGTTGTGGCGACCATCTTTTTCCATCACAAAATTTTTGAAAAATCCCAGTGGTGGCGTACGGTTCAAGGCATTTCGGGCGAGACAAGCGAGGAAGCGTGGGCTTCTTTGGGCGCGTCTGACAATAAACCGGTTGAGTTGTTCTGCCCAGCGAGTTTGACCATAGACACCATCCAGATCGAAAAAAATCGATGCATTCAGTAGCGCTTTAGGATTCGGATCATCAATCCAATCGGAGAAGCAAACTTCCCATTCCTGACGGGTCATTCGCCAAATCGGATTCGTTGCCATAATCCCACCGGTACAATAGCTATAACCGCAGAGAGCGAGTGCGTCACAAACAAACTGAGAGAGTTTACTGAAATAGGCATCATGTTTGTTGGCATCATAACGGTTGTCGAGAATAATCGCGTTATCCTGATCTGTGACCACCAGTTGTTCATCTCTTCCCATTGAACCCAGTGCCAGAAAACAGTAGGGGATCGGTGGTGGACCATATTCCATTTCCGCCAGCTCAATAATGCGTTGTTTAAAGCTTCTACCAATCACAGACATCGCTGTGCCAATCATATGGGCATTTGCATCTTCATTGACCAGACGAACAAAACTCTCTTTCACCTGCTCGGCAATTGTCACCAAATCATCGACACTGTTTTGATGGAATATGCTACTGACTAATAGCAGTGAGTTTTGTGACTGATAACGAACCAAATCGGTGGTTTCGAGAATGCCTAACGGTTTGTTCTCTTTCAAAATGGGTAGATGATGAATTTGATGACGCAACATCACCATCATGGCTTCATAAACATAAGCATTATGATCGAGTGTTAACAGCTCGGTTGTCATCACTTCATGAATCGGACGCTGTGGAGAAATGGCATTTGCCAGTACTCGACTACAAAGATCTCTATCTGTAATGATACCTAATTGAGGTTTGTCATCATGGCAATCTGTTGTGGTGGGGTCGGTGTTCAATATCAGCAGGGCAGAGACATTTTCTTCGGCCATTTTTTGCGCTGTTTCATGGATCGACGTCTCCGGTGGAATCCAAATCGCTTCCCCTGTCAGCAGACTCTTCACTTTGGCGGTGGACAGGTCATTGGTTTCTACAGTACTGGAAACCGCATGACGCAGCCTGGTTTTATCATTGACCTCAACAAAGTCGGCAAAGATTTCGTAGTTATCGTATAGAGACTGGAACAGTGATTCTGGAATTCGATAGACCAATGTATCTTCAATCGCTGTGACAGGGAAAACGACTTTGTTGTTGGTCAGTAATCCCATTTGACCAAATAGATCGCCTTGTGAGAGACGATTGTAGAGTTCACCTTTGCGCCGATAAACTTCGACAGCGCCACTCCGGATCATGAACAACTCCTGAATCGCACCGCCGTTTTGAATGATCGGCGTTCCTTTTCGAAAATAGGTGATCTCTATCTGTTGGATGATCTCTTCAAGGACTGTATCTTCAAACTCGTTGAATGGTGGGTATTGGGCAAAAAATTGTTTAATTTCCAATAATTCTGTATGCATGTAGGTTTCCCTATAACGAGCTTTTTTATCATCATAGCAGGAAGTGATGTGTGGTTCGATGGAAGAGAATGAAATTGTTAAAAAAAAGTAAATTCGGCATGGATTAAAAAGCCCAGCTGATGCTGGGCCGTATATCAAATTCAAGAGTGATGTAATGAGGTTTTTTGTGTTTTCAGATGACGGAGCATGGTACTGATGAGTGGACTTATCAGCAATAAGACTGCCAGTGATGCGAATGCCAAAGTAATCGGTCTTTCCCAGAGGAAATTGAGTTCGCCATCACTGATCATCAGCGCTCGGCGAAGGTTTTCTTCCATGAGTCATATGCAGTGAGCCGTTGGCCCACTGCATATATTTACAAGATGAAATGTAGATTTTAACTAGAGCAGAGCTGTGTTAAGAAATGGTCAATATGCTGCCCCACCTCTGCCGGCGTTGAAGCCCGTCTCATCTGTTCCATCGAAGGGAGCTGATTGTTTTGGAAATATTCCGCTGATACAAAGGCATCACTGGCGTGATAGCGTAATGTATCTTGATCGGCTGAGCCGTCACCAACAATGATAAACTTACCCGTCGTTTTATTCTGACTTTTCCATCGCTCGATGACCTGTACTTTCCCCTTTGAGGAAAGTAGTGGGGAAGGTCGTATACTGAGCACTCGATTTCCCAGCCAGATAAAACGATTCGCAGTGAGTTGATCATATTGAATGCCCCATGCATCTAATAACGGGGCAATCCACTCCGTATAACCGCCAGAGATAACATGGAGCTTGATACCTTTGTCGGTTAACGAACGAAATATTTCTTTTAACACGGGGTCTAAAGCATCTATCCGGCTTGACACATACTGATCAACGGTTTGCTTAGTGACAAACATCGCGGTTCTAAGCATGAACAGTTTTTCTTGCCAAGTTGCACGTCCGGCAAATGCCCGCGGTGCAATTTCTGCCAGATACCGGATTGTTTCATCACCGCCTTTTTTATGACTCAATGCGATTTTCAAGATTTCTACCGTACTCTCTTCCGGCAGTAACGTATTATCAAAATCAAAGATGACATTCATAACTGCTTTAACTGCTCTTTGTAACTATATTTATCATCTTTGGTCCAGTGGGTTGCCGGTATCTTCAGATAACTGGCTACAGCCTGTTGGATAGCGTCGGCAAATTCTTGCGGAGCCTGCTCCCGAGAGTAGTGAAGTTTATCCAGATAGGTCACTTCAAAATGGATATAGGGCATCATGAGAATCGTCATGAAGCGGACATACCCCGGAGACATCATCGGACTTGGAGACAATCCGAAAGGAAGTCTGACTTTTAAAGCGACCGGGACGACGGGTTGTCCTCGAATCATAAACTCAGGGCGAAACCGGAATAGCGCTTGCCCATTATTAAGGGTGGCTTCTGGCGTGATGTATAGTGCGTGTTTTTCCGGTGCTTTATTCCACTCCCTGAAACATTGCACTAACTGTCGTTGATTTCTGACGAGCCAATAGCTGGAATTCGAGCCTTTAAATAAGATGTAGCCAACGAATTTACCCAGAGGGCTATCCGCTTTATCAATCATCAGTGTCGCGTGTGGCATTGCTAACCCCGGAATATGATCAAAAATACTGACGTGGGGGGATGCAACGACACATCCGGCAGTATGTTGACCCACAGCTTCCGGTGTCATATTACAGCGAACTCGTATGCCTAACAGTCGGATGAACACTCGATATACCGATTTCCTTTTTGTATGAGGAAAGATTGGAAACACCAGTCCGTAAACGCTAATCAATAGCAGACGAAACAGCAATAATAACGATCCGAATGGCATATATAGGGCTGTCAAGACTGAAAAGTGGCGCCATAATTTTACATCACATAATGTCGAAATGGGGACATCCTGACATAACGTAGATTGCTCAATATTTTGCATGTACTGTTTCCCGTGCTTCTTGTTTCTGAATGTACTGGTATAACTTTTGAGCAGTACTTTCGTTTTTGTCTCTGACCTTGAAAAAGTTATCCCGGTCATAGTCAATCTTGAGGTGTTCACCGAATGGCGTGAAAACAATTCGGCATTGTTCACGGTTAAGGTTGAGGTATTTCAGATTCATCTGAATGGCACGAGTGTGTTTGATGTTCGTAAGTGTATAAACGGATGTGAATCCCAGTACATCAAAGGCCCAGCATAATGCGGTATGTCCTGCTAAATATGTCCAGGGGGTTCCCCAGTATTTTGGTAAGTAACGCATCCCGAAGTTAATACCAAATTGTTTTTCTTCAAATCCTGCGTACCCCATAAAAGGGGCATTGGTTCCTTGAGAAACCACCCAGCGAGCCCATCCTTTTTGTTCCTGATTTTGTCTGAATCGATCAACCTCATTTCTGATGACATCGATTGTTCTTGCTTGTCCGGAAGAGATAAACTTCATATTTTCTTCATCGGAAGCCAATGTCGCATACCCCTGAATATCATCATCGTTCCACTTGCGCAGCGTGATGCCGTATTTGCTACATATTACGTTATTCATATCTACCTACCGCCAAACTTCAGTTGTTCAATTGTTTATCATCGCCACATTGTCCAATGTGATGTTGCTACATCTCGTTCTAATAAGTTGTATTTTCCGTCCTTCTGTGGGTTCATATGACTGAGAACAGATGGAAAAGTTATGAACACTGGGTGAGGAGCTGAACTCAACATTCTTATGTATTTTTTAAACATATTTATTACATCATTATTAATGATATATACACTTTAGCTCCTCCGACCAGTGATGAATTGCATATAAAGAGCGTAAAAGTGACGGAAAATTTTCTTGAGTGAATAGTACTTCGGTAAAATATTCCTCTTTTGAATCATCGCTATGAATTTAAGTTATTTGCTCTTTGTTTTAATGTAAATAGTTGCTTATCGTCATAATTATCAAAAGAGGGAGTCGTGATCTTGATACAGCTAGTCAATCGCTAGGAGGGGAAAGGCACAGTGGATAAAATATAAAATAAAATAAAATCATCTAAAAAAAGAAAAAACATGCGCTTTAGTCTCTAATATGAGAAAATTTTCTTAGTTTTTCTTTTATGAGACTCGGACTGTGGAACAGAGTTATATAAGAATGTTAACGCTTTCATCGCGAATCAATTGGACATATATGATGGTTAATAGTTTTAAATTAGGAAAAAATGTTGACATCGTGATTTTCTGGAGATTTCTCATTTATAGAGATTGATATTGTCAATATGATTGACAATATTAGTTAAATCCAATAGGGCAGTATTATTTATCAGTATGATATTCTTTAAAAGAATATCATTATTGAATTGATAATCATAACTGCAATCACAACCCGCCATTTTATGACCAACAGTGATTTTGAGTGTGCGATGTTATAGGGATAGTGGTATTCAGGAGGAAGGTATGACTCAAACGTTAGTGATCGTCGATGTTCAAAATGATTTTTCACCATCTGGTGCGTTGCCTGTGCCTGATGGAGATTGTGTGGTTACAGTGATCAATCGGTTAATGTCTTGTTTTGATCATGTTGTTGCCACACAAGACTGGCATCCAGTTGGCCACGGTAGCTTCGCGTCCGTACATCATATGTCTCCCGGTGAGATGATAGAACTGAATGGCATTCAGCAGATACTATGGCCCGATCACTGTATTCAATCATCTTGGGGCTCCGAATTTATTCCCGGATTAGCGCAGAGCAATATTGAATATATTGTCTATAAAGGCAGCAATCCTGAAATTGATAGTTACAGTGGATTCTTTGACAATGGAAAACAGCAATCAACCGGGCTTTTGGATTATTTGAAAGAAATCGATTCAGATGAGTTGTACATTGTCGGACTTGCGACAGACTACTGTGTGCTATTTACAGCGCTTGACGCCGTTGAACTTGGTTTTAAAACTTATGTCGTTCAGGATGCTTGCCGTGCTGTAAACCTGAACTCTGACGATGAAGAGAAAGCTCTGGCGAAAATGGCTCAAGCCGGCTGTCGGATTATACAGTCAAAAGACGTGCTGAACGAATGATTGTGCTTAGCCGTGCAGTAAATCGATCATGACATGATGAGAGCGAAGACGTTAACACGTAGATGTATTGGTATGAAAAGAGCCAGTAACTCGACTGACCCATCCATGGTTCTACTTCCGACGGTATAGTCTTTCGGGCCTGCCAACCCGGCCGTGTTGAATAATTGCTTCAAGGAAGCTGGCGGACGTGCAATATTCCAGATATCGGCGAGCGGTCGTCTTACTGATGCCAACCAGTTTACCCAGAGACTCTGCAGTGTGTGTCACATCCTCTTCTTGATAAATGACCTTGATCTTATCCAGTGTTAGTTCATCAATCCCTTTGGGGAGATTATCTTGATGGTATTGTGCTTTTGATTGAAAGTTGAGTAATTCGTCGACATGCCTTTGGTTAAAGTTATCTGCGGCTTTCAGTGAATTGTTATATTTTAAATAGCGTTCAAGTGAGTCCTGTAGTCGGTCATAGGCAATCGGTTTGAGCAGATAGTCAAAAACCCCACAGCGAACTGCTTCACGGACGGTTTCCATATCTGAGGCAGCGGTGACAAAAATTACATCCGGCATGTTTCCGCTTGAAATCATCTCTTTCAGTAAATCCAGACCACACCCATCGGGAAGAAAATTATCTAATATAATTAATTGTGGTTTTAAAAAGCGGAGCATGTTCCGCGCTTCTGCCAGAGAGCGGGCAACACCAACCGGACGAAACCTAGGCATTTGATTCAGGTAGTAAGTGTGAAAATCAGAGATACTGACTTCATCTTCAACAATCAATACATCAAATACATCCATTATTATGTACTCACGTTAGGGATGAAAATAGAAAAAATGGTACCTTTGGGCTCAGCATGATCAATCAATATCGTGCCATTGGCCTGAGTGACCAGTCGATGGACGAGATATAAACCGATACCATGCCCTGGCTGTTCCTTGCTACTGACACCTTTGGTAAAAAGTGAATCAGAAATTGTTTCAGGGATACCGGTACCATTGTCCGCCACCTCAATGACGAGTTCGTCTGAGGCATCGGTTAAAAGCAGTGTGATCGTTTTATTACTGCTATCGCTTTTTAAAGTAGCTTCAAAGGCATTGTCAAGTAGATTACCCAAAATTGCAGCCAGTTCGTCGGATGACATACATTGTAGTTCTTTTTTCATCTGACAGAGTGGATCAAAATCCAACTGTAAGCCGAGTTCTTTTGCTCGGCTATATTTGCCCAGAAGGAGTCCGGCAATAATACGCGAGCAGAAAGTTTGGGTAATATAATCGATTAGTTGTTGTTGATTTTGGGTTTCTTTCTGAATGGCTTGAATGGCTTCATCATAAGCGCCAATTTGTACTAATCCTCCGATAGTGGATAATCGATTGGTATACTCATGACTGAGTACGCGAAGGTTTTCCGTATGCTGGCGAATTTGTGAAATTTGTGATGTCAGGGTATTGATATCATCCCGTCTACGGAAACTCACGACCCAGCCGACATGTTTTTCGAGATCCCCAATATTCACTCGATTGGCAACCAATGTTTCACCGTTGCAGGTGATCAGCTCATCTTGTTGGTCACTGATATCAACCTGACCATGTGGGTCACTCCCCATAAAAAATGAAGCGGGGGTGACGAATTCAGTAATGGATCTGCCGAGTAAATACTTGGGTGGGTGCGCGATGCCCAATGTTTTGAGTGCTCGGTTATTGACCGATAATATTTCACCTTGGGTACTGACAGCGATAATGCCTTCATAAACACTTTGTAAGATTGAACTGTGTAAGCGTAGAGAGAGCGCAATTTCTTCCGGCTCCATCTCGAACATTTGTCGTTTGATATGTTTGGTAAATAACCAAGCACCGAGCATGGATAAGATCAACAGGGCAAAAACAGCATAAAAAAGCGGATAGGAATATAATGCCATCCAGTCACTGATACTATTCATCAAGTATCCAACGGAGATGACACCGATAATCTCATTGTGCTGATTAATAATGGCGGATTTCCCACGGATTGCGAAGCCTAAACTCCCTTTCCTTAACGACGAATAATATTCCCCGTATTTTAACGCTCGAACGTTATCCCCCCCTTGCATGGGAAAACCGACTTTATCTGAATCAGGGTGTGCCAGCCGAATCCCTTTTTTGTTACCGACAACAATGAAGTCAGCATCAGAGATAGCCTGTAGCTCATGGACGGTATTCTGAATCGCTTCAATATTGTGTTGCTCGATGTTGTGAATCAATACTTTATTATGCGCAATCTCTCGGGCTTGGATGACAGCTTTGGTTCTAAACTGATGTTCGAGACTTTTACTGAGTGTGAGATGAAAAAAGACAGTAACCAATATTAATTGAATCGAAATAACAGAGATAAGCAGAAGGGCAACCCTGAGTTGGAATGATAGCTTCTGACATATATGTGTATGAGCGGCTTGAAAGATCGTTTTGAGCATAACGGTAGATTAAGGCTAATTGTTATCCGTGATTATATCGATTCTATGGATGAATAGAATTGACATGTGTGGTTCAACATCCATCTTTAGACGTTAAATATTCTGTATTTCTTATAGTCGTGCGTTCTACATCACAATAGTGAGAAATCAATATCATGCAGTTTTTGATTCGGCGGGTGATTATCATGTGATGATTGTTGTCATATGCATGGGGAATTTAATATATGAAGGCGGTTTGGTCAGAGCGCGTCAGGTGACGCGCTCCTAGGGGTTGTTGACCTTTCGTGGTTGAATTTTGTTCAATCTGAACGGGTATTGATCGCGGCGCGGGGCATGCCGCTTAGCTATCCTAAGCAAATGACCCGTAACAAAGAGCAAGACACGTTCAGATGAACCCTCTGGGCAGCATTTGTCGCTCATTTATCCAGCGTTAGGTCATGGTTCATGTAGATCGCTACACTTCACATGACCTGCCTTGACTAAATGAGCGACAAATTGCTGCAAAAACCATCACGAAAGGTCAACAGCCCCTAAGAAAAGGGAACTACATAAATATCCCGAATACAACACTGGCGATGATGAGAACAATACCCCCACCAAGGCGCGAAGAGATTTGGGCGTAAGAGAGTAAGTTCATTCGGTTAGACGCTGCCAGCACTTCAAGGTCACCGGAACCGCCTCGGTTTGCCATACACAGGCCCGCCGTGATTGAAGATTCAACCGGATAAAAGCCCATCATCCAACCTCCGAGTGCCGAGCCAAAAATTGCACCGGTTACAATGAGTGTCGCAATAATGACATTGGTGAATGTTAATGCATTGACCACTTCACCCAGATCGGTGTAAGCAATACCGACACCAACCATCAAAACCCAGAGCAACTGTTTAGAGAAGAAAGAAGAAAGACGTTTTGCACCTTCTTTGATTTCATCCGAACAAAGACCTGCACCGTTGATGATCGCAACAATAATGACCATATAAGCGAATGTATGAATTTTAATATTACCAAACCCGGGGAGGATATGCTTGGAGAGTGAGGCTGAGAATGTATAAACACAGGCAGCAAGCATTAGGCCAATGGCTATTTCACGAGGTGTAATCGTGGGTGTTTTGGTTGCTTCGCTCACATTGAAATTCGATTTACGTATCAGTTCTCCGTTACCGGTTAGTGACGGCATTTTATCGCCTAAACCATTCAGAAGCGCTGCCGCAACAATGGCAACAATATTGGCAATCGTAAGAATCGCAATAGCAACCGAATAATACTGTTCTTTTGAGCCCCCCGTCACTGACTCGTAAATTTCAGACAGAGGAATTGCGCCTGCACCATTACCGCCGCCCATAATTGGGAGCACATACAGCATCATAATTCGGTCCACCGGAATGCCGAAAATGATTCCTCCTAAGATACCAAGAATTGATGCGCCTGCCACCGCTGCGAGAATTGTTGGAATATAGCCAACTAATGAACGCAGCAGAAGTTTTCTATTGACTGCCAGAATCGACCCGGTGATCAGTACCGCGATGAATAGGTCGAGGAAGTCCGTTTTTTTCATAACATCGGTGACAGCGGTAATTTCTCTTTGGGTCAATAATCCGGTATGGACGAACCAAGCTGCGACAAGAAAAATCATTACTGGCGCGCCACCAATATATTTATTGAATATCGGTAGACGTTTACCGAATTCACCAAATATTGCTCCGACGACAAACATAAAGCTGAAGCCACCAACAATATTATTGGGAAGCGTATCGGTAATATGTGCAGTCAGAACCACAAGAAAGAGTAGGGCAAAAAGATGGAATGGTATGCCGAATATTTTTATTTGTGACAGCAATGAGTGAGATCCCTGAGCGTCACTTGTTATTCGTAACGTTTTTTCATTCATAATCAATTTCCGTAGGTTGATGTTCAATTTAGCAATTTAGATAAAAAATTGATCCATAATTGTGAAAAAGTTCATTGAATGAAGTGACGTTAAAAACGTCAATGGCGTTAATGGTTTTTATTATATTTTACAAATTAAAAACAATGAGATAGCGGGGTTTAGTTCATTAAATTCATAAAGAGTTTTTAAGCCCGCATATAAAGTGATTCATATCATTATTTTATGAGTACAAACACCGCAAACTATGTCGTGACAAATTGATTTATAGAGGCAGTACGGCATGTTAGACGAGGTGTTTTTTTCTCGAGTCCCAATTACGAATCGCCACAAAATGGGTAAAATTCAGACCTTTTTATCGCGTAACGGATTGGACATTGATGATGATGTAGAATATTTCGTTATCGGTAGACATGTCTCTGGGCAGATATTGGCATGTGGTGGCATCGCCGGAAAAGTTTTAAAGTCGGTTGCGATTGATAAGGCACATCGAGGCAGTGGCTTATCACTGACACTCATGACTGAATTGACTAACTTCGCTTATGAGTTAGGACGCTACAATTTATTTTTATTTACCAAACCGCAAAACTTTAATCTATTCCGCCAGTCCGGTTTTTTCCAGCTTGCGCAAGTCGATGATGCCATGGTTCTCATGGAAAATAGCCCCAACCGTTTTCAATCCTATTGCCAACAACTCAAATTGATGAAAGTTGCAGGCGACCGTATTGGTAGCATGATTATGAATGCGAATCCATTCACGTTGGGGCATCAATATTTAGTTGAAAAAGCTAGTGCCGAGTGTGATTGGGTTCATTTGTTTGTTGTTCGCGAAGAAGGTAAGGATTTTTCTTATCTTGAACGACTCAACATGATTCGAGCCGGCACACGACATTTGAAAAATGTAACCGTCCACCCGGGTTCGGATTATATGATCTCCAGAGCAACATTCCCGACTTATTTCATCAAAGATCAGAAGAAAATCAATCATTGTCATGCTGCATTGGATTTACAGCTGTTTCGTGACGGCATTGTTCCGGCTTTAGGGATTACCCACCGATATGTTGGTACGGAACCATTGTGTCCGGTCACCAACCATTATAACGAGTCGATGCATTACTGGTTGACTTCTGCAGCTTCTCGGCCAAACAGCATTGGCATTATAGAAGTACCAAGAAAGGCCATTGGTGGTGAGCCAGTCTCAGCGTCCAGAGTTCGGCGGTTATTATCTCAGCAACACTATGATCAGGTTGCGAAGCTGGTACCGAAAACGACCTACCAAATCCTATTGAGCGATGATGTTCAGTGTAATCGACTAAAATCAGTCGCGGCCTGAACGCCATTCATATAAAAATTTAAAATCAGAAAGGCCCAACCCCATGGAAATTAAACAACCAGCGTTTGCAGGAACACTGGAGTCCAGTGATCTTCAGGTTCGAATCTCCCCCAATAATGACGGAGGTATCATTATTTATCTCGATAGTACGGTTCAGCAACAGTTCGGAGAAGTCATCAAACATGTTGTGCTCGATGCTTTACAGCAACTGAAAGTGACCAATGCCATTTTAACGATTGAAGATAAAGGGGCTTTGGATTGTGTGATTCAGGCTCGGGTACAGGCTGCAGTGATGCGTGCTTGTGGTGTCGAACAGATTGATTGGAGTCTATTGTCATGAGTCAATTACGCAGAAGCATGTTATTTGTACCAGGTGCGAATGCCGCAATGCTGAGTAATACGTTTATCTACAAGCCCGATGCGATTATGTTCGATCTTGAAGATTCTGTTTCATTACGGGAAAAAGATACCGCACGTATGTTGGTGTATCGTGCATTACAACATCCTTTATATCAGGATATCGAGACCGTTGTCCGAGTGAATCCGATCGACTCCAAATTTGGTATCAACGATTTAAATGCTGTAGTCAGAGGTGGTGCGGATGTCGTACGTCTTCCGAAAACGGATACAGCGCATGATGTGACGTTGATGGCGAACCAAATTGAACAAATTGAGAAAGCTTGTGGTCGTGCTGTCGGTAGTACCAAATTGTTGGCCGCAATTGAAAGTGCCCAAGGGATCAACAATGCGATCGAGATCGCACATAGCTCCCCTCGATTGATCGGAATTGCGCTGGGAGCGGAAGATTATGTTCGTGACTTGCGTACCAACCGCTCACCGGAAGGAACGGAGCTCCTGTTTGCCCGATGTAGTATTCTTCAGGCTGCACGAGCTGTGGGGATTATGGCATTTGATACAGTTTATTCGGATGCTAACAATGAAGCTGGATTCCTTCGCGAGGCAGAACACATCAAACAACTTGGATTTGATGGCAAGTCACTGATTAACCCACGTCAAATCGATCTACTTCACAATGTCTATGCGCCGACCCAGAAAGAGGTCGATTATGCTCATGCCGTCATTGAAGCGGCTGAAGAAGCAGAGCAGCAAGGGCTAGGGGTTGTGTCTCTCAACGGTAAAATGGTCGATAGCCCAATCATTGAACGTGCACGCTGGACATTGCAACGTGCTGAATCCGGTATCAAACAATAGAAGGCAGTGTGTTATGAGTGTCAGTACGTTAAATAATCCAATTTCGCTTGATGAACTGGAAGTCCATTCATTAACGCCTTATACAAGAGCCAACGCAATCACACCGCATCTGGCTGAAGAACGATTTAAAAAAGGAAGAAAGCTCAAAGGTTCACTTGAACAGGCCATTAAAGAGTTAGGTTTGGCTGATGGTATGACGATTTCTTTCCATCATGCATTTCGTGGTGGTGATAAAATTATTAATACTGTAATGAATGTGATCGCCAGAATGGGGTTCAAAGACTTAACTTTAGCTCCCAGCTCTCTGACGTCGATTCATGCGCCATTAATTGAACATATCCGCAATGGGGTTGTGCGTAAAATTTATACCTCTGGATTACGGGGTGAGCTTGCTGAAGAGATCTCCCGAGGATTACTGAAAGAACCAGTTCATATTCACTCGCATGGCGGACGGGTTCACTTAGTCCAAAATGATGAAATTCATATCGATCTCGCATTTATCGGTGTCCCTTGTAGTGATGAGTTTGGGAATGCAAATGGCGTTCAAGGTAAGTCACGTTGTGGTTCTTTAGGTTATGCGCAGATTGATGCGCAGTATGCAGATCGTGTTGTTATTTTGACGGAATCAATAGTTGACTACCCGAACTCTCCAGCCTCAATTAGTCAGGACTGTGTTGATGCCGTGATACAGGTCGAAGAAGTTGGTGACCCGGATAAAATCGGGGGGGATGCAACTCGAATGACATCCAACCCGCGTGAATTACTGATTGCGAAACATGCGGCCGAGGTTATCGAACGCTCTGGTTATTTTAAGCCGGGGTTCTCTTTGCAAACAGGCTCTGGTGGTGCATCTCTTGCGGTGACGCGTTTCCTGAAAGATAAGATGATCAAGCAAAATATTGTGGCATCTTTCGGTCTCGGTGGCATTACTGCCACAATGGTTGATTTACATGAGCAGGGTTTGATTGAAACATTATTAGATGTCCAGTGTTTTGATTTGGTCGCTGCTGACTCTTTATCCCGTAACCCGAACCATCATGAAATTTCAGCCAATGAATACGCTAACCCTTCTTCAAAAGGTGCTGTGGTTGATCGACTGGATGTGGTCATTCTCAGTGCTTTAGAAATTGACATGCAATTTAATGTCAATGTGATTACCGGTTCCGATGGGGTGATCCGTGGGGCTTCTGGTGGTCATTGTGATACTGCGGCCGCAGCGAATTTAACGATTGTTGTTGCACCATTGGTTCGGGGACGGATTCCGACGGTTGTTGAACGGGTAACGAATGTGGTGACACCGGGAGCATCGGTTGACGTGTTAGTCACTGATCATGGTATTGCTGTGAACCCGAGACGTGAAGATCTGATCGAACGACTGAATGCACTTTCAATTCCGGTTTACTCTATTGATGAATTACAGGCTCGAGCTGAATTAATTACGGGTAAGCCTGAGCCAATTGAATTTACTGACAGAACGATTGCCTTTGTGCGGTATCGAGATGGTTCTGTCATTGATGTGATTAAGGAGATCGCTCAATGACACACATAACAGAAGGAACACCCGTTCATTTGTGTGAGCTGCTTGCGTGTAAAGAACGCCGAGCAAAAACTCAATTGTCATGGCTGAAAACTTACGGAGTCCCTTTGGTTTCATTTAGCATCAATATGCCGGGGCCCGTCAAATTGAACCCGATGAGTGAACATATTTTTGCTCAGGGATTAGCGGCACTGGAAGCCGCTTGCCATGAGCGGGGGTGGATACTCATCGCACAGCAAATTCATCATGAAAAAACGGGGCCTGAAGGCATATTTGCAGTGCAAGGCGTGAGTGCATCGATTCTTAAAAAACAGATGATGCACATCGAGAAAACGCATCCGGTCGGACGATTGATGGACTTAGATGTAATTGATAAGCAAGGTAAAAGTATTAGTCGTAAAGCTTATCAGATAGGGCGAAGAAAGTGCTTGGTCTGTCAGGAAGATGCTGTTGTCTGTGCTCGCTCCCGTCGGCATCCGCTTCAGGAGCTCTTGACGAAGATAGAGGAAATGACTCATGCAGACGAGTGCTGTCATTGATTTGCTGTTTGACAGACCACATCAGTGTACAGATGCTGAAAGTGTCGATGTGTTACCTTGTCATATTCAAGGGCAGGCATCTTTCGATAAATTTGTAGGTCATCTGGCTTATCATGCCATGATGCTAGAAGTTCATCTAACACCGAAACCGGGGCTGGTTGATACCGTGAATCAAGGAGCCCACCACGATATGGATCTGGCGTTGTTTGTTCGCAGTGCCGAAGTACTCGCACCATACATGGCTGGTTTCGTTCGAACGGGCTGGTTGCATCACCATCAACCGCTCTCGTCTCTTTTAGCGGAATTACGGCTGATTGGTATTGATGCTGAAGTCGCAATGTTTCAAGCAACATCGGGGGTCAATACCCATAAAGGCATGATCTTTTCCATGGGGCTCATATGTGGCGTTGTTGGTTGGCTACAAGCCAACCAACAGAATGTGGATGCATGTACTATCAGTGAAGCAGTGAGTCAGTGTTGTCAACATCTCGTCTGGGATGAGCTGCGGGAAATAAAACATCGGGCACCGATGACGCAAGGTGAAAAACTCTATCAACAGTATGGGGTGACCGGTGCAAGAGGAGAAGCGGCTTCGGGCTTTGAGACGGTCATGATACATGCGTTGCCTGCCTATCAATCGGCTATCGCGCAAGCGTTTTCAACAGAGCAAGCATTGTGGCAGACACTATTAGTTTTGATTGCGCATAATCAGGATACCAATTTACTTTCCCGTGGGGGAATGAGCGGATTGCTGTATGTTCAGCAGTATGCGTCCAGTCTACTTGCATCAGGGGGAATTGCTCATCCTGATATCGAAATGGCATTAAATCAGTTTGACCGTCGTTTGATCGAACGACATCTCAGTCCCGGTGGCAGCGCGGATTTACTAGCCGTGACTTGGCTGATTGCAGAATTGGAGAAAAGACTTTCCCCAATCGATTAAGGGCTAGCGTTTTCGGGGTTCATATCGAAAGCGAGAGCAGAACAATTTGATGATACTTTTGCTTCGGTAGATGACTGTCGCTACCGAAGCTTTTTTTATGGGTGCAAGATCAACGATTCACAGAATAAACCGTTCTATTCAGGGAAGCGATCAATGTCACCAAACTCTATTTATTTGCATTTTTACAGAACCCTACAGGCGAGCCCTTTGAGATAGAAGCCTTCCGGATAGGCTGAGTCGATAGGATGATCGGCAGCCTGACTGAAACGTTCGACAAACTTGACACTCCGGCCGGCATCCAGCGCTGCATCTGCAATAATTTTTTGAAATAGCATTTGATCCATGAGACCAGAGCAGGAGTAGGTGAGTAATGTTCCTCCGGGCTTAAGAATCTGCATTGCCAACATGTTAATGTCTTTGTATCCTCGACAGGCTCCGCTTAGTTGTGCTTTCGACTCGGCAAACTTTGGCGGATCCATAATGACGACATCAAATTGGGTGCCCTGATCGCGATACTCGCGTAATAATTTGAAAACATCAGCGTTCAGAAAGACAGCCCGTTTTTTAGAAATATCGAACTCATTCAATTGAGCATTTGTTTTCGCTGTGTCCAGAGCCGGTTGGGACACATCGGCATTGATCACACGTTTCGCGCCACCTTTCAGTGCATAGAGTCCGAAACCTCCCGTATAGGAAAAACAATTCAGGACTTCTTTATTCTCAACATATTTCATGGCGTGTAAGCGGCTGTCCCGTTGATCCAGATAGAAGCCAGTTTTATGACCATTGACGATATCAACGCTGATTTTGATGCCATTTTCTTCAATAATCACAGGTGCTGTCGGCCGATCACCGTGTAACACACCGACTTGTTCCTGTAACCCTTCTTTTTTACGGACGGCAACATCCGAACGCTCATAAATATGACATTCGGGGAAGCAAATTTTAAGGGCCTCAACAAGTAAATTTTTTGAGAACTCAGCGGCTGCACTCAACACCTGACAGACCAGATAATCTCCGTATCGATCAATTGTAATGCCCGGTAAACCATCAGACTCTGCAGCAATGAGACGATAACCCGTTAACTGACCTTGCTGAATGACGGGGTCTCTCAGTTGTTGTGCCTGACGGATACGTTGGATGAAAAAATCGGTATCAATAGCGGTCGGTTCGAAGCTCCAAATCCGGGCCCGAATTTGTGATTGTGGCGAAAAGCCGGCTTTCGCCAGCCACTTTCCGTCGTGACTATAGACATCAACAGTCTGACCTGAAACTGGCTCACCTTTCACGTGTTCGATTGCTCGGGAGAAAATCCAAGGATGGCGGCGAAGGAGAGATTTGTCACGCCCTTTGGCGAGGTAGATAGCGGCTGTCATAGATGCATTCTGTAGCTTGAAAAAACGGTATTGTCGGTGATGTGCGGGGGAAAAGCAATGAATTGAGGTATTGGGGCTTTGAGTGGTAAGGTGTTTTTGTATGGGGAATCATTGTTTAGCGTGAGCGTGGTATCTCTCACATTCGATTGGAATTTGGATATACTACGTTTATGAGCGAATTATCATTGCTTGATGAGTTTTCTGATGCGAAAGAGGAGGAACTGAATATGTCACAAAAGAGAGAAATCTTTACGGTGAAAGGTGTTGTCCAAGGTGTTGGCTTTCGTTATTACGCCTCGCATCAGGCTTTAAAATTAGGGCTGACCGGTTATGCGAAAAATTTGCATAACGGTGATGTGGAGGTTGTGGCTTGTGGTGAAGCCGATAAACTGGAATTACTCTATCAATGGCTCCATGACGGTTCACCGGCAGCGCGCGTCGAAACGGTTGTGCGGAATGATTTTCACAGTGAAAAATCGTTTCGGGGATTTTCAATTCAGTCATGAGTCATTTTGTGGTTGAGGACCGGTGTTTCAACGGAAAAGACACTGCGTTGAAACACAATGATTCATCCTCAACCTTTTTGTACATCAGTCTTTGAATGTGGGGGAGTACATCCAATATTCACCGACCTGAGTATGTGATGGTATTACAGGCATTTCGCCGGCTTTGGCAGTCCAGCCAGTTTGGTTGCTTGCTTGGCCGGTCCTTTACGGAACAGCTTAAACAGATACTTGCTATTCCCTTTTTCCGGGCCGTGGGCTTTTTCCATCGCTTTGACCAACATACGAATGGCAGGCGAGGTATTGTATTCTTCGTAGAACGCCCTGATAAAATGAATAACTTCCAGATGCGATTCCGTCAATTCAATGCCTTCTGCTTCAGCTAACTGTGGAATCATCCCTTCCTGCCATTGTGTGTGATCAAGTAAATAACCTTCGCTGTCGGTTTCAATCATTTGACCATGATATTCGAACATAAACGCTGTATTGCCTCATTGATTAGAACGCGGTAAGAGTAGCTGAGTGCTTGTGATGAAACAATCATTGTTACAGAAAAAATGGGTGGGAAACGAAAAAAGCCCGGAATTCGGGCTTTTTCTATACTCTGTCGTTAGAACATTATTGTTCTGAACGCACTGGTCTCAAAACCATTAATCGTCGTTCATGACACCCAGAATACTCAGTAGGCTGATGAACAAGTTATAGATTGAAACATACAGCGTAATCGTTGCTGAGATGTAATTGGTTTCTCCGCCACGAACAATTTGTTGTGTGGTCAGCAAAATCGCACCGGTCGAGAACAGCACGAACAGCCCACTCATTGCCAGATACAGGGCAGGGAGTTGCAGGAAGATATTTGCTACAAAGCCGACAAGCAGAACCACAAAACCAGCTAACAGCATTCCGGACAGGAATGAAAGGTCACGTTTTGTAGTCAGTGCATAAGCAGAAGCAGCCATAAAAGTGAGGGCTGTACCACCAAGCGCGGTTAAGACCACATCTCCGAGACCGGCGCTGATATATGCGTTCAGGATCGGGCCTAACGTATAACCGAGGAAACCTGTAAACAGGAAGGTGAAAACTAACCCCATACTGTTATCGCGGTTCTTCTCAGTCAGAAACAGTAAGCCATAGAAGCCGACCAACATAATGATCAACCCTGGAGCCGGAAGGTTCATCGCCATGGAAACGCCAGCAACAAGAGCAGACCACAATAGTGTCATCCCTAATAGCGCATAGGTGTTTCTTAACACTTTGTTTGTTTGAAGTGCACTATCTAATGTCGATGTGCGTGAATACATAGGACGGTTCATACGCTTCCTCGTATAGTGATTGTCTATTACTAATTAAGACTCTATATGGGGGTAAAAGTTCTTATCTTCAACCCTCATGCAATACTATGACCTTATCTTAGTCATAAATGAACTGCAATACCGCGATGAAGTTGTAACACAATTTTTCTGATGAGAAACAAGTGTTAACTTTGGGAGCGTTTGCTGGCGAAAACAAGGCACAAACGTGCCTTGTTCGTGAAAGATGCGTTTTCTGAGCATTAATGCTGCAAAATCTGCGCGAGGAAGTTTTGGGTGCGATCTGACTGGGGGTTAGCAAAAAAATCTTGGGGATTATTTTCTTCAATAATTTCCCCTGCATCCATAAATATAACTCGGTCTGCCACTTCTTTGGCAAATCCCATTTCGTGAGTGACACACAGCATGGTCATACCTTCTTCTGCCAGTTCAACCATAACATCCAAGACTTCTCTGACCATCTCCGGATCCAAAGCGGATGTCGGTTCGTCAAACAACATAATATGAGGATTCATACACAGTGAGCGGGCGATCGCCACTCGTTGTTGCTGCCCCCCGGACAACTGGCCCGGATATTTCTTGGCCTGATTGGGGATCTTGACGCGTTCCAGATATTTCATCGCAATGGCTTCGGCTTCTTCCTTTGGCATTTTCTTCACCCAGATGGGGGCCAGTGTACAGTTTTCTAGCACCGTTAAGTGGGGAAAGAGATTGAAATGCTGAAAGCACATACCGACCTGACGACGAACGGCTTCGATATCTTTTAAATCTTCAGTGAGTTCATGACCTGCGACGATGATCTGACCTTTCTGATGTTCTTCGAGCCGGTTAATGCAGCGAATCATGGTCGATTTACCGGAGCCGGAGGGACCACAGATAACGATTCGTTCACCTTTGGTCACATTCAGGTTAATGTTCTTTAATACATGGAACTCACCGTACCATTTATTCATATCCTTAATTTGGATCACGGTTTCTTTATCTTGAGTATTTTGTAGCGTCATAATACGTTCCTTGAAATTTTTATCGTTTGTGACCCGTATGCAGTTTGTTTTCTAGCCAAATCGAATATCTCGACATGCCAAAACAAAAGACCCAGAACACTAACGCGACAAATGCATAACTTTCGGTGGAAAAACCAAGCCAATTCGGGTCGGTATTTGCTGCTTGACCGATACCAAGCACATCAAACATCCCGATGATGAGTACCAAACTGGTATCTTTAAATAGATCGATGAAGGTATTCACAATCGAAGGAATGGTAATTTTCAGTGCCTGAGGCAAAATAATTAATCCCATCTTTTTGGAATAACTGAGCCCGAGTGAGTCTGCGGCTTCATACTGTCCTTTGGGAATCGCTTGTAAACCCCCGCGAATAACTTCGGCAATATAAGCGGCACTGAATAGCATGACACCAATCAGCGCTCGGACTAACTTGTCACTTTCTGAACCGGCAGCCATGAATAGCGGGAGCATGACAGAGGCCATAAACAAAACGGTGATCAGCGGGACACCACGCCATACTTCAATATAAATGGTACAGAAGCTACGGATGACCGGCATATGAGAGCGTCGTCCGAGAGCAAGTAATACCCCAATGGGTAAGGATGCAACGATCCCGACTAAAGCCAGCACGAGAGTGACCAGAAGACCGCCCCATTTATAGGTTTCAACGATGGGTAAGCCAAACCATGCACCATACAGCAGCCCAGCCATTAAGAGTGGGTAAATGGTTAACGTGAACAGTGCCAGCCAGCCACGTTTCGGTGTCTTCGGATAAGCCAGCAGAGCAACTAAAATGGCCAATGTGGCATAGAAAATCTGTGGTCGCCATAATTCACTTTCCGGATAAAAACCAAACATAAACTGATTGAAGCGGACATAAATCAACACCCAGCAGGCGCCTTGTTTTGAACAGGCTTCACGGCTTTGCCCGATCCAATCGGCTTTAATCAGAGCCCAGTCAATGACATGGTATAATCCGGTGAATGCAAAGTAAGCGAGAATGAGCGTCAATACTGAATTGAAGACATTGCTGAACAAATGCTTGCGCATCCAGGCGATCGGGCCGCTGGTATTTGATGGTGGCGGCAGATCCGGTTGAAATTGATGTACTTTCATCTTATCTCTCCACCAAAGCAACTTTACGGTTATACGTGTTCATTAAAAATGAAGTAATCAGACTGATAGTTAGATAAACCGCCATCGTCATCGAAATCACTTCAATGGCTTGTCCCGTCTGGTTTAATGTCGTCCCGGCAAACACATTGATCAGGTCCGGGTAACCGATCGCAACAGCGAGTGAAGAGTTTTTCGTTAAGTTGAGATACTGGCTGGTTAACGGTGGAATGATAATACGCATGGCCTGAGGGATAATAACCAATTTGAGAGTTCTCCGGCGAGGCAGACCTAGTGACATGGCGGCTTCGGTCTGACCATGGCTGACGGCATTGATACCTGAGCGCACGATTTCTGCAATAAATGCCGCCGTATAGATACTGAGAGCAAGGAGTAGCGCAACGAATTCCGGAATAATCTCGATGCCGCCCTGAAAATTAAATCGTTGTAGAACAGGGTATTCCGCTGAAATTGGCATTCCCATCCAGAAGTAAGCAATCGCAGGCAGGCCGATAATCAGTCCGAGTGCAATACTCAGTGTCGGTGTTTGTTGCCCTGTCACTTTTTGGCGATTACTGGCCCAGATCTTCACGCAGATAGTCGTGATTACTCCGAGAATAAATACTGTTAAGACCAGACCACTTCCTGATGCAAAAATGGGCCTAGGAATAAATAAACCACTGACGTTAATAAAGACCGCGTCGCCGATAGAAAGGCTTTGTCTTTTTCCGGGCAAGGCCTGTAAGACGGAGAAGTACCAGAAAAGAATCTGTAACAGCAGCGGAATATTACGAAAGGTTTCAACATAAATTGCAGCCAAACGGCTGACAAGCCAGTTTGACGACAGGCGGGCAATCCCAATAATAAAGCCGAGTACCGTCGCAAGAAAAATACCAATGACCGAGACATACAAGGTATTCAGTAGACCGACAACAAAGGTCCTGCCATATGTATCTGTATCGTTGTAATCGATCAGAGACTGACTTATCCCGAATCCTGCCGGTTGATCCAGAAAATTAAATCCAGTGGTAATGCCGCGAGACTCTAGATTTGTCAGGGCATTATTCACAATCGTGTAAATAAAGAAGACCAGTGCCAAGATAGCAATTATCTGAAAGACGACTGACCGAAACGTAGGATTATAGAATAAATGTGTCACTTTTTTTGTGGCAGACGTGTTGCCTGTTGAGGACACCGCGTTATTTTCAGGCTTCATACAACAATAACCTCAAGTCCATTTCCGACAAAGGGCGGATTGAACCGCCCGTTTTTAATATGATAATTAGCGGATTGGTGGGGCATACATGAAGCCGCCCGCATTCCATAGTGCATTGACACCACGGGCAATTTTAAGCGGAGAGCCTGAACCAACGGAGCGCTCAAATACCTCGTCATAGTTTCCGACTTGTTTGACGATTTGATAACCCCAGTCGTCGCGGATACCCAGACCTGAGCCTTTCGGTCCATCCAAGCCCAAAATACGTGTAATGTTGGCATCCTTTGATTTCTTCATCTCATCAGCATTTTTTGATGTGATGCCATATTCTTCCGCATTGACTAATGCAAATAGTGTCCATTTGGCGACGTTAAACCACTTGTCATCATCTTGGCGGACAACGGGCCCCAGGGGTTCTTTAGAAATAATTTCCGGAAGTACAACGGCAGAACTTGGATCCTTGAGGTTGACACGGAGTGCATAAAGTTGAGACTGATCTGATGTCAGCACATCACATCGGCCAGCATCGAAACCTTTAGCGGTTTGAGCGGATGTATCAAAGACGACCGGCTTATAAGACATACCATTTTTACGGAAGTAGTCGGCAAGGTTCAGCTCAGTGGTGGTTCCTGACTGAATACAAACGGAAGCACCATCAAGCTCTTTGGCACTTTTGACTCCGAGATTCTTTTTGACCATGAATCCTTGGCCATCATAGTAAGTCACGCCAACAAAATTGAGACCTAAAGCTGTATCGCGTTGCAGTGTCCATGTTGTATTACGAGAAAGGACATCAATTTCACCGGATTGTAATGCAGTGAAACGCTCCTTCGCAGTTAATGGTACAAATTTGACTTTTGTTTTGTCACCGAGAACGGCTGCGGCCAATGCTCGACAATATTCAACATCAATACCTTCCCATTCTCCTTTAGCATTGGGGTTGGAGAAACCGGGAAGCCCTGTACTGACACCACAAGTAACAACGCCATTTGAGAGCACTTTGTCAAGCGTACTCTCTGCTGCTGAAGCAGACTGAGCTGCAACCATTGCAGCTGATGCGACAGTGATTGAAGCAAGAATTTTGAGTGTGTTTGCCATGAGTTTGTATCCTTCCAGTATGAATCATTCAAATGTCATCAGCGATTCCTGACACAAGTAATTCATTTTGTATTTATTTGTTCTGGCGGTTGAAACCGCTATTTGTCAGAACGCTATTCCATTTTCAGTAACAATCGTCTGTAAGCATCGGTAGAGATTAGGTTTTTCTCTAATTTCTAATCAAAGGAATTATCATGTAATCTCAAGCCGAGCCTGCATTTAAGCATGGACAATTGTTATTTAAATGTAAATAGTGCAATCAAGTTCGATCATAGTGCAACTGTGTATATGTATATTTATCAAATGATTTCTTGAATTTTTGTTTTTCATTTTTGTTTATATTTGGTTCTTTAATCTAGTTTTCGGTGTTAATTTAATCAATAATTCCCGTGGTTTCATATAATTCAAGCAGGGTTGCACTTTTTTGGGTTGAAGGTCTTGTTATAGTTGTTAATTTGAGGTTGTAAATGTTATGCAATATTTTCCACTGTTTATGGATTTAACTGAAAGGGCTGTTTTAGTCGTTGGAGGAGGAGAAGTTGCAAGTAGAAAAACTGAAGCTTTGGTCAGAGTCGGTGCTCGAGTGACTATCTTGTCTCCAGCGATTTCCGAGTCACTCCAAGTGTTGTGGCATGATGATGCGATTCAATGGATTGAGCAACGCTATGATAGTGCTTTTCTGACTCGTAATTATGTTCAGGTTTGGGCAACGACTGATCATGCTTCCTTGAACCACCAGATTTATGCGGATGCCAAATTACTCGGATTACAGGTCAATGTTGTTGATGATCAACCTTATTGTGATTTTATTACGCCAGCGATGATTGATCGCGGACAAATCCAAGTGGCTATTTCCAGTGGTGGTGCTTCTCCGGTGTTGGTGCGTAACATTCGTGAGTCAATTGAAGCGGTTTTGGCACAGAATTTACGCGTTCTTGCGCAGTTTTGTGGTGAAAAGCGAGAGCATCTGAAAGCAAAACGACCGGATGTTAACGCCCGTCGCCGTTTCTGGGAGTCTTTCTTGGCGGATCCGATTGTCAAAGAAACGCATGATCCGGCAGTATTAGAGCAAATCTATCAGCGTTATATTGCAGCGCCCGGGCTGACAGTTCGAGAAGTGATGTGGGTGGTTTGTGATGCGGATGTGGAATTGCTACCGATGAAAGCCGTGCGTTTTATGCAGCAATCTGAGCAAGTGCTTTACCATCGAAATATCCCTGCGGAAGGACTTGATTTATGTCGCCGTGATGCAGAAAGAACGGTGTTTGATAGTCGGCCCCAATTACAAGGTTTACTGACGAAAGCCAGAGAAAAAAATCTTAACCTCTGCATCATGGTAACCACCGCTGATTTTCAGAGCGTTGCTGATCTGAAAATGAAAGGGGAACGTCAGTTTGGTAGTGGATTTTATCAGAGTGAATGACAGTTGAAATTCACTGTGATCGGCTCAATCAAAATCTCACGTGCTTGTGATATACTGCGCCGCAATTAACAAATGAGAGTTATTTCCTATGAGTGTAAAAGAGCAAAGCCAGCAATTGAAGAATCGATTGGACAAATGTAAACATAAGCTGGAAGCAGCCAGATCTCGGGGGGATAATGAGATGATCACCCAGTTTACGGATGAAATCGACGCGTTGAGTAAACAGATCAATGCATTGAAAAGTAAGCAGGAATACGATTTAAATAAAGAACGCAAAAGATTGTCGGATTTACCTTTTTCCCGGGAAATTACGCGTGAGGAACAAGCCGATATCGGTAAGCTGAAGAAATCCGTTAAAGGGTTGGTTCTTGTTCACCCGACGACTAAATTAGGCAAGGCGATGCGTCTTGAGGTGATGACCGGTTTTGCGCCTCGCCAGTTCTAACGGCAGCAGCGTTTGGTTGAGAATGCAGGGCTCGTGATACGCGAGCCCTGTATAGTTAAACCACTTGTTTATCTAACCCTATCGGGTTTGTTAGTCTCTGAAGTTGTCGAACTGAAATGGCTGACCAAAATCTTCTGAGCGGATAAAGGCAATGACACTCTGTAGGTCGTCTCGTTTTTTACCCGTGACACGAATTTTATCTCCTTGAATTGAGGCTTGGACTTTGAGTTTCTGATCTTTAATGCTTTTGACTATTTTTTTGGCCAGCAGTGTCTCGATTCCTTGTTTGAATAAAACATCCTGATGCCAGTATTTACCCGACTGACTGGCTGTTTGAGACGCCATCGCATTCCCGTCGACTTCACGTTTTGCCAGATTCGCTCGTAAAATATCACGCATCTGTTTCAACTGAAAATCACCTTCAGCAGATAGGGTGACAACTTCGTCTTTCAATGCAAAACTGGCTTCAACATTTCGAAAGTCGAAGCGAGTCGATAGTTCACGGTTTGCATTATCAACAGCATTTTTTAATTCAACGGTGTCAATTTCTGACACAATGTCAAAAGAAGGCATGGGGAAAGCTCCTTGTTCTTATCGTTTGTTGTTATTTCTGTCTTGTATCGCAGCGTTCAGTTGGGTGATCATCTGCTCGGTATCTGCCCAGCTCAGGCATGGGTCGGTAATCGACATGCCATATGTCAGTTGGTCAAGCGAGGCAATTGGCTGCTGACCTTCTTCGATGAAACTCTCGGCCATAATTCCCGCAATTTGATCACTTCCGCGACGAATTTGCTGGCAGATATCTTCAGCAACGGTCAACTGACGTTTATGTTGTTTCTGGCAGTTCGCATGGCTGAAATCGATGACAACCCGCGGAGACAAATGGTGTGATTCTAATTGAGCACAAGCTTGTTGAACAGACTGGCTGTCAAAGTTCGGCCCGTTTTCACCACCGCGAAGAATGACATGTCCATAAGGATTGCCACTGGTTCGGTAAACGGTCATTCGACCTTGCCGATCCGGCGAGTAAAAATAATGGGACGATTTGGCAGCTCGAATTGCATCAACTGCAACTTTGACATTGCCGTTGGTCGCATTTTTGAAACCGACGGGGCAGGATAGTGCCGAAGCCATTTCCCGATGAATTTGAGATTCTGTCGTTCTGGCTCCGATGGCTCCCCAAGAGATCAGATCGGCAATGTATTGACCGGTAATCATATCCAGAAATTCAGTTGCAGTTGGCAATCCAAGTTGATTAATCGCCAGTAAGACTTCACGAGCTTTGCTTAATCCTTCTTCGAGTGCATAACGACCATCCAGATACGGGTCCGTGATTAATCCTTTCCAACCGACAACAGTCCTCGGTTTTTCAAAGTAGGTCCGCATCACAATCAGTAAATTATCCGCATAACGCTCGCGAAGAACATTCAAGCGTTGTGCGTAATCCAGAGCGGCCTTCGGGTCATGAATCGAGCATGGGCCGGTGATGACTAAAAGCCGATGATCTCTACCATGTAAAATGGCTTCGATTTCATGGCGACTTTGTGAAATATGCTGGCCAACGGCAGCACTGACAGGAGACTGTGATCGCAATTGTTCGGGGGTTGGCATATGCCCTAAAGGCTCTGTTCTTAATTCGTCGGTTTTCATATGATTTAATTTCATTCCAGTTCGTTAGATGTCAGCTCAATTGGTTCAATCGCGACTATCTTGCTGCGGTTGAGTACCACCTTCCAGCGATAGTAAATTGGCTCATCAATATGATTATCCTGTTTGATAATGAGGTTAAACAGGTGGCGTTTTTCAATTTTTTCGCGGCTAACTTGGCCGTTGTTTAAGCGGTAGACACGGTATGTATCTTTATCGAAAAGTCGCGTAATTTCACGAAAGTCAAAATAGATGGTTTCTCGAGTTTCTTCGTAACCGCTCATAAAACGTGACGTTGACATTTCCGTTTCAGAGCGGTAACTAATGACTTGCTCTTCCCGTTGAACAATCCGCTTTTTACGGATGCGTTGAATACGATCGGGAAGGTTGCTAATCGTCTGGTAATTCAACCACTCATATTTTTGACCGATCTGCTTTCCTGTACTGGGATCGTAGTAACGTCTTTTCCATTTCGGTTTGCCTTTACGGAGCCAGCGCCAGAGCATATCTTTCAAATCATCTTTAAATATTTCTCTTAGCGCATAAATAAAAGACATCGCAATAATAAACGAAGCGGTAATCTCTCCCCAGTAATCACGAGCAAAAACAACCATCATCGTGACAAACAGCATTACGAAACCTGTGGCGATACCTTTCACGATACGGCGAATATTATTGCCCAAGGCGATCAATGTTTCTTTCAGAATGACAGGGTGCTCAATCAGGCGACGTAACAGACGCATTTTATTACTAATACGTGTAATGTCCTGGGTGGCTTGATCCGAGTTATAGTGATGCAGTGCTCGGTGTGCCTGTTCCTTCTCTGCCAGAATGATCAGACGATCTTTAATCGTTTTGTACTCACTGTCCCGGGTTAAATGAGCGACCAGAGAAAGAAATTTTTGTTCGGTATACCAAGAGAGATAGTTATCAATATTGGTGTAATACCGTTTGAGCGTTTCTTCATAAGGAATGGTACGCCTGAGTCGGCGGAGGATGTCTAACGTCAGTTCAACGACATTATCGATCTCGGTTTCAGTGACGTTGTCACTATCATGAAGTAGATTGCCGACCGCATTGTCGAGCGCCATCACATACTGGTAAGCAAACAGACTCAAACTAATTCGATATTGCGTGGATGATAGTCTGCCTCGCTGAGCAAGACGGCTATGAATCAATGGCAGGAGATGTTTATCACTGTAATAGGCGCGTTTTTGGGTCAGACAATTGTAATATAGGTCTGTCTCAGGCATCAGATCTTGATTGAGTCCGATCTCTCCCGGTACGAACAGATACATTTCCAGGCTGGAAAGTTTACTTTTTGACATCTCATGGGATATTTTCAACGTAATTGCATCATGTTTGCTAACCTTGATCAAACTTGTCCCTCCGGTAAACGCATCTTTATTCCTGAATCAGCGCAAGTGACATTAATCCTGACGTTGACTCAGTATATATTTGTAAATGGTAGAGAAAGGATATCAGAGATCGCGTATAATCTCTGCAAATTTGAGATGAGAGCTATTTGATGATTAATATTGGACAAATCAATCAGCTAGAGATTTTACGGGAAACGGACTTTGGTGTGTTTCTCGATGCCAAAGATTATGGCACGGTCATGTTGCCGAAGAAGCTGATGCGTCAACCGGTTGAGATTGGTGCATCAGTGGATGTTTTTTTGTATTTCGATTCTGACAGTCAGCTTGCAGCAACAACGGAAACGCCGGTTGCTTGTGTTGGTGAATGGGGCATGATGAAAGTGGTTGGTGTCAATCAAACGGGTGCTTTTGTCAATTGGGGAATTCATGAGAAAGATCTATTGATTCCTTTTAGTGAACAGCGTGGACGGCTTACCGCTGAACAATCCATTTTGGTTTATGTTTATATAGATAAAGCCTCCGGACGGATTGTCGGGACAACGAAATTCAATAAGTGGCTGGATAAAACACCGGCTTCGTATACCCTGAATCAGAAAGTTGATTTGTTGGTCGCAGAACGTTCCGCTTTGGGATACAAAGTGATCATCAATGGCCAACACTGGGGAATGCTGTTTCAGTCGGATGTCTTTGGCAAAGTGTTTGTCGGTAAAAAACTGAAAGGGTTTGTGAAACAGATTCGTGATGATGGCAAAATTGACATTTCCCTGCAAAAGCTTGGTGTTGCAAAACTTGATGAATTGAGTGGCAAAATTATAGAGCAGCTCCGTCAAAAAGGTGGTTTTTTGCCGCTGGGGGATAAGTCTTCACCAGAAGCAATTTTCGACGCTTTCCGGACCAGTAAAGGTACCTATAAAAAGACAATTGGCCAGCTTTATAAACAAGGTATGATTGAGATTGAAGCCAATGGTATTCGATTGGTTGATGATGCTGAATAAACGCATCGAATCTTAAGTGTTTGCTGTAAAATTAAGCCCGATCCAGCGTTGGTATCGGGCTTTTTATATGGAACTGATGTGAGTTAACTTGAATGTCAGTTAAAATCGATGTCCGTTAAAACAGACGTTTATTAAAACAGACATGCGTTAAAACAAATTACCATCTCTTACCAGCTCCCTTGGCAGGCTATTTTTAATCCGGTTACCGACCCATTTCCCCAGTCCAAGAAAGACACCTTGATATTGAACCAAAACTTCGCCTTGGCCGGCTTCAGTCTGTTCCGGACGAATATCTTTGCCCATAAACCATTGGCGAGCGTCTTCCAGTGAGAGAGTGATCGCTTTGGTTTCATGTCCAGATGTCAGAGCGGTTACAACTTGATGTTGCCAGCGATAGCCTTTTTTGTGTGCTTCAGCCAGCTTGATGCCCATCCGGGAGAATTTGAATCGGCCGATCATCGGCTCTAAAGCTTCAGGAAAGAGCCATACTTCATTATCACGAAGCCAAATCCGACTGCGTGCCGGAAGGTCAATATCCAGTGATTGCTTTAACGCCTCACTGATACTCTGGCACTGCTTGTGAGTTGCTTTACTGAAGGGAAACTTTCCGAGCCGTTTTGTGATTTGAGGTGTCGGCACGGAAGCCGTTTTACGGATGCGAGCAACAAAGAAACCTTCACAGTCATAAATTTGCGGGAATATATGTAGGAAGCCTTCTTCGGTCAATGCTGATTGAGCTTGTGGAAAGAGGGATGCTAAAGACTCAAATGTGACGGCGTCACCAAAAACTTGTTTCAGATGATAACAGATATTCTGGTTTTCCTCTCGACTCAATGTACAGGTTGAGTAGACGAGAATGCCTCCCGGTTTTAAAGCGTAGAAAGCACTTTCAATCAATGCTTTTTGCGTCTCGGCAATTGCTGCAATCGATGCCGGGCTCCAGTTTTTCATCGCATCCGGATCTTTGCGTACCGTACCTTCTCCGGAGCAAGGCGCATCAATTAATACCGCGTCAAATTGCTCGGGAAGCCATTCACCGAAAACCCGGCCGTCAAATGTTGTGAGAGCACTGTTTCTGATACCACATCGTTCAATGTTTGAGTAGAGGGCTTTGGTCCGACTGGCGGAAAACTCGTTGGCAACAATAATGCCTTCATTATTCATGAGAGCAGCAATCTGAGTTGTTTTCGAGCCCGGTGCTGCTGCCATATCCAATACTGATTCAAAAGCTGTTTCCTGCTGATGAAATAATGCACTGACAGGCATCATTGAACTGGCTTCCTGAATATAAAACAAGCCGGTCATATGTTCGAAGGTATTACCTATTGGTGTAGTAAAATCTTCCGGCTCAACCCAAAATCCCTCCGGACACCAAGGAATCGGGGTCAGGCGCCAGCCATTTTCTTCGGCACGCTGGCAAAAATCAGCAACAGATATTTTCAGGGTATTGACGCGAATACTCTTGCGCAGCGGTCGCTGACAGGCGGCAATAAAATCATCCATCGTGAGTTGAGATGGCAGTATCTGTTCAATCGTCCGCAGAAATTCATCCGGCAAATAAATATTCGTGTGCAAAATAACTCTCTCAATTTAACGTTCAATTGCAGGGAAGCGCAGCATTATATACACAAGTCATATTAAGATACAGAATCAGACGTCTTCTTGTCTGTTTTCCAACCCGTTTATCAAAGAGGTGACGTCCGATGGCGGTGTAAATTCTACCCACGGATATGGATGTATTTGCATCAACACAATATGAATGTTAGTTTTTGCTTGTATTATCAATCATTCAGCGATAAAACGGCTCATTTTAAAGCAATGTTTATTGCAATGATTGAACAGATTGCATGACAACGGAAAGATTTATGGAACTTGAACAGTATCGACTTTTAACAAAACAGGCCGTGACATTCATTGGTTCTGAAACCAACCTAGTGGCTAACTTGGCAAATTTATCAGCGCTTCTGAATATGGAAATGACCGACATCAACTGGGTGGGGTTTTATCTGTTAGAAGGTGATGAACTCGTATTGGGGCCGTTCCAAGGTAAACCTGCTTGTATTCGAATCCCTGTCGGTCGCGGTGTCTGTGGAACTGCGATTGAGACGAATAGCGTCCAACGGATTGATGATGTGCATGCATTTGACGGGCACATTGCTTGTGATGCCGATAGCCGCTCCGAGTTGGTGATCCCTTTTTCGATTCACGGTCAATTGCGTGGGGTATTGGATATTGACAGCCCGAGCAAAGGACGATTTTCCGAAGTTGACGAACAAGGTCTAACAGAAATGATGGATCAGATAGAAAAGCTGTTTAATTCACAGACTAACGAGACATTATTTACAGTCTGACGGTGGTTTTTCCGATTCAGAACACTATAATACCCGAACATTGATATCTTCATGTCTTACGGAATGAAACCGTAGTAACCAGGAACCCACATGGAAAACACTGAAAAGTTAAAAAACAGCAAAGAAGTCATTGCATATATTGCTGAATGTTTCCCAAAATGCTTCACATTAGAAGGTGAAGCTAAGCCACTGAAAATTGGTATTTTTCAAGATCTTGTTGAACGTCTGGAAGGTGATCCGAAGGTGAGTAAAACTCAACTTCGTGCAGCATTAAGACAATACACCTCTTCATGGCGTTATCTGCATGGGGTAAAGCCTGGTGCCGAACGAGTTGACTTAGATGGGAATCCATGTGGTACATTAGAACAAGAACATGTCGAACATGCCCAGACTACGCTGGCCGAGAGTAAGGCAAAAGTTCAGGCTCGACGCAAAGAAAAACAGAAACAAGAAAAGAATAATGCACAGCCTAAAACTAGGAAGCCAAATCCTAAGGCAAAAACGGTAAAACGTGCTCAGGAAAAAACTGTACCAGCCCGGGCGTTGAATGCTGATGAACTAAGTGTGGGTCGTCAGGTCAAAGTCACCATGGGTAAAGGCAACATGGCTGCGACCATTGTTGAGATCAATAAGGAAGATGTGCGCGTACAGCTTGGAAATGGCCTGCAAATGGTCATCAAAGCGGAGCACTTAAGCGCATAAAGGAGAGCCTCCTACGCATGAAATGCCGTTCGAAACTGACACTAATTGCTGCTGGCCTTTGGCTGGCAGTTTCTTCTGTTCAAGCCTCTGCACCTTTAATCCGTGAATCGGATCTCCCTGTTCTTACTCCCGAAAGCCAACATTCGCTTGCGACGGAACGGATTAAGAATAAGTTTGTGCAGTCTCACTATAAGCATATTTATTTGGATGATGCTTTTTCCAAAAAGATATTTCAGCGTTATCTTGGTCTGCTTGATTACAACCGTAATATTTTTACTCAAAAAGATATTGATGGGTTTAAACAGTGGTCAGTTGAATTGGACGACCAACTGAATGCAGGCAACGACCAAATTGCGTTTGATGTATACAACATCTCCGTTAAAAAACGCTATGAGCGATTTCAATATGCGCTTTCATTACTGGATCATGAGATAAAATTTGATACCAATGAATCGATTGAATTAGATCGCTCGAAAGAAGCATGGCCGAAGAATCAGCAGGAATTAGATGATTTATGGCGTAAGCGGGTGAAATATGATGCGTTGAATTTGAAATTGACCGGAAAGAAATGGCCGGAAATCAAAGAGACGCTGACGAAACGCTATAATAATGCAATCAAACGCTTGACGCAGACACATAGTGAAGATGTCTTTCAACTGTTTATGAATGCTTTTGCGCGTCAGATTGACCCGCATACCAGCTATCTTTCCCCGCGTAGCGCAGAACAATTTAAGTCTGAAATGAATCTGTCGCTGGAAGGGATCGGTGCCGTGTTGCAAATGACGGATGATTACACCATCATTCGTTCATTAGTCGCTGGCGGACCGGCAGATAAAAGCCACAAACTTGCTGAAGGTGATCGTATTATCGGGGTCGGTCAGGAAGGTAAAGCGATCGTTGATGTGATTGGGTGGCGTCTGGATGATGTCGTACAACTGATCAAAGGGCCGAAAGGTACCGTGGTTAAACTGCAAATCCTGCCGGAAGGCAAGAACGCCAAAAGTCACGTTGTCACAATCACACGAGATAAAATTCGTCTGGAAGATCGGGCTGTTAAGTCAAAAGTGATTGAACGAGACGGCAAGAAAATCGGGGTGCTTGAAGTACCTAGTTTTTATGTCGGACTTTCCCGGGATACCGATAAACTGTTGACTGAATTTAAGCAGCAGCATGTTGATGGCGTGATTGTTGACCTGCGTAATAATGGTGGTGGTGCGCTGACTGAAGCAACCGGATTAACGGGCTTATTTATTAAAAAAGGACCGGTGGTTCAGGTACGTGATAGTCGCGGGCAAGTAAACATCAACAGCGATACGGATGGCAAGAGTAGTTATGACGGGCCTTTAACGGTATTGATTAACCGCTATAGTGCTTCTGCTTCTGAAATTTTTGCCGCAGCCATGCAAGATTATGATCGCGCAGTGATTCTCGGAGAAAACTCTTATGGCAAAGGGACGGTTCAGCAACATTACTCGTTGAATAGTATTTACGATTTGTTCAGTGAGCCATTGGGATATATCCAATATACCATCCAGAAGTTTTATCGCATCAATGGCGGTAGCACTCAGGATAAGGGCGTAGCCCCTGATATTGCATTCCCGACAGCCGTCGATCCGAGTGAAACCGGTGAAAGTGTTGAAGATAATGCATTACCTTGGGATAGCATTAGTCGCGCTGATTACACGCAAGTGCATCACTATCAAAAGCTGATTCAGGCACTGAAAAAACGTCATGAAAAACGCATTGCCAAAGATATGGAGTTTCAGTTTATCGAGCAAGACATTGCGAAGTATAAACAAGAGAAAGAAAATGAGAATTGGCTTTCTCTGAACGAAGCTGTCAGACGTCAGGAGACTGACGCTGCGGATGCACTGAAATTAAAACGAATCAATTTGCGCCAGAAGCAAGAAGGCCATAAGCCTTATGCCAAGTTCGAAGATATTCCGAAGGACTATGTTGCTCCGGATGCTTATTTGGATGAAGCCGTCGCAATTACCGTTGATATGGTCAATATTGGTTCTTAATTTCGTCATTTTTTGACTTCTATAGATAAACGCGCTTTTTTAAAGCGCGTTTTCTTTTTTTTATCTGCCTCATACTGTCAATCTCTGTCTTTTGGCATCCCTAGGGGTTGTTGACCTTTTGTGGTTGAATTTTGTTCAATCTGAACGAGTCTTGCTCTTTGTTGCGGCCTAGACAATCATGGAATTGTTCGCTTTATCAGTATATGGATTCTAAGCTTAAAGAAAAAAGTGAGGAGAATATCTGATGCGAAATGTGAAATGGTATGTCGCTATCCTCAGTTTTATGTGTTCTGGGAGTGGATTGAGTTCCAGCCATAAGGACGATCTCACTCAGTTCAATTTTCCTTTTTTGATCGGTGAGTGGTATCTGGTGAATCCTGATCCTGAAGACCCGCATCAGGATTTTATGTCCATCCATATGACTCTGAGTTCCAGTTATACATTTGCCGTTCAGGTAAAAAAGCGGGATAGTTCAGTCGAGTATTGGGAAGGTGGATATACAGCGAGCCAAGATACATTAATGCTTGGCACTCACGCTCTTGAACCACAAATTTATACCTACCAGACAACTCATAATCGACTGATGTTAAATGGGGTTACTTTCTTCAAAGCACTTTCTCGCTCTCTGGTCGGCTATTGGCAAAGTGAATATCTATCGGGAACGGAGTTGGATGTAGTCGGTGTGACACGAATTCAGCTGATTCTACAACCTGATTTCTTATTTTTTATTCGTTCTGTTGATGGACAAGGCAATGAAGCCGTTCACCGTGGTGTCTACTATACCGAAAACGATCATCTGGTTTTATTGTACGATCAGGGAGAACACGATACCCGTTTTCAAGTCAGTGCCGATCAGCTTACGGTTAATTTTGAACATGGCGCAATGGTTGCGGTGTTGAATCGAGTTGAGTAAGTCTGGGAGCTTGTTGATGAGTATATGAGTCATATTGCTATACAATAAGATAGGAACATCAGCACATCGACAGATAATCTTGTTCGGTCATTGAGAATTATATGAGAATCGCCTAGAGTAGCTTTATCTATAGACGCGAAAGACGTTCTATATCTCTGACAAAACCTATTTCCATATATTCTGGAAAAGTTTTATATTGTTAACGCAAAAGGATTCAAGATGGCAAGTACGCTTCAAGCCAAATATCGTAAAGATTATCAATCGCCTTCTCATACGATCACAGATCTCAATCTCACATTTGACCTTCATGAAAATCAAACCCGCGTCGTCGCCGTATCTCAGGTGAAACAGTTACAAGAAAGCAATCAATTGACGCTCGATGGTGAAGCCCTTGAGTTGGTGAGTGTTCAGGTCAACCAGCAACCGTGGACCGATTACCAGGTTGTCGAAGCCGGCTTAGAATTGAGTAATCTTCCTGCTCAATTTGAACTACAAATAGAGACACTGATTAATCCAGCAGAAAATACAGCGCTGGAAGGTTTATATTTATCTGACGGCGCATTTTGCACACAATGTGAAGCTGAAGGGTTCCGCCGAATCACTTATTATCTCGATCGCCCTGACGTGCTAGCGCGATATACCACCACAATTATTGCCCCACAAAATTATCCTTATTTGCTCAGCAATGGTAACAAAGTTGCGCAGGGGACAACCGATGAAGGAAAATCTTGGGTCCGCTGGGAAGATCCGCATCCAAAACCTTCATACTTATTTGCGCTGGTGGCTGGTGATTTTGATGTGCTTCGCGATTCTTACCAAACCGTATCCGGCCGAGATGTTGCACTTGAAATTTTCGTTGATAAAGGCAACTTAGATCGCGCACATCATGCGATGCGTTCGCTGATCAACGCGATGAAATGGGATGAACAACGATTCGGGTTGGAATATGACCTGGATATCTATATGGTCGTAGCCGTTGACTTTTTTAATATGGGCGCGATGGAGAATAAAGGGTTAAATGTCTTTAACTCCAAGTTCGTCTTAGCCAATGATCAAACCGCGACCGATACTGATTATCTCGGTATCGAGGCTGTGATTGGACATGAGTATTTTCATAACTGGACGGGGAATCGCGTCACTTGCCGGGATTGGTTTCAACTCAGCCTGAAAGAAGGGTTGACCGTTTTCCGTGATCAAGAGTTCTCTTCAGATTTAGGCTCTCGGGCTGTCAATCGTATTCATAATGTTCGTATTATTCGCGGACCACAATTTGCCGAAGATGCTTCACCGATGTCACATCCGATTCGTCCGGATCAAGTGATCGAAATGAATAACTTCTATACTTTGACGGTCTATGAAAAAGGCAGTGAAGTGATTCGTATGATTCATACCTTACTGGGTGAAAGCAATTTCCAGAAGGGGATGAAACTCTACTTTGAACGTCATGACGGCACCGCTGCAACTTGTGAAGATTTCGTCGCGGCAATGGAAGATGCATCGGGCGTTGATTTGCAACAGTTCCGTTTATGGTACAGCCAATCGGGAACACCGGAACTTCGAGTGAGCGGTGCTTATGATCAAGCCGCGCAGACGTTTACACTCTCAGTGAAACAAAACACACCACCGACAGCCGATCAAAAAGAAAAGCAGCCACTTCATATTCCTCTTGCTATCGAACTCTATGACGTAGCGGGAAACATTATTGAGTTACGGTGTAACGATAAAAAAGTATCAAATGTTCTGAATGTCACCCAAGAAGAGCAGACATTTGTGTTTGAGTCGGTTAGTAGTGAGCCAATCCCTTCGCTGCTGCAAGAATTTTCAGCGCCGGTGAAACTGGTTTATGACTATCAAGATGAAGCATTAGCATTTTTGATGATCCACGCGAGAAATGAATTTGCTCGCTGGGATGCCGGACAAATGCTGATTGCGAAGTATATTCGCGCCAATATTGAGCGAGTGCAACAGGGATTGTCAGTTGAGTTGCCTGTATCGGTGATGGATGCTTTCCGTGGGGTATTGCTCGATCCATCTTTGGACCATGAATTTATTGCCGAAATGTTGTCACTGCCAAATCATAATGAAGTGTCAGGTTGGTTTGAAACGGTTGATGTTGATGCGATCTCGTTGGTATTGAAAGCGATCAAAAATGCTTTAGCACAAGAGTTACAAGATGAATTTTCAGTATTCTATCACTCGTTGAAGCAAGATGAGTACACCATTGAACACGCTGCGATTGGCCAACGTTCTCTGAGAAATACTTGTTTATCCTATTTAGCATTGACGGAACAAGGGGATGCATTGGTGCGTCGGCAGTACCAGGATGCCAACAACATGACCGATACAATCGCTGCCATGACGGCGGCAAATCAGGCTGAACTTCCGTGCCGCGAAACATTAATGGCTGACTATAGTCGTCAGTGGAAACACGATGGTCTGGTGATGGATAAATGGTTTGCGTTACAAGGAACCAATCCGGCAGAAGATGCACTGGTGGTGATTCAGAAAACCATGAACCACGAAGCATTCACGCTGAAAAACCCGAATCGTATCCGGAGTTTGATTGGTTCATTCCTGAATCAGAACCCTGCGCGTTTCCATGACCAGTCTGGGAGCGGCTACCGTTTTGCCGGTGAAATATTACAGCAACTGAATGCGATTAATCCGCAAGTCGCTTCACGTCTGATTGATCCGTTGTTGAAATATAAACGTTATGACGCCGTCCGTCAGAAATTGATGAAGCAAGAGTTAGAAGCGTTACTCAATATGGATAATCTAGCAAAAGATCTCTATGAAAAAGTGACCAAAGCGCTGGAAGCTTAGTCGTATTATCATTAGTTAAAATGAGGAAAGACCGTGGCAAGGCCACGGTCATTATTCGCTGATGAAATATTTTTATTTTTCTCTTTATATTCCCTATCAGGAATACCTTGCACATTACTCCGGTTCGGCAAGTCATATTGTTGTGAAAACGGACAATGGACTCACACTTCAACTTCCCGCAACACATTTTCGTTCTTATTTGACTCAGTTTGGTTTGAAAGGCAGATTCCGTCTCACGACTGATGCACAATATAAATTTCAGCACCTTGAATTAATTTGACATTTACGTAACACATTCTCTCTTTTGTGATACGAATTAGTTAATTTTTATCAAAACTGCTTCACAATTCAGTTGTTTATTTTACAAAAATATTCTCTTTAACGCATAAACTAACAAAAATAACAGGCAATTCAGTAATAGATGAGGTTTCTATGGGCTCCCACGATACATTACAGCCAGTTTTAGTTGAGAAAGTATACCAACTGATCCAATCAAAGTTCGATTCTGAACAACATTCGGTCGTCAAGCAGTTGGCGCAGCATCTTTTTAATAACGTTTCACAGGATGACCTGATTGATCGAACGGAGTCCGATCTCTATGGTGCGGTCATTAGTCTTTGGCATCATTTGAATGAAGCTCAAGTTACTGAACAATCCGTCAAAGTTTTTAATCCGGTGGTCAGCAAACATGGATGGCAATCCACACATACAATTATTGAAGTCGTTGTTCCCGATACGCCTTTTTTGGTCGATTCAATTAAAATGGTTCTGAATCGCCTTGATCTGGCCTGCCATATCATGCTGCATGGTCCCGCTCAGATTCAGCGTGATGAGAATAATAAAATTATTTCAATTGGTCATCATAAGGGCGAGCTGCATTCGATGTTTCACATCGAAGTTGATCGATTAACGGATAGCCAAAAGATAAAACACCTACGTGATGAAGTCATCCGAGTGATTGCAGATACTGTATTGGTTGTCAGAGACTGGACGCCGATGGTTGAACAACTCAATCGTGTTATTCAGCAACTGGAAAAACAGAAAAAGCAACTGCCAGTTGATGAAGGACGATTCTCAGAAACGATGGAGTTCTTACATTGGCTCGCCAATCATAATTTCACGTTCATGGGTTACAAAGAGTACGATTTGATTGATACCTCGGAAGGCGGGGAGCTTAAACCAACCGATGATGTTGGACTGGGACTTTTTTCTGATCCGAAGCGGGTCAGAGGTGTCAAGCTCTCCGATTTTTCTGATTCCGCACGTTTGGAAGCAACCAAGCCATTCTTGTTGATCATGACCAAAGGGAATGGTCAGTCTCGGATCCACCGTCCGGCTTATACCGACTATATCGGGATCAAAAAGTTTGATAAAAACGGCAAAGTGATCGGGGAGCATCGTTTTACTGGTTTATACACTTCAGCGGTCTATAACCAAACGGTTGAAAGTATTCCGTTGATCCGTGATAAAGTCCGCCGGATCCTTGCTGCCAGTGGCTATCGCGAGGGGGCTTATTCTTATAAAGCGTTACACAATATTCTCGAAAATTATCCACGGGATGAACTGTTACAGGCCAATGAGGAAGAGTTGCTCGAAGTCGGTATGGGCGTGGTTCAGATGCAGGATCGGGATCTGTTGCGGTTATTTGTCCGCAAAGACCCGTTCGGACGCTTCTTTAGTTGTATGGTTTATGTCGCGAGAGACCGACATACGACTGAACTGAGGAAAAAAACACAAACGGTGCTTGCTGATTATTTTGAATCAAATCAACCCGTTGATTATACAGTATATTTCTCAGAAAGTCCGTTAGCCCGAACGCATTATATCGTGCGGGTTGATAACAATAATATGGATATTGATGTGAAAAGAATAGAGCAGAACTTGATGGAAGCATCGACCAGTTGGGATGATCGGTTATCTGAAGCCATTGTTGCAAATTTAGGTGAGAGTAAAGGACTACCACTTTCAAAAGAGTATATGCGAGCTTTTCCTCGCTCTTATAAAGAAGCCATGATGCCAAGTACGGCTGTCGCGGATATCGAACGGCTGGAGTCCTTAAGCGAATCGCATAAATTAGACATGCTGTTCTATCGCCCACAGGAAGAAGATCGTCACTCCAAAGTGGTCAAGCTGAAACTCTATCATCGGGATGAACCGATTCATTTATCCGATGTCATGCCAATGCTTGAAAATCTCGGGCTTCGAGTGATTGGTGAGTCTCCTTATGAAGTTGATAAAACCAATGGGCAGACTTACTGGATTCTTGATTTCTCTATGCTACATAAAACTGATATGGCGATTGATATTCGTGAATCAAGAGATCGTTTCCAACAGGCTTTTGCTGCGATTTGGCAAGGGGAGCTCGATAATGACGGATTTAACCGTTTGGTATTGAGCGCTTCACTGACGGGAAGAGAAGTTTCTATTCTGAGATCTTATGCTCGGTATATGCGGCAGGTTGGCTTCCCGTTCAGTCAACAATATATTGAAGATACACTTAATCATTATCCTCAGTTGGCTAAGGGGCTCGTCGCTCTGTTTAGCGCGCGTTTCAATCCGGCTTTGGATGAACAGAAACGTATCCGGGCATTTGAGAAATTGGTGAATGAGCTTTCAGCCCAGCTTGAAGATGTTGAAAGTCTTGATGATGATCGAATTTTACGTCGTTACATGGAAATGATTCAGGCCACACTCCGGACGAATTACTTCCAGACGGATGAGCAAGGGCAGCCGAAACCTTGGTTGTCGATGAAACTGAGTCCGCGGGATATCCCTGATATTCCAGCACCGGTTCCTGCTTATGAGATTTTTGTTTATGCACCGGATGTTGAAGGCGTCCATTTACGCGGCGGTAAAGTTGCTCGGGGTGGATTGCGTTGGTCGGATCGACTCGAAGACTACCGCACAGAAATTCTGGGGTTGGTCAAAGCTCAGCAGGTGAAGAATACCGTGATTGTACCTGTGGGAGCCAAAGGCGGCTTCATCTGTAAAAAACAATACTTGTTTAGTAACCGCGATGAAATTTTTGCGGAAGGACAACGATGTTATCGCCAGTTTATTCAGGGACTGCTGGATATCACAGACAATATTAAAGAAGGGGATGTTGTGCCACCGGCCCAGGTAGTTAGACATGATCCTGATGATCCGTATCTGGTGGTCGCAGCAGATAAGGGGACGGCAACATTCTCTGATATTGCTAATTCTGTTTCACAGGCATATAGCTTCTGGTTAGGAGATGCATTTGCATCCGGTGGTTCAAACGGCTACGACCACAAAGCGATGGGTATCACCGCGAAAGGTGGTTGGGAATCGGTTAAACGTCATTTCCGAGAGTTAGGGATTGATTGTCAAACCTCCGAGTTTACCGCGATTGGGATCGGTGATATGGCCGGTGACGTATTCGGTAACGGGATGTTGTTATCACAACACACTCGTTTGTTGGCGGCCTTTAACCATCTGCATATTTTCTTGGATCCCGATCCGGATCCTGCACAAAGTTGGCAGGAGCGGGATCGTTTATTCAAGATGCCCAGATCATCATGGGAAGATTATGATCAGAAGTTGATCTCAAAAGGGGGTGGGATCTTCTCGCGTAAGGCGAAATCAATCACACTGTCACCGGAAGTCCGAACCATGCTGCAAACGGATCAAAAACGGCTGGCTCCGAATGATTTGATCCGTTTAATTCTGAAAATGGATGTTGATTTGCTGTGGAATGGGGGAATTGGTACTTATGTGAAATCCTCCCAAGAAACCGATGCTGATGTCGGTGACCGAGCCAATGATGCTGTGAGAATTAATGGCGCTGATTTGCAGGCTAAAATTGTCGGCGAAGGCGGCAACCTCGGGATGACGCAGTTAGGGCGCATCGAATATTCATTGAAGGGGGGACGCATCAATACTGATTTTGTCGATAATGTCGGTGGTGTTGATTGTTCGGATAATGAAGTCAATATCAAAATCTTCCTGAATACATTGGTTGCACATGGTGAGCTGACGATGAAGAAGCGCAATCAGTTACTGCAATCAATGCAGGATGAAGTGGGAGAAATTGTTCTCGCTGATGCTTATCAGCAGGCCGAATCGATTTCGGTGACTGAAGTGCAAGGTATCTCTTTGGTCAAAGAGCAGATTCGCTTTATTCATGCGCTCGAAAAGAGCGGTGCTTTGGACCGGGCGCTGGAATATCTACCCGATGATGAAACCCTGTTGGAGCGTGAAAAACAGGAAGTAGGACTGACTCGTCCTGAACTGTCTGTTCTGATTGCTTACGCGAAAATGGTGTTGAAGGAGCAGTTGGCGGATGAACGTATTGCCAGTGACAATTACCATGCGACGCAGTTGATTCAATATTTTCCTTCTGAGTTACGCCGTAACTATGCTGAGTTACTTCCGACGCACCCATTGCGGATCGAAATTATCGCAACGGCACTAGCGAATCAAATGGTCAATGAAATGGGCTGTAATTTTGTCTCTCGTTTACAGGATGAAACCGGAGCCGGTGTTGTTGAGATTACCAATGCTTATTGTGCGGCTAGAGATATCTATAACCTTGACCATATTATGGAAAAAATTCGGGTGCTGGATAATCAGGCTACCACAGCGGCACAATATGAAGTGCTGGGGGTTGTCCGGCGATTTTTAAGACGTTTGTCCCGTTGGATTCTCCGCAATCATATGGGTAAAAAATCGGTTAATGAACTGATCGAACTTTATAAAGAGGATGTGCAGCAAATTGCGGCACATCTGGATGAGGCGTTGGTTGGCAGAGAAATCAGTGATCACGATGCGCTTGCTAACCGCTGGATCGGACAGGGAATCGATGACGATATGGCACATTATGTTTCCCGCCTTTCCAGTCTCAATTCTGCATTGGATATTTGTATCGTCGCCAGAGAGAAAGGGATTACAGTTCAGCAAACAGCGAAGCTATATTTCCACCTTGGTGTACGTTTATCGCTGCACTGGTTCTTAGAGCAAATCAATCATCAGGCGGTTGATAATAATTGGCAAGCTTTGGCTCGTGCTGCATTCCGGGAAGATCTCGATTGGCAGCAGCGTCAGTTAACATCTCAGGTTCTTTCTTGTGCTTGTCTCGGAGATTCATTTGATGAGCTCGCATTACTGGAACAATGGATTGAAGCCAACCAGGTAACCTTGCAACGGTGGGAGAATATCCTCAACGAATTTAAAGTCGGCGCTGTCCATGAATTTGCCAAATTCTCAGTGGCACTCAGGGAGCTGACATTATTAAATTTGAATTGTTCGGCAAATGAGTAAATAATAAGGCCCCGTTTGTACGGGGCTTTTTTCTTTCGGAGGCACAATGCTTTACCGTATCGCCAGAAGTGGCTTTTTCCAATTGGATGCCGAGAAGGCACATGATCTTGCAATTCAAAATTTTAAACGTTTCACCGGCACACCTCTTGATCTCCTTTACCGCCAGCATTTACCGCATCGTCCGGTCGAATGTATGGGCCTGATGTTCAAAAATCCGGTTGGATTAGCGGCAGGGCTGGATAAAAACGGAGAATGTATCGATGCATTTGGTGCTATGGGATTTGGTTTTGTTGAAGTTGGCACGGTAACACCAAAGCCACAGCCCGGGAATGATAAACCTCGACTGTTCCGATTGGTCGAAGCGGAAGGGATCATCAATCGGATGGGATTCAATAACCAAGGTGTTGATCAACTGATCGAGAATGTCAAAAAGTCAAACTATGATGGCGTTTTGGGGATCAATATTGGTAAGAATAAAGATACTCCGATTGAGAAAGGAGCGGATGACTACTTGATCTGTATGGAGAAAGTTTATCCATATGCCGGATATATAGCTGTCAATATCTCATCACCCAATACACCGGGACTGCGTTCGTTGCAGTACGGAGAAGCGTTGGATGAACTACTGACGTTATTAAAAGCAAAACAAGCTGAATTAGCGAAGCTGCACGGTAAGTATGTTCCGCTTGCACTGAAAATCGCACCGGATTTAAGTGATGATGAACTCGAACAGATCTGTCAGTCTTTGCTGCGCAACAATATCGATGGTGTGATTGCAACGAATACGACGCTGGATCGTTCAATTGTGGCAGGCATGAAACACGCCAATGAGGCGGGTGGTTTGAGTGGTCGTCCAGTGCAACTTCGAAGTACCGAAGTGATTCGTAAATTATATCAGGAACTGGGAGAGCAGATTCCAATCATTGGTGTTGGTGGTATTGACTCTTATGTTGCTGCCAAAGAAAAACTGCTGGCTGGTGCTAAATTGGTGCAGGTCTATTCTGGTTTTATTTACCATGGGCCTGGTCTAGTAAAAGACATCGTCAAAAATTTATAGTCATCTGGTAATATTGCACTGATTTGCACCAAATCAGCCTGAAATATTCGAGAGGAAATGAGTATTCATTTCCTCTTTTTTTTTCTCTTTTCACTTTTAGAATGATATTGATTCGTTGGTAAACTGCTCGATCAGGGCACGAGTATCATAAATGATCCGTATTGAAAAGAGTTGTAATATGCTGAAACCGAGTGATAAATGGAACTGGTATTTTTGTGATAGAGAAGGCCACTTAATGCTCGATTTGGGAAACGAGATGGTTTTTAAAACCCTTTTACCCAAAAAGCTGCTTGTTACTTGCGCTTTTACTTCTGGTCAGTTCACAGTTGATGATGCCAGTGATTACCAAGTGTTTAAAGAGAGTGTTGCGTGTCTGGATTTGTCTGAACCCAGAAAAGTTGAACTCATTCTAAACTGTGTCGCAGCGAAAAGATTTCATAAACCCGTTCAACCGAAAAGCTGGTTCTTTGATCTCCAGAATGCTGAAACCGTCCCGCATGTCGGGGGAATAGTCCAGCTGAAGAACAGAATGAACGCTGGTCGCTTTATTGTTCTGGAAGTCGGTGAATATGCCAGTTTATGCGCTAGCATTGAACTGGAGGCATTTACACTGGCTCCGGGTAAAGAACTCAAATATGGTCAGGCTATCAAAGTTATGCATGACCGTATGGAGTACGTGAACCTCGGTTCACAACCTGTAGCCTTAGTTGGCTAGTGATTTCCATTCGTATTTTGTTCCTTTTTTTATTTCCTATCGGCTGAAAGGCCGATTTTTTTTGTCTTAAAATCTTGCAACCAACCGCCATGCTATCCAGATGGAAATCTCAACTGTGAGATTCATCCATAAATTTCGATAAATTCATCATCAATGCGATAGCGAAAATCACTGTAATGATGACCTTTTGAATACAAGAGTTCCTCTTTTGGGGTATTTTTGTAATAAATTTACATTGTAAATAAGGTTCTGGTATAGACCAATTTAAGGGTGAATAAATACTCACTTACTGGAAATGCATTGGTATATAAGGGAAGAAAAAATGGCGACTTTCAGAGCAGAAAAAGAAAAATTCCTTGGTTTGATTTACCCAAATAGACGAATGTCAGGTATAATTGCGAGCCAATTTTCAGAGTAAAGACCATCGATGCATCAGTATTTAGCCACGACTTCAATCGGACTTGAGAATCTATTAGCAGAAGAGTTGAACCGCTTAGGTGTTAGTGATACCCAAGTCGTTCAGGCCGGTGTCCGGTTCCGCGCCACCAATGAAATAATTTATCGTTGCTGCCTTTGGAGCAGGATCGCTTCACGTTTTATCCGAGTTCTCTCAGAGTTTTCATGTCAGGATGATATGGATCTTTATCTCTCGGCATCAGCGATTCGGTGGAGTGATTACTTACAACCATCGGGAACGGTGATAGTTGATTTCAACGGCACCAATCAGTCGATCCGCAATAGTCAATACGGGGCGGTTAAAGTAAAAGATGCGATCGTTGATCATTTTACGAAAAGAAACTTACCTCGACCGACGATCAGTAAAGATCGTCCGGATCTTCGGGTACATGTCCGTCTGAATAAAGAAAAAGCCATCATGGGGATCGACATGGTTGGGGGAAGCTTGCATATCAGAGGTTATCGGACCGAAGCTGGTGCTGCACCTTTGCGAGAAACGCTGGCGGCAGCGATGATCATGCGTAGTGGTTGGCAAGGTGATATTGCGTTGATGGATCCAATGTGTGGATCCGGCACGATCGTCATTGAAGCGGCGATGATGGCTGCAGGTATAGCTCCCGGTATCAATCGGGCTCATTGGGGATTTCAGTCTTTGCCTGACTATGAACCAGAGCTTTGGACACAAGTCAAAACACAAGCCAGTGTTCAGTCGAAAAGGGGAATCAAACAAGTCTCAGTACCGATCTATGGTTATGACTATGATGAAAAGATGCTGAATCTGGCAAAAGAAAACGCACGTCGTGCCGGTGTTCGTGATCTAATCGAATTTCAATCGATGGATGCTGCAAAGTTACAGCGTCCGGTGTCTTTTCAGGCTGGCTTGATTATTTCTAATCCACCTTATGGGGAGCGGTTGGGGACGGAGCCAAGTCTCATCGCATTGTATGCTTCGTTAGGTGCGCAACTGAAATCTGAGTTTGGCGGATGTAAGGCGATGTTCCTTTCCAGTTCTGACGAGTTATTAAGCTGTTTGCGGATGCGGGCTGATAAACAATTCAAAATGAGAAATGGTTCGTTACCTTGTCACTTAAAAATATATGCAATTGCTGAGCGAGATGAGAGCCAGCGGCAGTTGGCAAGTCAGGAAGTCGCTGCCGATTTTGCCAACCGTTTACGCAAAAATATTGCAAAAATCACCCCATGGGCAAAACGAGAACAGCTTGATTGTTATCGCGTCTATGATGCTGATCTTCCCGATTATAATGCTGCAATTGATGTGTATGGCGACCATGTGGTTATTCAGGAATATGCGGCACCAAAATCAATTGCACCGGAGAAAGCCAAACGGCGTCTGACCGATATGATTCGGGCAACAACGCAGGTGATGGATGTCGATGCAAATCATATTGTCCTGAAAGTGAGAGAAAAACAGAAAGGACACGCGCAGTATCAGAAAATGTCCACCAAAGCTAAAACCTCGCAAGTGCAGGAATATGGCGCCCGGTTTATTGTTAATTTATATGACTATCTCGATACCGGTTTGTTTCTCGATCATCGATTGACACGCCGTCGTCTGGGAGACATGGCAAAAGGTCGGGATTTTCTTAATTTGTTCGCATATACAGGAACAGCGACGGTCCATGCGGCATTGGGTGGCGCAAAATCAACCACGACGGTTGATATGTCCAAAACGTATCTGGAGTGGGCGAAAGAAAATATGGCTCTCAATCGGCAAATTGGGCGTCAACATCGCTACGAGCAAGCGGATTGCCTACAATGGCTTGAGCAAGCGAAAGGACAATATGATTTAATTTTTATTGATCCTCCGACATTCTCAAATTCGAAACGAATGGCAGCGACATTTGATGTTCAACGTGATCATATTCATGTCATGCAACATCTGAAACGCATTCTACGTCAGGATGGTGTCATCGTATTCTCCAATAATAAACGGCAGTTCAAGATGGATATGGAAGGTATGGCCGCATTGCAGCTCTCTGCGGAGAATATCTCATCACAAACATTGCCTTTAGATTTTAAACGGCATCAGCAAATCCATAACTGTTGGCTTATTCGTCATCGCGAAGCAGATACGGAATAATTGATATCTTGCTTCATTTCTCGATAACATACAGCGCGATAATTTTATTTAGTGAGCAGGCTGACCGAAAATCAGCCTGCTTTGTTGGTCAGTCAATGATGATGACTGAAAAATAAGTGCAAACTATAGTGACGCTGTCACGATTGGCATTTAGCTTTCAGAGATGAGTATCAAAGTGACCGTTATATTTACAGCATTCAAGATTGGTTAGAAGCATATGGCATTAATAAGCATTCATAACGGGTATTTAGCATTTGGTGATCATCCGTTGCTGGATCATATGGACTTTTCTCTGCAGGAAAACGAGCGGGTCTGTCTGGTTGGCAGAAACGGTGCGGGCAAATCAACGTTAATGAAAATTCTCAGCGGAGAGATTCATCTGGATGACGGCAAAATGACCGTAACGCAGGACGTCGTGGTTTCCCGTTTGGAACAAGATCCACCCAGAGATCAGGAAGGGACGGTATTTGAGTATGTTGCGGATGGTCTGGCTGATGTCGGCCAACAACTTCAGAACTATCAAGAATTGCTGACGTTGATTGAACGTGATCCGAGTGAAAAAAATATTACCCGACTCGCGCAAGTTCAGGAACAACTGGATCATAATGGCGGATGGCGTTTTGATGAACGGATTAAAAATGTTTTGGCTTCGTTAAATCTTGATGGGCAGACTTTATTAACCGATCTATCCGGTGGCTGGCAGCGGAAGGCCGCACTGGCCCGGGCATTGGTTTGTGAACCTGACGTATTGTTGCTTGATGAACCGACCAACCATTTGGATGTTACGACGATTGAGTGGTTGGAAAATTTTCTGAAGGATTTCAAAGGGTCAATCATCTTTATTTCGCATGACCGCAGCTTTATTCAGTCGATGGCGACCCGGATTGTCGATTTAGATCGCGGACAGCTTGCTTCATTCGAGACGGGTTATGAACAATATCTGACGGAGAAAGAAGAGCTGCTACGTGTTGAAGAACTGCAAAATGCTGAATTTGATAAGAAGCTCGCTCAGGAAGAAGTTTGGATTCGTCAAGGTATTAAAGCCCGTAGAACACGTAATGAAGGGCGGGTGAGAGCATTGAAAAAACTCCGCCAAGAGCGCAGTGAGCGACGTGATGTTCAGGGGAAAGTGAACTTACAATTAGATGATACGGTTCGTTCCGGCAAGATTGTCTTCGAAGCTGAAAATCTTTCGTATGAAATTGATGGCCGAAGTATCATTGATAATTTTAGCTTTAATGTTATGCGTGGCGACCGAATTGCCTTGATCGGGCCAAATGGTTGCGGTAAAAGTACATTGTTAAAATTGTTATTAGGTAAAATTCAGCCGACTCATGGCCGCTTACATTGCGGTACAAAACTGGAAGTTGCTTATTTTGACCAGTATCGAGAGAAACTGGATCCTGAAAAAACCGTGATGGATAATTTAGCTGACGGTAAGCAGGAAGTGATGGTTGGTGGGCGTCCACGCCATGCTTTAAGTTATTTGCAGGATTTTCTATTTTCTCCGAAGCGGGCAAGAACGCCAGTGAAAGCGCTATCTGGCGGAGAGAAAAATCGATTATTGTTAGCCCGAATCTTCCTCCGCCCGAATAACCTTTTGGTGCTGGATGAACCAACGAACGATTTAGATATCGAGACATTGGAACTTTTGGAAGATTTACTTGCCAACTATCAGGGTACATTGCTTTTGGTCAGCCATGATCGTCATTTTGTGGATAATACAGTGATGACAAGCTGGATTTTTGAGGGCAATGGCCAGATTGAAGAGTTTGTCGGCGGATATCACGATGCGCAGCAACAGCGGCAGCAAGTATACGCGGCAAGAAATGAAGTCATAAAGCGCCAAGCGTCAGAGCCGGATGTATCTCTGGTGCAGGCAGCGGGCGCTTCAGTGAAAACAAATCCACCTGCGAAGGTCAGTAAAGGTAAAAAATTATCTTATAAGCAGCAACGTGAACTTGAGTCGCTTCCGGAACAGCTCGAAGCTTTGGAACAAGAGATAGAAACACTCCAGACGCAAGTAAACGATGCTGATTTTTTTTCGCAGGGTGTTGAACAGACTCAACCCATTTTGGAACGATTAGATGCCGCGGAAAAAGAACTTGAGCAGGCATTTAACCGATGGGAAGAGCTTGAAGCATTACAACAGGACAGTAAATAATAATGACACCAATCAAGACGAAAATATCACTTTTAGCCTTTTCTGTATTTGCAGCGACGCAGGCTCATGCTGCTCTTTATCAAATTGTTGAAGTGACGCCCCCCGTTTCTTCAAATAGTTACCAAAGTGCATTTGGTGTCGCAATTCAGCCTTCTACGGATGATAGTAATTCAGCCACTAATTTTAATAGTTGTTTTCTCGCGAGCTCGATTGGTGGGACGGCTTGCTCTGGTTTTAATCTTGCCGGAGAAACACGAATTCAGAAAACAATGGCTGGTGAAGCGGTTGATGGGATCAGCTATCGAGAAGAAGTACCTTTCGGGATAGATAATGCTTTCTCTTATGCTCAGACAGAGAATGATTTGAAGAATTATTGTTCGAACGAGTTGCTTTACTCAACTTGTGATGTTTGGGGAGAATCCCATTGGGCGGAGTGGCAGCGAGAGCTGACCGGTGATAATACTGTTAACGCAATCGCCTTTGTTGAAGGCGGTTCTGTCTTTAGTAGTCAAAATACCGTGATCAACAGCTTAACAACCAGTTCTAGTCCGATTGGTATTCAACTGTCGACAGGGAATAGCCGTCAGACGGTCACTGCAATTGCTGATGTAACACCGACAGGAACAACATTTGATAAATCCCGAGCCTGGAAAACCGATGGTACTTTCACTGTTGGGAGTGTATCGAACAATCAAACCAACACTTTTGGTAACTATTACCGTTCTAACGCTGCGATTTGGGGCAGTAATGGGGTGGTGGTCAAAATTGGTTGGGGATCCGGTGTCAATCAGGAGAAAGATCAGCGCCTTGCTCAAGGCAGTATGCGTGACTTTGTGGTCAAAAATGGGAACATTTATGGCGTCGGTTATAATACCTACGACAGCGATAATAATTTTATGAATGCGACAGTCTTTCAGGTGGCTACAGGCAATTATGCGACAGCAGCATCGTGGAAATCCACTGAGATTAATGACGCAAAGACTGAATCGGGCAGTGATCGAATCTATAGTCATACTGTTTTGACTGCTGTTAATGACAATCTGGTTGCGATTGGCGAAGCGAAACGGGCGGGAAGCCGGCCATCCGGTGGTGCTGCTGCAAATCGTTTTTTTGTCGTGCCTGATGTCAGTGTCGTATCACCATCGGCGCAGTTTATCTCTGACAATATTTCGTTTTCCGGTGCTGGTGGCCGTGCGAATGCGATCAATAACTTTAATGAAATTGTTGGTCAGGTCGATACGGAATCCAGTCGTGAAAGTAGTGGTAAGCCGCGACGGAAACGTGCGTTTATCTATCCGTATAATGCAACCGGTAGTAACGCCACACGGATGGGCATTTTCGCCAACCGTCCTTGGTTACTGGATGATTTGACCAATGGTGGTAATTTCTCTGCGAATAACAACCAATACCGTATTCTCAATGCATCCGATATTAATGATGCCGGCGTGATTGCTGCAACTGCGATTAAGTGTAGTGGCGGATATGATTCAACCGCTCACAATGCAACATGTGGTAATGGTGGACGGACAGAGACAACGGTTGCGGTAAAGCTCATCCCGATAGAGAACGCAACCAGCAGTGACATCAGTGCCAGAGGGCAGGAGTCAAATCCAACGAAGCGGAGCGGTGGTGCTTTGGGTAGCGCAGGTTTGACACTACTGACTCTGCTTTGGTTCCGTCGAAAATGGTGAGTTTTGTCAATAATTGGAATGAGTCACAGATTTAGATTTGCACCTATTTTGGCCTCTTTTTATGCTTGAGTCTGATTCCTAATTGAGCGATTCTTAGAGGTGTGGTCATAAAAAAGCCACATCGTTGTAACAGTTATCAGTTAATGAATCGTTAATGTATGAGGACTTTACTATGAAGAGACAAAAGCGGGATCGTCTGGGAAGAGCACAGTCTCAGGGGTACAAAGCAGGGTTAAATGGTCGTTCTGTGGAGGAGTGCCCTTACCAACAGATGGATGTTCGCTCCTATTGGATGGGCGGTTGGCGCGAAGCCAGAGATGACAAGAATGCAGGTCTCTATAAATAACGAAACATTCCACATACACTGAGAAGTAGCCCCTGTAGACAGGGGCTTTATTATATACTTCTCATGCACTATAACTAATTTGTTTAGATAAACAAAAAACGGTCCGTTCACGAACCGCTTATATTAAATAATAATTAAAAAGTTGATGTATCTTGGAACAGGCCAACTTTCAGATCCTTGGCCACATAAATTTCTTTACCATCAACTAATACTCTACCATCCGCGACACCCATAACCAGTTTACGGTTGACGACACGCTTCATGTTAATTTCGTAAGTGACTTTTTTCGCCGTTGGCAGAATTTGACCGGTAAATTTCACTTCACCGACACCTAAAGCTCTGCCTTTACCTTTGCCGCCAACCCAGCCGAGGAAGAAGCCGACAAGTTGCCACATCGCATCGAGTCCTAGACAGCCGGGCATCACTGGATCACCAGGAAAATGGCAGTCAAAAAACCATAGATCAGGAGTAATATCAAGCTCAGCCAGAATCAAACCTTTACCAAATTCACCTTCTGTCTCAGACATCTTGGTTACACGATCCATCATTAACATATTGGGAGCTGGTAATTGTGGATATCCTGGCCCAAAGAGTTCGCCTCTGCTTGATGCCAGAAGGTCGTCACGATTATAAGACTCACGTTTATTTTGCATTATTTATTACTCCAAATATCAACAGCGAGCATGTTAGTGAAGCGGTGTATGTGAAACAACTCCGATCAGTAAAAATTCAGTCTATTTTTGAGTTTTTCCCATAAACTTTCCGGATTTTCTTCACGCTCGAATAATTCAATTCTTTCAGCTATTTTTTCAAGAACACTATTTTTTTCAAAGCCACTATCTTTGCTTAGGGCTGCATCTGTATCTTTTCGACGAAAGGGTTTTCCCATGAGGATAGGAATCGCTTCATCAACGGTTGATACGGGCCAGATATGGAACTCTCCGGCTTGTATACTACTTACCAGCGTGTGGTGAAGTGCCAAATTCCTTAAATTGGTTTTAGGGAGAACGACACCTTGTTTGCCTGTTAGTCCTTGATGACAACAAACATGGTAAAATCCTTCAATTTTTTCATTTAAACCACCGACAGCCTGAACTCTGCCAAATTGATCCACCGCACCAGTCACTGCAATCTGTTGATCAATGGCGATGTTTGACAATGCACTCACCAATGAACAGACTTCAGCTAAAGAAGCGCTGTCACCATCGACCTCACTATATGATTGTTCAAATACAACCGATGCAGAATAGGGCAATGGCGCATTTAATTCCAGAGCACTGCTGACAAATGCCTGCATAATCATCATGCCTTTCGCGTGAAGGTTACCACCTAAGTCTACTTTACGCTCGACGTCACTGATATCCCCATCACCAAAGTGAACGACACATGAAATACGAGCGGGTTCTCCGTAAGAGAAAGGATGTCCTGCAATATCAATCACAGTTAGCCCATTAACCTGACCGACTTGTTTCCCCTGTGTTTCAATTAATACCTGGCCATTGAGAATATCACTCAGTGCACGCTCAGGCAGATAACTTTCGCGATAATAGCGTTTATCCAACGCAGACTGAATATGGTGAGACTCAATCGTGCTATTGCCAGCTTCAATAGTCGCTTCTTCCAACAAAGTTCGGTGCCAGAATAAACACAGCGGAATATATTGCTGGTCTTCAGTTTGACGGACGCCGGCTGTCAACAATAACCGAACAGCGTCTTCCGCAAGATCCGGATAACAATAAGTTTGCAGCAACCATTTCAAATAAGCGAAATAGTGAGCAAGGGTGTCCGGCTCAATTTTCATCTCCAGCTCAATCTCAGTATAAAGAGATAAACCACTACGGATATCGTCATCAATATAATCGACTGTTGCCAACTGTTCGCGATCGCCAGATAAAATCAGTTTAATATCGTAACGTTTTGTCCATTCATACTGGAGTGGTGATTTCTCATCACAGTTCAATGCCGAGACTTCTTCACCAAGTAAAACACTTTTCAGAATCGGCCAGCTAGCGGCATTTTTGATTAGCCAGTTAGGAGAGATAATCAAATAACCGCCATCAGCTTTATCGAGCAAACCGGAAATTTCGCTGACAAGGTGCCCATTATCTGCTTTGACCGTGGTAAACATGTACTTTTTTTCCAGAGACTCACTGGTGATCACCGGTATATTCTCTGGAAGTAGGGCTGAGAGACTATTCTGGATGATATGGCGATAAACTGAATTGTCAGGTGCATGGATAATCAATAAACGGCTCAGTCCTGTCAGCTCGGTAAAACGACGCAGTGTCGATTGGAGTCGAGGCTGGGTTGACATAAAATCAGCGGGTTGAATCGATGGGTATTGTGCGAATTGTGTGCTGTAGTCGTCGAACTGAGGCGTTACAAGGCGCCATATATCATTTGTCATTGCATATTCGATATGAATTAAAAGATGAAAGATTATATAGAAAAAGTTACTTGGAAAACAGATTCACATCTCATTGATCAATGATCTATTTGCAGATATTCATATCATGGGTTACGCTGTCACTGCATCTAAGCTCATTCTGCATAAGACAATAGGTTATCCCAAATGAAATACCAGCAACTTGAAAATCTGGAATGTGGATGGAAATGGCAATACCTTATGGACCGCTATAAAGATGGGGTTCAGATTACTCGCCACATCGATAGTAGTGAGATTGATCATGCCATTGCATTATTGAGTCAGATTGAACATGAGCCTATCCATGTCTTGGAGTGGATCGAACAACATATGTCATCTGAACTGGATAACAAACTGAAACAGGCGATTCGGGCAAAACGGAAAAGGCACTATAATGCTGAACAGATTCATACTCGAAAGAAATCAATTGATTTGGATTATCGCGTATGGGAAAAACTGTCTTTTCGTGCGAATGAACTAGGATGTACCTTATCTGAAGCGATTGAATACTTACTCAGCGAAGCTTCCAAAACTGAAAAAACGAGTCAGAAAATGAGTTCACTGAAAGAAGATTTAAATCGATTACTATCTGAATAATCAAGGGGTTATATTATGATGTACATCATAATCATTGCAGCTATTGTGATTTTCTGGTTGCTTGTTCTTGATCGGCCTGTGTTGTATGTTCATTTTAAAAAAGGTCAGTTGGTTAAAGTCAAAGGTCATTTGCCAGTGACGTTGAAACACAATCTGACAGAAATTGGCCATCATTCTCCATTTGATGGATATCTGAAAGCCTACCAGCGTAGAGAGGGGATTCGGCTCAAATTTTCTCCGTCGGTACCGAAGAGTATTCAGCAGCGGGTTCGTAATGTTTTTCCTTTCAGTGGGCTGAAAAAATCGGATAGTCATCAAAAAAGCAAACGCTAGATTCGATAAACCTAACCTTTGTTTGCAATTCGTTGATTATGAGCTAGATTTTATACTGTTTAAGTCAAGGAATAAGAACAATGTCATGGTCCAGTCTAAAACATATACGAAGTTCATTTACTTCACCTTCTGGGGCACTATCTCGATAGCCTCTATATCCTTGATTCTGATTATGTTTCAGAATCAAAAAGATGCTACTGCAGACAATCGTGCGCAGCTTTTCTTTTCTAGTGCTGAACAATACTCTGATCTTTATGTAAGACTCATAAAAAGCTCGCTTCAGGCGATCCAAAAGAGCGAGGCTGTTCATGATTATCTAATCAATTCAGAGTCTAGTCATCAGTTGTCACTTCGTTATATGATTCAACAACTTACACGAACTTTTCCCGAGATTGAACAACTGGATATTCTGAACGGAAACGGAAGTTCATTGCTCCGTTTTATGAAGACGGTCGCGCTAAACACTCAAATAGATTTTTTACCGTCTGATCAGAAACCTATTTCCCCTAATTTTCGTCAATTACTTAAAGTTAAGCCGAATGAGATTTGGTTTTCTCAGATAACGCAACAATCCAGTCTCATAAAAGCGCAAAGAGTGATGCTTCAGGCCGGCTTACCGATTTTCATGAACAAAAGATTGATTGGTGCACTTGTTGTCAACCTTGATATGACCGAGTTTTTACAGCATATCTTTTCTCAGTCGGATGCCGATATTTACTTGTTGGATAAACACGGTCTGATTTTGTATGCGAATCGAATCCCAAACAATTCAAATACTGATTACCGTCATACGTCATTACCAATGACTTTAGCGATGTGGAAAGCATCCGGATTTTCTACGTTTGGTTTATCTCATCTAATCCCCAGCCATGATGAGTTGACTCTGGCATACAGAATGGGCGGCGATAAGTTTTATCGTGCAGGCCACAAAAGCCTGTTATTGATTGTGGTGATGGTTATGGACGCTTTTTCAGTAACGCTCGGAACTTTGCTTGTGTGGCACGCCATTTATCGTAAGATAATGTTCAGTAAATTGTTTGTTGAGAATCAGGCAAGTCTCAATGTCATCGACCAATATATCCCAGTCATTTTCACTGATAAGCAGGGCCGAATTCGGCGTTGTAATGATGCTTTTTTAAAATTAACGGGTTATGAGAAGAATGAGTTACTCGGACAGTCTTACGGCATGCTCAGCGATCCTCATGTGATGAATCAGGTGCCTTTTTCAATGTTTAGAACACTGTTACCTGGTAAGCAGTGGCAAGGAGAACTCCATAGTCGGACAAGAAATGGGGCTGAGTTATGGTTACATACATCCATTATACCGAGGTTTGATAAACGCCAGAATCTGATTGGATATATGGCTATCTTTTCCGATAGAACAGACCGTAAGCAAGTCGAGCGAATCGCTGAAAGAGATCCATTGACCGGCATTTATAATCGAATGAAACTCGATGAATTAATGAGAAAACAACTTAATCTGTCAGAGAAATCAGGTTATGAATTTGCCATTATTCTGATTGATATCGATTATTTCAAAGCTATCAATGATGAATATGGCCATCTGGTTGGTGATAATACTTTGATTGAAGTCACTTGCTTGCTGCAACAATCTCTCAATAAGCCGGATGAAATCGGCCGTTGGGGTGGTGAGGAGTTTGTTGTAATTTGTCCTCAATCGAACTATTTAGAAGCGTTTCATCTTGCCAAGAAACTTTGCAATATTGTCTCTCAACATCGCTTTAGACAGACTGGTCAAGTGACCATTAGTTTAGGCGTTAGCTCATCGCTTGGAAAATGCTCGATTGCAGAATTATTGAATGAAGCAGATCAGGGATTGTATGAAGCTAAAGATCGTGGACGTTGTCAGGTTGTTGGACGTTTGAATGATGGTCAACCAGCATAGGCTTCAAACTTTCAAGAGTATTGAATTATGCTGATTTGAAAATTGGGTTTCATCAAAAACACCATACAATCTAATGCACTATAACTAGTTTATTAAGACAATCAAAAATAATCCATATCTCCAAGACAAAATAGATAAAAGACCTAATCAACTACAGAATCAGTATGTCTGAGGGGAAACTTGAGCTTTTCCTGATTAACACGAAAAATCGAGTGTTTATCGCTGTAGAATGCGATAGGTTTCCCGTGGCTGTTCAGGTATTCCCGCGTAGCTACCATGTAGTCAAAGGAAGATTCGATCTCGCTAAAGCGGAGATTATTCATTAATCGACTGGTCGCATCGTCCATAAAGACCAGGAGAAAGCTTAGGGCTGCGTCCTTCAAACCCAGTCGTGGTGAGAGCCGTCAATCTGTACGAGTTCACCCAGACAATCACGACGGTAACGAGGCTGATAAACACGAGATTTACGCTGTGAGTGTGGCACCCAAAGACCATCTGTGATCATCCATTGAGAAGCATCTCTGAAGAAACATTGAGGTTATGATGTTCAGAGAGTTTTTCTAATGCAAACACTTGGCTAAGTGGACGTCTGTTAAAACTTTAAATCGTAGAATGTCTCGGTCGCTCATTGGAATTAGCATCGGTTTGGGTCCTCAAGCGAATGGAAGTCCATTAAGCATAAGAGGACATTTCTAAATAGCCCAAACCGAACATTACTAAATTGCTCTAACAATTTAAGTGCGTATTATATATATTATGTTAAATAAGATAGTTAAGGCAATTCAGTGCGTTAACTCTTCCTATCCCCTTACGAGCTTTTGGAGAAGCAAACAAACGAGTTTAGACGTATTTACCACACCTCTAAGTCTCTGTCTCTCTTTGTTCATGTCATGTCCATTGTATCCTCGTTATTCGGTTAGAAATCACCCATTGCTACTAATTTAACTAGAGGTCTCGCGTTTCTTCATTAAAGTAGCTGATCGCATTGGCATGATTATCTATACAGGAAAACGAAATATTGTCAGAGACAAACAGCGTCGACGGTGATGCGACAAAATGTTCTGCTTACCCAATCGTAACCAGATTATCGTTAAAACGGCAGCTAACGATATCATTACTCGCTTCGATAAGAGACTTTAGGGACGTCGATAGTTCGTTAATATCCATACCGGACTCGTTCTTAAATACCATTCTAAATACATTTTACATTAGCAAATGTTTATAATATTCACCTTGAGATTCGCAACCTCATTTAGAGCAATCATTTTAAAACAATTGGAGTAATTACTCGACAAAATAAACCTCAACGCTTCAATCTAAATAATAGTCATTAATTTATTTCAATAATCAAATTAGATTTAAATTCCAACGCCAATCTTTAAAGGGTTATTCTTTATCTATCAATCACTTACTTGATAAAGTGAAATGATATCACATCTATTCTGATAGAAATGTTGATTAATTTTGATGGGCATGATTCCTTGAAATCATGGCAAGCACAAATTTTCACATGAGTAAAATTTTACAAAATGAATGTCTTCATCTACACTCCAATTGTTAAAGTATAAACTCTATTTTATTTTTTACATTTCTATTAATTAATAGCTAATGTAGTAAGATATAAATCAAAAAAATGAAATAAATCCTCCCTTCTCTTGAACTAAAAGTCATAATTTTTAGTTACTAACATTTTGAGAAGTACATCTCATGTTGAAATTTTAAATAAATATTTTCAAATATGGAATGATAATCCTATCATATTGATTTTTATTGAAAATGATTACTGAGCAATTGTTGAGTAATTATTCTATTCTACATTTTAATCTTGATAGCCCCTCTGATTGTATGGTAACTATTTACACAGAAAATAAAAATCTAATCAAATAATACCCTTTGACTTAAAAGTTTAATCTTTTTAATTTATAAAATAATACAACGAGCCATCACGACTGAATGGTCGATATAAAAACAAATTTTTAGGTATAGTGTAAAAACAGCAATATACATATTTATCAATAAATATTTTTTGAAAGAATAATTATAACAACGTCAGGGCTAGGCACGGAAATTTTATTTTATCAGCAGTATAAAGACGCCACTAATATCATCTATATCAATAGGTGTGAGTTGTGTTCTATCTGTAAATAGAGTTTTTGAATATAACGAACTAGATATAACCAGAATCACTCTTTTCAATGGTTATAGACTGTAACAGTCTGTGACTTTTAGAAATAGATAATTTCTGGGAAAGTAAGTTACCTGCCCGATGAGTTGTCCGCTTCGAACGATAGTCACTGATTCTCGTTCGTAAAATAGGCTTTATAGAGGTAACTATCGAATGATAATTCAACGTATTTTCGCCGTACTATATATGCTTGCCGGCATTGCTAAACTTTTTCCTCAGTTTGAAGATGTTGTTGCAGAACTCCAAATGGCAGCTGTGGCAAATCAGGGAACTTGGTATGAAGGAATTTCTGTTTGGATTGGTACTCACGCTCAATTTTTCAATCTCCTCTCCGGTGTTATTCTTTTCGTTTCAGGACTAGTTTTGCTACTGAATCCGATTTGGACAAAATGGGTCATCTATGGCCAACTTCTGATGATGGTTGTTTTTGTTACCATTTTGCACCGCTCACAGCCTCAGGTTATATGGCTGGATGCCGTCTTTGCTTTAGCGGCACTGTATATGCTCCGCAATCAATACCGACGCAAAACAGCATTTCGCGTCTTCCCCACACAAGACTTTTCTCTACTTCAGTCAACCGGCGTTCAAGCAAGCCGACCTCAAAATGGAGAAAACTATGATGTAGTGATTATTGGTGGCGGTATTGCTGGATTAACCGCAGCCAGCGAATTTGATCAGGAACGTGTCTTAGTTGTTGAGAAAACAGCGTCTTTGGGAGGAAATGCCCGCCATGAATCCTATCAAGGACTCAAACACCCCGTCGGTGGTGTCTGTTTTCAAGAGCCGCTCCCCGATTCTGAGATGATGTACATTCTGAAAAAAATCGGACTGGATAAAAGCTACCGCTCGAATGCAGAAGACATGCTGGTTTTCTTCGATACGATGTTACTGATGCGTTGTTTGGGAGAAGTCATTGTTGGCTTTCTCAAAAAACCGGCTTTTCTGCTCAAGCCTGAAGTATGGGGACTCACCTGCCAGCTCTTTATCAATGCCATCATTGGTAAACCGTTTGTAAGTTCATCAAAACAACTCGGTGATCCAACTTTTGCTGAACTTTATCGCTTTCTAGACCGATTCGCTCCCGGCACCCGACTCTACCCTCAAATGCCTTGGAGTGAAGAAAGTGGTTGGCCTCGGGAAGAAATGGAACTGCTGGATAACATTTCTCTGTACACCTATCTGTTTGAACCCGAAAAAATTGCCCACTTCCCCCAACATCTACGTCCGCCCGTCTCTCTTGGTAAATTAGTTGAGAATGCAATTCGAGTGGCACTTCGGGTTGAATGTTCTGATCTTAATGATGTGTCTGCTTATGCCGGTCTTTACTTTCTCATCGGTTATTTACGTGGCAACCTCATGGCACTGCCCGGCGGTAATGGTGGATTAAGTGAAGGATTGTGTCGTTACCTTGATAGCAAAGAAAATGTGACCATGGTGACCGATGCAACTTTGGCAAACATCAACCAACTTTCTGATCACCATGCCCAATTACAACTTATGGTGGGAGGTCAATCAATACAGGTCAATACGCGGCAAGTCATTTGGGCTGCACAGAAAAGCGCGATTGTTCCCCATGTTCCAACGCTGCCACAATCTCAGGTTGAAGCCATTCAGACGATTTGTTACGAAGATTATTATATGGCCAGTGTGCTGTTATCAAAACCGGTCCTGAGTCATGCGTTTGGCGGATATATGATCGAGCCTGAACACGCTTCAGTCGATGAACCGTACTACTGGTGTAAACCCGGCACCTGTCTTGTCGCGAATTGGATGGATCCTAACGGCAATAATGAAGTCGGTGTGCTCACACTACTCATGCCGACGACTCGTCCTGAGCGTAAGGGCCGCGATGCTTATGGAAAATTCAACTCGCTGCAAAAACAGACTTATTTCGAGATTTCCAAACTCCTGACTAATATCGGTATCAGTCCGAATGTCATTGAAGATATCAAAATTTGGCATTGGTCTGGCGGACTGGTAACTGCGGTCAAAGGGCATCATAGCCGTGGTATTTTCACAACTGCCGGACAGCCATTTAAATGTATTCAGTTTGCCAATCAGGACAGTGTCGGGATCGGAAATATTGAAGGCGCAATTTTCTCAGGTCTGAAGACATCCAGAGCAGTCAAACAACAGCTCAAGGCTACGATCGCCCCTCAGCCGAATACAGTCTCTCAACCTCAAACTGAAGATTCTTTAGCAGGAGCAACACTATGACGGATTCACAGATCGTCGTCGGGATCTCCGGTGATCAGCAACTCGCTCATCAACATTTAGGTGGTAAAGGTTATTCACTGAACCATTTGGTTCATGCGGGCCTGCCCGTTCCGGTGGCTTTCTGCGTGACCGCAGATGCTTATCAACAATTTATTCGAGAAACATTGCCCGCCCCACTACTAGAATCCGGAGAGATTGAGCAGGTGCGGGAAACGATTCTCAATGCTGATATCCCTCAACCCATTAAACAGGCCATTCAGCAAGCCTATCAAGATTTAGGTGAGAATCCGCGCATTGCTGTACGCTCATCCGCACTGGATGAAGACGGGCAATCTCAGTCATTTGCAGGTCAGTACGAAACTTATCTGCATGTTCAAGGCATTCAAGATGTCTTGCAGAAGGTCCGTTCCTGTTGGGCATCGCTTTGGGCGGACAGAGTGGCGCTTTATCGTCAAGGCCATGCTGCCGAAAGTGCTATCGCTGTCGTTTTACAAGAGATGGTCGATGCCGATGCAGCCGGCGTGATGTTCACTTGTGATCCACTGTCCGGCAATCAGGATCAGATTGTTATCGATAGCTGCTGGGGACTTGGTGAAGGGGTTGTTTCCGGTCAGGTCACAACCGATACCTTTACGCTCGACAAGCAGACGGGCAACGTCATTGCTCAGGAGATCCGTCACAAACCCCACTATTGTCAGTGTGATGAAAAGGGACAAGTGACGATTCTACCAACCCCGGATGCATTGCAAGAGCAATCCAGCCTGACACCGGAACATTTGAGCGAGCTGAACAACCTTGCGCGTCAGGCTCGGTTAATTTACGGCACAGATTTAGATATCGAATGGGCAGTGAAAGATAACAAAGTTTGGTTGCTACAGGCACGTCCGGTCACAACCGAGGCAAAAGAAGCGACCGTCATCTATGCCAACCCTTGGGAATCTAAACAATCCGTCAAAGATGGCGCTCTGTTTTCCCGGATGGATACCGGCGAAATCGTAACCGGGCTGATGACCCCGCTAGGCCTGTCTTTCTGCGAATATTATCAGAAACATATTCACGGGCCATCGATTCAGAAAATGGGAATGGCGGATATCTCAGACTGGACGATCTACATGGGCTACATTCAGGGACAGGTCTATCTGAATATTTCCGGGTCAGCCCACATGCTCAGACAGTGTCCACCGACTCGCGATGAAATGAAATTTACCACCCGTTATGCGACGGATGATATTGATTTCACTCACTATAAGAATCCTTATGGCCCCGGCGTTGAAGGTTGGGATTATGTCAAAAGTGCTTGGTATTGGCTCAAGCAGCAGGTTCATAATGTCCGTCATGCCCCCAAAATCGTTGAACGTATGATTACCCTGCGTCAGCAAGAAACACAGCGTTTTCTGGCACTGGATTTCAGCAAAATGACGCTGGCCGATCTGAACCGTGAATTAGAGCGTGCCGATCAATACTTTCTGGAAAGTTGTGCTGCTTATATGCCTTTCTTTCTGCAATCTTTTGCGTTGTATGATGCATTAACCGAAACCTGTGAGGCGTATTTGGGCGACAAAGGCAATGGCCTGCAAAATCGCATCAAAGCGTCGATGAATAATCTACGGACCATCGAAGTCACGCTCGGTATTTTCAAACTGGTTGATATCATCAATCAGCAACCTCAGTTGAAGCAGCTTTTTGAAAATTATGAAGCGAATGAACTGGTCGAACGCCTGCCGAAGGATCCTGACGGTCAAGCTTTCTGGAATGGGCCATTTGAAGATTTTCTGTTTGAATTCGGCTCCCGGGGAAGACAGGAGTTTGAATTAAGTATTCCACGCTGGCGTGATGATCCGAGTTACTTATTACAAGTAATGAAGATGTATCTCCAGCATCCGGTTGATTTACAGAAGAAATTACAAGAGACGGAAAGCCTGCGCAATCAGGACAGTGAACAATTATTGAGCGGTCTACCCTTTATGGGACGATTCAAGCTGAAAATGCTGATGAAACTTTATGGCGTGATGGCTGAGCGCAGAGAAGCGACTCGTCCAACGTTTATCACCGAAACATGGTTCTATCGCCGGATTATTCAGGAAGTGCTGGGACGATTGGAAGCGAAGAATATCGTCCGTCGCGAAGATTTACCTTATATCGATTTTCAGCGTTTTCGTGACTATGTGGCCGGCCGGATTTCTACCGATGAAGCATTTTCTCCCGAGTTGCTTAATCAAAACCGCCATCAGCATTTATTGAATCTTCATGCGGATGAGCCACCAATGGCAATTATTGGTGGTTATACGCCACAACTCAAAGTCTCAGCCACTGACGATAACCCCGACCAGTTAAAAGGCTTAGCCGCAAGTCCGGGACAAGTCGTTGCGAAGGCTCGGGTTATTACCGATTTGCAAAGCCAAGCCGGAGAATTGCAGCCCGGTGAAATTCTGGTTGCAAAATATACCGATGCCAGTTGGACCCCACTATTTGCTTTGGCAGGTGGTGTTGTCACGGATATCGGCTCTGCCCTCTCCCATAGCTGTATTGTTGCGCGAGAGTTTGGCATTCCGGCCGTCGTGAATCTGAAAACGGCAACTCAGCAGATTCAGAGTGGCGATACGCTGATTATCGACGGTGATAACGGACATGTCAGGATCCAGCGTCAGGAATCTTAGGCAGAAAAATCACCCATATCGGTGGTAGAAGCCCTGCCACCGTCAACAACATGATGACAAATAAACATCGAATCATCTCTGATGATTCGACGGGGGTTGCTACGTTTTTTTATCGGGCAACGGCTGTATTTCATCATATAGCTCGCCCCATTTGAGCAAGTACACATGCGAGTTGGATGACTCCCATGATTTCAGCGAAAACAAGGAACCGATCCATGATAGGACAAGCAACAAACGCTTCCGGCGCCTTATATGAGCAGTTTTGGCAAGCGACTCACAAAGAGCAGTCTCAAATGAAACTGGATACAATTACTGTCGGTGTCATTGTCGTAACTCAAGATCCCGCCTTTTTTCAGACTGGTCTGAGTGTATTGAATGACATCCGGGACTATTCATTTAATCAGGTCCATATCCAGTCAGACCTACCTTTGCAACTCCTCGACTTATCTTATGATGAGCTCTATCTGGAGACACGAGGCAAAGCCATTCATTTTCTCAAAGATCAGAAAAAAGCCATCAACATTCAGGTCATCCAGTGCAGCAGTCTCGCAGAAGCCACCGGTAAGATCGTCTACTCCCACGCGTTGGAAGAGCAATCGGCATTTCAAGTGGGCATGCTGTTTTACGATCAAGCCTCTTTAGGGCAAAGCGATGATCACATCGAGAAAATCGATCGCGATCTGGATGCATTCTATTGCGCGATGCAAAAAACGGGGATTCCGGCGTTTTATACCACGTTTTCTACGGTGACATTCATTCGTAGTCTGCGCTCCCCTTGTCGTTATTTACCGCAGCAATACCGAGAAATCGTTCGCTCTCAAGATCCTCAGGTTTTTCAAACCGAACTCCTCTGTCTGTGGATGGATTTTTTTGAAATGAACTACGCCAACCGACGGGTTAAACCTGAAGGTGCCGCGGTGCTACATAATACATTGGCCGATCAACTGATCCGTTTTTTTGAAGATGTAACGCCAGATCGGTGGCTATTCTCTTATTATACCGGTTCTATCGTCTCCAATCTTATTGGCTATCTGGATAAACATGCCCAAGCGCATGGTGCTTTAACACTACGCGGTCCGAATGAACATGCCATTGCCTGTGGTGCGATCGCAAACTGGCAGCTCTATCGAATGCCGTTTCTCGGGGTTGTCACGTCCGGCATGATGGATGAGTTCAAAGGAACCTTAGCCAACCTGCGTGAAACCGCAGCCAAAGGGATTTTGGTGGTTGCAGAAAACCGCAATAACCAGTGGTACAGTTTTCAGGGAACGCTAACGCCGACAGAAGACATGCGGGAAGTCCTACAAGCCCGACGGATCCCATATGTCTACATTCACGATGTCAGTCAGATGACCGAAGGACTGACCGAAGTCTTTCGGTTGTATCATCTCAATCAAGGGCCGGTAGTGATTCTCGCCACTCAGAATGTATTGGAATCCAGCCTGCCCTTAGAACATGTGATCAGTGATGTGTCTTCTCTACCGATTCAATCCTCGGATGATTCATTCATTTCGGGTGAAGCATTTGAACAGGCCATGCAACTTATCAATGCAGGTCCGGAAAAACTCATTTGGCAGCTTGGCCCCGTCACTGATGATGAATACGCCCTGATCCATGAAATCGCTGACGAAGCTGGTATCGCGCTGGTTGATTCATTAGCACACCCCGGTACGGCACCGAAATATTATCAAGGCCAATTGAATCCTCACTATCTCGGTACATTGGCGATTTACGGTTATAGCCCACGCGTCTATAACTTTATGCATACCAAAGACAAGATCAATCCACTCCACGAGCAGAGCCTGTTCATGATCAAAAGCCGCGTGGCTCAGATCACCACGCCCTTCTCCGATGGCCGGTTAGAAAATAAGGTGCATCTTGTTCAATTAACCCATGATGAACGTCATTTATCACCTTATGCCAATATCCATCTCCATATGGATTGTTTGCCATTCCTCAAGGCAGTGAAAGCCAACCTCAATGTCAGTGATAGCCTGCGGGAAAAACGTCAGGCGCTGATCCGTACTTATCTGGACTCCCCTTCAGATGTGGTCAGTCGTTTACCGACACTACCGATGTCACCGAACTACTTCTTCTCGCAACTCAATCGAGTGATTGAAGATTTAATTGCAACGCAGTCATATGACTATACCGGCATTTATGATGTTGGCCGCTGCGGAATTTCTGCGGTCAGAAATGTCGCCAGAACCCGCCGCGGTTTTTCTGGCTGGTACGGCCGGGCCCTGATGGGAGATGCCTTAATGGCAACAACTTATCTGGCGCACACCAGTCCGACACATGTCATTGCATTTATCGGTGACGGAGCAAAAGGGATTGTGCCTGACATATTACCGGCATTTATCGACAACATTCTCACCCATCCGGAGTCACTGAATAAAAGCATTACGGTGTTCTATTTATGCAACGGTGGGTTATCCGTCATTAATACCTATCAGGAACGGATTCTCTTTAACCGGACATCCCGACAGATGCGTCTGATGAACCTCGATCAACCGGCGTTTGAACAGAGCATCAATGACTTTCAGATCAAAAATCAAACGCTGACGCATTTTGATGAAACCGTCATCCGGGATGCGCTGACGAGTCCGAAGCGGCTTAACTTATTTTCCGTGGTTCTCGGACACAACAATGAAGGGGATGGTATTTCACTGGCAACCGCCAAAGGCTGGCAGCGCGATCCCTGCGATAAAGAAACCTTACAACAACGTACAGCGGCTGCTAGTCCATCAGAGCCTGCCAGCCAATCATTCGACCATATTCAAGCAAAGGAAGTCACATCATGAAGTTCGGGTTCATTGCTCATCCAACATCTGTTGGTTTAAAACGTTATGTCAAAATGCTGGATCTGCTTCAGCGTAGTTCGAATGAACTCCACAGTGGTTACAGCCGAGAGTTATGGCATAAAGAAAACCTCGTGCCATTTATGAACTTTGCCCGGATCACATCAGCAACCGGGGCAACTTGTGAAGGGATTATTCGTTATATGCCGTTGGTTGCCGACGAAATGTTGGCGGAACCGCGTGTCATCGCACAACGGGTACTTCAGGGAATAGAAGAGCTTGTTAACGAGGGGGCTGAGCTGGTCGGTCTGGGCGGATTCACTTCGATTGTCGGACGACGCGGAGAAGCCACCGCTGAAAAATCACCGGTGCCGGTGACATCAGGAAATTCACTGACAACGTACGCGGGTTACCGTGCGCTTCGCCAGATTACAGAATGGCTGGATATCAATCCGGAAAAAGAACCGATTGCCATTGTCGGTTATCCCGGCTCGATCTGTCTGGCTTTGAGTCGGCTCTTGTTAGCAGAAGGTTATTCGCTTTATCTGCTGCATCGCGCCAGTCATAAAGATCAGGCTGAACTGCTCAGCCACTTGCCGGAACAGTACCACCACCGCGTCACATTAACCGGAGACCCGGAGACACTTTACCGGTCATGCCGTTTGTTTGCGGGAGCAACCTCTTCCGGTGGCATTATCGAAACCGCACGTCTGCAACCCGGTTCAATCTTTATTGATATTGCACTCCCCCGGGATGTCGATACCGAAGTTCGCCCTCAGCGAGATGACATTCTGATCATCGACGGTGGTTGTGTCACCGCGACCGATGCCGTCAAACTCGGTGGTGAGTCGTTGAACGTCACGATCAAGCAGCAATTAAATGGCTGTATGGCCGAAACCATTGTCTTGGCTTTGGAAGGCCGTCGTGAAAAATTCTCGTTAGGTCGCTATCTGCCACCGGAGAAAGTACTTGAGATCGGTGAAATTGCAGAAAAACACGGCTTCTACGCCTACCCGCTCGCTTCTTTCGGAGAACGACTCGAACGCCAGCAGGTCACCAACCTCAAACGCTATTATCACCATGATATTTACGATAACAACACTGAAAGCGCCTCGGCGCAGTTAGCCTTCATTGATGGTCTGCTCAGTCAGGATGCTGAACTCGAAGACACTCTGGATCGTTACCGTCAGTATGTGAATCCAATGATGGTTGATTTTCTCCGTCTACAACATTGCGACAATGTGTTCCAACGCGCATCCGGGACAACATTATGGACGGCAGACGGAACCTCATATCTGGATATGGTTGCGGGATATGGCTGTCTGAGTCTCGGTCACAACCCCCAACCACTGGTGAATGCATTGAAAGATTACCTCGATGCACAAGGCCCCAACTTCATTCAATATATTTCGATCCCGGAACAGACGGCAAAACTCGCTGAACTGCTGTGTTACCTCTCCCCCGGAAACATGGGGCGGGTCTTTTTCAGTAACTCAGGCACCGAAGCTGTTGAAGCGGCGATCAAAATTGCGAAAGCATCTACGGGCAAACCGGGTATTGCGTATATCAACAACAGTTATCACGGCAAAACACTCGGTGCGCTCTCACTCACCGGTCGCGATAAACACCGTCGTTATTTCCAGCCACTGTTAGAAAGCATGGTGGAAGTGCCCTTCGCTGATCCGGAAGCATTAGAAGCCGCGATCCGACGTGATGATGTCGGTGCGCTGATCCTTGAACCCATTCAGGGAGAAGGCGGCGTACACCTCTTCCCCGAAGGTTATCTGCAACGCGCCCAGCAGTTATGTCGGGAAACCGGAACACTGTTGATGGTGGATGAAGTTCAGACCGGGCTCGCCCGCACCGGGAAACTGTTCGCCTGTGAATGGGACAACCTAGAACCGGATGTCATGATTCTGTCGAAATCGCTGTCCGGCGGGCTGGTTCCGATTGGGGCAACCTTGTGTCGTGCTGACATCTGGCAGCAAGCCTATGGTACGGCGGATCGTTTTCTGGTTCACAGTTCAACATTCGGTGGCGGTAACGTTGCTTCGGTCGTTGCCCTGAATGCATTGCGCGAATTGGTCGCCCAAGATCTGCCGGCCCGTGCGAACCGCTCGGGACAATATCTCAAGCAGGCGCTGGAAGAGATAGCCGCACAATATCCGTTTATCAAAGAAATTCGCGGGCGTGGACTCATGCTGGGAATCCAGTTCGAGCAATCTTTTGCCGGTGCTGTTGCGGCATCAGCGCGTGAGTTTGCGACACGCCTACCCGGTGACTGGCACACCATGTGGAAGTTCTTACCGGATCCGGTCCGTGAACATCTCCAGATTGCCATGACGCGTATGGAGCAATCACTGGGTGAAATGTTCTGTATGAAGTTTGTCACCAAGTTATGTCTGGATCACAACATTCTGACATTTATCACCGCGAACAGCTCAACCGTGATTCGTATTCAACCGCCGTTGATTATTGAACAGGAAGAGATGGAACGGTTTGTGACTGCGTTTGCTGATGTCTGTGAAGAACTCTCGACATTTATGGACTGAGCACTGAATTCACTCACGGAATTCAATTACTGAATTTAAAACTGAGCACTTATAAAGGAATTTTTCATGACACTAACGAAACAAGACGCTGTGAATCAAATGATGGGCTTTTTTCAGGCGAAGACACTGACAGCGGCATTAGATTTAAAACTATTCGACCATTTACACAACCAAGATTTAAGCGCTCAGACGGTTGCCGACAAACTCAATAGTCCGCTGCGCTCCGTAGAGCAAATGCTGATCGCACTTCGCGCAATGGGCTATTTGGAAAAACAGGGCGAGTACTACCACTTGCCACAGGAACACGCCTCCTTTTTGGTCAGTAGTGAGCCGATGTGGCTGGGATGGTTAGGCCGTCATATCGACACATTCTTGTATCCATTATGGGGTGAGCTGAAAACTGCCGTTGCCAGTGACACCAATCAACGTCAAACCGTATTCGGGGATAACCGGAGCTGGTTCGATATTCTTTACCAAAATCCGGATGATGTAACCGATTTTCAAGAGTTCCTGGGGAAATTCGCAGCTCCGTTCATTGAAGGGTTTATTCAAGATTACGATTTCACTCAGCATGATTCGTTCTTGGATATCGGTAGTGGTATCGGCACTCTGCCAATTGCCGTTGCCGGGGTCAATTCCGACATTCATCTGACGATTTGCGAGCTGCCTCAAGCGTGTGCATTTCTGCGTGATCGATTAGCCGTTCAAGGCTATGGCGACAGAATCAATGTCATTGAAGGTGACGTAATTTCGGGAAATCTTTCGTTACAGGATCACGATCTGATTCATTTGGGCTGGATGCTACATGATTATGCCCCGGAAATTCAGCTGACTATTTTGAAAAACATTTATGAAGCCATGCCGGCTGGCGGACGCTTCATGGCATCTGAAACACCGTTGAATGATGAGAAATCCGGCCCTGAATTTACGGCCCTGCTCTCACTCAACATGCTGGTTTCAACCGATGGTGGCATAGAAAGTAGTACCGAGGAATATCTGGAACGCTTCCGAGCGGTCGGATTTGAAAATGTTCGGATTATCGAACTGTCCGGTCCACGGGCACTCATCTGCGGCGATAAGCCTCAATCAACCAATCTGTAAGGAATTCAATGATGTTAACGAACCAATTAATCCAGCATATCGCCCAGCAGTTTCTTGACGGAGACACGGATGGTTTAGAGCACGACACCCCATTATTTGAGCTGAATATCGTTGACTCCGCTGCAATTTTTGATCTGGTCGATTTTTTAAAGAATGAGGCTCAGGTTGAGATCAAAATGCAGGATATTTATCCGGAAAACTTTGCATCTGTTGCCGCGATGGTTTCGCTGGTTGAACGGCTGAAAGGGAGTCAAACTGAAGGAGAACAAGCATGACAGAACATAACCAAGCAGCATCTGATGCGCTACAGCAATTCATTCTGCAAACATTTTCCGAAATCACCGAGTATCCGGTCGATGCATTATCAGTAAGCAGCCATCTGGAAAATGATTTAGGCATTGATTCAATTGCACTGGCAGATATTGCCACCACACTGACCAAGCAACTGCAGCTTGCAGCACCGCTGGCGACAGATAAGGTCGAAACCATTGCGGATATCATGTCAGCGATTCAATTGACGACCTATCAGTTACCGAGCGCTACGTCCGCGGTGCCCCCTGTGTCTGAAAGTCATTGGTTGGACGACATGATTTGTCAGGTGTTTGCTAACAATAGCGGCTACCCTGCTGAATCTCTCAATATGAATGCTCAGATTGAAAATGACTTAGGGATTGACTCGATCAATGTGCTATCGATCCAGAGTGAATTGCTGACGATGCTGGGACTCGATCCGAAACTAACCTTACCCAAAGTAGATACATTGGCTGCGATGAAAACGGCGCTTATCGCTCAGCTGCCACAAAATGGTGAAGGCTATCAACCTCCCGTGATCGCCAAAACGGAAGCCGCGACACCGAGCGAAGAAGATCCATATGCGCACCTTGCGATGTCTTCAGAGGCGGATCGTAAACAAGTCGGTGACCCGAGAACCATGCGCGATTTTGTCGGGATTCAACATCCGGATCTATTTCATAAAGCCCGTGAGTTCCGGAAGTTTTATCATGAAAAACGAGATAACCAGCTTTATTGGTATGGGATGCCACTTGAGACGCCTTGTAAGAACCGCGCAGTGATCTTTGATGAAACCACAGGGAAAAGTCGCGAATTTCTCATGTTTGGCTCAAACAGCTACCTTGGGCTATCCAGTCATCCCGAAGTCATTCAAGCGATTCAGGATGCTGCGGGGTTATACGGTGCGACCAATACCGGTTGTCGGATTATTGCCGGCAGTAACATGCTGCACTTGGAGTTGGAACGCAAGCTGGCCAAACTGAAAGGACGCGATGACTGTATCGTTTATCCATCCGGTTACTCGGCCAACCTCGGTTGTATTTCTGCCCTGACCAGTAAACATGATCTGGTGTTTACCGATTCAATTAACCATATGAGTATTCAAGATGGTTGTAAACTGGCCGGCGCACAACGCAAAATTTACGATCACTCGCTGACTAGTTTAGAAAAATCATTGGCGAAGTATGCCGATCATCCGGGCGGAAAACTGATTGTGACCGACGGTGTATTCAGTATGCACGGTGATATCGTCGACCTGCCGCGTCTGGTCAAACTGGCAGAACGGTATGGCGCCAAAGTCTTGGTTGATGATGCACACTCCACGGGTGTGTTAGGGAAAACCGGCTCCGGTACTTCTGAACACTTCAATATGAAAGGCCAAGTCGATCTCGAACTGGGGACGATGAGTAAATCGCTGTCAGGATTGGGTGGATATGTTTGTGCTGATGGTGACGTGGTCGAATATTTACGCTTCTATTCCAATTCCTATGTCTTTGCCGCCACAATCCCGGCTCATGTCGCTGCGGGGGTTATCGCTTCAATTGATATCATGCTCCGTGAACCAGAGCGTCTTACTCGTCTGTGGGATAACATTTACTATTTCCGGACGCGTCTGCTCAATGCCGGCTTTGATCTGGAAAATTCCGATTCAGCGATTATTCCGGTCGTTGTCGGTGATGATGCGAAGACGCTACTGTTTGGCCGAGCCGTCAGAAAACGCGGCATGTATTGTCAGACTGTCGTCTTCCCCGGTGTCAGTGTCGGTGATGCCCGGCTACGGATCAGTGTCACCAGTGAGCATACCCGCCAGGATCTCGATGAAGCCTATCAAATCTTGGTCGATTCAGCACTTGAGGTGGGTGTTCCTGTTGCTGATACAGCTCGAGTCCGGGAAAAAGTTGCCATCGCGGAGGCATAATAATATGGCGATACCAACGATTTTAAACCGTTTGTTATCTCATATCCGTCATGCACCGGATCGTTCAGCGCTGCGTTGTGGAACGCAGCACTGGCGCTATGCACAACTGGGTCAACGGGTGCTGCAAATTGCTGCAGCACTACAGCAGATGAATGTATCTCGTCAGGGCATTTTGCTCAATCTGCCCAAAAGCCCGGATACAGTTGCAGCGATTTATGCAGTCTGGCTGACGGACAATCACTATATTCCGGTTGATTTCAGTCAACCGGAATCGAGAATCGAGCGGATTATCGACATTGCCCAGCCTGCCCTCATCATTGATCAGGATTGGCTGGATTCACTCGATCATCAACAAATGCCGATAGCAGCTATTGAAGATTTCCAGACCTTCAGTCATTCGCTTGCGGCGGTGTTATACACCTCAGGCTCCACCGGCCAACCCAAAGGTGTTCAGCTCACTCATACGATGCTCCAATTTTTTGTCGAATGGGCTATCGCTGATGTGACATTACAAGCGGAAGATACATTGGCTAACCATGCCAGCTTTGCTTTTGATCTGAGTACGTTCGATCTGTTTGCCGCAGCCTCCGTCGGCGCTTGTGTCTGGATTATTCGAGAATCCGAACAGAAAAATTGTCCGGCTTTAATTGAAGGGATTGCACAACACCAAGTCACGGTGTGGTACAGCGTCCCGTCGATTCTGGCAATGATGGAAAAAAGCGGTCTATTGAATCAAGATGTGACAGTGTCACTAAGACGTGTCATTTTTGCCGGAGAGGCCTACCCGATTGCGGCATTTCGTCAGTTGCTTAAACATCTCCCCCGCCACTGTCGGATCAGTAATTGGTATGGCCCGACTGAAACCAATGTATGCACCGCTTATACCATTGATCGAGACCGTTTATCCCAACTGAGTCATATTCCTATTGGTTATCCGCTCTCCGGTCTTCAAGGCGACATTGAAGATGATGCCGGCCAGCGTCATCGAATCCCAGACTGTATCGGAGTCAGTGGTGAGTTATTGATTTCAGGCCCTTGTGTGACACCGGGCTATCTGAATGCTCCCGAATCGCGACAAACCGCGCTCCATGCCAAACAGTGCCATGCAACCGGAGATCGCGTGGAGATGACGCCAGATGGTCTCATCTATCGTGGTCGAATCGACGATATGGTCAAGATCAACGGCTATCGGGTTGAGTTGGGAGAAATTGAGTCGGCATTATACCAACATCCTGCGATTCAACAGGTGGCCTTGTTTGTCGAACTCGGCGAACTAAGCCAACAATTGGTCATGGTTGCGGTTTTGAAAACACCGGATACCAAATTGAGTCTGCTTGCCATCAAGCAGTTTCTCCGGGAGAAATTGCCCGCTTATATGTTGCCGCAGAAACTGGTGATCACGGAACAATTACCGATGAATCCCAACGGCAAAGTAGACCGCAGACGTTTATCGGAGGTCACGCCACGATGAGTTCAGAGCAATCGAACAACCGGCTGGCAATTGTCAGTATCGGATGCGTTTTCCCCGGTCAACGCGATTTTAATCATGTGTCAGAGCCACATGCATGGCAACAACTGGTGCAACAGCATTACGGTTCGCCATGGCAGCATTTAGATACGGCGCTGGACGCCAAAGCTCCTCTCTCTATCGGCCAAGTCAGTGATGAGGGCTTTGATTTCAGAAAATTCGCGATCCCCCCGCTGTTTCGCAAGGCGGTTAGTAAAGAAACCCGGCTGGCATTGCTTGCGGCTGAGGATGTATTCAAACAGATTTCGCTCCCTGAATCCCTACGGGACCACTGCGATCAATTTTGTGCTGTGCATCTGGGGAGCGACGCAGCTTATCGTAATGCTGCGAAAGTTCAGGTACTACGTCAACTTGGCGATCAATTGATAGGACATGGCAATACACCGCAAGAAACCGAACAACAAATTGATGCGTACAAACAGCAACTGGCGCAAAACTTGGGGGCCTCTTCCCATGACCGTATCGGTGAAATGGCTTCCAGCATTCCAGCTCGGATTGCACATTTTGCTCAGACCCGCGGGAAATGTCAGACCATCGATGGTGCGGATCTCGGGGGATTGCGACTTTTACAACTGGCGCAAGATAGCTTTCGCTGTCAAGACAGTCAGATTACCCTTTTGACATCGATTCAATGTTTTCACCATGCCGAGCAAGCCAACCTGTTACTGGAACAAGGCGTCTGCGCAAATCAGACTTGGCTGGAAGGTGCGATTAGCCTGCTGGTTTGCCCCGTCAAAGTAGCTCAGGAGAACCAATGGCCGGTGCTTGCTGAATTAGGTGATATCGACACGCTGCCATCAACGGAGATAACGCCAGATCCCGGTAACTATTTTGCCGGTGCCAATCAGGTGTTCTGTCAGTTACTTGAGATGCTGCGTGAGCAACAACAGCACTGTTGCGGTCATTCATTCACCGGTCCCGGATGGCAAATTAGTCCGACATCGGTCAATAAGACAATTGCTCATCCACAGGCACCGATCCAGATTTCGGATTACTGTCCGCTGACAGCGCTCGGTTGTGACAAGCCACCATTTTGGCAAACGTTGGCCCAAGGGGACGATACCCTTCAGCCATTATCTGCCGAACAACTACATCAGGTAGCATTGTTTCGTCCCCATCCCCAGAAACTCAGCACCTATATTCACCAGGCGATGTGCTTTCCCAGCCACAAAATTCAGGATGTGGCTGCCGAGAAACCGATGATGCCAGCCAAGCAACACCGCTTGGATGTCACCCAGCAATACCTGCTCAATGCCAGCACACGTTTATCGCTGCCGTCACCCGATCCTCAGCGTCGTACAGCGATTATTGTCGCAACTAATTTATCGTTGACACCCGATCGGGTTCGTACTGCGCGTCATTTATGGAATCAATTACCTCAAACGTTCACACTCCCTCGCCCTCAGCCGCAACCGCAAAACCGTTGGAACTGGTATGGTGCCAGTGGTATCGGCTCAGCGATGTTGCTCGCACAGCAATTAGGGATTGAGGCAGACTGTTATGCGGTTGAGGCTGCATGTGCCAGCTCGATGGCCGCCCTGCATGATGCGGTGAGAGCATTGCAGTCGGGACGTTACGATCAAGTGATCGTCGCTGGTATTGAAATGGCTACGACGGAGCGCGATTTAGTGTTGTGCAGCGCCCAGATGATGCTCTCAACATCTCGGATCCGTCCGTTTGCCGATAAAAATGATGGTTTTACGCCCGGTGATGGCGGTGGGGTATTTATTCTCGCCCGTCACCCCGACAACTCAGCAGCACTTGCGACGATTCGTGCGATTTCCGGCTCATGCGACAGCCGCTCAATGACAGCACCGGATAAGGAAGGACAAGCTCTCGCGATAGAAAAAACACTGGCATTGACTGACGTAACACCGGAGCAGATTCAATATATTGAAGCTCACGGAACCGGAACCGCTCTGGGGGATATCTCAGAAATCAGTGCGATTCGACAACATTATCAGCGCGAAAACGGCGCAACAGATACAACACAACAGCAGGCACCATTATTCATTGGCTCGGTGAAATATAACTTCGGTCATTGCTTTGCCGGTGCCGCAGCACTGAGCCTGTGTAAAGTGCTCAGTGCATTTGAACATGAACAGATTCCACCGATGCCGATCCACGGGCAAATCAATCCTCAGTTGATGCTAACGGATCTTCCGGCTGATATTCCTCAGCAACCGATCCCTTGGCCTTACCCTGATGCAGGAGGACGTATCGCAGCCATCAACTCATTCGGTACAGGCGGGATCAATTACCACCTGATCATCGAACAAGCCGGTGGTGCAACGAGTCACTGTGAATAACGGATATTGAGAACCATAAATGAAAGAAGGACAAAAAAATGAAAACAATTGTGCATAAAATTCGCCTCAAAGATATCTCCCTGTACCACGAGTTTCGCGACTGGGTCATTCATACCGACTATCAAGCTTGTCATCAGCTTGATTCTGTTCTGGCATTTGATGTGATTGATGTCAGCCAGCCCGCCGATGCGCAATTCCATTTGATTGAAATCATTCGCGTCAGCGGTCTGGAAGCATTCGAGCGTGATATGCAAACCCCTATCTTCCAAAGTCTGGTTGCCCGTTTCGAGCAAATGGCCGAAGTCATTGAAGAAATTTCCGGAGAAAGAATCGGCAATGGTTATCAACAGTGAAGACCATACACACATCACCAATCAGTATTCAGCGGGCACGGATGTGCCTCGCTTAATGATTGCACAAGCATGTTTCGATGAGCATACAACGGTCACTGACAGGCGATCGCAGGTCAGGCAACAGGCGCGTTGGCAAACCAAACGATGGCTGAATCAGGTATGGCGTACTGCTGCTGTGCCGTTTAGCAGCCCTGTTAAAAATGCAGTTGCACCGAAGACTAAATGCTTTGAGTTTAATGTCATACATACTCAGCAAGGTCAGCCAATCGGCTTTCATCCAGACTTAGGTGTTCGCGGTGTATCCGTCAGTCACAGTGGTATTTGGTATGCAATTGCCACTGCATCGCAACCGTCATTGGGGATTGATCTCCAATGCTACCGACATTTTGGCTCGTCAGCCCGGCAATGGGCTTTCACTGCCGGAGAATGTACGCAATCCATGACGTTACTTTGTGCGGCTTGGGCGGTCCGAGAAGCCTTTTTGAAAAGTCATGGTGTCGGGCTACCGCATTTATTGCGGAACATCGACATCGACTGGCAACAACAGCGGGTATCGGATCCTGCTGCAAACCTGAGTGAACGGATGTTCCGGATGGTTTATGGCTTATATTGGGTTTGTGCGATCTGTTATTGTTCCGAAAGTGAGCGTCCAGAATGGGATGTAGCAACATTATCGACCACTGTACCACTGACCGTTTCATCCGCCAGGAGCACATCATTATGTTGACGACATCGTTTGAACAAAACTTGGCTGGTGCGATTGAAATTGCGCGTTCAGCGCCCTCTTCTCATAATTGCCAACCTTGGGCTGTGCACTATTCGCCCGTATCCCGCACTGGCTATCTGGCCATTGATCGGTGTCGGGCTTTGAAAGGGCTGCCGTCATTAGAAAATGAAATGCTCATGAGCTGTGGAATTTTCTTTCAGTATATTGAGACATTAATGCGTCATGCCGGTACTCCGCTACAGTGGACATGGTTCGATGAGTCTCATACCACACCGACACTGCCTCAAGAGCAAGATGGTCTCATCTGTTTTTGTCCGACGGAGCAGCAAACTGCAAATCCGGATGCTTATCATGATCTGGCAGAGCAGATCCGCCATCGTCATACCAACCGTATGCCCTACGAAACAACAACGCTCTCCGCACGACAACAGTTTCAGCTTCGGGAAATATTCACTGATGCCCCTGTCCGGTTAGACATATGGCAAGATCAAACCAGTCGCAAACAGGTTGCTGATTTAGTGTATCAATATGCGGCACTGGACTTTGCCGACAAAGCAGCTTGGCAGGAAACTTATAGTTTTATTCATTTTGATAAAAACAAGCCGGTTGAGGATGGGTTTTACCTCCATCATCTATTTGGCAAAATCCCTGCTTATATGGCGTGGTTGTTCCGGATCGGTTTTCATCCGAAACTGAACCGATTCACCCGCCTCCTGCGGTTACCTCAGTTCATGGCTCGCGAGTTCTCGAAACTGACCGGACAAGGACCGCAATATCTGGCACTGAGCCTTCCCGATCCCAACCCGCACAATCTATTTGTGACCGGTATGAGACTGGCTCAAGTGTGGTTATTACTCGAGCAATGGGGTTGGGGGATTCACCCACTCAGTGTGCTCGTTCAACACGATTTACCCAAAACAACACTGGCAAATACGCTGGGAATGACTCATCTGCCAATATTTTTTGCCCGATTTGGGCAAATCAAAATTGCAGCAGAGGTTTCGCCCCGACGTCATTTAGACAGTATTTTAACGATCGATTAATTTTTTAACGATCGATGAAGCCCTCAGCGACAAGAGGGAAAATATAAATTGTCCTCGCAAGAAGGAGTTATTATGGAAATTTGGATCACGTTAGTTGTCATTATGTTGGTTTTATCCGGCCTGTCTTATCGTGCCACTCGAAAAGCACAAAATACCCGCCCTATGTTTATCTGGGGATTTAATAGCATGGCCCCCGTTGCTCTCGCCTACTGTTATTGGGGAACGGGTGATTTTGGACATAAAGCATTAATTATTATATTTGTCGGCTTTTATTTACTGCGGATGAATATTGTATTAACGCGTTGGTATGTAAATACTGCCGCAGCGAAACTTGGTGGCGTTATTCCCGAACAACAACAACCCATGTTGGCGGTGATGATGGTCAATATTTTCGGTTGGCTCTACTGCTTACCGTTTTACTGGGCGGCAGATCAGCAAGGATCATTCGGTGCCATGCAATGGCTGGCTATTGTTGTCTATATTATTGGTACCATTTACCACTTCGGGAGCGACTACCAGAAGCGCCGTTTCAAACAGAACCCGAACAATCGCGGCAGACTGTTAAACACCGGTTTTTGGGGGACATCTCGCCATCCCAATTACTTTGGTGATTTTCTGATTTTTGTCAGTTTCGGTCTGCTCGCCAATCACTGGATTGGGCTAATTGCTCCACTCACGAATATCGGACAATATTATGGTGACGCCATTCCGAAAAGTGAAAAAATGTCTGGCGAACGCTATGGCAAACAATGGGAAGATTATAAACGGAAAGTGAAATGCTTTATTCCGTTTGTCGTGTAACCTGATACCACATCATTAAAACGAATTAAAACAACCAGTCCGTTTTGGGGCTGGTTGTTTAGCGGTTTTCATTCAGATATTTATCGACGATCGCTTGGATATGATGCTTTCTGAACGGCTTAACAATAAAGTCATCCATTCCCGCCAGTAGGCACTTATCGCGATCTTCTGGTGTTGAATGGGCCGTTAAGGCCACGACCGGTGTAAGAATATTGTGATGACGTAATCTTTTAGTCGCCTCTATCCCATCCATAACCGGCATAGAAATATCCATCAGAATCAGGGAAAAATCAGTATTCTTTACAATAATATCCAGAAATTCTTGCCCATTCTCGGCAATAGTGACACTGTAACCCATTTGTTCTAACAGAATCTGAATAACCATCTGGTTGGTTTTCGTATCTTCAACCACCAATACATTTTTCTGGGTGAGTGGTTGGTGCGAGGAAGAATCCCTCGGTGGTAATTCAGGTTGAGAGACCTGATATGTTTTTTTCAGACACAGCGGTAAATTGACATGAAAAGTTGTCCCTTTTGCTAATCGGCTTTCAACATAAATATGCCCTCCCATGAGATCAACAAGGTGTTTTGTGATCGCTAAACCAAGCCCTGTCCCCCCATAGTTTCTTGTTTTGGTACTGTCAGCCTGAATAAACGGTGTAAATAAATGATGCAGTTTCTCCGGTTTAATCCCAATACCTGTATCAGCAACAATGATCGACAACTGATCATCCACCGTATTGAGTTCAACGCTAACTTCACCTTCATCAGTAAATTTGATCGCATTTCCAACCAGATTAAAAATAATCTGCATGAGCCGGACCGGATCAACAAAATATTCATATTGGTCTGAAACCTGAGCTGAAATGTGAAATGTCAGATTTTTCTGTTCGGCATTACTTTGATAATGCTCCAGAGAACCGAGCAGACGTTCGTTTAAATTGGTCCATTGACGATGTAATTTAAAGTGTCCGGATTCAATCTGACTGACATCCAAAATATCGCCGATAATCACGTGTAGTAATTCTGCAGAATGTCCCATGCGAGTTAATAGATCACTCTGATAGTCATCTGAGCCTTGCTGCAAGATATCGATGATACCAATCACCGCGTTCAGCGGTGTTCTCAGTTCATGACTCATCATTGCGAGAAACTGAGATTTAGTTTCATTGGCTTGTTCGGCAATCTGGCGGGCTTCTTGTAACTCTTTGGTTCGCTGATCAACGATACTTTGCAGGGTTTCTTTATGCTCGATTTCACTGATTGCACGTTCGATCAATGGCCGAAAACGGAGGAATGTTGACTTGGTATCGGTGTTGAATTGACCATTTTCAGATCCGAGTAATAATAGGACCGAGTCGCTGGCTTGGGCTCGGATACCAATCATCAGTGCCATCCTGATGCTTTGCCTGAGCGATTCACCTAAAAAGCTAAACTCAGCAAGGGAATCAGGCTGGAAAAGTAGAATACATTCTCCATCGAGCACCCGTTGAAATTTATTACCGTAGCGCCAGTGTCTGTCTTTAAATACGCGATTGGTTGTCAGAAACGTGGTAAAAGTCAGTTCTGATTTCTGTTTAGAAATGACAATGAAGTCGCTGAAATCAATGTATTGTCCCAGCACTTTTTGGAGTTCATCAAATATCTGATATTTGTTTTCTGAATTGCTTAACGCCGACAGTGTTGCCAAAATGGTTCGGTTTTCTTCAGCCAGACTGATTTCCCGCTCCCGACATCGCCTCAATTCGAGTAAGGTTTCATTCAACTCTTCTATATGCTCAAGATTTTTCATCACGAGAAAGACTCCGGCTCATATAAAATGGCAGATGAAATCATCAAATTACCATGCGCATTTTCACCACCGACAAACCGCCCTTGCTCACCATAAGTAAACGGACAGATAAAAGGTTTGTCGTTTAACTGCTCACACATCTGTTTCTGTACACTCTGAATATCACTGCCCAATCGAGCCATAGCACCGGCACAAAAAATAGAGATGGCTCCGAGGATTTCCGAGTGGGTATAATTCTTAGCACTGGCTTCTTTCAGGACTCTGGCCGCTCGATTCACCAATTGTTCTCGGGAACCGGTCATCAGTGTAATCTCTTCACCGACTTGAACATCAGCAAATAGTTCCAGCCCGCCCCGTTCCGTGATTCGTCTTGGATGGGTCAGCTTATAATAAGGTTGCTCATAGATTTGTCCGGCAACTCGTCCAAGCGGGAAACTCGTAATGTGTTGGTAGACATATTCATCGGAAATCAGCAGACTGGAATGATCACTGATCCAAGCCTTATAAACATCAATTGCAGGTTCATCATCAATTTCCTCAAGCAGGCGACCATGAGATTTGGTGATGGTTCCGACACATTCAGTCGGAGAATAACCGGCACAGAAACCTGTTGCCACAACGCTGAGAGGAAAACACAGTTGAACGGCAATCGCATTACCAGACCAGCCCTTGTCGGTCATCACAGACCATCGCTGCTGAATAAGATTATCCGCCGCACTACCACCAATTATCGGCACTGACATGCCAAAAACAGTATCTATCGCAGCGATAATTTCTTCTTCATATCCGGGAATCGCGTGTAACACAATCAGATCGGGAACCTCACCACAGCGTTGTGCGTGTTGTAATGCCTGCTGAATTGCCTCTTGAACGGCGTCATTGATTGTGGCGTGATTTGCAAATTCAGCAAATCCTGTTCCAAACGCGCAGGTGTCATGTTGAACGGCCATTAAGGCAATCGTCGGCCCGTTGAAATAGCCTTTTTCTGTCATGATGCCTTGATATGACGAACACCCCACTATCGGGACATTCGGTAGCTGACGAGTCAACTCTTGCCATAAAATTTCCGGGGCATAGTCTTCAGTATAGTAAAAAAATACACCGCGCAAGTAGGGACGATCCAACGCAGAAACAAGTGAAGTGACGGCCGCAACCGGATCGATAACCTGAGAAACTTGAGTTAAAAATCGCACCTTGCCACCGTTTCATGATTCTTTCCACTTATTGGGCATTCTAACAATAATTATATGAGATACAATCGACTTAGTAGCGTTTCTATCTGTTTTTTATATGGATAATATATTTTTTATGCATACCGGTTACTAAGGTAAACTGAGAGCGATTTTCAAGCGCCAAGATCAGCTTCATTTGACCGTTTTCATTCTTCTCAATCTGTGGTGAGATTTCTACGATGGACCAATTTTTTTGAGCCGGAAACATTGAAATGGTACCCGTCTCTTTATCATCGCTTGTAATGAAAGTGGATTGACCATCAATAGCAACCTGACACGGATAGTTGCAAGAAAGTTGCTCAGGATCCGAATAGCGATAAGTTCGCCAGAAAAATGCAGCAACTAAAATGGTTAACATCACGATGATATGAATCAATCTTTGTTTGGTGAGTTTTTCTGCAGGCATAGTGACTTCAATATTCTCAATCTCTGATGAACAGTCGATAAAGACTGTTGAAAAGCGTTTAGTCTACCACTGAAGCCCGATCGGAGGAAATTCGGTTCGAATGATTTGTATGCCATAAGTAGCGTGTTACAATGAAGATATACGCTCATTACCTTGAGCAAGAATATGTGACTAGAATACAGGTATCATTCAGGTAAAGTTTATCTGTCAATTTTACAAGAACGCTATATAATCGCCTGATTCCTGTACTCTTTTTTTAACTATTCTTTATGTTCAAGGAATGGTAAAATATTGATGTATATCAAGATAGTGAAAGGTTATTATGATTTCAGATAAGCCAGGTACGAAACGGATTCAATCTGGAGGGTGTGCGATTCACTGCCAGGATTGCAGTATTAGCCAACTTTGCATTCCTTTTACTTTGAATGAGTCTGAGTTAGATCAGCTCGATCAAATTATTGAACGAAAGAAGCCTATCCAAAAAGGACAAGAACTATTTAAAGCCGGTGATGATCTCCGCTCGTTGTATGCAATTCGGTCCGGAACCATCAAAAGCTATACGATTACTGAACAAGGTGATGAACAGATTACTGCTTTTCATCTGGCAGGTGATTTAGTTGGTTTCGATGCAATTACCGGAGACAGCCACCCCAGTTTTGCCCAGGCATTAGAAACCTCAATGGTTTGTGAGATTCCTTACGAAATCTTAGACGATCTATCAGGGAAAATGCCCAAGTTACGCCAACAGATCATGCGCCTGATGAGTAATGAGATTAAAGGCGATCAAGAAATGATTCTGTTGTTGTCCAAGAAAAATGCAGAAGAGCGTTTAGCAGCCTTCCTCTTCAACCTATCCACTCGTTTTGCGCAACGTGGTTTTAGTCCGCGTGAGTTTCGCCTTACAATGACTCGAGGCGATATTGGTAACTATTTAGGCCTGACCGTCGAAACGATCAGTCGCCTATTAGGTCGATTCCAAAAGTCGGAAATCCTGAGTGTAAAAGGTAAATATATCACGATATTAGATCACGATTCTCTCATGGAACTGGCTGGCGTCTCAGCGGATAGCTAACCATCATCATGATACAGTTCATTCATGGAATGAGCTGTATCAAAATTCTACAGACTCCCCGACAATTTTTCTCATCTTCCTCCTCCTTTTAAGCTAAAGTTGTATTGAAGCCCCATGATATGAGGGAGATATAATGAGTATTTACAATAATATTCTTGTAATTGCAGATGTTAACCATGATGAGCAATCGGCTCTTGCGCGAGCAATGCTGCTAGCCAAGAAAAACGAAGAGATTAGTCACATCACGTTGTTCCTCTCTATCTATGATTTTTCTTATGACATGACATCCATGCTTTCTGCTGACGAACGAGAAGCGATGCGTCGCGGCGTTATTCATCAGCGAGAGGCTTGGCTCAAGAGTGTCGCGAAACCTTACATCGACGATTCGATCGATTTCACGGTCAAAGTCGTTTGGTACCATCGCCCCTATGAGGCAATTATTGCTGAAGTGTTTTCCGGGCAATACGATATTTTAATCAAAGCAACACGTAAACATGACTTCCTCGAATCGGTGATCTTTACACCAACTGACTGGCATCTGATGCGTAAATGTCCTGTCCCGGTATTACTGGTGAAAAATACTGAGTGGCAGAAAGAATCTAATGTAATGGCTTCTGTACATGTCGGTTCTGAAAATGAGGTTCATCATTCATTGAATGTAAAACTCACCGAACAATTACTGAGTATTGCGGATCATCTCGACGCAACGCCGTATTTAGTCAGTTCATATCCGGTCACACCGAGTAATATCACACTTGAGCTACCTGAATTTGATATCACGGCCTATCGGGATGCAGTCCGCTCCCATTGTCTGACATCGATGAAAGAGCTGCGCCAGTCTTTCGGGATTGACGATGAACAAACCATCGTAGAAGAAGGTTTACCTGAAGATATTATTCCAAAACAAGCGAAGCAACTGAATGTAGCCATGGTGATCATTGGTACGACAGGCAGAACAGGATTGTCTTCAATTTTTATCGGCAACACCGCAGAACATGTTATTGATAAAATTGACTGTGATGTTTTGGCAATTAAACCGGAAGGATATGTCAGTCCACTTGATCCGAATCAGAGCTCGTAGATTAAATATCTAAACCAATATCAGAATGTATATGGACAAAAAACCTTGCGTCAATAACGCAAGGTTTTTGTTTGAGGTTCATTCGACCCATCTTGAACCATACCACTTGTCTGACTTGGTGAATATTCAGCCTACACGTTTGTTACATCAATAAACATGGATTCATCGATATTTGCTGAGGATCCAATATTCGTAGAGGATACAATGGCTTCACTATAAGCGTATTCACCTCGGTCCCCTTCACGCGCCAGCGGCAGATCCATGAAATCAAACAGTGATTTATCTGCCAATTGACTTGGACTCACATTCTGCAGCGATTTGAAAATACTTTCGACACGTCCGGGGGTTTTCTTATCCCATTCCATGAGCATCGCCTTAATCGCCTGTCGCTGTAAATTTTCCTGAGAGCCACACAAATTACAAGGAATAATCGGGAATGCTTTATGCTCGGCATACTGAATCAGATCTTTTTCCCGACAATAAGTTAATGGTCGGATAACAATGTTACGCCCATCATCAGAGCGAAGTTTCGGTGGCATAGCTTTCATCCGCGAGCCGTGAAACATATTCAGAAACAAGGTTTCAACAATGTCATCCAGATGGTGTCCAAGCGCGATCTTTGTTGCCCCTATTTTTTCAGCAAACGAATATAAAGTACCGCGACGAAGCCGAGAGCACAGCCCACATGTTGTCTTCCCTTCCGGTATTTTTTCTTTGACGACCGAATAAGTATCTTTATCCACAATATAATACGGAATATTCAGACTCTCAAAATACTGCGGCAGTATATGCTCGGGAAATCCAGGTTGTTTTTGATCGAGATTTACAGCAACCACATCGAATTGAACGGGTGCCGCTTTTTGCAGGTTCAACAGAATATCTAACATCGCAAATGAATCTTTTCCGCCACTGATACAAGCCATCACAACATCATTTTCTTCAATCATGCTGTAATCAATAATGGCATTGCCAACATTTCTGCGCAGACGCTTCTGGAGTTTGTTGAACTCAAGGGTTTCTTTTCTGGTATCTTTTTGATTCATGACGACTTCTCACACTGTCGATTATTCCGACTGTAGATTACTGCTAGGTTCTCTGTAGGGCGTGGATTATACGGATTTTTCGCGTGGGTTGAAATATATGTAAATCGCTAAATATCGCTCTAACACAGGCAATGAAACCAAGCCGTCAATTCCGGCTCGGTCAAACTGGCGTTATTCTGTAGCAACTGAATCATCTTGCAGATATTTCTGATTATGGCGAATCATCGTTTGAAGGGATTTCACGTAAGCTTCACCTCGCTCGGAATATTTGGTTAATCCGTTCGTTAATTGCATGGCGCTCTCCAGCGATAAAAGATCCTGACCTTTCGCTCGAAGCTGATAACGGATTTCGCGTAATTTTCGGTAAGCTAAGTTACGGTTAACATTAATAAAATATCGATGAATCGATTGTTGTACGGATTTAAACTTTGCGACCTCATGCGCCATCCCTTCCCCTCTGGCGAGTGGAACCAAGCCACACCCTTTTTGATAACACCATTGGCCAAAATAATTATTGGCTTCTCTGGCAAAACGGGAGGTTCCCCAGGCCGATTCATTTGCAGCCTGAATCAGTACCAACGCCTCCGGTAGTACGTCGACCTTATACAGCATTTTATCCAGCCATTTTAAGTTGGGGCCTTCCACAGGAATTTTAACCGAATAAAGAGAGCTGAGTTCAGCCAATTGTTCAATTTCAGCCTGAGACAATGAACCAGACTTAATGTCCTCTTTGGTGTTTAGCAAAAAATCTCTTTCTTTCTGGACTCGGTGATTTTCATATTTGATCCCCGGTTTAAGGTAATGAAAGAAAGCATGTTTTCTCTGTTCTATATTTTTAAACGCCTTGAATTTTGGCGCAGTTGCAACAGGTATACCTTGCGGTTGCTTGCCTTCCCTCGTCGAACGACGCTCTTCAATCTGCAACTGATAATAAGTACAACTGACGAGAATCAGTACAACGACGGAAAAAAAGAAATAAATCAGTTTACGCATTGAAAACCTTACTTTGCTGATCACTGTCTGATGTCGAAACAATCGTCAACCGAATCCCAAACATGTTGCGATATAAGATACCTTTGACATGTAAGAAAAACGGCAAGACAAAAATAAAACCGATACCATAAAAAAGAATCGCAAATCCGGTCAGCATCATCAAAATAAAGTAGATACTGGTAAGAGGCAGGATTTTTTTATTCGTTGCTTTCAGAGAGAGCAATAAGGCTTTAAAGATTGGCAAACGTTTCTCACAAATCAACAGAATCGTATGACTAAATGCAACGGAGACATACATGGAAAGAAGCCAAAAAACTTGCCCGAGGAGCGATTGAGTAATGAGCATAATCAATGTTGCCAGCGTCACGGAAACTGTGAATTGTAGCCCTTTGGTAATATACCGGGTCTGCGTTTTTAGACCCGCAGCATGACTCATCGCCATAAGACTGGCTCCGGCATAAATCGGTGCGCTAACCACTTCGAAACTAAATACAGCAATAAAAAAGGCTTGCACTAAACGGGGATCGATTTTCTCCTGATTCTGGAGACTCGCCAGAATACTATCCATGTCTGGTAATTGAAGTTTCAGGACAATGTAGAAAATAATGAGTTGTACTGCGAGCAAAATAAATATAGCCGGAGTAAAGGACCAAAAGTGCTTGGCCGTGCAGGATACGCCTTCCCTGAGAATCGCGCCAACTTTCAGTTCATAATCGCCAGTCAAAGCTTTTTCTAAGCTTCCCCCTAAATTAAACTCTTTTTCAAATTTCTGACTCATGCTACCTCTTGGATGGCTGTAATTCAGACCACCATATTCATAACGAAGGGGGCATTATACTGAAATTGATTTCAACCCGAAATTGCATAGATGTAACTTTTTTTATTGATTTGATAAAAACGCCCTCGTTGGCACTGATTTCTACGCATCATTTGAGTAATTTGTTGAAGTTGTCATAAAAATTCATTGTCAAGCCTCGAAAATTGAATTGACTTCAAATGAGTGAATATTATGATGCAGCGAATAACATGGATCGTCATGAGATACCTTAATCGACGCTGATAGTCTCAGCCTTTCAATGGAGAAATGCAAACATTGAACGCAGCACAATCACATGAGTTTCCCGTGGTTTCTCTGGTAGGAATGACCAAGAGTTACGACGGAAAAAAAATTATTGATGACTTTTCATTACAAGTGAATCACGGTGAGTTTTTAACCATTCTCGGGCCATCCGGATGTGGTAAAACCACCATCCTGAGAATGATTGCGGGATTTGAATCAGCCGATCAGGGCAACATCTTCCTCGACGGACAAGATGTCACTGCTATTCCGGCAGAACATCGTAACGTGAATACTGTTTTCCAAAGTTATGCCCTCTTCCCGCATATGACGGTTTTCGACAATGTGGCCTTTGGATTGAGAATGCGCAAAGTGCCGACAGCGGATATTCACACCAGAGTATTCGAAGTGCTGAAAATGGTACGATTAGACGATTATGCCGGACGCAAACCTCATCAGTTGTCCGGTGGGCAACAACAACGGGTTGCCATAGCTCGAGCCATGGTCAATAAACCGAAAGTGCTCTTGCTGGATGAGTCATTATCCGCACTCGACTATAAACTACGTCAACAAATGCAGGTCGAACTGAAACAACTTCAACGCCAGTTGGGGATTACTTTCATTTTTGTCACCCATGATCAGGAAGAAGCGCTGTCGATGTCAGATCGAATTATCGTCATGAGAGACGGTAATATTGAACAAGACGGCACACCGAAAGCAATTTATGAAGATCCGAAAAACCTGTTCGTCGCTCGTTTTATCGGTGAAATCAATGTGTTTGAAGCGGTGACCATCGAGAGAGTGGATGACAAACGGATTCTTGTTTCAATCGAAGGGACAAATGCAATCATTGATTTCGATAAACCGATGATTGCCGGTCAGCAACTTCAGGTTCTATTGCGCCCTGAAGATATTCGTCTGAAAGAAGTGAAAGAAAGTGATAGCGAAGGGATTACCGGACATGTGATCGATCGAACCTACAAAGGGATGACATTGGATTCAGTGGTTGAATTGTCGTCTGGCCTGCGCGTTATGGTCAGTGAATTCTTCAATGAAGATGACCCTGATGTCGATCACTCGCTCGGTCAAAAAGTTGTACTTACTTGGGTTGAAAGTTGGGAGGTAGTTCTGGATGAAAATGCCTCGAATTAGTCTCCGACAAGCCATAATCTGTTTGATTGTAAGTTGGCTGTTGCTCTTTGTTTTCATCCCTAATCTGATGGTGATTGGAACGAGCTTTCTTACCAGAGATGAGACTGACCTCATCAACTTTACGCTCACGTGGGAAAACTATATCCGTCTGATCGACCCGCTCTATATGAAAGTGCTGGCGCATTCATTTTATATGGCGGGAATCGCGACATTGCTCTGTCTGCTCATCGGCTACCCTTTTGCATTTGCAATTTCAAAGATGCCGGTGGCCCGGCGCCCTTTGCTGTTATTTCTCGTGATTGTGCCGTTCTGGACCAATTCTCTGATTCGCACCTATGGCCTGAAAATCGTCATGGGGACCAATGGTATCCTGAATAAGTCACTGCTTGGCTTAGGGTTGATTGATACCCCGTTTCGAGTCATGTATACCGAAATTGCCGTCATGATCGGACTGGTCTATATTTTACTCCCTTTTATGATTCTGCCGCTTTACTCCGCATTCGAAAAACTGGATTACGCCTATGTGGAAGCCGCGCAAGATCTCGGAGCAAATAAGTTTCAGACGTTAATCAAAATTATTATTCCTCTGACAATGCCGGGTATTATCGGTGGCTGTTTACTCGTGCTATTACCGGCACTTGGCATGTTCTATATTTCTGATTTACTGGGCGGGGCGAAAAATCCGTTGATCGGTAATATTATTAAAAGTCAAATACTCAATGCGAGAGACTGGCCAGCCGGTGCAGCGACCAGCATCGCTCTGACATTCGTCATGGCACTGCTGCTTTATGTTTATTACAAGACCGGCCGCCTGTTAAACAGAAAAATGGAACTTTAAACCATGACAAAAATCTTTCGCTTTAGTTTGATGACTATCGTATATAGTTTTCTGTATCTCCCGATTTTTGTTTTGATCATCAACTCATTCAATGCCAATAAATTTGGCATGCGATGGGATGGATTCTCTACCAAATGGTATAACTCTCTTATCGAGAATGACAGTTTGATTCAGGCTGCATGGCACTCTTTCAATATCGCGGTTTTTTCGGCGACAACAGCAACCATCATTGGTAGTTTGACCGCCGTTGCGCTATTTCGCTATCGGTTCCGAGGTAAACCCCTAGTCAATGGGATGCTATTTGTTGTGATGATGTCACCGGATATCGTGATGGCGATTTCTCTGTTGGCCCTCTTTCTTGTGTTAGGTGTCCATCTCGGTTTTCTGACATTATTCTTTTCCCATATTACATTTTGTCTGCCTTTTGTCGTCGTTGCTGTCTATACACGCCTGAATGGTTTTGACGTCAAAATGTTGGAAGCAGCCAGAGATTTAGGGGCCAGCGAATGGGTGATTCTGCATAAAATAATCCTCCCATTAGCCAAGCCGGCTGTGGCTTCAGGCTGGCTGATTAGCTTTACCCTTTCACTGGACGATGTCATTATCAGCTCATTTGTGACTGGCCCGAGTTATGAAATACTGCCTTTAAAAATTTATTCCATGGTGAAAGTCGGTATTTCTCCGGAAGTCAACGCGCTGGCGACAGTGATGTTACTGATATCATTTATACTGGTTGTTATATCTCATTATATTGGGAGAGATAAGCTCCAACGCCACTCAAAATAAAATTGCCACAAAGATAAAAAATGATTCATCTTTTGAAGTTTTTAGTGAACTTCATTGGCTACAATCATGGTTTTCAATGCCATAATTGCACAGACGTATCGCATCATATTCTTTGGTGTGATTAACACTTTCCACGGCTAACAGGGATCCACAGCGATAATGAAAAATAAATTCTTTGCAGGTATTTTGTCTACCGCTGCATTATTTTCCGGCTATAGTATGGCAGACGATCAGACGCTCTATTTTTACAACTGGTCTGAATATATTCCAAATGAAATCCTTCAGGAATTTACCAAAGAAACAGGGATTAAAGTCATCTATTCAACTTACGAATCGAATGAAACGATGTACGCAAAGTTGAAGACTCAGGGATCAGGTTATGATTTAGTTGTACCATCAACTTACTTTGTCTCAAAAATGCGCAAAGAAGGCATGTTGCAACCAATTGACAAATCTCTGCTACCTCATTTCGATGGACTGGATCCCAATTATCTGAATAAATCGTTTGATCCGAATAACAACTATTCCATCCCCTATATCTGGGGAGCAACCGGTATTGGCGTCAACACTGATATTATTGATAAATCTACGATTCATCGTTGGGACGATTTATGGAATCCACAATGGAAAGGTCAATTGTTGTTGATGGATGACGCGCGTGAAGTTTTCCATATTGCGCTGTCAAAATTGGGCTACTCACCCAATACGACCAATCCGGATGAAATTAAAGCCGCTTACGAAGCATTGAAATCGCTCATGCCGAACGTACTCGTATTCAACTCTGATTTCCCGGCAAATCCATATATTGCCGGTGAAGTTGCCCTAGGAATGCTGTGGAATGGCTCGGCATATATGGCACGGCAAGAAGGCGCACCCATTGATATCGTCTGGCCGGAGAAAGGCACGATTTTCTGGATGGATAGTCTGGCAATTCCTTCAGGTGCCAAACATATTCAAGCGGCTCATCAAATGATTGATTTCCTACTTCGTCCTGAAAACGCAGCAAAAATTGCGCTGGAAGTTGGTTATCCGACCCCGGTGAAGGCAGCTTATAAACAACTACCAAGCGAGTTTACCAATGATCCGAACATCTTCCCACCTCAATCGGTTATGGACAGTGGTGTCTGGCAGGATGAAGTCGGTGAGGCAAATCACTTATACGAATCGTATTACCAAAAGCTGAAAGTCAGTAACTAGTGATTCGTTGTCCAAGTTGCAACAAACAGTCTGACTTCAACGATCACCACCTTCATAGAAGGTCGTTTAGGGTTAGAAAATAAAAAAGTGGCGAAAGCCACTTTTTTATATGTCATCCATTGTCTCGCAATGAACACCGAATCAGACAAGAACCCCTTCAAACAAGTGTCTCTTCAGACAAAAAGCTAATCAGGTAAAAGTAACTCATCAACCAGTTTCGGGACTTCTATACTGGCTTTACCGTAACGCTTTTCGACAAATTCGCTTTCCACGGCACTCGGCTCAAGATTAATTTCTATCGTATGAGCACCATGCATTTTGGCATCATGAACAAAACCAGCCGCAGGGTAAACCACCCCTGAAGTGCCAATTGAAATGAACAAATCCGCTTGTTCGAGTGCAGTATATATCTCTCCCATTCTCAACGGCATTTCACCAAACCACACAATATGAGGACGTAATTGAGAAGGTATCTGACAGCAATGGCAAAGATCACCCATGTGCAAATCATCCATTTGATCAATCACTTGCTGTGATTCGCAGCAACGTGCTTTCAACAGTTCACCATGCATATGGATCACATTGTTACTCCCGCCGCGTTCATGTAAATTATCGATATTTTGGGTAATGACGGTGACCTGACCATCGAGTTCCGCTTCAAGTTTACCTAAAGCAAGATGAGCAGAATTCGGTTGAATCGATGCAGAAAGAAGTTTTCGTCGTCGTTGATTATAAAAATCCTGAACCAGTTCCGGATTGCGTTCAAACCCTTCGGGAGTCGCAACATCTTCAATACTGTGATTTTCCCAAAGACCATCCTGCGCTCTGAAGGTTTGAATCCCTGATTCAGCGGAAATACCAGCGCCAGTGAGAACAACAATATTACGATATGGATAGTGCATGTCATATCCTTATACTTTCATGTTTTACCTTTAATATACCTGATCTTTTTTGCAGACAAAAATAGACCATGGTATACCTCGTTCAACAGGCTTCAGCGATATACCGCCCTTTTCCCGGAAACATCATCGGTATAACGTGTTTACCCGTAAATAAAAATGAACAACCCCACAAAAGATAACACCTGTGGGGTTGTAAAAGTATTGGGTACAGACAAAACGTTACAAAGCGCCACAAATTACAGAAGTAATGGCAGCCAAACCACAGATCATGGTAAAAACCTGTACTGGTGCAGAAGTTTTGAACGTCTTCATCGCACCAACGCGTCTCATCGCATAGACCGGCATAATAAATAAAATGGCAGCAATCATCGGTGCGCCCATGGTTTCAATCATCCCTAAGATACTCGGATTAATAATGGCAACGATCCAAGTCGTCAAAACGATAAAAATCAGAGCAGATCGGTCAATTGATTTCACCGCCATGTTACTGCGGGATTTAATCAACCCAACCAACCCTTCATGCGCACCAAGAAAATGGCCGAAATAGCTGGATGTAATGGCAGCAAACGCCACAATCGGTCCCAAATAAGAGATCAAAGGCGAATCATGTTCATTCGCTAAATAAGACAAGACAGAAATGTTTTGCGCTTTTGCAAGTGCAAGTTGTTCAGGAGAAAGCGACAGTACGACCGAGAACACAAAAAACATCACAAATGCCATCAGCATAAATGCAGCACCACCAGTGATCATATCGGTCTTCTGCGTCGCATCATCACCATAAGTTAAACGTTGTTCTTTGGTAAATTGGCTAATAATCGGGCTGTGATTAAATGAAAAAACAATCAGTGGAATCGCTAGCCAAATAATCATCGGCATCGCCGACCAATCGGGTTTCACTTCCATCATCGATGTATTCCAGTCCGGAATCAGATAAACCGACAGCGCGAGTAAAATCAACACCAGCGGATAAACCATCAATGAGGTTGCTTTCAGCATCAGGTTTTTACCAAATACCACCCCACCCGTCATGGTTAGAATCAATGCGCCGGATAATAACCAACGGGGAATCGAGGGCAACGCAAGTTGATGCACCAAGAATGAATCCACCGTATTGGTAATTCCCACGCCATAAATTAACACGATAGGATAAATTGCGAAGAAATAAGCAAACGTAATCAGGTTGGCACCGGTTTTACCAAAATGTTCTTCAACTGTATCCGTAATATCAGATTCAGGATGCTTGGCTGATAACACAAAACGCGCCAGACTTTTATGCGCAAACCAGGTCATTGGTGCAGCAATCAGGGCTAGAATGACTAATGGCCAAAAGCCACCGGCCCCAGCTTTAATCGGGAGGAAAAGCACACCCGCTCCGACGGCTGTTCCAAACAGGGAGAGGCACCATGTAAAATCTTTGTAAGTCCATTTACCAGATGAATATTTGTTATTCTGTACTAATATTGTTGTATTCATGTTAAGTTTCTCATCATTGGCAAAATAATATACTAAAAATAAGCTTCAGTTATATTTGACCAGCAATCAGAAGTTTTGGGAATACGGAAGTGAACGAACTTGAAGATAAGCTTGACAAAAGACAATCCGGGTCACGAATTTAACGTGCTATACATGATTATTTCTAATTATACGAATAAGAAAAAATGATGCGAAAGACGGTGTTGAACAGATGTTATTTAAATAAATCCAATCATTACATTAGCCAATAAGCACGGGGATGAGCCCCCGTACTTATACGTGATGATTTATTCCTCATTGACAGTGGAAATTTTATGAATGGATAGATCCGCACCATTAAATTCATCTTCCTCAGAAAGTCTCAGACCCATGATTTTCTGAAGTGAACCATAAACAATCAATGCGCCAAATAGCGCGACGAGAATACCGGCAATGGTTCCCAGCAACTGAACCGTCAGGCTCACACCACCGATACCACCGAGTGACTGCTGACCAAAAATACCTGCGGCAATGCCGCCCCAGGCACCACATAAACCGTGAAGTGGCCAAACTCCCAACACATCATCAATATGCGTTTTGTTCTGTAGCCAGGTAAACACCCAAACAAACAGAACCCCTGCGATTCCCCCCGTAACCAACGCACCAAGAGGATGCATCAGATCCGAACCGGCACATACTGCAACCAATCCTGCCAACGGTCCGTTATGAATAAATCCGGGGTCATTTTTACCGACAATAAATGCAGCCAGAATACCACCAACCATTGCCATGAGAGAATTCATGGCAACAAGACCGCTGATCCCGTTGAGTGTTTGTGCCGACATCACATTAAAACCAAACCATCCCACACTAAGAATCCAAGCGCCTAAAGCAAGAAATGGAATATTTGACGGCGCGAAGTTGGTATGTTTCCCGGCTCGAATCCGTCCTTTCCTCATTCCTAAAAAGATCACGGCAACCAGCGCAATCCATCCGCCCACAGCATGGACAACGACCGAACCGGCAAAGTCATGGAACGGATGACCGAACTGAACCTCAAGCCAGTTTTGGAATTGGAAGTTGCCATTCCAGATCATCCCTTCGAAAAATGGATAAATCATACCAACCGTGAAAAAGGTGGCGATCATAATCGGATGGAAACGAGCTCGCTCGGCAATACCACCAGAAACAATCGCAGGGATCGCAGCCGCAAAAGTCAGTAGAAAGAAAAACTTAACTAAAGCATAACCGTTCCCCGCCGCAAGCACTTCAGCACTGGAGAAAAAAGTCGTATGGTATGCAATCCAATAACCAATGAAGAAATAGGCGATGGTTGACACGCCGAAATCAACCAGTATTTTGACCAAGGCATTGACCTGATTTTTCTTTCGGACCGTGCCAACCTCTAGAAAAGCAAAGCCAGCGTGCATCAGAAAAACCATAATCGCACCCAGCAATAAAAACAGTGTATCTGAACTTTGAGTCAGGGTCTGAACTGCCCCCTGAACTTGACTTAAATTGTGCTCCATTCTCGTTCTCTCCATCAATTCAATTGCACTCTGCATCCCGGAAAGAGTTTCGCCGCCCATAAGATGCCCTAACTTAGTGCTATAAAAATGAAAAATCCCCATTTTGGGGAGAATAATAGTTTGCAGCGATTTAAGCAGTATTTGTGCCAAATTACATGGCAGTGATAAGCTGTAAAAAAATAGATATTAATACTTTGAATAATAAGGTTTATTTAATTTATACCCGATTGATAAACATTCCCCGACCACATGAGAGTGCACCAATATTGATCTAATGCATCAACATTGGGCACCCAATTAAGTGAAACAATTCTTTATATCAGCTAACGTTTATCAATGTAAGATGCAATCCATGCCCTGACTTTATCCGGCATCCGATTTGATAGGACTAAGTATTCTTGATCCATAAGCCGTCGAGCCGTTCGGGGAGACGCAGTTAGCATCTGAATTTCTTTTTGAGGGGTTGTACTTAATATCGCATAAAGTTTGGGCTCTTTGGATTTTAAGTTTTTTCGGTAGTCTTTTTTTTCACGACGATGCAGTCGTAATGTCCCAAGATTTTCCGAAGCGTGATCAGGAATCAGTTCAAATCCAACTAACTGCTTTTGTATTGTGATCCATGCGCCGACAGTGATCTGGTGTTCAATAAACTGACATTCAATTAGCCATGTGATATCTGACTTTGTAGGTTTTTTTAAATATGACATTTTTTAATCGCTCTTATTTTTTATTAACAGGCTCTCACATTCGAGTCACCCTTACTTTTTATTTGTCACAAAATCTCGTGTAAACAATTATTGCAATACCGATAAATAAATAAGGTTTAAGATCCGAATATCAGAGTAGAATAGCGTATCAATAAATAAGCAAATGTCTCATTTTTTAGAGAATAATGAAGTATTGGTAGGGTTTTTATTGTAAATAATGTCACATAACACGTCTTAGTGAACTCAATCAAACTCTGATTGCCATTCTTTATATTTCCGGTCTAATGTCTTGCGTGAAATACCAAGCTGTCGAGCCGCCGCTGACTTATTGCCATCGTAAAAATCAACCACCTTCAGTATATGGGATTTCTCTATTTCCTGAAGACTCCAATCACTCGGATAACCCCGCATCGGTGTTGGTGTTCTTGATGGAGAAAACTCTGGAATTTCACTATGATGAGAAACATTAATCATCATTTTCGACGCATATTGTGATGACGGTATCATATACTCATGCCAATAATCATTAGGGGATTTATTTATAACCAAGCACTTCTCAATCAGGTTAATAACCTCTCTTACATTTCCCGGCCAGTTATATTTGCCTTGATAAAAATCGTATTCATTTAACCACGTCGGTATGGGAAGTGATAATTGCTTACAAAGACGTCGGGTTAAGTAAGGGAATAGTTCTCTTAAATCACTCAATCTATCACGCAGTGGGGAAATATTCATTTTCAATACTGACAAGCGTTCATATAACTCTCTGCAAAATCCATTCTCTCTGACAATATTAGTCATTCCTTTCGTGCTTGCTGATATTAAACGAACATCAATTAAGTACGATGAACTCCCCCCATGTGACTGAACCGTTCGCCCTTCAAGTAACTGAACCAAAATATGTTGAAAATCGGCAGGGATATTTTCAATACCATCCAAAAACAGTGTGCCATGATTGGCAAGACGTAACGAACCACCATGATGGAACAGCCGTTCTGTTGCCACTGAATCCGAATGGATATCCGCACAGTTCACCATGACAAAAGGCCCGACTCGCCCACTCGCCTCATGGATAGCTCGAGCTGCCAATTCTTTACCCGTTCCGGCCTCACCCTCGATCAAAACGGGCGCTTTCGACGGCGCGTACTGCATGATCTGTTGTTTGAGAGATGTTGTTTTGTCCGAATGACCAACAATGGTTGTCTGGTGATACTGATCTAATGTCTGTGTCAGCACCGTATATTTTTGGGTTTCAATCAGCCGTTGTAAGGCAGGCTTAACCGCTTGCTGAATCTGATGCTCGTTTAACGGGGGCAATAGATAATAACGTCCTTGAACAAGGTCTGATTTGAAATCTTTTTCACTCAACAACAGCAAGATTTCGCCTTCAAAACATGATGCAATTTGAGTAACTTCATGGGGTTGGCACGCATTAACGTCCAGAATAATCAGGTCATAAAGCGCCAATAACTGACTATCATCCTGCGGATTACTGATTGTATCCAATCCTGAAACCAAACCAGATAAAGCATGGATAAACTGCACTTGAACCTCTGGTTGCTGGCTAATCACCAGTACAGAAAAAGTCAGAAATTGTCGTTCGGTCAGTAATTTCACAAGTATGATTCTCGGCTAGATGATCAACTGTTTTCAGGCAAAGGAATCTATTATTCAGAATAACATACGGAATATTCTCGCCTACCTTGGCACTATTGTCACCATTTCACGCAACGATTCATCAAATCCATGTTATTTCTTCAATCGTATCGTGATCTTATTTCAAAAGTAGCCAAACCGGATACTTTCACGCATATCATCAAGCCAAGTATTGATATTGTAGTTGAGATAAATTGTGATTGAGATAAAGTGAATGCCTGTCTCGGTATGAAGTAAATGTAATATGCTCGAAGAACATCAAATCACTTGGGTGATTCTTGCCGGAGGACAATCTTCGCGGATGGGTGGTCATGATAAAGGGTTGTTGATTTATCAGGGGCGGCCATTAATCCAGCGGGTGATTGACGCACTGCGACCTCAAGTCTCCTCTCTTTGGATCTGTGCCAATCGCAATCAAGCGGCTTACCGGCAATATGCGCCGGTCATTGAAGATCTTTATCCGGATTATCCCGGACCTCTGGCCGGACTACACAGCGGTTTAAAACATGCTAAAACGGAATGGGTTGGCATTCTTCCCTGTGATGGCCCACATGTCAGCCATGATTTGGTTGAGCGCTTCTGTCAGGCAAGTGAGAGCGGTGGAAAGGTTTATGTCGCTCATGACGGTGAAAAATATCAGCCGGTTTATGCGCTGGCCCATCGTTCCGTGCTCAGTCAGCTTGAACACTTTCTGGCACAAGGTGAGCGAAAAGTGATGCGCTTTTTTGACCAGCTCGGTGCCCGTCCTGTTGATTGTCACGATATTCAGTCGATGTTCATGAATGTGAATACCCCAGAACAACTGTTAAATCCGCAAGATCAGCAGACGGTTTAAACCCAAAGCCTGAACCTAAAACCACTTTCTAAGGAACATCATTAACATGACGAGTCTTTCAGACAAGCTGCCCAATATTGCTGTACTTGGCTTTGCTGCTTTTTCCGGAACCGGAAAAACAACACTGCTGGAATCCTTAATTCCTGTCTTGATGGCACATGGCATTCGCGTGGGTGTTTATAAACATTCACATCACGCCATCGAACAGGACGAACCGGGGAAAGACAGTTTTCGACTGCGCAAAGCCGGGGCATTTCAGACATTACTTTCGACACCGGCGCGAACCATTCTGACCACTGAATTTCCCGAAACACCGACATCTCCTGATTTCTATCATTTGCTACAACAATTTGATACAGAGAGTCTGGATATTATTCTGGTTGAAGGTTGTAAGGAACAGCGCTTTCCTAAAATAGAGTTACACCGTCACGAAATGAACAAGCCGTGGCTCTATCCCGATGATCCGGATATTATTGCAGTCGCAACAGATCGCATGATCACCTGTCCCCTGCCTTGTCTGGATATGAATAATACCACCCAGATTGCTGAATTTGTGGTGCAGTATGTACAAAGTGAACGGCATCGCAGCCCGAATTAATCAGGCTGCCAAACCAAGTAGAACAATATAAACATCGTTATTTTCAAGGTTGAAGATTTAAAAATGCAGCGCCCCGGACACCGCCGGTTGCGCCGTATTTTGCTCTTCTGATTTCCGGACATTGTGCGATTGGTAACAAATAACGCGAGATTCGCTGCGGCAGCTCCTGATAAAGCCGTTCAAAATTTGATAGTCCACCACCCAGTACAACGGTATGCGGATCATGAGCCGTAAAGATATTTCCGAGACATATCGCCAACAATTCGATGAAAAAATCAATAAAATCACTTGCTGTCTTATCACCTGCGTAAAAATTCTCAATGATCTCGACGGCAGGTTTGAATTGCCCATACCGGTGTTGATACAGCGCCTCAAAACCGCGACCAGAAATATAGTTCTCCAGACACCCTTGCTGACCACATCCACATTGGAATAAAGGCGGATTGTCTCCTAACCAAAACCATGCATCTATTGGTATTCGCATATGGCCGACTTCTCCTGCGATATGATTTCTGCCGGAAAAGATTTCACCGCGGTAGACTAGTCCGCCACCAAACCCAGTACCTAAAATGAGTCCCATGACCGAAGGACTGTCTCGCAACGAGTCATCCCATGCTTCAGACAAGATAAAACAGTTTGCATCATTTTCGATCCTGACGGGGCGTTGCAGTCGTTCTTCCAAGTCGTGGCGTAAATGACGACCATTAACACTCGGAATGTTGGCCGTCAGCAACGTGCCGTCATCAACACGTTCCATGCCGGGGAGCCCCACACCAATTTGACCAACACAGCCCAAAATTACATCATACTTTTCAACTTGTTCTGCGATCACGTTGATAAACTGGTCATAGTTCTTTAGCGGAGTAGGCAAACGTTCGGTTGCGACTCGGGTCAAGGTTGTATCGAATGCACCAAACTCAATTTTCGTTCCACCGACGTCAAAGCCATAATACATGGCGCGCCTCCTCCATAGCGGTGATTATTATTCTGTAGTTGTTTCGGACATCACAATCGTACAGCTTTGCCCGTATCCGATGCAGACAATATACTCAAATTCAGATGATATACCCAATTCAAACGACGATACATCCAGAAATGAGCGGTGCCAACCATGATGATCGGCACCGCAATGAGATGGGATTTAAGCGGATAGGATTTAAGTGGATAGGATTTAAGTGGATAGAGTTTAAGCGGATGCAGCGACCGTCGGCGTCGCTGATCGTTGATGTTGTGACAACTGATATTGTGACAGCATCGTCTGTTGCTGATTGGCTATGTCGGAAACCTGCCCGGCACTACCGACCACTTCCTGTAAACTTAACGCTGTCTGTTGCCCTTGTTCAGCAATTAAAGCGATGGAATGGTTTACTTCTGCCGTAGCTTTTTCTTGCTGTTCTGCCGCGACAGAGATCTGTTCAACCCGCGCACAAATGCCTTGCACCGATGATTCAATCGAGGTGAATGATGATTTAACTTCTTCTCCGGATTCTAATGCCAGTGACATTTGTTGCCGCGAATCATTCACAGCCTGACGCGAACGATTTGCTGATGTAACCAACTCTGACATCAATTGACGAATGTTCGTGGTCTGTTCAGATGTTCCGCTCGCTAGCTTTCTCACTTCATCTGCGACCACAGCAAAACCTCTGCCCTGCTCACCCGCTCTGGCAGCTTCAATCGCCGCATTTAGCGCCAACAGATTAGTATTCTCAGCAATCCCGCTGATCAAATTGACCATGCCCTGAATCTGATCAACCCGTTCCACGAGTTCATTCATTGCATCATCACTACTGTCCAGCCGTGCATTAAGAGATTTCAGTGCATTCTGATTCTGAAGCAGTACATCGAGCCCCTTCTGGGCATGAGCAACGGATAGCTGGCTTTCCTGATGGGTCTCGCCGGTAATTGATGCGATTTCACTAATTGATGCTTCGATTTCCGTCATGGTTGTACTCATACCTGCCAAAGCTTCATTCTGGCGCGTCAAACGTCGCTGACTACTTTCTGATGCTTGATGACTGATTTCCGAAGCCTGATAAAGTGATGAAGACGTTTCCGTCACTTGATTGAGTGACAGACGGATCGCATCAACCACTTCATTCAGATTTCTGGCAACGCTTCTCAGTTCTGAAGGACCTGATTCAATCAGGTTATCCGAGAAGTCTTTTTGTGCCAGAGAATGCAACTCGGTCAGAATATGACGCAGACTATGTAGCACCCAACGACGTAAAAGAAACCAAACAATAACCAAAACAATAATTGCAATCACCATGAACCATATCTGAGCCGAGGTTGTCAGACTAAGCGTCTCTTTCACCAAAGATTGATTATTCTTGATCTGCTGACTGGCCCCCTGTGAAATCTCATCCAGTTTCTGAATGGTTTCAGTTGCAATACTGATCGCTTGATTGAGTTGCTCATCCTGTTTGTGGATCAAGTCAATTTGTGCCAATACCTGCTTGATGACACCGTGGTCAGCAAACCCTTTCTCCATGAGTTCGTAAGGGGCGGTCAGACTGGCAAATTCAGATACGTCTGGATACATTTCCCGAAAATCATCGAAAGCCAGTGAGACGGCCGACTCCCGGGTTCTCAGCGTCTTATAGAATTTTTGCGCAGCGCCTTCGTCTTTCTCCATCATCAGCATCAAAAACAGACTTTCCATTTTTGCAGCATTTGCAACAAAACGATTGGCAGCATCCATTGCTTCCGGATTTTCAAAAGCCAGCATGTTGGCAATCCGGTTCATTTCAGGGCCGATAGAGCTCACACCATAACGAAAAGTATCTGCGGCATCTTTTAACTGAACTTGCTCTTTTAACTTCTCTGCCTGTATCGACATCAATGAGCGACTGAGAGACACAAAGGTGTCTACATTGCGAGTAATCGTATCAACCTGTGCTTTGGTGAGGCTGTTGTGCTGAACTGACTCATCCACCGCTTGCTTGAGCTGCTCTAACAGGCTTTGCGTCGCATTGATTTTTTGATCAATGCCTGCGCGAATTTGGGTCAGTTGATCTTGTTGTGTTGTACGAATACCAGCACTCATCAGCTTGGTATTTTCTAGAATCGCTTGCACAAGCTGAGCATTGGTAATTGCCAAGGGAAATGCCCGGTTAGACAGGTGATCAAATTGTCCGGCGACAGAATGAAGCCCGCGGAGTCCCTGATAGGAAAGCAGTACAACAAACAGAATAAAGGCAACAAAACACGTGCTGATGATTCTGATAAGGGAAGATGAGGAAAAAAATTTGAAAATATTTAGCATCTGAGTTGGTCATCTGGTGAATACCTGCGTTGATGCTAAGAATAAAAAATTTCAGTCGTGTAACAGTTATATGACAAATGTATGACAGTGATAATAATATAACTAAACGCTAACATGAAAGCGAATCATTCTTCATACTCAGTCATATTTTGCAACAGCCGTATCAAACAGATTCTTCATCAATGAAATAAACTCATCCAGAAAAATAATCTGCTCATTGGTTGCTTTTTTCTTCCAGCATCCGGCCAGCACTTCTTCCAAATCTTCGGCAACCATATCCGCTTCTTTCAGAAGTTGAAAACGGACACTTGAATGAAGGTCAGGATTCTGTTCGAAAATATCCATAATATTACTTGCAACTAGATCCGTCACAACATCTTCAACACTCTCCTGACCTATATCACCTTCGTGCATGAACACGTCGAGATTTAATGAGAGATGCTCGATCAATGCCAAATAGCCTTCGGTTTCTACAACCACTTTTGTACTCCACGATGATTCATGTCTAAGCCAGCAATTACTTCTATTCTAATTATAGAACGCAATTTTTGCAGTAGTGCTGTTCAGAAAATTATTGTTTTTGAACGTTTAGCACAGTCTATAGATAATCTGTAACCAATTTCAAGAACTGAATGTTCAAATCGGAACTCTAGAATATGCATTAAATCACATTATTCAAGGGATGCCCCCTATCCAAGTCACTATTAATTATAAAGAATAGGAAAAATAATTGACTCTCACCTAGACTTACGAAGGCGTCGTTACGAGGTAATCGTTATGTGGCAAGGTATCGTAGAACAACTATCACTTACATTAGGCAAAGAATTTCAACTTCACGAGAGACAAAGAATTCATGGCGGTGATATCAATGCCAGCTATGTCATCAGTGACGGACAAGAGAAATATTTTGTCAAAGTCACGGAGCAAGAGGGACTCTCACAATTGATTTGCGAACAAGATAACCTCAAGGCTCTTGCGCGTAGTCACTGTGTGAATCTTCCCAAAGTACGACTGATCGGCAGTTCCAAGACGCATGCTTTTCTGGTGCTGGATTATATCCACTTAAAACCGTTGGAGAGCGGAGAACGCAGCTACCTTTTCGGTGAACAGTTAGCTCGCCTCCATCAATGGGGAGAACAAAAAGAGTATGGTTTTGATCAGGATAACTATATTGGTGTAACCATCCAGCCCAATTCATGGAACAAAAAGTGGCATCGTTTTTTTGCCGAACAGCGCATCGGCTGGCAGTTGCAACTGCTTTATGAAAAAGGCATCGTATTTGTTGATATTGACAAATTTGTCGAAATTATCGCTCAGCGACTTGGACCTCATCAACCCAAACCTTCATTACTCCATGGCGATTTATGGCATGGGAACGTGGCGGACAACGGACTTGCCCCCTTCTGTTTTGACCCTGCCAGCTATTGGGGAGATCGAGAATGCGATATTGCCATGACAGAGCTATTCGGTGGATTCGAGCCTGAATTCTATCAGGGTTATGAAAGTGTTTTACCGTTAGAACTGGCATATCAGGAACGCAAGCATATTTATAACCTTTATCACATCCTCAATCACTGTAACTGCTTTGGCGGCCATTATCTCGATGATGCCCAACAGTCGATTCGCTATATTTTAGAAGAATCATAGCGAGAAAATCATTACAGGGCTTGAAGCCGCTCAGCATGAGAAAAGACACTAGGAATTAAGCGACAACTGGTTCAAAATACCGACGACACTGTCACATGGGCATAACAGGAGAAACAACAATGTTCACAGGTATCATTCAGTCTGTCGGTCTTATCTCATCAATCAGTGACCACAAGGGTATAAGAACATTTAATATTGAGTTTGAACCTGGTTTCTGTACCAACCTAGAAGTTGGGGCGAGTGTTGCAATTGATGGCGTTTGCTTAACGGTGACGGAGATAGTTACAAACACCAAAGCAAAGTTTGACGTCATGCTCAAAAGCTTGGAGATTACTACGCTGAGTGAGTACGGACAGAACCAAAGAGTCAATGTCGAACGCGCTGCAAAAGATGGGGCTGAAATTGGCGGACATCCACTTTCAGGACACATTGATTTCAAAACGTCAGTACTTGACGTACAACAGATTGATGATAACTATCGTGTCCGTATTTCAGTCCCGCACGAATGGGGTAAGTATATTTTCCCCAAAGGGTATATTGCCTTAAATGGTGCAAGTCTGACCGTTTCAGATGTAAATAAAAATGAAGGCTGGTTTGATGTTTGGTTGATCCCGGAAACCCGAAGAATGACCACTTTCGAAGATAAGCAGAGCGGCTCAAATATTAATGTGGAAATCGAGCGTGGTACGCAAGTGGTTGTAGACACGGTTCGCGATGCCATTGATGAGAAAATGGGCGCTTTAATGCCATTATTCGAGCGGTTCTTAGCCTCAAACAACACCGATGTTGAGTCTATCGGTCAAGCCGCTCAAAAAGCACTCTCCAAATCAGACCACTCGTAACCGATTATATGTAACCGATCACATGATGAGCGAGAGGCACTGCCCCTCGCTTCTGTCATACTGAACAACAAATGCAACTACATGAATATATAGGTTCTTTTTTCATTCTCGTCAAACAACTTTTACTGAACTTTGAACGATTCCTATAAACATTCTTGCTGCCTACTGAGTATGACAGTGATAGAATATATTCAGACGACATCCATATGACGCGAATATAATAGTTTCATTGAATATCGTCAGGCAGGGATACGCAATATGAGATGACTCGGTTTATCCATATCATCTCAAGCAGGGCTCAGGCTATCGGGCTGCAGTAATATACCCAAATGACACGCAAGATATCGGATACGATCTCTGTCCTAAACATCAGGGTATATGTGAATAGCAGTGAATTTAACTCGTTTTATTTTTTGTCTCATTGGGTAATTTTGTGCATCTCTATAAAGCAGAAACAAAAAAATTATTTAACCTTGCCGTTCCCGTTTTAATCGCCTCCGTGGCGCAGACAGGAATGGGGTTTGTTGACACCGTTATGGCCGGTGGTGCCAGCGCTGTCGATATGGCGGCTGTTGCTGTCGCCGGTAGTATCTGGATGCCAACTATCCTTTTCGGTATGGGGATTCTAATGGCCTTAGTGCCAGTGATTGCTCAGTTGAATGGCGCCGGCAAACAGAACAGTATTCCTTACGAAATTCAGCAAGGCATCTATACCGCACTTTTGCTGACAATTCCTGTCATTCTGATCCTACTCCAGACCAACCAAATTATGGTCTGGATGGATATTGATCTTCCCTTGGCAGAAAAAACCCGCAATTACATGTATGCCATGATGTTTGGTGCACCGGCTTTCTTGCTCTTTCAGGCACTGAGAAACCTGACTGACGGGATGTCGATGACCAAACCGGCCATGGTGATTGGTTTCCTCGGCTTACTGATCAACATTCCATTGAACTGGATCTTCGTCTACGGTAAGTTCGGTGCCCCGGCATTGGGCGGTGTTGGATGCGGAGTCGCGACAGCAATCGTCTATTGGACGATGTTCTTGATGTTATGTTTCTATGTTGTCACGGCCAAACGGCTCGCCCCGTTCTCCCCTTTCAAGTCACTTGCTCGTATCAATAAGAAAGAGCAGATGCGGATTTTCAGTCTGGGGCTGCCCGTTTCTGCTGCCATTTTCTTTGAAGTGTCACTTTTCGCCGTGGTTGCCCTCTTGGTTGCTAAATTGGGAGCGACCGTTGTCGCAGCTCACCAGATTGCAGTTAACTTCTCATCGATGGTATTTATGCTCCCAATGAGTATCGGTGCCGCAGTTAGTATCCGTGTGGGCCATAAACTGGGTGAAGATGACTTTGATGGATCGATCATCGCCTCAAAAGTCGGCATCGCCTTAGGTCTCAGTACAGCAGTGATCACCGCAACATTGACGATCCTGTTCCGTGAACAACTGGCTTGGATGTATACAGATAATCTTGAAGTCATTGCATTGGCAGCTCACCTGCTGTTTATTGCCGCGATTTATCAATGCACCGATTCGATTCAAGTTGTCTCAGCCGGTGCCTTGCGGGGCTATAAAGACATGAAGTCCCTTTTCTACATTACTTTTATTGCTTATTGGTTATTCGGACTGCCTTTCGGTTGTATTCTGGCCTTTACCAATTGGATTGTAGAACCAATGGGTGTCGCCGGGTTCTGGGTCGGATTCATCATTGGCCTCTCTTCAGCGGCATTGATGCTGGGGACTCGGCTCGGATGGATCTTCAAACGGCATACAGTTCCTAAACTGAATGTGGCTTCATCATAATTGAATCATCGTTTGATTATTTTCCAATCACAGGGATGCATTGCATCCCTGTGATTTTTTGAGTCCAACTGACCCGAATATCCGCTTTCCATTTCGACACTCAACCCTATCAACACTCAGTCATAAAAAGTATCGCGATACACGATTCAGGGCAGTCGTTCACGGAGAAACCGGGCAAAGCGAGGCTTTCCTTTCGCCGTCATTCGATCATAACGATAAGTAATCCAGCTCCCGATGCTCGGAGGTGACGCTCTCTGCTGATCGGTTAAACCACTCCCGACATAAAACTCGACACCCTGACGACTCCTGACCAAAAGCGCCCCGACTTGATTTTGATACTTCCCTTTGCCGTTTTTGTAACCAATCACCTGCGCTTCATCATCCCGATAAGGTTTTATCTTGAGCAAGGTATCACTCCGGCCAGAATGATAAGCAGCATTCCAGTCCCGTAGCATAATCCCTTCACCATTCGCTTGAATGATACGCTGCATCAATTTGTCCAGCGCCTTTTGAGATGTCAGAGCAAATTGCTCAATCAAATGAATATGGGAGATATCGGGCTGACGAAGTAACCATGAGGCAATCTTATGATAGCGCTGATGATAAGGGCCAATCCCGAAGGGAATGTCGAACAGCATAAATGACATCTGCTGCCAGCTCTTCGGATCAGGTCGCTGATCCAAAATGGTCTGCTGAACCAAGTGAAATTGCCCTCTTCCGGCCCAGAGTTCCCCCTCTACCGGAAACGGCGGGAGTTGGCGTAAAAACCACTGCGGTGCATGAATTGGCGTACCATTTCGAGTCCGTAACAGCTTGCCATCCCAGACACCCCGAATGCCATCCAATTTTTCGCTGGCTCGGTAGTGGTTGAATTCAAGTTCATAACGACCGGGAGTGTAAGTGTTGGCCAGCATGACTTGTTCGGGAGATAATTCATCATGTGGCCCGGCATCTGCTGCCTGTGACAACATCAGGAGCGAGAGAAGCGTCATTTTTATTTTCACGGTAGCAATATCCTGTTATCGGTTGATCTGTCGATAACATGACGGCGTACGTGAAAGGCGTCATCACATGTCTGGTTTTAATTCGAGGAAGTATTCGGTTTCTCATTCACCAGTAACATGATGGCTCATCAATCGTGTGAGATGACTCGCAACGTACCGCTAAGATTCTCTATTTTGTCGATATGCATGCAACTGAGTCAGATACTTAATCCAGCTTTTAGCCTCGCGGGACGGTTGAAGACTATCAGCCTTCTTCGCTTGGCTGAGCGCCTGCTCAAATTGGTTCAGCTTGTAGAGCGCTTGCGTCCGTAACAGTGCAATATCGGCTGGTTTATCATGTCCTTGTAACAAAGCCAATGCATCGAGCGCATGCTGATAATGACCTTGTTGGAGCTGTAAACGCGCAACGTAGCGATAATATTTTTTATCGTGTTGTGCGGCGAGCTGCCAGTTTTCAATCGCTTTATCCCACTCCTTTGCCTGCTGCCAGTAGTAAGCCGTTTGGGTTATTTCTTCAAGTGCCGGTGCGGATTGCTTCGCCAACCCGGCCATGACTCGGGCAGCTCTTTCCGGAATACCGTTTTGTGCATATAGATTCGCGAGCAATTTCAGGTTTTGCTCTGAAAGTGCCACCCCTTTCAATCGCGCGAGTTCCAACGAAGCAAGCGCCGAACGGAACTGTTTCGTTTTGATCTCCATATTCACTAACTGTAGCCACAAGTTGCGTTGATCCGGTTCAAGTGTCAACAATCGTTTAATGGTTGGAATGGCTGCTTGATAGCGAGTGAGCTGGATTTGAGCGCCTAATTTCACCGAGAGTGGCGTCACCGCATCCGGCAGTCGGAATTGTTCATATCGTGAGATTGCGGCCAGTGATTTTTGCCACTGAGATAACTGATAATAAATTTGTCCGATCCGAAGCCAAAGCTGGGACACATCTTTTTTCGGGGGAGCAGATTCAGCCAGTTGTCGATAGTAGGTCACGGCTTCTTGATACTGGTGGTCATTCGCGAGCAGATCAGCCAGCATCCGCTTAGCGGTCCAAGCCAGATCATCTTTGAGTTGATTAGATGTGACCGCGTAACGGGCTTGTTCAATCGCCTGCTGGCTCTGTTCATTTTGCCAATAGTAATTGGCTAGGATTAAAGCAACATAAGCTTGATCCTGTGGCTTCGCGGCGGTGACGGCACGTAATGTCTGAATTGCCTGTTCCAACTGCTGCTGTTCAGCCTGTTTTTGAGCTTGAACCACTTGAGCGGCGACATGACGACTCAGTTCCACCGCGGAGACAGTACTGGTATATAACCATAACAAACCGATAAAAATATATTTCATCTTCATTTATCCATCTCAAACTTGATGATCTGAGTCATCCCTACCTGCTTCTCAGCCTTGCCGTTAACAATTCGAGGCTGAAACTTCCACTGTTTGATCGCTCGTCTGGCCGACCGATCAAAAATCCGTTTCGGCTGACTCTCAATCACTTGCACATTGACCGCCCGCCCGCTTTCATCAATATCAAACTGTAATGTCACCGAGCCTTCGATTTCTCTTCGCTTCGCCCGGGGCGGATAATCAGGTTTGATCTGATAGAGAGGAATCGCCTGCCGGCTACCGCCGATCGCATTGATATCAAACGCCGGCGCCTGAATCGCGATCCCTTCCAAACCGGTAGGTAATCCCAAATCAGGGACGGACGCCATCATCGGAACATGATCAGCGACCGACTGTTGCTGAGCGACCGAGGTCATCTGCGGTGCTTCAGGCGGTTTTGGCTTTTCCGGCACAGTTCTCTGACGCCGTTGCACTGCATCATCCGGTTCAGTCATCACCATATTGAACTGCAAAGCACGCTGTTCTTCCGGTTTCTGGTGCGAGCCGTTATCCACCATCCAAGCCATAAAGCTAAATAGACCGACAGAGAAAACAATGGCAACCGGCAGAGCAAATAACCAGCGCATCATTACCGTTTCTCCGCTGCCAATGCGATTTGTTTAACACCGGCACTTTTGGCGGCATCCATCACTTGGACGACCGTCCCGTTGTAAGCGTGTTTATCGGCTTGAATCACCAAGGATGCATCGGGTTTATCCAGTAACATCTGTTCCAATGTTGCCTGAACCCTTTCAACATCGACACGCCGCTTATCAATATAAATATCATTCGCAGCCGTTATCGCCACAAAAACACCGGCCTGTTTTTGGCTCACCGCATGCGCAGCCTGCGGCCGGTTAACTTCGACACCGGACTCACGCACAAAAGAACTCGTCACGATAAAAAAGATCAGCATGATAAATACGATATCCAGCATCGAGGTCAAATCGACCTGCGCTTCATCCTGCTTTACTGAGCGTCTTCCCAGTCTCATAAACGACTCCTCAGTGATTTTTCGAGTTTCATTTCCAGCCACTGACATTTTTTATACAACCGGGCATAGATAAACATCCCCACGAGCGCGGCAACCATACCCGCCATGGTCGGCAGTGTTGCCAGAGAAATGCCCGAAGCCATAAGTTTCGGATTACTACTGCCTTGATTCGCCATCACATCAAAAACAGAAATCATGCCCGTCACCGTCCCGAGTAATCCCAACATTGGGCAAATACTCACCAACACTTTGATAAAATTCAGGTTTTGATAGAGCGCATCATGAGCCTGCCCTAACCAACCGTCACGGATTGAACGGGCATACCATGACGTCTGGTCATCACGCTCAATCCACACTTGAATCCAGTGCTGCTTCTGTTTAGGAAACTGGAAAAACAGATAAATCAAGCGCTCAATCACCAGTAACCAGTTCAAACAGACAACGGCAGCCAGCCACCAAAGCACCGTCCCCCCTTGGGACATGAAATGGTTCAGCGGTAGCAACAGTTGCTCAAACGGCATGAAGAAACTATCCATCACGCAGCATGCTCCAAATCATCTTTTGAGACTTGATCGTTCTCTGCTTGTGCGGCAACTAAACCAATCCCCTGTTTTTCAAGAATGGTACGAATACTTTCGGCCTGAGAAGAAAGGATGTTGTGTGCCAGTAACATGGGCATTGCTGCAACCAATCCCAGAACCGTGGTGATCAGCGCCATGGATATGCCGCCAGCCATAACTTTCGGATCCCCATTCCCGAACTGAGTAATGACCTGAAATGTTTCGATCATACCGGTCACCGTACCGAGTAACCCAAGCATCGGCGCTAACGCAGCAAGCAGTTTGAGCATTGACAACCCTTTTTCGAGATGGCTTTGTTCATCAACAACAACTTCCAGTAAACGGAGTTCCAATGCTTCAACGCTACGATGTTTCTCTTTGTCATACACACTCAGCACTCGGCCTAACGGATTGTCGCCCGGTTGCTGAGGCATTTTAAGCTGTGCTTTGATTTTTTGCTTGATCACCGCCAGAGAAATACCTCGCAAAATCGCGATGACAAGGCCAATGGCAAGCAGACCCAAAATGATATTTCCGACAACACCGCCCGCTTTTAAACGATCAAGTAAGGTTGGTACATTTGCAAGCTGAGCCAGCAATGTTCCTTTTGACGGGTCAACAACCAGTGATTGTGTCTGACCGGCCAGTAATGGTGCAATGCTGTTTAGTGTCGGGCTGTCATCGGGTTGTTTGAGATAAGGGAACGCGACCTGTTTGTTGTCATCCCAGTTCATGTACCCTTGGGTAGCAATCAGGCCAAATGAGCCAAGGCGGGCGGCGGCCTCCGTACTTTTGATCCCGGATTCATTGACATAAGGCACCTTCACTTGAGTGACTTCACCACTCGCGCGAATTTGTTCATTCATACTCTGCCACAAGCCACTAAGCTGCTTGAGTGACGGAAGCGATTTCGCGGCAACAATGTCATCAACAACCGGTGCGTAAGTCTGTCGATCAATTTGCGTTATCGAATGAGACAAATCTGATTTGAGGGTCTTGGCGTTTTGCCGTACCACGCCGAATATTTCACCCAGTGAGCCGGTTTCAAGCCGGAGTTTCTCTTCTTGCTTCGCCAACGCGCTTTCATTGTGACTGAATTGAGACGTCAGTGAATCAATCTCTTCTTGCAGATTCACTTTGGCTTTTTGTAAGCGTTTCACTTCTGCTCGCAACGTTTGCTCGGTTTCCTGAAACGATGTTTCCCGCACTCGGTTATGTTGTCGTTCCTGCTGTTGTGCGCTTTGGGCTTGATTGACCAAGGACGTCTGGCTGTTATCAGCCATAACTGGCGTCGTCAGACTCAATAAGCAAAGGCTGAGGCATACTTTTAATTTCATCTTATTTCGCCTCCGTTACAGCAAGAGAAACCGGCACATCCAACAACGTCGGTGCAATATGTTGATTGGCTAAATCAAATGCCTGATTGATGCGCGTTAGCTGCGCCGTATCACCATTGATCCACTGATGAGATTGCATGTCCCACATCCAGAACGCCTGATGATTTAAACTTCTTGCGAGCAGGCTTAAACGACCGATATAGAGAATATCAACTTCACGGGTCACATCGTCTGATGTAGTAATGTCATCCTGATAAGTCGCGATTTTATTCCCGTAGTCCATTTCGATTTGATAGGCCTCTAAAATACGACGATACTTTTCCGCCTCACTCACATCGGCTCTTCCCATCAACGCAGTCAGTTTCTCGACGCGCTCCCGGCGTTGTGCAAGCTTGATCGGTTTATCTTGTGCAATGATCTGTTTGAGTCCGTCGATCATGTGATACATCAAAGGAACAATCCCCTGCCGGGTTTCTTTGATATCGCTGATTTGCTGCACCAGACTGGTCATCTCTTGGTTCTGACTATCAATCAATGTCTTCAAGTGATGACGATACACCTCTAAGTTATTGACCTCTTCTCTCAATCTTTCAATTGATGCTTTGAGTTCAATGGCGGCCGAGGCACTTTTATCAATCACTTTCTGGCTACGGACGGAAGCTTGATTGGTTTTTTTCTGAATGGATTCAGCCTGGTCTATTGGTGCTGCAAGTATTGGAAATGCTGTTAATGCAGCCAAAACGAATGCACTGGATCTAAAACGATTCATAAGAATAAAGTTGGTTGCGTCAAATTGCCCTCATCTTAATGAGAAAAAATCTCATTATCAATAGATAAATCAAATCTACTGCTCGATTGGCATGAAATATACAGCCGCCGCGCCACGCGCTGATCGGGACAGCTTTCTCCAGATATTCAGACGCGATGCTATCGTTTACAGCCACTTCAGTCTATTATTTGGGGCACATTTTTGTAAGGAGTAAACAATGCAACCCCGAATCGTCGGACACCGCGGTGTCGCCGGAAGTTATCCGGAAAATACCATGGCCAGTATCATGGCCGCGATTGACCTCGGCCTCGAATGGATCGAAGTGGATATTCAACCCACCAAAGATCAGGCGCTGGTTGTCTGTCATGACTATAAGATTAATCGGTGCAGTAACGGGCGGGGACGCATTAATGAATTGACACTCGATGAGCTGCAACAATTCGATTTCGGCAGTTGGTTTGCGCCAAGCTTTGCCGGAGAGTCCATTATGACCTTGCAAGAATTGCTCAGAGTCGTCAAAGCCACGGGGATCCGGGTCAATCTCGAAGTGAAACTCGATCATGATGCTGTCGGGCCAGTAATTGCTTCACTCAAAAAAGAACTTGAAACGAGTAATGTCTCCCCCGATTCAATTTTATTATCCAGTTTCCACCATGACGTCATGCGTGAAATGAGTCAGCAGCTTGCTGATTTTCGTCTCGGTGTTTTAGCAGAAAGAGTCAATATGAAAGTGATGCGGCTGATTGATGAAATATCAGCCTTTAGTTGTCACCTCAATGCACGCTGGCTGACCAAGAAACAGATCAAAAAGCTGCGTGAAAAGTCAGTTGAAATTTGGTGTTATACGGTCAACAACCCACGCTTTCGTCGTTTGTCTGACGTCGATGCGATTTTCAGTGACTTTCCGGAACGATTCTTAAATCATGACTCACCGACGCCATCTTAACCGTCGACCGTTCTGCGAGAGGAATAGCGGGTGAGAGAGGAATGGCGGGAGTTACTTGATCGAGTACGCATCAATGAGGTGATTCAACAGAATATCCTGCGATGAACCGGACGCCAATGTTCCGGTTCATCGGTTGTCATTACTCAATCCCCAGATCTTTTGCCAGTGCCTGAATTTCTTTCAAATCCATCTGATTCACTTTGATCAGTTGATTGATTTTACCCAAACGTTCATTGGCAGCATCTTGTTGATCACAAGCATCTGAATGAGCATCCCAAGAGGTTCCTTGTAAATAAAGGTCACACTCTTTCTTTAATTCTTTCTTTTTCTGCTGGAGCGTGTCCCGCTCTTGTTCCAGTGACTCTAGGGATTGTTTTACTTTGAGTTCCTTCTGGAACAATTCTCGCGACCGCTCAAACATCGTTGCTTGAAGATCGGCCTGATGATTGAGTCGGTTATTCACTTTGTTAACCTGCGTGATCTTGGATTTCTCCTTTGATAACTGCTCCGTCAGTGCTGTTTTTTCCTGCGTTAATTGGTCTATTTTCCCATTCAACACATCTAACTGTTGCTGGTAGGTACTTTTTTGCTCGGCCAGCTTTTGGTCAAACTCTTTACTCAGTTGTTGAATTTTCAAATGAGTTTGCTGGTCCGAATTTACCAGTGTTTTCTGGTTGGCTTGTTCAAGCTGATGATAACGAGTTTCCAGTGCCTGATAACTCTGCTGCCAACGTTGTCCCGACAACAAGGCACCAATCAGCCCGCCCGCGGCAATACCGATGGCGGCAGCGATACCAATGTAGAAATAAGTCCGTTTGTCTCTTTGTTCAATAACGACAACGTCTTCATCTCCATCATCCAAATTGTCAGATTGTTTATTCACAATAACTCCATCTGCTTTAACGCATTAATTCACTTACAACAACGGCAATCAGGTAAATTGCAAAAGCGCTACAAAGAACAACGATAATGCCCTTCTGTATGTTCTCACGAGTGTCGTATCGAACCAAAACATATGCAAGCGCAATCAAAACTATAATTGCAATGAGTCTAACCATAATTATTCCGCCTTACTCATCTGGGATTTATATCATGATTCTTTTATTTAAGGTCAGAAGAAAGTCGATAATACATCAAGTCATCATTTTTTATAGATTTACGTAAATTCTGTAGATGACATCACAATTCTTTTGGATTAACATCAGCCTGTAAATCATCAAATTAGATGATTGTTCCAGTGAAGACTACAGGAGAGAGGTTGTTAACCTAATTTTAACATTAGGACTAACATTTCCCACCGAAGAAGTAAATCTTTCAGGTGTATCACGCTTAATTTTGAAGAGCTTTCAATTTTGAAGAACTCTTCTTTTTTCGGGATACGAGGACTGTAGTTGGAGGAACCTCTGGAGAGAACCGTTGAATCGGTCGCCGAAGGAGCAAGTCCCATCCGGGATGAAACTCTCAGGCAAAAGGACAGAGGAGTGAAAGGCCCATTTTTTGAAATTAATTCAATGCGTCGTCCGTAATTTCAGGACGATCACTTTATAATAAACCTTTCCTCTTCTCCTTATGTGTACTTATTTTAAGGGGAAATCATGCAAAACCTGCAATCCATATTCAGTGCTATCGATAGTTTTATTTGGGGACCACCATTACTCTGCTTATTGGTCGGAACCGGTATCTATTTCACGTTCAGTCTCGGACTCCTGCAATTCCGTCATCTACCCACCGCTTTAAAACTCGTGTTTGGTCGTTCCCCTCAAGGGAAAACCGGTGATGTATCCAGCTTCGCGGCATTATGTACCGCCCTATCCGCAACGATCGGAACCGGCAACATTGTCGGTGTCGCAACAGCCATTAAGCTCGGCGGCCCCGGAGCGCTGTTTTGGATGTGGTTTGCGGCCTTGTTCGGCATGGCCACCAAATACGCAGAGTGCTTGCTGGCCGTCAAATATCGTAAAACCGATGCAAAAGGCCAAATGGTTGGCGGGCCAATGTATTTTCTACAGTACGGTGTCGGTTCAAAACTATTGGCGACTGCCTTCGCAGTATTTGCGATTGGTGTTGCATTCTTTGGGATCGGCACATTCCCGCAAGTCAACGCCATTGTCGATGCATCACAACTCTCATTCGGGGTATCCCGAGAACTCGCGGCCGGTATCCTGACGCTGCTTGTTGCCATCGTCACCATTGGCGGTATTCAGTCAATTTCGAAAGTTGCCAGTAAAGTGGTACCGACCATGGCCCTATTTTATATTCTGGCCTGTCTGTCGATCTTGATCATGCAAGCGGATCAGTTTGTTCCCGCGGTCCTGCTGGTGATTCAATCCGCTTTCACATCAACAGCCGCAACCGGTGGTTTTGCCGGTGCAACCATTATGTTAGCGATTCAGGCCGGTGTTGCTCGCGGGGTATTCTCCAATGAATCCGGTCTCGGCAGCGCACCGATGGCCGCCGCAGCCGCAAAAACCGATTCTTGTGTGCGGCAAGGGTTGATCTCGATGACGGGGACATTCTTCGATACGATTCTGATCTGTACCATGACCGGGCTGGCGTTAATCCTCACCAATACATGGCAGGGAGATTTGTCCGGTGCCGCCATGACCACCCATGCATTTGCAGTTGGTCTTGATTCAGCAACGGTTGGTCCACTACTCGTATCGATTGGTTTAATCTTCTTTGCATTTACCACGATTCTGGGCTGGAACTACTACGGTGAGCGTTGTGTCGTCTTCTTGTTCGGCACCAAAGGCATTCTGCCCTATAAACTGATCTTCATCGCGTTGGTTGCTTCCGGTTCATTTTTGCATCTGGATTTAATCTGGATTATTGCCGATATTGTCAATGGTCTGATGGCCATCCCGAACCTGATTGGCTTGCTGATGTTGCGAAAAGTCGTCATTGAAGAAACCGCATTATTCTTCCGCCACGGCATGATGAAGTCTGCACCCGCAGAAGCCTAAGATTTAACGGTGAGTCGCGCGCGTTGTGTGATCGATCACAGGTGCGCTCAATCCCGATTCACCGAAATGCGTGGTATGTGCCACTGTTGTCAATTGTGGTTTTTGTCGTCCCGGCCATTCTTGCGACCAGAGCGTTAAATTCCCCTGCTCACACCGCCCCGTATCCAGATTCCAGTTCTTCAGCCAATCTGTTGCAGCATGATCATAAACACTCCGGCCAAGCAACCGCTGATAATGAACAACATTCGCGACCGTAAAATCAAACACCTGATCATAGTGCCAATAGCCATAAGGCGTCTCCAGATGGGTAATGTACTGCTGATCAATGGCTGAAATCGGTGGATAGACCAAGCCGAGAAAAGCCGCAACATGACGGGACAACGGAAATAACCGATATTGGTCTTCCACCAAGGCCATCACGCGAATAAAAGCAACATACCAACCGTGAATATCCGGCATCCCGAACCGTTGCCCGTATGTATCCAGCAACGACTCGCGCCAGACCACCTCAATCACATGATCAATCTGATTCGGCGACTGTATTTCAGCACAGTGCAGTAAATGACGAGATAAACGTTCGACATATCCGATATCACCCAACCCCATCCGTTGCCAGATAAACGCATCCTGATGCATCTCACATTCCCGATGCTGCTGTTTATTCTGATCGTAATCCCCGACTTTGATTTCAATCACCGGGTGAATCGTGATATCCGTGATCACATGGGCGAGAAATCCACTCAGCCAGGCAAATGCTCGGTCCTGCTGCTCTCCGTACAGACGACGCACATGCGCAATCATACCGCGCACCAAATCCCCGACATAGTGATAATGCATTCGATCAGCCCATGCCGCCTGGAGAGAATCGGTAATTTTCAGATAAGGAAAGTCCGGAGAAACCGCACCCATTTCAACATAGCGTTGATTCACCAGTAAAATACGTTGCATTCGGCTGGGCAAAACATACCGAACATCTCCCTGCATGAATGCCTGATTGACCGCCGTGATATGAGCAAATGCACCCGGCATAATAAACCTTCATCATTGCTTACCTGATGATAATAAATTACGTGATTTGTATGACAGTTATCTTGCATAAGCAGTGATAGAACCCGATACAATTCTCTCTGACTGTGTCGGTACTTCGCCTTCTGAACCAACACGTCGGTACCGGTGAATGCGTACCGAACAATCACACACCCAACGCATACTGTTTTGCGCATCGGGCGGCCTGACGAATCCGCTGAGTCGGTGTCCTTTCCTGTGAGGGAAAGTGAATCAGTTTATAAATGTCCGGATATGCTTCCCCCGCCACCGCGGATTCTCCCAACCAACCGATGATATTGAAGTAATTCAATTGATCCTGACGGGTGACAAATCCTTTCTGACGGGCAATCTGAGCATGGGCTTCAACCCACAGATCGCCACGCTCCTGCTGGAACAGCACCTCGGGAAAATGTCGTTTCATGTGATGGTATATCGCTTCAAGCAGGCTCTGCCATGCGATATGGCTGAGTTGTTGCCACTGCACGGGTGTAAGTTGCAGCGGTAATTCAAACTCAACCATGGGTTCAAAATCAGACCGGTCTATCACTTTCCAGCCCAAAGAGGTTGGGAGCCACACCTGATCCATCGGCTGCCAAAACCAATGACACGACGCGCTGAGTAAAGTCCATGCCACATCGGCATGAGCCATATTGAGATAACTTGTCGTCCCATAAGGAGACAACACCTGTATCTGCTGCCGAAAATGTTCAGCGAGTGTCTCTATCGACCAGGATGAACTGAAGAAAAACCCCTCCGCACCGCGCCGGTGTCGTAAAAACCATTGCTTCACCAAATCATCCACAGCCAACAGATAAGGCGACTGTTCTTCATCCGATTCATAGAGATAAACCGCGGCCGATTCGACGATTGGCTCATCAGGGAAATAGCTTTGGTAATACGGTGGCAACTGTCGGCCATCCACAAACAGATAGAGACGATGCTCCGCCCCTGTCGGTATTCGCTCCAATGCTTGTTCAAATTGCAATATGCTCATCGTGCCAAACCATCCACGATGACCCGATAAGATATGCAAACAGGATTATTCAAAATATGGCCGATGTAACGAATAAAGGCATCGCAAATGACTATCATGATCATTCCTTTTATATAGATAGGCGAGAAACGGCTCCGTCAAAAACACTACGGATTCAATAAATTGTTCATCATACAATTAAACTCATTTGAGTAAATATAAAAACTTAAATGAGAAAAAATGATTCTATCAATATTTTTTCCATCATGAAGATTGCATTTTGCAGTTTAGATCACTTTTGGGAGTCACTTAACAAATAGAACCCATAATAAAAATCACATAAAAATCAATAAGTCATAAAAAATGAAAATCATTGGGTGTTTCACTGCATCTTGATATACCCTTGAATTCATTTGCTACCACTTAAATAAGAGGTGAATCTATGAACGCGTACCATCAGTTGGTTGAGCATACAAAAAATATCACTCACTTCGAGCATCTTTCTGCAATCTGCGGCTGGGATCAGGCCGCGATGATGCCGGCAGGTGGGGCTGAAGCGCGAGCCCAAGCAATGGCCGCGTTACAAGTCCATATTCACCAGTTGATGAATCAGCCCCAACTGACCGAGTGGTTTGCTCAGGCAGAACAAGCACCACTCTCAGCAGAGCAGCAAGCCGTGCTCCGCGAGATGAAACGGCAATGGCAGCAAGCCACCGTGCTGCCTGAATCATTAGTTCAGGCGCAATCAATCGCTGGCGCCCGATGTGAACATGCCTGGCGGCAACAAAAACAAGACAATGATTGGGCCGGTTTCGCAGCCAACTGGGAGGAAGTCGTTAAACTCTCACGTGAAGAAGCACAGATTCGGGCCGCAGCGACAGGCAAGACCCCATATGATGCAATGCTTGACCTTTATGAACCCGGTGCATCGACCCAAGCACTGGACAGCTTGTTTGACGACGTCAAATCTTGGTTGCCCACGCTCATTGATCGTGTTCTTGAGAAACAGTCGCATGAGTCTGTTCTGTTACCGCGGGGTAACTATCCGAGTGAGACACAAAAATCGCTGGGATTAGCAGTCATGAAACAGCTGCAATTCGATTTCGATCACGGGCGGCTGGATGAAAGTACTCACCCGTTTTGTGGCGGTGTGCCTACCGATGTCCGTATCACGACACGCTATAGTGAAACGGAATTTGTGCAATCGTTGATGGGAATCGTCCACGAAACCGGCCACGCGCGCTATGAACAGGGATTACCCAAAGCATATGCCGGCACACCGGCCGGTGAAGCACGGTCGATGGGGATTCATGAATCGCAATCACTTTTCTTTGAAATGCAGATTGGGCGCAATCCTTTGTTCATCAATCATCTGGCCGATTTGGCATCGCAGTATTTCAACGCTCACAATGACCCCGTGTTTGCCAAAGCCAATCTGCAAAAACTTTATTCCAGAGTGAGCAAGGATTTCATCCGCGTCGATGCCGACGAACTCACCTACCCTGCCCATGTCATTTTGCGTTACGAAATCGAGCGCGACCTGATCAACGGTGTGATCGAATTCCGTGATGTACCCGAGTTATGGGATCACAAAATGCAGAATTATCTCGGGCTATCCACCCAAGGCAATTATCGCCAAGGCTGTATGCAAGATATTCACTGGACGGACGGCTCATTCGGCTATTTCCCTTCTTATACACTCGGTGCAATGTATGCTGCGCAATTTATGGCGGCCATGAAGAAAACGATCGATGTTGACGGAGTCATCCACAGTGGCGATTTGACACCGATATTCACTTGGCTAGCTGACAATATTTGGTGTCAAGGGAGTTTGTTAACCACCGATGAACTGGTGAAACAAGCGACGGGTGAGACGTTGAATGCTGAGCATTTTAAAGCGCATCTTGAGAAGCGTTATTTATAACGGTTATTTGCCTGCGAGCGGTCATGCGGCTGCTCGCAGACTGTCATATTCCTTAGTTACACGATATATTTTGCAGTATCAGTAGAAATCATCATATTTATCCCAGATAACTATATTCCAATCTCCCAAACTCGTCACCTTTCATATAAATCAGTGATATAGCCATCAATTTTATATGAACAACAGCACAACTTAACCGTATACCGCTAGTATTTAGAACATGAATTTTAGTTCGTTATGCAGGTTATCTTATGAAATTAAGCCAAGTTTTAAACCATACTAATCAATTTGAGCGCTCAAAATTTATCAACTGTATAGATAAGCTATGTCGAGACAATAAAGACGACACTGAACTGACTAAACAGTTAGATAAGATTGATGGCCAACTTAAAGCTGCATCTGGTAATGAAATCAAAGAATTGTTTAATCTCGTCAAAAAACATTTCAGAAAACATGTTGTAGAACAAATTGCCATCGGCGGCCCCCAATCATCATTACTCATTAACATTCTCGCAAGAGATGGAAACTGCATTTCCACAATCCCTTGGATCGAGCACCTCTATGCCAAAGAGCATGCAAAAATAGACCAGCTCAGTATTTCGCTCATCGATGAGCTAGAGTCATCTGAGTTTAGTGATTTTGACCGCTTAAACCGACTGGATATTTACAGAGATTGTATGCGGACAGCATTTAATAATGATCTTAAAGCGAATCGAACAGCTAAAATTTCGGAGGACGAACGCAGTATATTGAATGTACTCGCCCAGCGTTTGGGATTATCAAGAGAGGAAGTTAATGCCATTGAACATTCAATTGACCCTATACCAGATCTTGGTATAGATAGTGCCCTCGAATATCTCAGAGAGAATGGCATCATCATGATTAATCGTCGTCGTTCAGAGGTAATGGTCGCTGACGAAATCGTAGATATCTTTCATGACGTACTTGGTAAAGAAATACATGATAAATATGTTTTAAGAATTCTACGCTCCCTATCTGATACTGAGTTATCAAGTATTTTAAAAAATTACGGGTGTAAAATCCGCGGAGTCGATAGAAAGGAAAAAATTGCTACCATCGCACACTTGGGTCTTTCTATACGGAACATACTCATCAACGATATACACGCTGATGAAGCAACCCAAAACCAGAGGAAGGAACGCATCAAACAGCTCATGGAAGACATGGATCTCGATATTCCAAGAATAGGTACACGGCTACAGGATCGCATTGATGTGTTGATTGATTATCTAAAATCGTCAGAAGAAGATGAATTTAACTTGCTTAGTGTTAGCGGCTTTAAAGAGTTATTGGAGTCGCTATCGGAAACAGAGTTCAATGTAGAAGAGCGCATCCGAGCAGATTTCGAAATTGAAAACAAAGAAAATCTAGACCCTGAGAGATTAAAAGCATTAAGCATCACACCGTTGGATATATTGTACCTCTACACCAACGACGAAATAAAAACCATTAGAAATGACATGGGACTTTCTAGAAGAGGTAATCCAAGAAGCCAGATCATAGAGAGTTTCGCGAGTGCAAACGACAGATTAATTGAAAACTATAATTTACTAGCGACGAGAGATTTAAAGGGATTACACGATGCTGGTATCGATATCAAGGAGTCAGATATTGGTGCTAAATTTGAGGAGATTACTCGCTCAATTCTCGAACAACTCGACATGAACGTTGATGAAGATTTACGTAAGAGCATTAACACAGCTAAAGATAAAACAGATATTATTATATCTCTGGATAATGATGACGTAATCATTGGAGAAGCGAAGTCTTTTAAAAATGGGCAGTTTGCTAAATATTCTACAACGTCAAGACAAGTAAAAGCTTACGTGAAGCGTTGTGAAGCCACTGGGCACCGTGTCGCTCAAGTTCTTATAGTTGCTCCAGAGTTCTCCAAAGACTTTATAGATGCCGCTGACATGGATACCGAGATTAATATTTCACTTCTTGAAGCTAGCGGGTTGCAAAAAATCCTTGCGGCATATAAGCAACGCAGAAATCCAATTTTTTCACCTAAGCTTCTGACAAAAGGCGGACTGCTCAAGGCGGAGTTGATTTCCAAATCCATTTAATAAGTATCTATTTTAAAGCGCAGGTTTCCCAGACCTGCGCCAACGAGAATAAACCCTGTTAACTCACTCGCAAAACCTCATACTTTTTTCATACTTTTATTTTCCCCAAAACAGATAACCTACGCCCTGCACTGGCAAAATCCGGTGCCGGGCGTAGGAACCCGCAAATTTGTTCTTCAGGTATTATAGTTGCTAACTTTACGTTGGTTTCTTACTATATGCGGCCTCAGCACATCTAAATTATGGTGAGCTGGGCAAGGCAGCTTCGGCTGGTCGTAATCCTGAAGAGCGGCATTCCTACACCTTGTTCCAGTTCACCACCCGAGCGTAGGAACTCCTGTGGTGAAATAATTTTCCACTCTTCAGGAGTTAAATGATGTACGAAACCATCCCTTACGATCCCGAGTTTGCCCAAAAAGCCCGCGAATACCTGCGCCAGTTAGAAGAGATGTTTGAAGCCGAACAGCGGCAAAACAGTCAAGAGCTGCGCAACGTGCTGCTGTATCTGAACAATCTGATTACCACCCATTACGTGCGCTACCATCAAGAGCTTGATGGGGAGGATTTGGTGTAGTTACTGGTAAGATGATGTCGAGCCGCGAATGCGGCTCGTTTTAGAAAGGCATAAATGGTCTGCTATTCACTTCATAAGATACCACCTCTGCCGGTTAACTCGTTGAGACATATTCCCTTCACCAGAGCTAACCACTGCTACTTTTTTCAAACCGTATAGCCAGCAACTCGGTTACTGGCTACGCGCTTTTGAATTAGTCGACAAGTCCGGCAGAACGAAGAGCGGCGGCAATTTCTTCGTGCGCACCTTCTTGTAGTGGACGGAGCGGATTACGGACTGTTGCATGCTCAAGAATACCCCGAGCAACCAGACCTTCTTTTAACGCCACTGTTCCTTCCATATGTGAACCGCGATGATAAACATTCTGCGTTACTGGGAATAATTGATCGTGAATTGCACGGGCTTTCGGATAATCGCGCGCTTTACCAGCTTCAATCAGTTCAACCAAAGGCTCAGGAGCCAGGCCGCCGTAACCGACGAGTGCACCGTCAACATCAAACATGGTGTGAAGTAGATATTCATCGTGACAGGTCAAAATCGTTAGCTCCGGACATTCACGACGAATAATTGGAATTTCGGTATCCCAGCGGCGCATGTTGCGAACACCATTTTTCATCGCAATCACACCCGGCTGTTTTGCAATATCTAACAGGGTTTGCAGGTTATAAGTTGCTTTCGTCACATCAGGATATTGGAACAGAATCAGTGGTAATCCACTTTCTTCATGGACTGTTTTATAACGTTTTTGCGGAGCACCTTCTTGGTAACCAAAACGTAGCCAACCATGTGAAGGATACAGCAGACCAGCAGAAGCACCGGCTTCGACCGCACGCTTCGCTTCCAGTGCAGCAACCATGTCCCCTTCACCAGTAATACCGGCAATAATTGGGATTTCATCATTGACCGCATCTTTAAAAGCAGTAATAACCGCGCACTGCTCTTCGGGCGTTAAAAAAGTACCTTCGCCAGCATGACCAAGCACGACAAGACCTTTTACGCCGTCAACACTTGCCAGCCATGAACCGAGACGTTTGATTGCAGCAAAGTCAACATCGCCATCACGGGTAAAAGGGGTTACTGGAGCAGGCACAAGACCTTTCAAATCAATTTCGTGTTTCATCATTCGTTCCTATTTATTTGTATTTGTTTGCCAAAGTGCAAACGTTCTTGCAAACGTTTGCACTTTGGGTTTAATATACTGCGAATCAGCTTTGCTTCAAGAAAAGTTGCTGCTTATTGCCAATGAATTCACAAAAAAGATAAGAATTATTTCGTGCATCTTTCCACGTGATCTAGCACACAGAAATTTTATTTAATACGTTTTAAGGAAATGATGATGTGACGTGAAAATGTACTGCAAATTATAAGATGAGATTGAAGCATTTGAATCTTTAAAACGAACGTTCCATGTAGTCATGTAACTGTTACTCTCGGCAGGCTCTAGTGTTATAATTGCCCGACTATTATAAATGATATTACTATAATGAATGACTTAACGAACCAAAAACCTCCGGCAAAAGCCTTACCCGTAACTTTAAAAGATGTCGCAAAAGCGACTGGCGTAAGTATATCTACCGTATCTCGGATCCTTGATGAGCGATTACCTAAATCCAAGAGTAAATCGGCAGAGAAAGTCAGGGCTGTCGCTAAAGAGCTTGGATATACACGAGATGTTATGGCATCTAGTTTAAGGAGAGGTGGAACCGGAACTATCGGCGTTTTGGTTCCTCATCTTACAGATACCGTAATGGCTATTCTGTATGAAGAATTAGCAAAAGCTGCTCAACAAAGTGGTTATTTTACAATTGTGGCTACATGTGGTGATGAAGTAGAAGAGGAAGAAAAAGCGATTGAATCTCTTTTAGGGAGGCGTGTTGATGGGCTCATTCTTGCCACTTCAAGATTAGATAGTCATTCTACAGAAAAGTTAAGAAGATCCGGTGTACCTCATACATTAGTATTAAGAACCGACCATACGAGTAACTCCGTTGTGGGCAACGATATCCATGGTGGATATATCGCCACTCGTCATTTGATCGATCTCGGCCATACAAGAATTGGGATTGTTGCTGGTCCGAGTTACTCATCGAATTCATTGGGTCGAACTGAAGGGTATAAAAATGCATTAACACAAGCCGGAATAGCGTTTGAACAATCGCTATGTATTGAATCACGTTTTGATTTTGAATCCGGAGAGAATGCAGGAAGAACCCTTCTAAGTCTGCCAGATAGACCGACTGCAATTTTCGCCGTGACCGATAACCTAGCCCTCGGCGTTATATCTGCAGCGAAAGAATTCAAATTAACGCCAGGAACAGATTTTGCGTTAGTTGGCTACAATGATACGCCACTCGCAAATATGCTACCGACACCGATATCATCTGTTCATATTCCATTAGATTTTATCGCTTATAAAGCGGTCGATCTTTTATTTGGAGACAAAACAGGCGAAATAGTAGAAATTATGCCGAGCTTGATTCCTAGACATTCATCAATCTATTACAAGGTGTAGATATTATCCATCGTTTACAAGCAAAAAAAATGTATCAATAATAAATCCGAGTAAAATATCACTCGGATTAATGCCCTCTATCCCATCACTTTTAACGACTGATACTTATATAATAACTTTTTGATATATGTTTACTATATTCTCTTTCTCTAAATCACAATTATTAACTATTTTCTCTATTTCTTCTTGATCATACTGGCCGTCTTTATATAACAATATAAACACTTCATCGCCATTTTTTAAGAAATTATTTTTTCCAAAATCAGTATATCGAGTCGCACCTATGGCAATCTGAATCGTTTCAGGAAATCCACAAGCTTCCAATATATTGATTAAATTATCTTTCACTTCAGTCTCTTCTTGACTGTTTATTGTATCTTTTATCCAAGATAACAATGTATCATATTTGAATGTGTACTCTTTTGTAGAACAATCTTCATTGTATTGATAAAGGACATCATCTCTCTTTACAAAACTAACAATTCTTAAATTTTCTAGTTCCGAATCTTCAGCGTATGAGCATAAAGGAATAGGTTTTAAATAAGCCCCTTTAGAGCAAGTCCCCCAGTTTTTCTTCAGTGAGATTTTCTTTATGTCATTACTTCTAATTGAGCAATCATTAAATAATGTATAATGTGTAGCGCTCAGATCAACGACTTTACCATCTTTATATTGCACATCAAAAAAAAGAGAGATTTCTGGCTCAATTTGATAATTATAGTCATTTGTTATTCTCAGGTAATCTTCGCTGACAGGATAAACACTAAGATAACCATCCATTCCTTTGGCATAAATTGGGAATATACACCCAGGAATATCAACATTGTTATTTTCTTTATTTACTTGACCTAAATGACCTTTAAAATTACCGGATATTCCGAATATCATATATCACCTCATTAAAATAACATCTAGGGTTTACGAGTGCCCCCTAGATGTTATGCTGTTTTATGCAAAAAGTTTAATAACCAATCTAAATGACAAAGAAAATATTGCAAGTAAACCTATCAACCCCATTGTTAGATGTAAGTTTTTATTCACTAACTTACCCATAATGGATTTTTTAGACGAAATAACAAACAATAGGATACCTAAAAATGGCGCAACAAGAACCGTTAAGGCTTGAGCCAAAATAATCAATTTAATTGGTGAGCCATTATTAAATATAGCAACTGATGCGCCAAATATTAAAATACCATAGACAAAAACTTTCACTTTTGAACATGATAATTTATTACCCCACCCTACAGCGTCACATAATAATGTTCCGCCAGCAGAAGCATTTGCGGCCATAGATGAAAATGCTGCAGAGAAAAAACCAATACTAAAAATAATTGACCCCATTTTCCCTGACAAAGGCTCTAATACTTTAGTCAGTTGGGTAAAATTATTCGCTGTTTCACCTGTCACATTAAATACTGCGGCAGATACAATGATAACCAACATTGTCATGGCCGCCGTAGCTATATTGCCAGGAATCGTATCAGCAATAGTAAGGTGTTTATATTGCTCTGGTTTCAACCCACGCTCATGGATAGAATATCCACTATAAAATGCTGAATTAATAGAAAAGTTTGTGCCAATTAATGCTATTAGTAAATACCCTGCTTCAGCCGGTATTGTGGGAATAAATCCCATAGAAACATCAACCCATTCAGGATCACTTAAAATCGCAGATCCCAAAAATCCTAATGACATAATTGCAATCAGAGCAACAAGCATCTTTTCTAATGCGCGATACGCATTTTTCATCGCAATCAAAATACCAACTGCGACAGTTGAAGCCAATACCCAAGCAACAACTGAACCACCAAATAATAACTGTAAAGCGATACCAGAGCCGACTGCATTCCCAACAGAAAAACATAAAGTAATGAAAAATACACCGACCCCAGCTAACACGCCAATTTTGTGACCTAAAGTTTCCTTGATTGTATCAACTAATGACTTCTCACCCGTTGCAAGGCCGATTCTCACAGACATGTCATTAAAGAAGAACATGAGAACACCAGAGACAACGATGACCCATAGTAGATGGTATCCATATTGACTACCTGCCTGTACGGCTGATGTCAGAGCACCGGGACCGAATCTCCATGCACCAGCAACAAATGCGGGCCCCATGAGGAGTAAGATCTTGTACCAATTAGACGACTTTTCGCCCTGTTGATACGAGTTACCGACAGTTTTTACTGTCTCTATTCTCGTATTAGATTTCATACAATACCTACATTTTTTGTTTCACGTTTGAATTATTATTTTTTATAGGAGACCAGAATCTCTTGGATTCCGGTCTCGACATGCTCGTGTTAATCAACAAGTCCGGCAGAACGAAGAGCGGCTGCAATTTCTTCGTGTGCACCTTCTTGTAGGGGTTGGAGCGGATTACGAACTGTTGCATGCTCAAGAATACCCCGAGCAACCAGACCTTCTTTTAACGCCACTGTGCCTTCCATATGTGAACCGCGATGATAAACATTCTGCGTTACTGGGAATAATTGATCGTGAATGGCACGGGCTTTCGGATAGTCACGCGCTTTACCAGCTTCAATCAGTTCAACCAAAGGCTCAGGCGCCAGACCGCCGTAACCGACGAGCGCACCGTCAACATCAAACATGGTGTGAAGTAGATATTCATCGTGGCAGGTCAAAATCGTTAGCTCCGAACATTCACGACGAATAATTGGAATTTCGGTATCCCAGCGGCGCATGTTGCGAACACCATTTTTCATCGCAATCACACCCGGCTGTTTTGCAATATCTAACAGGGTTTGCAGGTTATAAGTCGCTTTCGTCACATCAGGATATTGGAACAGAATCAGTGGTAATCCACTTTCTTCATGGACTGTTTTATAACGTTTTTGCGGGGCACCTTCTTGGTAACCAAAACGTAGCCAACCGTGTGAAGGATACAGCAGACCCGCAGAAGCACCGGCTTCGACCGCACGCTTCGCTTCCAGCGCCGCAACCATGTCCCCTTCACCAGTAATACCGGCAATAATTGGGATTTCATCATTGACCGCATCTTTAAAAGCAGTAATAACCGCGCACTGCTCTTCGGGCGTTAAAAAAGTACCTTCGCCAGCATGACCAAGCACGACAAGACCTTTTACGCCGTCAACACTTGCCAGCCATGAACCGAGACGTTTGATTGCAGCAAAGTCAACATCGCCATCACGGGTAAAAGGAGTTACTGGAGCCGGCACAAGACCTTTCAAATCAATTTCATGTTTCATCATTCGTTCCTATTTATTTGTTGTATTTTTCCTTTAAACTGGGAACGTTCTTGCAAACGTTTGCAGTTTGAATTTAATATACTGCTAATTGACTTTGCTTCAAGAAAGGTTGATTTTTATTGCCAATGAATTCACAAAAAAAAATAAGATTTATTTAATATATTTTCTACTGTGAGATCGCTCAAAGAAATATAGTAGGAATATGTTATTTGCACAGAATATGAAAAGAACTGACTGCAAATGTACGCTTGCTCAGATAATATGTGCTTCAACAAGAGGGATGTCCAATTAAAATTTTAATCAACTAAATCATTACCTTATGAACATATCGGTGACATTTACTTAATAACGATGAGGCCATACCAGAACCCCGTTATAAGACATCAATCAGTACACTAACGGTAAATTACGGTCTAGAGGCATTGTATCCGTAGCTATATTTCTAATTGAACGCCCTTACCGTAAGAAGTAAAAATATAGATACTTTACTTATATAATTCTCGACTACTTTTCTTCTTTTTTTTACGCTCTTGTATCAAATTAAATTGAACTTTTAAAATAATGTTAGGCTATTAATCTGGCCGATATACCACCGCCAGCATATAAAAGAATAAACCCTGTTAACTCACTCCCAAAATCCAGTGCCGGGCGTAGGAACCCGCAGTCATTTGTTCTTCAGGGATTATAGGTTGCTAACTTTACGTTGATGAAACAACTTTTTACTCTTCAGGAGTCAACTATGTACGAAACGATCCCCCGACGATCACCAATTCGCCCAAAAAACCCGCGAATACCTGCGCCAGTTAGAAGAAATTTTTGAAGCCGAACAGCGGCACAACAATCAAGAGCTGCGCAATGTATTGCTGTATCTGAATAATCTGATTACCACCCATTATGTACGCTACCATGAAACCCCTGATGGAGAGGATTTGGTGTAGTTACTGGTGAGATATCGAGCCGCATATACGTCTCGTTTTATAAAATAACCATGAATAGATGAGATAATAGATGCTGATTTAGATTGTGAGTTCGCCTGAGCAAACCGCTTTAAATGGTGAAACCTGCGAGCTTAAACACTGAAAAACCGTGAGCGATTTATTATTTCCCAGTGCTCATCCATTTTTTAATATCTCGATTTTATCATTTCATTCAAACTATCAATCATATTAAAAATATATTTACAGCAGAATAATGATTCTGATCAACATTTATACAAAATCATCCATCACTGCAGAAAATATAATCAATGATAAGGCTCGACTGTTCTTCGAGGCTCAAGCGCCACCAATAAAACGACCAATTTTCAGTCAATTCAGTGTCACGCCATTCAGACCCAGACTGATTGCAAGCATCAGATAAATCAGCTGTTTTTGTGAATATAAAGGCGCTATTGATAAAAATATTGTTGTATAATCTGAACATCGTACATCATATAGACGCATATTTTCCTGCCTGACAGCGTTTCTTGGCAAAACTCATCAGCTCGAAAAAGCGATGCGCGATAATCTTTTTTATATAGAAATCATAAGAAGATTCATAAGAACGCAGCGTTATACATTCAACAATACAACGTCAATATTTCAAAATCTATTCATAGATCAAATTTTAAACCATAGTTAAATTAAAGGAAAAAAAATGGGGTTTTTCGATAAAGTAAAATCAATTAAGAATTTCATTACCGGTGGTGCGGCGAAAGTTTATTTAGACTCATCAGAAATTGTGTTTGGTGAGCAGTTTGAATTGCGAATTAGAGTTCAGGTTGATGATGCTGATTTAAAAATCGATCGCGTTTATGTTGAAATTGAAGGTATAGAAGAAATAGAAGTACCGGATGTCGATGTCATTTATGAGTACGATGACGAAGAGGAACGGCGCATAGAAATCGTACGAGCAGAAACCACCACAACAGAATTAGAGATCACAGTGGATGACGGGCAAGTTTTAAATGCCAATGAAAAATACGAATGGACAGTCAATGTCGAGTTACCAAGTGACGCCCTGCCTCCGTATAATGGCGAATATTGTCAGCATTCGTACATGGCACGTGCGTCGCTGGATTGTTTTGGCAACGACCCCGATTCTGGCTGGATTGAGCTTGATATCAACTAAAATCACCATAAACCAGTCAGCAGGGAAATACATCCCTGCTGGCGGTAATATTCAATGTTTAAGTTGCTCAATGGCATGATAACGTGTACTCAACTCATTCATCACTCACTTTGGGTCACTGTCACTGTCGTATGAACCAATCCCCTTCCCCAAAAAATCTCATATTTTTTCCATACTTTCTCTTTCCAACAATTCGATAACCTGACTCCTGCGCTGGCCAAATCCGGTGCCGGGCGTAGGAACTAAAATGCCCATAAGGTCAGCAAACGTTACGATACATCATTATGAAATAAGTTTTGTATTTAAAAATGACGATACAAGTTTGACATATGGAAAAACACATATATTATATATCACATATGTTTTTTAAGAGATATAACCAATGACACCACTACAGTTTTTTAAATGCTTGTCTGATGAAACCAGACTCAAGTCGATTCTGATTATTCATCAGCTCGAGGAAGTTTGCGTGTGTGATCTCATGGCAGCACTTGAGCTTGACCAACCCAAAGTCTCACGCCATTTAGCCGAGCTACGCAAATGTAATATTTTGCGAGATGAGCGCCGTGGCAAGTGGGTGTATTACCAACTCCATGAACAACTTCCTGACTGGGCGAAAACGGTCATCAGCCAAACGGCTGAAAGCAATCACAGCTATTTTGCTGAAGCCTTATCAAAACTAAAAGCGACCAAACAGCAAGATTTATGCTGTTAGCCCGAAAGGAATCACCATGAAAATTCTTTATATCTGCACCCACAACCGTTGTAGAAGTATCTTATCTGAAGCCATCACCAATCATGTGGCTGGAGAGCGAATTATTGCAAGAAGTGCGGGGAGCCAGCCTTCAGGGGTCGTGCATCCGCTTTCTGTTCAGTACCTGAGAGAAGCCAACATTGCTGTTGAAGGTCTGCAAAGTCAGTCATGGGATGACTTCGAAGATTTCAAACCCGATGTAGTTGTTACCGTGTGTGATTCTGCTGCCGGAGAAGCCTGCCCGGTGTGGTTTGGTAATTCAGTTAAAGTCCATTGGGGGCTGGCCGACCCTTCCAAAATAGAAGGGAGTGAAACTGAAAAAGCACTTGGGTTTCGCGCCTGTATTGCTGAAATCACAGCGCGGGTTAACCAATTACTCCCGATAGCAGAAAAAACGCTCGCCCCTGCCGAACTAAAAGCTGAACTGGCGAAATTAGGAGCACTGTAGCCATGATTCACGACATGACACTGCCGAATATTGATGCGTCACAGCTTGAAATTCCGGTATTTGATAAATGCCAGAGTACATCGGCTGACCATGCACCGCGCATCCTTTTACTTTACGGCTCTTTACGGAAGCGTTCATTCAGCCGCTTAGTGATTGAAGAATGCGCTCGGCTTCTGATGCGAATGGGTGCAGAAGTGAAAATCTTTGATCCCGAAGGCCTGCCACAAGCTGATACTGCAGATGAAAATCACCCCAAGGTGAAAGAACTCAGAGAATACATGATGTGGTCAGAAGGTCAGGTATGGTGTTCGCCAGAACGCCATGGCTCAATGAGCAGTATATTCAAAAGCCAGATTGACTGGGTGCCTCTGAGCATTGGTGCCGTGCGGCCGACGCAGGGTAAAACGTTAGCGGTGATGCAGGTATGTGGTGGCTCACAGTCATTCAATGTGGTGAATCAATTACGTATTCTTGGTCGCTGGATGCGCATGGTCACCATCCCAAACCAATCCAGTGTGGCGAAAGCTTTTCTTGAATTTGATGAAAACGACAGGATGAAGCCTTCCTCCTACTACAATCGTATTGTTGATGTGATGGAAGAACTCATGAAGTTCACGTTATTGCTCCGAAGCGATAAAGACTATTTGGTAGACAGGTATTCTGAACGTGTTGAGTCGGCTGAACAGTTAAGCCAGCGCGTCAACCAGCGTTCTATTTAAGTTAAGGGGAAAAAGATGGGCTTATTTGAACGCTATTTATCAGTATGGGTGGGGATTGCCATTGTGATTGGTATTCTCCTTGGTAGTGTTGTCCCTGATGCTTTCGCTGCCATCGCCGGTCTTGAATATGCGCACGTGAATTTGGTGATTGCCGTACTCATCTGGCTGATGATTTATCCAATGATGGTGCAGATTGACTTTTCCTCGTTGAAAGACGTGGGTAAAAAACCCAAAGGTCTCGCCCTCACACTCGTGATTAACTGGTTAATCAAGCCGTTTACAATGGCTTTCCTTGGCTGGTTATTCTTCAAGGGGCTGTTTGCTGACTGGGTTGATCCACAAACGGCAACCGAATATATCGCAGGAATGATACTACTCGGCGTTGCACCTTGTACCGCAATGGTGTTTGTCTGGAGTCAACTGACCAAAGGCGATGCGAACTACACGCTGGTGCAGGTTTCCATCAACGACATCGTCATGATCTTTGCCTTCGCACCGATTGCAGGGATGCTCTTAGGTGTCACTGATATTACCGTGCCGTGGGATACACTATTTTTGTCGGTCATCTTGTATGTGCTGATTCCCCTGATTGCAGGGGCAATAACACGGCAAAAGCTGGATAAGGCGGATGACCATTCCCGATTGAATCAGTTTTTAGCGACGATGAAACCCTGGTCAGTGATCGGTTTACTGGCAACCGTCGTTTTACTCTTTGGTTTTCAATCGGAAACAATACTGGCAAAACCGCAAGCGATCGTGCTGATTGCCATTCCTCTGCTGATTCAGACTTACGGAATTTTTGCGATTGCTTATTTTCTCGCCAAGCAATTGAAGTTACCTCATAACGTCGCAGCGCCCGCTTGCATGATTGGCACATCGAACTTCTTTGAACTGGCGGTTGCCGTCGCGATTTCGTTGTTTGGTCTGCATTCAGGCGCGGCACTGGCCACCGTGGTTGGGGTGTTGGTGGAAGTGCCCGTTATGCTATCGCTGGTATGGTTTACGAACCGTACTCGTCATTGGTTCGGAGCGTAAACATGTTTGAAGTGTTCACCCAATTCGCCGATTGGCTGACTTATTCTGTGTTCTCACTGTCACCTGAGTCTAAATTGGGTGACGCTGTACATTTTTTTATCGAAGATGTCAGTAAAATCTATGTTCTATTGGTTGTGATGATTTATGTCATCGCCTTACTGCGAGCATCTCTCAATGTTGAGCGTGTCAGAGATTATCTTGCAGGCAAACACAAAGGTGTAGGATACGTATTAGGTTCTGCTTTCGGCGCGATTACACCCTTTTGTTCCTGTTCTAGTATTCCCGTTTTTTTGGGCTTTACGTCAGCGGGGATTCCCGTTGGTATCACAATGGCCTTTCTGCTCACTTCGCCACTCATCAATGAAGTCGCAGTTTTACTACTGATGAGTCTGCTGGGATGGAAGTTCACGTTGGTATACGTTGCAATCGGGATGCTTGTCGGCATTTTGGGCGGCGTATTTCTGGATTTCATCAAGGCCGAACGATGGCTACAAGATTTTGCAGCAAAGGCCCTGAAGAATGCGCACAACAGCACCGTAGCCGCAACATCGGCAACACCACAAAAAATGACGTTTTCAGCAAGACATCAGTTTGCCAAAGATGAGGCCGTCGAAATTTTTGGCCGGGTGTGGAAATGGGTGATTATTGGTGTCGGTTTGGGGGCCGCCTTACACGGTTTCGTCCCTGACGGCTGGATAGCACAACACCTCGGCGACGGCCAATGGTGGTCAGTCCCTGCGGCAGTGCTCCTTGGCATTCCACTCTATTCTAATGCCACCGGCGTTATTCCGGTGATGGAGAGTTTAATCGTCAATGGACTACCTATCGGAACCACGTTGGCGTTTTGTATGAGTACCGTTGCGGCCAGTTTCCCCGAATTTATTTTATTGAAACAAGTGATGCAATGGCGATTATTAGTCACCGTCTTTTTGATGCTACTCGTGTCCTTTACTTTGGTCGGATGGCTATTTAACGCCTTATCCATTTATATATGAGGTGAACGATGAAAAATATTAAAGTGCTTGGCAGTGGCTGTGCAAAATGCACAAAAACAGCAGAACAGATTGAGAAAATTGCGGCTGAACTCGATGTAGAAGCCAATGTGACAAAAGAAACCGACCCACAGACGATAATGCAGTACGGCGTCATGAGCACGCCAGCCGTTGTCATTGATGAACAGCTTGTTCATTCGGGTTCGATCCCTCAACCAGCCCAGATAAAAACGTGGCTGAATAGTTAAGCAACTTAAATTTGAAGCCCTAGCTCATGTGAATATTGTATTTCGATCAGCACGGTCGTGATTGCCGAGTCGCTTTTGTGATGCCGGATATTCAATGAGAAGAATAAGGTAAAGTTATGATTGTGATACATCACAACCCTGAATGTGGTACATCAAGCAATGTTTTGCAGATCATTCAAGATGCGGGATATGCACCGGTCATCGTGGAATATTTACAAGATGGCTGGACGCGAAATCAGCTCATGGGGCTTTTTGCAGCAGCGAACATCACGCCTCGTGAAGCGCTGAGAACGACAAAATCTCCTGCCAAAGAACTGGGGTTACTCGATGAAAATGTGACAGATGAAACCCTCATCACTGCCATGCTTGAACATCCGGTACTCGTCAACCGACCCATTGTTTGCTCTCCGAAAGGAGTCAAATTATGTCGGCCAAGTGAGGCGGTACTGGATCTACTCGACAAGTGGCCGGCTGGCCCCTACTTCAAGGAAGATGGGGAGCAAATCTTGGATGAGCAGGGGTATTTGATATCCGCGCAGGAATAAGACGAAGAAAAACTCGGAATGCAACGGATGCCGTCACTATCTTTGGCTCACATCCTTTGCCCATTCTATTCATCGCGCCATATTGAGCCAGCGCTTTCACGCTGGCTTTCGTTCAAGTTTATCAAGATATTCACACCCAACGTCACAGCTCACTGGTAACAAGACCGGCGCCCGCTTCTGCTTTGCAGACGTAAATCGATTCTTTGAGGCCGGTTGCTTGTTCATATTTCGCTTCAACAGCCGCTTTGACGCTATCAACCAAGGTCGATGGGATCAACGCAACGACACAGCCACCAAAGCCGCCACCGGTCATCCGCACACCACCTTGTTCGCCAATCACTTCTTTGACGATTTCAACTAAGGTATCGATTTCTTTTACGGTGATCTCGAAATCATCACGCATCGATGCATGTGACTCCGCCATTAACTGACCCATGCGGTGCATGTCATGGGCGCGCAGCGCTTTTGCAGCTTCAAGCGTGCGCTCATTTTCAGTGATGACATGACGGGCGCGCTTAGCGACGACTTCATCAAGTTCTGCACGTCTTTGATACAACTGCTCGATATTCACATCACGCAAGGCTTTGACCCCAAAAAAACGTGCAGCTGTTTCACATTGCTGACGACGCGTGTTGTATTCACTGTCCACTAATCCGCGTTTTTTATTGGAGTTAATGATGAGTACGGCCATGTCTTCCGGCATCGATACGGCTTCGGTTGCCAGACTCCGGCAGTCCAATAGCATGGCGTGGTTTTTACGACCTTGCGCAGAAATCATTTGATCCATGATGCCGCAGTTACAGCCGACAAATTCGTTCTCCGCTTGCTGACCATTTAATGCAATTTCAGCCTGACTGATGTCGAGATCGAAAAGCGCTTTAAACGTCTGTCCGATCACCACTTCAAGCGCTGCTGACGAACTTAATCCCGCCCCTTGGGGAACATTGCCGCTGACAGCAATATCAACGCCACGAACCTGATAACCGCGAGCCAGCAAGCACTTTACAACGCCGCGAATATAGTTCGCCCACATTTTATCCGGCTGAAACGTGATTGCCTGAGTGAGATCGAATTCATCCACAGCATTGCCATAATCAACCGATACAACCCGCACCAGATTGTCATTCCGCTTTGCCGCGGCGACCACAGTTTGATAGTTAATCGCGCATGGCAGGACAAAACCGTCATTGTAGTCAGTGTGTTCACCAATCAAGTTCACCCGGCCGGGGGCTTGAATTATATGGCTTGGCGCATAGCCCAACACTTGTGCAAAATTCTTTTTCACATCTTGGATACAATCAGACATAAGGTCGCTCTCTTAAACATAAAAATTGGAATGGGATAGCACGCCTGACTTTTGTCTGTTCAGTCGCACTATCCTGTAAGGGGTTATCAGCCGCATTCGCGGACTTACTGCGCTTTGTAGTGCACATCGCTCAGGTCACGCAGACGCTGCGCCGCTTGTTCGGCGGTGAGATCTCGTTGTGCCTCTGCCAACATTTCGTAACCCACCATGAATTTACGCACCGACGCACTGCGGAGTAGTGGCGGGTAAAACACCGCGTGTAATTGCCAGTGTTCAATGCTTTCCCCTTCTGCATCCGCTTCGGTAAAGAACGGCGCATAGTGCCACCCCATGCTGTATGGAAAAGCGCATTGAAATAGGTTGTCGTAACGGCTGGTCAGTTTTTTGATTGCGACGGCGAGATCGTCACGTTGCTCATCACTCAGTTCACTCATGCGACGAATATGGGTTTTAGGCAGCAGCATGGTTTCAAATGGCCACGCCGCCCAATAAGGCACCAGCGCGAGCCAGTGTTCAGTTTCAACGACAGTGCGCGAGCCGTCTTGCAGTTCAGCTTGAACATAATCCACCAACAAGTTGCTGCCATGCGTTTGGTAATACGCTCTTTGGTGATGATCTTTACGCGCGATTTCGTTCGGTAAGAAGCTATTCGCCCAAATTTGACCATGCGGATGCGGTTGAGAGCAGCCCATGCTTTCGCCCTTATTCTCAAACGCCTGAACCCAGATGTAATCTTTGCCGAGCGCTTCGATTTGCTCGTTCCACGTATCAATCACACTGCGGATGCTGTCTACGGGAAGCTCCGGCAAGGTTTTGCTGTGATCAGGAGAGAAACAGATCACGCGGCTCAAACCGCGAACCCCTTGGGTTTTGAACAGTGGACTGTCTGACTCTGGCGCGTCCGGTGAATCTACCATCAGCGCAGCGAAATCATTATCGAACACGTATGTTCCTTGATAGTCCGGGTTCACATCGCCAGAAATACGCGTGTTTGTCGGGCAAAGGAAACACGTCTCATCGTAGCTTGGTAATTGATCCATTGCTGGTTGTTCATCTGCGCCACTCCAAGGCCGTTTGGCACGGTGGGGGGACACTAAAACCCATTGACCTGTCAGTGGGTTGTAACGGCGGTGTGGGTGATCCACAGGATTAAATTCAACGTTCGACATCTTATACTCAACTCTTAACATTTCTTCTCTCTGCATCCCTATAAAAACTGTATCCCTATAAAAACTGTGTCTCTATAAAAAATAGAGGGATGCAGCCAAAACAACTTAGAAAGTGCGGGTTACAACGCTGCAACTGCAATTACTCTGGGGAATAACCTTGTGGGTTCTTAGACTGCCAATGCCAAGTATCGGCCGTCATCTCTGCCACGCTACGTGTTGCTTTCCAACCCAGTTCACGTTCTGCTTTTTCTGTACTGGCCCAACATTCAGCAATATCCCCCGGACGACGAGGACACAACTCGTAACGCACCGGCTGACCGCACGCCACACTGAAGGCTTCCACCATTTCAAGCACGCTCGAACCTTGACCCGTCCCGAGGTTATAGATGTGTAACCCTGACTGTTCACCAACCGTTTTGAGCGCGGCAATATGGCCTTCGGCTAAATCCATGACGTGAATGTAGTCGCGCACGCCGGTGCCGTCTGGTGTCGGGTAATCGTGACCGAATACCGACAGATACTCTCGACGCCCTATCGCGACTTGAGCAATAAATGGCATCAAGTTATTGGGGATGCCTTGCGGATCTTCCCCCATTGTGCCAGAGGGGTGAGCACCGACCGGATTAAAGTAACGGAGCAACGTAATACTCCAGTCCCCTTCGGCAAAAAATAAGTCACTCAACCCCTGCTCCACCATGTATTTACTCCGCCCGTAAGGATTGGTGGTCGCACCGGTCGGCGATGCTTCAGTAATCGGCACCGTGTCAGGATCACCGTATACGGTGGCAGAAGAACTAAAGACCAGACTTTTCACACCGGCTTTACGCATACAACGCGCCAGAACAAATGAGCCGTTGACGTTGTTGTCATAATATTCCAGCGGTTTTGCAACGGACTCCCCCACCGCCTTGAGGCCGGCAAAGTGAATGACCGCCTGAATATTGTGGCTCGCAAATACTGAATCCAAGAAGGCTTCATCCCGGACGTCGCCTTGATAAAACAAAGGTTGTTGGCCCGTGAGAGCTTCAATTCTGCTTAAGACTTCTACTTTGGCGTTAGACAAATTATCGATAATGATTGGCTCGATACCCGATTCAATGAGCCGGACACACGTGTGACTACCGATATATCCCATTCCGCCTGTCACCAGAACTTTCATTGTTGATTCTCCTTTCCTCATTTCGGATGATTCCGTTGGGTCGTTAAACTTTGAAAATCGCTACGTCTTTCGTTAATGCAGAGGAAACCCGGCTAATATCACCATGAACACTCGCGATAGCATTGGCACTTCGAGTAATTTCATCGCTCAGCGAGTTGGACACTTCAACTTCTGAGTTCAGTTTCTTCATCATTGCGCACTGGGTATCTGACGCCTGAGAAATACCTGAGTTAATGGTATTGATTTCACCGACAGCCTGCTCAGCCAGTTGAATTTGTTCAATCACGGCTAAGGTGCTGTTACGGCTTAGCTCGCTACTTTTAAGAACCTGAGACATTTGTCCGACAATTTGATCTGACGAATTGGAAAACTGAATCAAAAACTGATCAATTTCTATGGTGCTGCTTCGTGTTTTCGACGCTAGTGCCCTTACTTCTTCTGCGACAACCGCAAACCCCTTGCCTGATTCACCGGCGCGTGCAGCCTCAATCGATGCATTTAACGCTAACAAATCCGTTTGATCGGCAATTTTCTGAATGGAACTCAAAATGCGACTGATCCCCTGCGAGACAGTCTCCATCACACCAATTGATGATGAGATTTGTGCTGTATTTTCGCCTAAGGTGATCACCGTGTTTTCAGCAATAACACCTTTTTCGACCGCTTCACCAACCTGATGACGCACTTGCTCTGCTAACGTCATTGCCAGATGTGTTTGTTGTTGGATATCCAGTGATGATTGTTGAATGTCATTGATAGCCCCCGACAGACTTTCACTTTGCTGGTTATAACTGGCGACCGTCGAAACATTGCGTCCAATTTGCACATCAAGCGCTTCTCTGGCTTCATTCAACGCTTGGTTCGAACCAGAGATGTTTTTAAATAAAGCCTGTAAATTATCGATAAAACCATTGACCGACTGAGAGATATCACCAATTTCATCTTGGCGATTCAGATTAATTCTTTGGGTTAAGTCAGCATCATGGCCGGATAGACTTTCCATGAGCTGCTTTAATTTTGATAACGGATTTAATTGCGTGTTCAGGATCATTAAACTGATCACCAGCATAATCAATGCACAAAGTGCCATATCCTTGGTAATATCCTGATTGATTTTATCGATGATTGTATTGATATAGCCATAATCAATATATGAACGTAAATGCCAGTTTGAACCGGCAACTGTGATCGTATCCGTTTGCTTTAACGCTAAATTGGATTTACTGGTTGAATAAATAGAATTATTCTGATCATCCAGCAATTCAAAATAAACACCCGGCACACTATACCTATCAATTAACTCACCAATTAAGCCCAGATTGATAGTAAAGAAGTCCACAACCCCATTTTTCTTTTTCGAAATAATGATCTTTGCCTGACCATTTTTTGCAAAAATTTGCGTTATTTTAATCCCGTCGGGGTGGTCATGGGCTAAGTTGATATAATATTGGGATTGCGCTTTATCTAAGCTGCCTTTGTCGCTTAACGCAGTTTTGTTAATCAGCTTGACAACTTGTTCATAACCGAGTTTTTGCTTGGTATCACGAATACCGATGATGCCGAAATCAAGGCTCTCTATCACCGAGATATCGCGTTCAATCGATTTTCTGATTTCACTACTAATTAAATTTACATTACTAGCCATACGACTGTCGTAAGTTTTATTAATATAGTCACCAATCACATATTTAACGCTAAAATATGCACTCATAATGGTGATAATTAATGACATCCCAAACAAGGTAATAATCTTATTTTTTAACGACAGCGGTTTCATATATCCGTCCAGATAAAAAGGCTCTTGAAATTTGTGCGGCTAAATATCACTCACCTCAAGAGCAAATGGCAGAGGCTCTCCAAATAGGCCAGCATACTTACCGCTGGCCTCACGATAGGATTAATTCACAATGCTAATCAATTACCACCAAGCCTCGATTTGTACACCGTAGTTGAAGGTGTTGTTACTGTTGTTGTTGTCAAAATGTTTTCCTTCATTATCTTTCAAATAAGTCACATAGAAGCGAATTTCGGGACGAGCGAAGAAAGATTCACCGGCAGAGATGGCATGGGCAAGCGTGAATTTTGTACCGCTAGAGTTCTCTTCAGAACCTAAGTGATTCGTTTTGTCTTGGTCAAAGTAACCGACTTCTAACATGGTTTTGTTGTATGGCGACCAGATATAGGTCGGACGCGCAACAAATGAGAACAACGTTTCCTTACCAAGCCCGTCATCATGATCTTTCACGTGACCGTAAGTAAGGACATGATCGATCACGACATTTTTGCTTAAGTTCACATCACCGGTACTGATGAAACGAAAGCCTTTTGCTTGACTCGTATCACCATGCCAGAAGTCATACCATCCGCCGCCTTGTGAGATAGCATTTTGTGCCAGTCCTTTGTCCATGTATTGCAAGACAAACTTGTTATAGCCCAATGAAAAATTCTGACTCAGTTCAGCAGTTAACATCAAACCGTTGTCGAAATTTTTCGCCGACTCTTTTTGTTCATCGGTTGGATTCACAATCGCGTAGTCAACACCGAACTCAGTCCACGCGCCTTCCCACGGGCTAAACCCTGCGTAGCGTAAATCTAAGTAGTAGGTATTCAGATCGCCCATATCCAAGTCCTTATCGGAACGGATGACCGCGGCTGACACTGCACCGGTATCTAACTTGATATTTTCAATACCGGCACCATAACCGGAAACATTCCAGTATTTGGTATCGATAATATGGATATCATGACGTTGATAAAAACGTTTCCCCGCCCAGATAACAGCATCCGGTAGCGATGGAATATAGCCCTTTGCCTGAATGTTTAACTGTTTAATTCCAAAATTGGCATTGTCATCGTTGCTATTTTCAGATTCAAGGTGTCCGTCTGATGACATCTCAACCATACTTTGAAAATACATTGACCTGCCGTCTTGATTAAATAATTCTTGCCCTAAACCAATTTCGGAATAGGTATCAAACTCATTCCCTAACCGGCCTAATGTCGATTTGTTAAACTCATCGCCACCTTTCGTACCACCTCCATCAGAATTCGCGCCGATACCAGCCCGAACATAACCACTAAAATCAACTGCGAAAGCTTGAGTGGCAGATAAAGCGCTTAAAATAGCGACTGTCAATATTGCTTTTTTCATTTGCATTTCCTTTTGTTTTATTTTTGAGTTATTGGATGGGTAAATATCGCCATGCCATTAATTCAGGCAATACTTACCCGTGAGATGAATCTCATCTCATTTTTAAATCGGGTGATTGATATCCGCCTAAATCATTAGGCGGAATCATTATTTATTATTTTCGATAACGATGACTTGATAAGGTTGAATCAATATATTCTCCTGAACTGCATCACCTGTATTGACATTAATCCATTCCCCGTGTGGCACATTCACAGTTTGCTGTTCATTCATAAAGTTCATCATAAATAAATAGCGCGACTGTTCATCTTCACGCGTTGTCACTGACACACCGTAAGGAATATTATCAATAGGCTTGCGAATATCATGTAAATGCGCAAGTGCGGTATAGAATAACTGGTTGAATTCTGTCTCGGTACGTGCCGCAATATAATAAGCACAACCTTTACCGAGTTGATTCTTCGTGATAGCCGGGCATCCCTCGAATAAGTCCTCGCGGTAATAAGCCAAAGCTTCTGCCGTTTCTAAATGAATATGCTCCATTAAGTGCTTGGCCTGAAACTCACCATTAAAACCAAGACCGGAATGCGCTTCCATCGCAAATAAAACGCGCTCATCGTCGTAGAGTGAGTCAATCTCTTCGGCCCAAATACCGAATGTGCGCCGCAGCGGGCTCCCTTCTCCACCGGGAAAACCGCCCAAGAAGCACAGATCATTGTGATCAACGATGCCACTCCAATATGTTGAGACTAAGGTACCGCCCTGTTCAACAAACGCTTCCAGACGTTCAGCGACCCCCGGTTTGATGAGGTACAGCATCGGCGCAACAATGACTTTGTAAGGTGTAAAGTCACAGAGCTGTTCAATGATGTCGCAACTGATCCCTTGCTGCCAAAAACCCCGGTAATGATCACACACCGTTTGTTCGTAGTTCAGGCCTTCATTGCGAGGGCCGGAAGCATCATCCATTGCCCAACGGTTTTCCCAATCAAAAATAATTGCGACTTCCGACTGCGTGCCCGTTCCCGCGACAGCATTGATCTGTTGCAGATACTCACCGACAGCGGTTACTTCCCGGCCGGTACGCGTATTGGCATGACCCACATGATCAATCACGGCACCATGAAACTTCTCAACGGAACCGCGGCTTTTTCGCCACTGAAAATACTGAACAGAATCAGAACCATGCGCCACTGCCTGTAATGAAGACAGCAAATGAACACCGTCTTTTTTGAGTTTAGTAATCGGCTGCCAGTTGGTTTGACTTGGGGTTGATTCCATCAGTAAAAACGGCTGGTTTTTCAGGGTGCGCATCAGATCATGGTACATCCCGATATAGCAAGCGAGTGCAACCTCATCGGGGTCACGGTGCCATAGCGGATAACTGTCCCAAGAAACAACATCAATTGACTTCGCCAGCGCCCAATAGTTGTAATCGTAAAAATACTCCATAAAGTTTGCCGTGGTCGGTAGATCAGGATTGATCGACTTCAGCGGTGCAATCTCATGCTCACAAAAGTTGGCGACCCGGTCGGTACAGAAGCGTTTCCAGTCCAGCTTCAGTGCGTGCACGGAATTCTCTCCAATCGGAGATGGCGACTCAATTTGTTCCCAACTGGTATAAGTATGGCTCCAGAAAGCGCTCCACCACAGTTTATTCAGATTGTGTAGCGAGCCGTACTTGTTTTTCAGCCATTCCCGAAACTCAGCCTGACAGTAATGACAGTGACAATCGCCACCATATTCATTGGAAACGTGCCAGCCGATCACCGCAGGATGGTGGCTATAACGCTCTGCCAATTTGGTATTGATGATCGCCACCTTCTCGCGATAATTTGGCGAACTGTAACAATGGTTATGCCGTTCTCCATGCAACTGCTTCACCCGTGCACTGTTGACCCGAAGCACATCAGGGTATCGCGCCGACAACCAAGCAGGACGAGCGCCACTTGGTGTCGCCAAAAGCACCGAAATGCCATTGTCTGCCAAGGTATCAAGGACGTTATCCAGCCATTCAAACTGAAACTCCCCTTCAACCGGTTCAAGTGCAGACCAACTGAATATACCGACAGACATTACGTTACATTGTGTCTGCTTCATCAGTTCAATGTCTTTGGCTAAAATATCCGGCCTGTCGAGCCACTGCTCGGGGTTGTAATCTGCCCCATGGAGCAAACCTTTTATCTTGGGAATAATATGTTTTTTATGATTCATTATTGACCTTTAAATACTTTCAATGACGGTAAGGCATTACCTTCAAAATCAAACAGCGCTTGGTTTTCCCATGAGTTCCCCATGTCCCCTTTGTCGCCACTATATTTCATGCCAGCTTTCGTTGACCAAGTTGCACCATCAATCGGTAGCCATGCCGGCTCCCAGTAATAGATCCCCAAACCTTGTTCATCAGGCAGTTCATTCAACAGCGTCATGATGTCAGCCAAGTATTGCGCCTGACCATTGACAGAAACGCTGTACCCTTCAATCGGACCTGAACCGGCGTAGCTGTTACTGAGTGAGTCCCCATTCTCAGTGGTAAAAGGAAAAGCCGTTTCCACCAATACGATAGGCTTGTGATAGCGACGGATCACATCATTCATATTGGCTTTGACTTTATCGATGGGGCCATGCCACCACGGGTAGTAGGACATACCAATCACATCAAAATCGACGTCGCGCTTGGTGATTTCATCAAACCACCAGCGGAACAGACCGTTGTCTCCCGCTTCCGCGAGATGCAACATGATTTTGATGTCTTTACCACTGTCGTTATCATGCACGGCTTGAATACCGGATTTCAGGAGACGTGACAGGCGGTCAAACTCCTTGCCATCTTGCCCCCAACTCTTTCCATCAGGCCACAGCATCCCGCTATTCAGCTCGTTACCGACCTGAACCATGTCTGGCACAACACCTTTCGCGTGGAGTGCTTTCATCACATATGCGGTGTAGTCGTAGACTTTCTCAGTCAGATGCTCAAATGTCAGTTGCTGCCATGCTTTTGGTTTTTGTTGCTTCTTCGGATCCGCCCAAAAATCGCTGTAATGAATATCAAGCAGGAATGACATGCCGTTTTCCTGAGCACGTTGACCAAGCTCGATGGCACGCGCTAACGTATTATTCCCGCCACCGAACACTTCACCGCTGGCAGACATCGGGTCAACCCATAAACGTGCGCGGATCGAATTCACCCCATTCTCTTTTAATATTTTGACCAGATCTTCTTGATGACCATTTTGGTAATATTTCCCGCCTAACTTTTCTATTTCAGGCAACATAGAAATATCCATACCACGGATAAAATCAGCTCTCAGGTGTGGCGTAGTGATCACCTTACCCTCCGAGTTGGTATTCATATCTGCACGATGATTTACTGATGAATTCACGGATTGACAGCCAGCCAAAGCCACTGCCGCACTGATGAGTGCAACCTTTAATTTTCTATTCATATCTTTCTCTCTCGTATTAGCCTTTCGTACTACCTGCTGTTAAGCCAGATACAAAGTATTTTTGTAGTGATAAATAAAGCAGCGCGACCGGTATCGAAATCAGCACAGCACCTGCGGCATATGTGGTATAACTTGCGCCCATTTTTTCCACGACCAAATTATATAAACCGATCGGCAAGGTATAATTTTCAGGCGTTCTTAAAATCGTGGTTGCGAGAATGAAATCACCTAATGGCCCGGTGAAAGAAAACAATGCGACGACGGCAATAATCGGTTTTGAAATGGGTAATATAATTTCCAGAAAAATACGAATATTACTGGCACCATCCATTTTGGCCGATTCATCCAGATCCTTCGGTATGGCGTCCAAGTAACCTTTCATTAAATACGTATTCATCGGGATCATACCGCCGACATAAACCAGCACTAATGCAAGATGGCTATTAATCAAACCCAACATCTGTGCCAAAACAAATATCGCAATCAAGGCCGAGAATTGTGGGATCATCTGCAACAGAAGAAACAACATCAGACCGTTTTTTCTGCCCTTAAAACGAAACCGTGAGAACGCATAGGACGTACATGACACACAGATCAGCGTGAGAGCCATGGTCAAAAAGCTGATTTTCAAACTATTCCAAAACCAAGTCAGGTAGGCGACTTTGTCATTCGCAAACAACGTTGCATAATGACTCAGCGTCGGGTTATCCGGAAAAATGGATTCTCCCATGATGCTGTTGCCCGGATAGAATGATGCGCCGACCGTCCACACCAATGGGTAAATAATGATCACGGATACCAGGAGGATCAGACCATAGCTCAATGTCAGTCGAATGCGATTACTACGTTTAATACTCATATTATTGCGTTTAATACTCATATTGTTATCTCGCTTCTTCTTTGAATGATTTGGTCATCCGGAATTGCCACAATGCAATACCGACCACGAAAATCGACAGTAGCAAGGTGATTGCCGATGCCACTCCGTATTGCGATGAAGACATCGTCAATTTATAAATCCATGACACTAAAATATCGGTACCGCCCGCGTTACTCCCAATGACAGCAGGACCACCATTGTTAAAGAGATAAATAATATTGAAGTTATTGAAGTTAAACGTGTATTGCGTGATCAGAATCGGTGCAATGGAATACAGTACCAGCGGTAATGTAATCGTTTTTAACTGTTGAAATTTACTCGCACCGTCCATCGTCGCGGCTTCATACAGATCACCGGGGATCGCCTGTAAAACACCGGTTGTCATGGCAAAGACAAACGGGAAGCCGAGCCAGGTCTGAATCATGATCAACGCAATCTTGGTCCAGAACGGGTCGGTCAACCAAGCTCTCGCTTCAATGCCGAAGAAATCGAGAATAACGTTGTTGATCACGCCAAAGCTATCGTTAAACATCCCGGTAAAGATAAGAATGGTCACAAAGCCGGGTACCGCCCAAGGCAGAATAAAAATAGTCCGGATCAATGGTTTAAATTTAAGGTCTTTCTGATTCACCAGAATTGCCAACAGAACCCCGACGGTACATTGCAACGTTGATGCAACTAACGTCCAGACGACCGTCCACTGCAATACATCAATAAAGGTGTTGCGCCACAAATTGATTTGGAAAATGTTGAAGAAGTTCTTTAACCCAATCCAGTCAACCAGCTTCGCAGGCGGTGAGTTGTACAAGTTATAGTTGGTAAAGCCAATGGCAAAACCGAAGATAATCGGAAACACCACCACAAAGACTAAGAGGATAAAACCGGGGCTGATCATCAGATAAGGAAAGCCGGCATTGATGACATTGCGGTACTGAACACGTAATGAGTTCAACGGGCGTCCTTCATCAAATAACTTACCGTTTTTATAAGCGTCATTGATACTCAGGACATACACCACCAAACCAAATACCACCACAAGTGCAGCGATAATCCCATGTGCGAGCAGGAAAACTGAGTTGTCTTCAGGGAGATTTTCACCCAGTGTGACCAGCCCCCACATGCCGTGAGAAATAAAATCACGCGTGACTGCATAAAAACTCGTGAGCAAGATGAAAAACATCATGCCTTTTACAAACTGGCGGTTATAGAATTGGCCAAAGCCAGGTATTAACGCAAGTAAGGAGGCCGTCAGTCGGTGGGATCGATATGGTCCCGAGTCATGCTTAAAACGTTCACTCATGTCAGGTATCACTTACAAACTCCATTTCAGAAAACATCTGAGGAAAACTTCTGGCGTCTGTCAGCCCAAGCCAAAACGGGCATATAGGGCTAACAACTGCTTTCGCCAGAACAATATCTTTCAATTATTGACCCATCATTGCGTGGTTCGCTTCGATTTGCATTTGGATGCTTTCTACCGCAGAGTCGAGTGCACTTTTCGGATCTTGTTTATCGGTCGCGATCAACTGTAATGCGCTGTTTGCGGGTCCCCAGACTTCATTCATTTCTGGAATAGAAGGCATTGAGGTCGCGTGAATGGACTGAATCGCAACCGCACTTGCACCCGGGTCATTTTTGATGACCGGATCGTTCACCAATTTTTTCACGGCCGGAACTTCACCAGTCAGCTCAAAGCGGCGTTTGGCATTCTTATAATTATTGATGAATGTAATAAACTCTTGCGCGAGTGGTTTGTTTTTCGAGAAAGTGGGAATGCTGTAACTCTTCACGCCCATAAATGATCCCATTGGCTGACCAGATGGCAATTTTGGAAGTGGAGCGACACCGTAGTTGATGCCTGCTTCTTTATAGGGCTGAAGTGACCAAGGGCCAGTTTCAACAATCGCGGCTTTGCCCGATGTGAATAATGAATCGATTGCATTCAGACCATTATTACCAATAATGCCGGTCGGAAATACTTTAGACTGATAGAACTTCTGAATGAATTTTGCGCCTTCTATCGCCCCGGGAGTGTTCAGTAATATTTTATTGGGATCGTAAGAGCCGTCGGCTTTTTTCCCGAAAATATCGCCACCCATACCGTTTAAAATGCCATAGGTGTAATAAAGCTCATCCCATTTAGCCAGCAAACCGTATTTATTTTCCTTGCGAAACTTCTTCGACAGCTCAAATATTTCGTCCATCGTTTCTGGAAGCTTCGAAATAAGGTCTTTGTTGTAAACCATAAATACGGTTTCAACCGACTTTGGCAAGCCGTAGAGCACGCCATTGTATGTCAATGCATCAATTGAAGATTGCGTGAATGTATCGGTAACCGCTTTATCGACCTGAATCGGAGCAAGCAGACCTTGAATCACCGCCCCACCAATCTGATCATGAGGAATCAAGACAACGTCAGGACCGGTGCCCGCCGGACCGTCCATACGCAGAGATTCGATCTGACCACCATATGGCATTTCAAGCACTTTCACGTTCACATCGTGTTGTTTTTCAAATGCTGCAACCGCGTCTTCATTACCAAAAGACTTTTGAATGTCCTCCCAGACTAATAAAGATTGCTGCGCCAACACCATTGGCGAACAAAATAGAGCGGTCACTGCGAGAGCAGCTATTTTTTTACTAAATTTATTATTATCCATAAAATTTCACGCCTTCGTTTTTGGTAAAAAATAAAATTTATGGTGCAAATATGCTCCTTTGTGTTATTTTTTCCATAGACGCAATTCATTGGCGTGATGTAAGTCACTTTTACTAATGGCTATTGTGATAAAACAAGCAATTAAAAATAAAATTTACTAAATAAAAGACGAATTAGATCACACACTTTTTATTTATTACCAGTTATGAGGAACTTAAAATGTCTTCGATTCAATTATCCAATGTCGTAAAACGTTTTGACGATACCCAAACCATTCACAACGTAAATTTATCGATAGAAGAAGGTGAATTTGTCGTCTTTGTCGGTCCATCAGGCTGCGGGAAATCGACGCTGTTGCGTATGATCGCCGGTCTGGAAGATATCAGTGATGGGTCCATCTCTATTTCAGGAAATATCGTCAACGACACGCCCCCATCGGAACGAGGCGTCGCCATGGTATTTCAATCTTATGCGCTCTACCCGCATATGACCGTTGCAGAAAACATGGGGTACTCGTTAAAAGTAAACAAAGTGCCAAAAGAAGAGCGTGATAGAAAAGTACAACTGGTCGGCAAAGCACTCCAGTTAGAGCATCTGCTTGATCGTAAACCAGCCCAACTTTCAGGGGGTCAGCGCCAGCGCGTTGCCATCGGTCGGGCAATTGTCAGAGATCCCAAAGTCTTTTTATTTGATGAGCCGCTCTCAAATCTTGATGCCGAATTACGCGTAGACATGCGTCTGCATATCGCGAAGTTACACCAAGAACTTCAGTCAACCATGGTTTACGTGACGCACGATCAGGTCGAAGCCATGACATTGGCAGATAAAATCGTGGTACTGCGTGATGGAAAAGTTGAGCAAGTGGGGTCACCGATGGATCTGTACCATCATCCAGTGAACCGATTTGTTGCCGGATTTATCGGCTCGCCTAAAATGAACTTTCTGCCTTGTACCGTCGAGAGCTGGGATGAAAATAGTTTAACCGTCACGTTGGATGTTGGTCGCTCAATCACCCTACCGATCAAAACAGCACCCATTGAAATCGGCAAAACACTCACATTAGGGATTCGACCTGAACACCTTACGACAAGTCCGGCGATGATCACGCTGGCATTCCAGTGTGAAGTCATCGAGCGACTGGGAGGCATGACGTATATCTTTGGCCAATGTGGCGGAGTGGATGACTTTAAGTACCTCCATCATGGGGATACACAAGTACAGCCGGGTGAGTCAATTTCGTTATTTGCATCACCTTCCCATTTACACATTTTTGAACCTGATGGAAGCGTCATAAAATTTGATTCTGTACAATCAACGCATTAACGCTCTAGTACCGAAGCGCATTTAGAATGCGCTTTGGCATGTAGGACCGTCCGATAAAAATAATATAGGGTAATCTTTTGGCGACACTTAAAGACATTGCACAAAGAGCTAACATTTCTACTTCCACGATTTCGCGCTTTCTGAACGAAGACCCGACTTTATCGGTCAGCGAAGATAAGAAGCGAGCTATTTTGGAAGCCGTCGAGTCACTGGGCTATCAATCCCCGAAACGGAGTAAAAAACAATTTGTTCATCATGAAGTAACCAAAACAAATGAACGGGTTGACGCATATCATGTTGTGATGTTGAACTTTTTAACCCCCACACAAGAAATCGACGACCCGTATTTCACTTCTATTCGCGCTGGTATTCAAAATCGCTGCTTAGAAAAAGGCGTTGATTTAAGAACAATCCATTTAGATCAAATCGATACCAGTCTAAAGCTGATAGAAAATTCCCCCGCTCTGATCGCGGTCGGACATTTCGCCGAACATGTTGTCGAGACATTATATAAAACTAACCCCAATATTATTTTTGTTGATTCAAATCCCTTGGGGAGTAAAACAGATGCCGTCTTAATTGACCGGTTAGCATTATCTAACGAAGTGATGCAGAATATATTAAACAACCGCTGCAAACGCCCTGCTTTCATCGGTAACAATGAGGAACGTTTGCATGTTTTCCGTAAAGTGACCAAAGAAAACGGCTTATATCACGAGGCATTATGTAAAGTCAGTAAAGAATATTGCATCGAATCCGGATATCAAGCGATGAAAGAAATGTTACACCTCGATGAACTGCCCGATGTGGTTTACGCTGCGACAGATATGGTCGCCGTCGGTGTTTATCGCGCCATTTATGAGTCTGGATTAACCATTCCGGGGGATATACAAGTCATCGGAACCAATGATATCTCGTCAGCCCGACACATGAGTCCAAGCCTGACAACCATGAGGCTGTTTCCGTTTGAAATGGGAGAAGTCGCAATCGATATGTTCATTGAGAAAATGGCTGGCCGACAGTATAAGAAAACAGTTTTATTTGGTCATGAATTTATATGGCGGGACAGTTTTAAAATGAAATAAATTCGATTCGGTTTGAATTCTGTTATTCAGAATAAGACGATGACATTCAAATAAATTTTAATCATCTCTGTCACAAGGCCAGCATCACAATTATCTAAGTAAATTTACTTAGATAATTCCCTCATAATCACAACCACACGAAATAATTGCTTCAAATTCCCCCAACACTTTTATTCATCACATCAATATTAAAATCCGTTGCTATTATATTCTGTATGTCATTCAAGTGACGATAACGTGAATTAATAAAAATGGTGGAACGATGAAAAATACCCTAAAAACACTAGCAATCTTCGGCTCATTAGTCACATCGGGCTATTCTCACGCGTTGATTAAAGGCGCGGATATTAGTTGGATAACTCAGATGGAAGATAGCGGCTACGAGTTCTACAACGATTGGGGCTATCGACAAGATGTCCTGTCAATCTTACGAGACCATGGCATGAACGCCGTGCGTTTACGTGTGTGGGTCAACCCGCGCGATGGTTATTACAACTCACTTGAAGATGTGATCGTCAAAGCAAAATGGGCCAAAGCCGCCAATATGGATGTGATGATCGATTTCCACTATAGCGATACGTGGGCTGATCCGGGCAATCAATGGAAGCCTGCGGCATGGGCGCAACTCAGCTTTGACGATTTAATGGCACGCGTCTGGTCTTACACTCGCGATTCACTCGAGACCTTAAAAGCGGCGGGGATTACCCCAAAATGGATTCAAGTCGGGAATGAAACCAATAACGGCATGCTTTGGAATGATGGCATGGCTTCAAGCCACATGCGTAACTATGCATGGTTATTTAATAGCGGACGCAATGCGGCGAAAGAAGTGTTCCCCAATGCCAAAGTCATTGTTCATTTAGCCAACTGCCATGACAACGCCAATTTCCGCTGGATATTGGATGGATTACAGGCCAATAGTGCCTGGTGGGATGTGATTGGTGCCTCTTCTTATCCCAAGAATGCGACCGGCCTGTCTTGGCAAGAAGCAAACAAGCGATGCCTGAATAACCTCAACGATCTGGTTAATCGCTATGGAACTGAAGTGATGATCACCGAAATCGGTGTCCCTTGGGATGATCCGGAATCTAAACGTATCGTTGCAGACATGATCCAAAAAGTACATCAAGTGAATCAGGGCAAAGGGATTGGGATTTTCTATTGGGAGCCACAGGCATATAACTGGCAGGGCTATACCCTAGGCGCATGGAATCCAAATACCCGCCGCCCGACTCAGGCGCTGGATGCTTTTCTTGAATAACGCATAACGGAGAATTCCCTCGGCCCCTCAATGATCAGAGGGGCCCCCATTCCCTTGGCTGGAGGAACATCGAATGAATACAAGTATGGAAGACTTGAAAATAGTACTTTGACTTTATACGTCCGTATCACATTGATGTTATTTCATAATGACTGAATTAGCCATTACATGAAAAAGGTGCTCAGCTCTAGGTGCATGCGATGGTTGCTCTCGTAACCAAGCCAGTGCTGCTATGAGATCAAATAATTCCTCACCAGTTAGCTCAGGGTTTGCACGCCCTTCGGATTGCGCACGAGTAAGCAATGCTGAACCGGCACAACGTAAGGAATGGCATGATACATGAAGTGCCGAATCTAAATCCTCTATTGCCTCCATCATCACTGAAATAATACCTCGATGATTGTATGTAAACGTAATGACATCCTGAACCCAAGAAAGTAATGCCTCATCGGGATCACTCGCGTTTTTTCGTTTTTCGGCTTGCTGAGATAACGAATCAAAACTCTCACGTAACAAGACTTCCAGGAGCGCTTCTCGTGTCGGGAAATGACGATAAAAAGTCCCCATGCCAACGCCTGCCCTTCGGGCAACCTCACGTAAAGAAGCGCTTGCCCCCTGTTCAATAAATATTTCTCGAGCCACAGAAATAATGCTGTCGTAATTTTTTTTCGCGTCGATTCTCATAATATCCTTGACAAGTGGAGCACCGCTCCGATTAAATGGACTAATGTTCCGTTTATTATATATCAACCATCTTAAAGGAAAAAGTCATGATGACTAAAACAATGAAATCAATTCAACAACACGCCTTTGGTAGTCCTGAAGTTCTACGGTATGAAAATGCTCCGATACCAGAAATAAAGTCAGGTGAGTTATTAGTGCGTGTCAATGCCGTAGGCCTGAACCCGCCAGACTGGTATTTACGTGAAGGATATAAGGCGCTTCCTCCCGAGTGGCAACCACAGGTAACTTTCCCTCTCATTTTGGGAACCGATGTTTCCGGTGTTGTAGAGGCCGTTGCCAATGACGTCACTGATTTTAAAGTGGGTGATGAAGTGTATTCGATGGTCCGCTTTCCGGAAGGCATCGCTGGAGAAAGCAGAGGCTATGCGCAATACGTTAACATTTCAGCCTCAGAGGCAGCAATCAAACCGACGAATATCAGCCATGAGCAGGCAGCTGCGGCACCAATGTCATTGCTCACAGCATGGCAGTTTATGATTGAGTTAGGACATGATAAGCCTAATCCATTACAGCCTATGCAACATAAACCTGTTTTACTTGAGGGTAAGACGGTTCTAGTCAATGGTGCTGCCGGCGGCGTTGGCCACTTTGTGGTTCAAATTGCCAAATGGAAAGGAGCAAAAGTAATCGCAGTCGCCTCCGGTGCCCATGAATCATTTCTGCAAGAATTAGGGGCCGACGTGTTTATTGATTACACCCGAACAGCACCCGAGGATACAATCAAAAATATTGATTTGGTCATCGACTGCGTTGGGGGGCCAACAACCGAACGCTTCTTGAAAACACTAAAACAGGGAGGAGCACTGTTTCCTATCTATCCTCTCGGCTTTACCGGTGCAAAAGAGGCAGAAAAAGCTGGTGTCATCGTGTCGTCTACTCAGGTGAGATCAAATGGGGCGCAACTCGCGCAACTCGCCCCATTACTCGATGATGCCACCATTCGCGTGGCTATCGACAGTGTGTACAAACTGGAAGACGCGCAAAAAGCACATAAACGTGCCGCAGAAGGACATATACAAGGAAAAATAGTATTAACGGTAGACTGATGATGAATTTTTCTGAAAAGTGCTATTGAAGATTGGCGTTCTGCTCTAGCTCAATAACCTGATTACCACTCATTATTTGCAATATCACAAGGGAAGTTTGGCGTGATGATCGGCTACTCATCAGCCCAAACATCCCGTATTTCAGGCCACCCCCACACATTGATATCGACATCTTTGAGCACACCTTCGAATCGCAATGTCTGTAGGTGGTGAAACATTGGTATGAGATAATGTGAGGTAATCATTGACGATATAATTGGCTCGAGCTCCTGCATGTATGAGGAAACAGGTAAACGACTTCTGACATCATACAACAGGTTATCCAGCCACACCCTATTCGGCTCACTCAGACTTTGCTGTAAGACTGGATTTGATAACATCCAGCAAAATGCTGATACAGGGCGGTTGTCGTCGAGGTTGATACTGGTAAGAATGATGTCTTCGTTGAGTGCCTGACTGTTTGCTTTCGCGTAAAACTCATCAAATGAGTAAATATTGATTCTACAATGTACGCCAACCTGACTTAATAACACTGTAATCGCTTCTGCGCATTCCTTTAGGGCGTGATGTTCGAATATTGCAATCGTCAAAGTATCAGGCAGAGGTTGTGGTGGTATGGCTGTAGTTATCATCTTTAGCCATCCGGGAAACAGGTTATATGCCGGGACCGCCTTAACTCGACTCTTTTTTAAGCTACCGATCTGTTTTAGAACCTCATCAGTGCGAATCAGCTCACTCAGGTATGAACGTTGCGAGAGAGAGAACCGAGCTCTATGGTTGATGATAGCAAGCAGGCACCCCTCTTCAATTCTACTTTTTTGGTCTTTGTCGGAAGATTCACTCGTTGATTGGGGATTGAAACCATCAACAGACTGGGAGTCTATGTATAAAGAATTGAACTGATTCGTAGTACCGACTTGCGGTGAAACCTCATCGTACACATTGTAACTTTGTGGCGGGAGTTGCCAAATGGTCACGGTATCAGTGAGCGCACGAAGACCATGATAATCTCGATAGGCTTGGAGAGTGATGCGTTGGTTGCTGTGCTCCACGACCTGAAATATGCCACTACCAATGACGGAATGGGTGCCCAAAAGTTGGCTTGGCGGTTGAATTGAATATTTGATACCCGAGAGCAGTCCTGCAAAATCGGCATCAGGTTTTGAAAGCGTAAACGCAATGCAAAGTTCATTCACCTCAGCAACACTTTCAACATGGGCCAGTTCTTTCGTATACAACGGGGAGTCCCGTAGTTGCCTGAATAGAGTAACAACCTCATTCGCGGTGATATCACTGCCATCATGAAATCTAAGCAGAGGACGGAGAAAAAACTTCCAATGTAACTTGCTCTCATCACTTGTCCAGTGATGGGCAAGATCAGGTCGTATCTCCCCGCTCTCAGTGCAATGTGTAAGGCAGCTATATACTTGACGTAATAAAAAACGTTCACTGTTTCTCAATGCAGTATGAGGTAGGAGCGGTAAAAATATCCGGTCATAGGTCAGTTGAACATGTAACCTGCCTTGGCGTATTTGCGTGCCAGAGGTACATCTAAGGAGTTGAGCAAATAGCACTTGGTCATGGTCAATCAAATCGAGTGCTTTTTCGTATTTGCCAATCGAAATTAGCTTCTGAGCGAGCATCGCTTTCAGTTCTTGAAGGCTGTAAATCAGGTAAAGGCGAGAGCGCTGGTTACGACCAACTTTGGGCTCCCATTCAATCCAGCCACTATCGCGCATCTGCTTGAGCAATGTCCGACAATGCCGAGGGCTTGTGAACAAGCGCTCTGCAATCTCAGGAAGGGTTGTCAAAATAGCGGTATTCACACCTAGCTTGGCTAAACGGGAAAAATACAAGATTTGTCGATTAACATTCAAAATAGGAACCCTTCTCTTTCACTTTTTCACATTTTTCCTACCCAAATTTACGTAAAGCAGATTTTCACTCGATATCACGCTCATATTAGGAACAAGATCATTATATTCCGTCTGTTTTTATCTTCCCCTTTTTGCATCACACTTTACCTCGTTAGAGAGAGAAACTGGCAAAGCACTAAGCAGAACCACGAATAAGGCAAATAGATTTGTAGCCTTGTCTGGTTGGCGGCTCATTGACCTTAATGTCGCAGCAAAGCCGGTTAGTCGATCATCATCGGTAGGAGGTAAAGTTATGATTTCATTTAAAAGCTTATCGCGGGAGCTAAAATCTGACTCACTCGCACAGTATTATCAACGGCGCCTTGAGCAAACCAGCCAAGCGCTTGAGCAAGAGGCTATTCAAAATATGTTGTCTCTGCTTTCCCTTAATAACTCGGATGGAGAAGAGAAAAACGACAAAGATGAGAAATAAAAGTGATGCTTGATCACATTGGCATTGGGTGTAAAAACCGCACTGAAGTGACGGTCCCGCTAACGAAAGCTGGTTGAAAACTCTCTATCGGTCTTCAACCAGCTTGGTATTCACGGATGATGTATCGAGTATTATTCCTTCTCAGTGATCCACACCCGCATCTCACCTTCACCCCGGTTTGCCCAGGTAAAGTAAGGAATGAGCGTCAATGGCTGTGAAACCCATTGTGGTTTAGATGATCGATAACGATAAAGTGATGCTTCACCGCTTTGAGGACAAAGTTTTTTCACCGCTTGTGTTTTAAGTAGTGTTTTCCCTTCAAACAGCCCCTCTCCCTGTATGACCGTAAATTCTGCATCACTGTCGAGACGTAGGTTATACAGTTCACTCCCATTGTCGGCTTCTTCAATACAGTAAACCAACGGACCACGTTGAACCGAAATCTTACCGGCACTGTGGCGCAGTTTTTCATGTCCTCTGATAATCAATGTTTCCATTGGTAAAGTTAAGGTAATGGTATCGCCACTTTGCCAAACTTGGTTGATCAAGGCGTAACCGTTCTCCACTGCGTTCTCAAGTGAATATGGATTGCCATTTACCGTCATACTTGGCTGGCGGCACCAGTCTGGAATCCGAAACCCTAATGAGATAGCCTGATTAGGCGACTCATCAATACAGAGTGTGATGGTCTCCTTCCATGGGTAGTCGCCACGTTGGGTAATCGTTAAGTTGCCATATTCAGTCGCAAGCGTGGATGTTGAACCTATATATAAATTAGTTAACACCGTGTCTTGTTTAACGGTATACAAGTAGTTTCCCAATGAACCGATAATTCGCGCAATATTGGGTGGGCAACAAGCGCAACCGAACCAACGTTGACGAACCGGTTTCACATGATCATAAATATGATTATGTGGGATACTGCTTGGATGAACTTCCAGCGGATTGACATAGAAGAAGTGTTTTCCATCCATCGCCATCCCGGCCAACACTGTATTGTAGAGCGCTCGCTCCATAACATCAGAATAATGACTATCGGTATCGAGTTGTAGCATCCGGTTCGCAAACATCATGAGTCCAATCGACGCGCAGGTTTCCGTATAAGCGGTATCATTGGGCAAGTCATATTCGCAACTGAATGATTCGCCTTCACTCTGCGAACCAATCCCTCCTGTTACATACATCTGTTTGTTGACCATGTCTTGCCACAGCGTCTTACATATGGCGACTTTTTCTTGATCGCCACTTAAGCGAGCAAGGTGAGCGACTCCCGTCAGTAGATAAACGAACCTGACAGCATGACCAACCGCAACTTTTTGCTCAGTGAGTGGTAAGTGCGCTTGACTATAGGCCTTATCTTTCACCATCCAGGCGGGCCCGTGGACATGCCAATACGAGGTTTGTCCGCGACGTTGATATTCCTCATCATAGTAATGTGGGCTTTGCCCGCGTTGCTCAACGAAAAAATTACAGAGGTCTAAATAACGGGGTTGTTCCGTCACTTCGTATAAACGCATCAGTGCGAGCTCAACTTCAGGATGTCCCGGGTAGCCAAGCAGTTGATCTGGTTTATGACCGAAAACCTGATCAATATGGTCTGCAAATCGACACGCTATATTGAGTAAGGCATCTTTACCGGTAGTTTGGTAATAGGCAACAGCCGCTTCAATGAGGTGCCCGGCACAGTATAGCTCGTGGCATTCACACAAATTATGCCACTTTGCATCCGGCTCTTTGACTGAGAAATAAGTATTGATGTAGCCATTGTCACATTGCACTTTGCCAATGAGTTGAATGACATCATCTGCTAGGTTTTCTAGAGACGGGTCAGGCTTGTTTGCCAAAGAGTAAGCAACCGCTTCTAACCATTTAGTGACATCACTGTCCTGAAATACCATGCCATAGAACTCGCCATCGAGTTCACCCGCTGCAATCTTAAAGTTTTCTATGGCGTGGCTTGGTTCTGTATCAGGCAGATTATCGTTCAGTGCATCCCATTGATAAGGGATCACCACATCATTAATCAATGTCTGATAGTTCTTCCAAAATTTATCGGAAATGTTAACGCGTGTGTATTGTGATTCATTGTTGTGAGTCATGGGGGTTCTCTCTTACGCCATTTGTTTCTTTAGATCAGCGCTAATGCGCACCATTAGCTGGTTGTCTAGCTTGGTTTTGGCAATCATGTACGCTAATGCGAAGTGAATGACTGCAGGAATCATACTTTCTAGGGATGTAATGCCCGATACAGAGGCTTCAGTTTGGTTTTCTATTCCCGGCTGATAGGCAACCCAAACAAGAATCGCGCTGATAATGACGGCACTCGATGCCCACGCCAGTTTGATACAGAATAAGTTGAAGGCGAAATTCAACCCGGAAGAACGAACCCCGGTTTTCCACTGCCCATAATCGTCGGCAAATGCCATTAATGAGAAGTGTAAAGGCAGCGTAAAACCGAGCAGGACGCTGTAGCACAAAATGACGACCAACCATAGGTTCTGGGTTGTATCATTCGCAGGGATGTAGAACATGGTCAAAGAATAAAAACCAAGAAGTACATTGGTGTATAAGTACAGTGTTTTAGGGTCAATGTGCTTCGTTAGGTAGTTCACCAATATCGGTCCAATCACTAACCCCGCAGTGACCATGGCAAAAAATAGCGATGTATAGCTGGAAGTGCCGCCCAAGACGTAGTTGATAAAGTACATGTACGCACCACCACGAGTGTTAAAAATAGTGATGAGCAAAAATGACATGATGAGCATCAGCATGAGTTGATCGTTTTGCTTGATACTTTTTAAATGCTCTTTGAGGGAAACCTTTCCCAGAGATTCAATCGGTGTTCGCTCTCTAACGGTCGTAAAACACCACAAAAACATCACGATAGCGATTACGCACAAAATGCTAACGCCATATTGATAACCCAGTGCTTGTTGGTTTGAATCAAACTGGCCGACAAACCATGGCAGACCAACCGAGACGAGAACACCGGCTCCGCCAGTGAGAACGAATCTCCAGCTCTGACATGAAATGACTTCTTTGTGATCGGTGGTCATCGTATTGATGAGTGCGCAATAAGGGACGTTAATTGCGGTATAACAAATTGACAACAGCATATAGGTGACGAAAGCGTACATCACCTTAAGGTTGTAGCTGATTTCCGGCACCGTAAAGGTAAGAATTCCGACGATCCCGATGGGGAGAGCAATCCATAGCTGCCAAGGTCTAAAGCGCCCATATTTGCTATGTGTTCTATCGGCCACAATCCCCATCAAAGGATCGGTGACGGCATCAAAAATACGGAGTGTCATAAAAAGGATACCCACAATCGCGGGCGTTAATCCAAAGATATCGGTGTAGAAAAAAGTTAAAAAGTTTCCGATTAAGCCCGTAATAATTGTGCCTCCGGCATCGCCCAGACCATATCCGAATTTTTCACTGGTGGTTATTTTTTCTGTTTGAGGTGTGTTGACTATATTGTTGTTCAACACTTGGGTACTTGTCTCGTTCATGGTTGCTTCATCCATATTGAATTCATTATTGTCATTATTTTTATGCATCCATCGTAGCGAGAGCGGAGTACCAACAATAGGTGATAATTTTGTATAAAAAGAGGATAAATCCGACTTTGTGAGAGGAAGTGTGACAATGATCTTTTGGCTATGTTTCAGCCTCAAATAAGATGTGTCCAGACAACAAAGGGACTCAAAAATGGCAAATATATATCACGATGTTCCTGTAGAGATAGAGAATGGCGGCTTGTTCATCTCTAATGGAAGTGGCAGGCATCCAAGAAGAATTATTGACTCTTTTGAACTCATTTTTGTGCAACGTGGGACGTTATCGATTCAAGAAAATGATCAGCAGTACCAGCTTGGTGCCGGTCAATGTTTACTGCTTTATCCGCACTGTGAACATATGGGGATTGAGGATTATCCAGATGATTTAAAGTTTTACTGGGTTCACTTTCGCTTGTCGCGCCATAGTAAAGATTCGGCCTCTCAGCATTTCATTCACTTACCAAAGTTGGGGCGTGTTGACGATGGCTCAAAAGTGACCTCGTTGTTTAATTTGTTATTAAACGAACAAGAATTGGTAGGCGACAGGCTGTCATTAAACCTGCTGCTGATGATGATTATTGGTAAAGCAGGCAATAAGAATGCAAATGAGTCTGAGCCCAAGCCAGTCAATTTAGCATACAACGCACGTTCCATTATCAAACAGTTCTATCGAGAACCAATTACCCCATCATGGGTAGCTCAGCGCTTGCGGTGTAATGTGGACTATTTAGGTCGGGTCTATAAACAAACTTTTGGAACCACATTGACAGAAGCCATCCAGACACAAAAGATTCATGCTGCAAAACAAGCTTTAACGGACGCGACCCACCCTATCCAGTTTATCGCTCGCGGCGTTGGCTACCAAGATGTTGGCTACTTTAGACGCGTATTTCTTAAGTATGTTGGCATGACCCCTTCGAATTTCCGAAAACTACATACGATTCGAACGGTGAACTCTGAGTAGTTTAGAAACAATCTGAGTAGTTTAGAAACAAGTAGTTTAGAAGCATCATTATCACCAAGAAAAAGACAACGTTCCCAAAAATGTGATCACGATAAAATCAGCCAATACACTCAATTTCATAGCCAAAAAGCCAATAAACCGCTTAAAAACCCCGAACAAAACCAATCACTGTATAAAAAACTCTTATTAATTACTAACCACAAAATCAATAATATGAAGTAAATCAAATTTGCCACACCAAAAATAGGGAACGATCCCGAAAAGTGATCCAACCGAAAGTTTCATTCAACCAGCAAATGTAATCTCTAAATTCATCACCAAGATGAAATCAACAAAATTCAATCAATGATTGATTGGATCCCCAGAAAATAATAATTGTGGATTAAACCACTTATGGGGCTGAAGAATGAGTAACTTTACGGAGTATAACGATGAAAACAAGTGGTATTTTGAAATTATCAACTATTGCCCTATTGACTGCTACTGCACTGAATGTTCAGGCAGGAACCAGCGTCACCAATGAAATGGGAACATTCGCGATCCACGGTGATGTGGAATTTAATAATGACTACCGTAACCAAGAAACAACCAACCCCGACACAACTACTTATGATCAGAATGGCCGCCTTTTAATTGGTGTTTCCGGTTCGCGGGATGTGGGTAGCAATGGCTATATCAATGCAAATGCTGAGACATTACTGCATCTCGATGGTGACATCACTGCCGATGATGCGTGGATTGCAATCGGTGAGAAAGCTGATTGGGAAATTAAAATGGGACGCTTTGAAGCATATGACCTCTTCCCTGCCGGTCAAGATACGTTTGTCAATTACGCCCAAGACGTTTATATGACCAAGTATGCTCGCGGACGCAGTGATAACGGCCAGATAAATCTGTCCAAAACCACTGAACGCGTCTATTTCGAGCTCAGCACCAACTTTATGGCCAATGATGACAGCAATATCAACGCAAGAAATAATGCTGTGTTTCTTCGTCCGGTCGTCGCCGCCACGCTGACTGACTCATTGAAGTTAGCCGTTGGTGCAGAAATTAATGCAACCGCAGACGAAGAAGATGCTGCTAATGATTTTTCCGGTTATGGTGCAACGCTGAACTATATAATGGGCGACATCAATATGAATGTGAGCTATGCCACCCGTGACTTTGATGGCACCACCAACCAAGAAGATACCACCTACGGTGTCAACGCTCAGTATCAAAACTTCTTTATTGCCTATGTCTATGGCGAAACCGATACCGGCACAACCGCGAAAAGCACCACCGTCTATACCTCGTATAAATTCGCCAACATTATGGATGTTGAAGACTTGGCACTGTACGCCGGCGGTTATTACTCTGACGTAAAAGATGCCGACAAGACTGACAGCGGTTTACGTCTGCGCGTCAAGTATCTGTTCTAAATTTTCCCCACACTGCCTGTCCGCCCCATATCTGTTGTAACCCATGCGGTTTCAGTCACAGATATGGGGCTGACTCTTTATATTTCGGCTGATTCAGTCGTTTGCACCAATCAATGATACGATAGCTTCCAGTGACGTGAAATATTGATCAGCCAGCGCAAACCGAGGATCCTGCTGGTGCGCGTTCACAACGAACGTCGTCATTGATGCAGCTTTGGCTGCGGTCATACCGGTCACACTATCTTCAATCACCAGGCATTGATCAGGCGACACATCGAGTTTTTGCGCAGCACTTAAATAAACGGCAGGATGCGGCTTACCATAGTCTTCATCCTCGGCGCTACAAATTTGGCTGAAATACGCTTCGATCTCGAGGCGCTGAAGCACAGCTTGAATAATTTCCGGCCCGGACGAGGTCGCCAAACCAATACGATAACCCGCCTGTTTTAGCGCATCTAAAAGTTGATAAACACCCGGCAGTGCACGACCATGAGCCCTCACCTGAACAATCAGTTTTTCTAGGATTTGCTGCGCCAGAATCGCAGGATCAATCTGAAGCTGACAACGTTGACACCAAGTCGAAGCAATTGCGTCTAACCGTTTTCCCATGGTGTACTGAATACATGCTTCAACCGTGATTTCAGCACCATAAGTAGCCAGTGTTTCAATCTGTGCCTGTCGCCAGAATGGTTCTGAATCAATTAATACACCATCCATATCAAAAATAACTGCTTTATATGGCAATGCCATCTGCTATCTCTCCTCTGTTTACCGGGATTTGAAATATAAAAAGCCAGCAAAATGCTGGCTTAAATTGATTGTTCGACGATGAGAAAACTTAAAGAAAATGGAATGTGGCATTCAGATTGAAAGTTTTCATGTCATCGTCACCCATAACATAGGTCTGGTAGCTGGCACCGACAGAAATCGGCCCCATCATGAAGTATTCCGCACCGACACCGTACATCAGGTCAACACCGTCATCCACTTTGGCACCATTGACCTTTTCATCCCAAGAATGCAAGCCGCCTTTGGCGTAAATATGCAACGGACCGAAATCAATACTTGGCTTAATGGCGAAATAGCCGGTTGTTGCTTCAGTTTTATTAGTTGGCGAGACATCAATTTCTTGAAATTTGGTGAAACCCGCTTCCAAGCCGATCAATGGCAGGATACCGGTTCCGACATGAATATTGTAGGCTGTACCATGTTCACCTTTAAAGTCAGATTGTCCAACGGAAGCGCCGCCATAAATCCATGAATCTGCCAAGGCAGATGTTGATGCACCTAAAAGTGCCAATCCAATTAATGTTTTTTTCATGATGAACCTTCTCTACTTTTTCATCGGTGATCATACGGTTGGTGATCATACTATTGGTGTTGATACCAAAGCGGCATAAAATTGCCTACGCTCGCCAAAAAACTAACAGAATTATCTGTAATAGTCTGTTTTATGCAAAAATCGAACCCAAATTAACATTCACTAATTGCATTCTTGATCCGCTTATCCGAAACGGGATAAGGCGTTCCAAGTTGTTGAGCAAAGAAGCTCACCCTTAACTCTTCAATCATCCAGCGGATTGCTTTAACATTCTCGGGAATCGGCGCACCTTTCGGAATTTTGTTCAATAACTCCCGATAGTCCTGCGTCACTGATTCTATTTTCAGCATATGAAGTCGATCTTTGTTGGGATCGATAGGTAATTTTTCTAATCGACGCTCGATAGCCTTCATATACCTTAGGATATCCGGCAACTTTTTCCAACCGCATTCCGTGGCAAAGCCTTTGAAGATCAAGCTTTCAATTTGTGCTTTGATATCAGAAAGTGCAAATGCCATTGTAAAATCGACTTTCCCTTTCAGTTTTTTATTGATCTGATAGGCAGTTGTCAAAATTTCTTCAACTTGTCTTGCAATATCAACAACGGTATCACCTAACTCACCGCGAACATACTCTTTCAACGCTTCAAACGCCTCGGCCTGCCAGACTAATCCGCCTTGCCCATCGATAAGCTTATCGATACCACAGGCAATGCAGTCATCAATCAGATCCAACACTTTGCCATATGGATTGAAATAGAGTCCGAGTTTCGATTTATTCGGTAGGTTGGTGTGCAAATATTTCACCGGAGACGGAACATTCAGCAAGATTAATCGCCGCTCCCCTGCTCGCATGGCGCGTTGTTGCTCTTGCTCGGTCTCAAATAGCTGAATAGCGACGCTGTCTTTTTCATCAACCAGTGCCGGATAGGCTCTGACATCGAAGCCACCTTTTTTCTGCTGATAGACCAGAGGAAGCTCACCGAAACTCCAAGTATGCAGACCTTTCTGTTCGATATCATCATCAGCAACCTGAGACAGGGTTTCTTTAACTTTGTCTTTCAGGCTCTCTTTTAACGTGAATAAGTCTTTATTTTCCCGTAGCTTTTTATGCCGATGATCGACGGCCCGGAATGTGATTCGCAGGTGATCCGGGATCTGATCGATTTGCCAGTCTTCGCGCAGAATGGTCACACCGGACATCCGTTTCAGCTCTTTTTCCAGTGCGTCCAACAATGGCAGTTCCATCGGGGTCGTCCGGGCCAAAAAGGCATCCGCATAGTTCGGTGCCGGTACAAAATTCTTGCGCAATGTTTTCGGCAACGATTTGATCAAATTGACCACAAGTTCATGGCGTAGCCCGGGGATCTGCCAGTCAAACCCCATCGGTTCAATTTGGTTCAATACGGCCAACGGGATATGAACCGTGACACCGTCACTATCATCACCGGGTTCAAATTGATAGCTGAGCTTCAGCTTGATGCCATTCTGATGCCAGAAATTCGGATAATCGAGTTCGGTCACATGGCTGGCATCACCTTTGAACAACATCTCTTTTTCAAAATGAAGATATTCCGGATTCTCCCGGCTGGTCTTTTTCCACCACGTATCAAAGTGACGGCCGGAGACAACTTCCGTGCCGACGCGCTGATCATAAAATTGAAACAAGGACTCATCATCAATCAGAATGTCCCGCCGTCTCGATTTATGTTCCAGCTCTTCTACTTCTTGTAACAGCTTGCGGTTTTGTTTGAAGAAAGCGTGTTTGGTCTCCCACTCACCTTCAACCAGCGCACTCCGAATGAATATTTCTCGGCTCAAGGTCGCATCAATCGGGCCATAATTCACGAGTCGTTTGGCAACAATCGGTACACCAAACAATGTCACTTTCTCATACGCCATCACCGCTGCGCGCTTTTTCGACCAATGCGGCTCACTGTAGCTCCGTTTGATCAAATGTTGTGCCAGCGGTTCAATCCACTCCGGCTGAATCTTCGCCACCACTCTGGCCCAAAGTTTCGAGGTTTCCACCAGCTCAGCCGACATCACCCATTTCGGTTGTTTCTTAAACAGGCCGGACGCCGGGAAAATATGAAAACGGGCGTTTCTCGCCCCGTGATATTCTTTCTCTTCCTGATCTTTGATACCGATATGAGACAGCAATCCAACTAGAATCGAGGTGTGCACCCCCTGATAACTGCCGGGTTCTTCATTCAGCTTCAGCCCGAGGTCATGCATACTCTGATGCAATTGAAAATAGACATCCTGCCATTCACGAATGCGCAGATAATTCAGATAATCACTTTTACACTGACGTCTGAACTGATTACTACTCAGGGCTTTTTGTTGTTGTTTGATGTAATCCCATAGATTAACAAAGGTCAGAAAATCAGAGTCTTCATGATAAAAACGGCGGTGTTTATCATCGGCTGACTGTTGTTTGTCCGAAGGCCGCTCTCGCGGATCCTGAATCGACAAAGCAGCCGAGATAATCATCACTTCTTTCAGACATCCCCATTTCGGTGCTTCAAGCACCATACGAGCCAGCCGTGGATCTATGGGAAGACGCGACAACTTTTGTCCAATCTCGGTCAAGCGTTTTTTGCGCTCCTGAGATTGTGTCTGAATCGCACCTAATTCTTCCAGCAGCCGGACACCATCTTGAATATTGCGCTGATCCGGGGCTTCAACAAAGGGGAATGCCTCGATGTCACCGAGCCCCAAGGCTGTCATCTGCAAAATAACCGATGCCAGATTGGTTCTGAGTATTTCGGGATCGGTAAACTCAGGACGAGATTGAAAATCATCTTCGGAATAAAGCCGGATACAAATCCCAGCTTCAACCCGGCCACAACGCCCTTTACGCTGATTGGCGCTGGCTTGAGAAATGGGTTCAATCGGTAAGCGCTGCACTTTGGTGCGGTAACTATAACGACTGATGCGAGCGGTCCCCGGATCAATCACGTATTTAATTCCCGGCACCGTCAGAGACGTTTCAGCAACGTTGGTCGCCAAAACAATTCTCCGCCCACTGTGGGATTGAAAAATCCGGTTCTGCTCACCTGCGGAGAGACGCGCATACAAAGGCACAATTTCAGTATGTTTGAGGTTGCGCTTGCTCAAGGCATCGGCGGTATCCCTGATCTCACGTTCCCCGTTCATAAAGATCAGGATATCTCCCGGTCCCTCATCACTCAGCTCATCAACGGCGTCAAAAATCCCGTCGAGCTGATCACGCTCACTCTCATCTTCACCGGCTAAGGGACGATAACGGGTGTCCACCGGATACGTTCTGCCGGACACTTCAATGATCGGTGCGCCGTCAAAGTGCTGGGAAAACCGTTCAGGATCGATTGTTGCCGACGTGATAATGACTTTCAGGTCAGGACGCTTCGGCAGCAGCTGTTTTAAATAGCCGAGAATGAAATCAATATTCAGGCTACGCTCATGGGCTTCATCGATAATGATCGTATCGTACTGATTGAGGAATCGATCATGCTGAATTTCAGCCAGCAGTATCCCGTCCGTCATCAATTTAATCTGAGTCTGATCGGATATCTGATCATTAAAACGCACTTTATAACCGACGAAATCGCCGAGTGAAGTTTTGGTTTCTTCAGCAATCCGGGCGGCGACAGAGCGTGCGGCTAATCGACGGGGCTGTGTATGACCAATGACCCCATATGTGCCACGCCCCAGTTCAGCACAGATCTTCGGCAACTGTGTGGTTTTCCCCGAGCCGGTTTCACCCGCCACAATCACGACCTGATGTTTTTCAATCGCTTGTGCAATGTCATCTCGTTTCTGACTGACCGGCAGAATCTCTGGGTAATCTAATACCGCAGAGGTTTGCTGTCTGAGCTCGGCTGCCATCATCGATTTGGCAATGTCCTGAGCGATTTCATCAAAAACGGCCTGTCTGGCTTTGGGATTGTTAATTTTACTGGCCCCCTGAATCCGTTTACTCAGGCGGAACCGATCTTTGAGCATACATTCGTTCAATGCATGACGCAGAGTTCCCGGAGTATTGGGCTGTGCCTGAGGGGGTTGGGTATGTGGCTGTGACGACGTCAAAGCGAATCCTATTGTATACTTGATTAAAACTGGCCGGATTGTATCACTGTCAGGCCATGACACCAAAAACTCCTTGGTTTTCATCATCAGTCTGACCAGACAGTTCTTACTCCAATCTGGTGCAGGTGTAAGGTTTTTGATGTATATTTCGTTTGATGTCAGACATGCCGGTGAGACCAAAGATAACGTGAAAGCTTCTGAATTGATTCATATACTGAATGCCCTGCCCAATGATCCGGAAATCGTGACCGGAGAAACGTGGCTTCCGGAGCGTTTGCTGCACGCCAAATGTTTCGATGATTTGTTATTTTGTCAGTTTGATAATGCACCGGAAGAGAATGAGGGCGAAGAAGAAGGCAGAGGATTCGTCGATCATGAACTGTCGCTGATGAGAAGTCATATCATGCAGATTTTTATGGAAAAAGCGCCTTTGGAACATAAACGGGATGCGATTCTGGCTTTAATTCTTTATGCGCATGAACACTCATCATCTGATGTCGTCGAGATGCTTGAACAGATCAGCCTGCAAGAAAACAGTTTGCAAGAAGGCAATGATCAAGAAATTTAACTCATACGTCAGCGAAGCGCGTTGTCAACGCTCCAATTTTCCGGTCTCAACTAGCTGCGCAAAGAAGTCGTTCATCGTCACCGACAATGGTCGGTATTTCAGCTCCAGTTCCCCAATACTTTTGGTATTGTTGCCTTTCCAAGCGTAGCCAACATTCTGCGTAATCGTTTTCCGAGTTATCCCCGGGTTGATCAGCGGCCCAAACAACCAGACAAGAAATTTTGGCAATACCCGTTTAGGCAACGGGTAATGTTTACCATATTTGGGTAACAGTTGACGCGCCATTTCAAGTAATGTCGTGTTACAACCAGAGATAATATACCGTCCTCGGGCATGCGTGGTATAACCGGCTGATAAATGGGCTTCAGCAACATCCCGGACATCAACGACCCCGATCCCCCAGTTCGGCACACCAACTCTCATGGAACCATCCCCCATCTGGCGGATGATATGAAAACTTTCAGAGGTTATATCAGGGTTGACGGCAGGCCCCATCACCAGAGAGGGGTTGATGACAACTAGCGTCCACTGTTGTTGCGCCTCCGCGATACGCCATGCTTCTTTCTCAGCTTCGGTTTTAGAATAAGCATATGGATTATGCTCAGGAGAGCTGGAGTGATTCCAGACTTCTTCAGTCACCATACCGTGCTCTAAGTCTAACAGATCAGCATTATCACCATAAATCGCGGCACAACTGCTGGTCAAAACAACACGCTGTACTGACGGTGTTAACGTTGCCTGATTTAACACATTGTGCGTACCTTGCACGGCCGGGGCAATCAATTCGCTTTGCGGGTCACGAGCCTGAAGCCGAAACGGAGACGCCGTGTGAAAAACCACGCGACAACCTTGCATGGCTTCAGCATATGAACCGTCATCAAATAAATTGGCCTGAAAATAGCGGAGTGTTCCCGGTGCGGTGCTCGCGACTCGGTTGAGAGGTTTGAGTTTGTCCTGATCCCTCAAATCACGAACTGTCGCATGTACTGTGACACCGGATTCAAGTAAGCGTTTGATCAGCCATCCAGCGACATATCCTGTTGCGCCGGTGACAAGTACCGGCCATTTACGGTTAATGTAATACATAATTTAATCGAGCTCATCTAAACAAGATGTAGATATTGCAATGCCACGCCAAAACACACAAAACGCCTCTCGAAATATCATTTCAGCCTCATGCCAGCCATATTGCTTCCGATTCGTATATGCCACCAGTGCATGCAGGTAACTTTGCACATTGATACATATCAGTTCGGGAGACGTCGGATGGAGTATGCCGCTCTGCTGAGCATCTTTCAGTTTGTCGAGCATCGGCATCCATAACTTTTCTGCATACTGACGTGCCGTTTCACCTAATACCTGCGAGGCATTCAGGACATTCATTGCCCGGTATTCCGTCAAATGATCGTAGGACCAGTGCGCAAAAGCAATCCATTGCTTAAAACAGACATCGAAGAGCGAAGCAGAGAAATCGACATCACTCAAAATAACATCAGCCATGTTTCGCTTGATAAAGATATAGACTTCATCGATTAGCATTTGCTTGGTCTCAAAATGATTAAACAACGTGCCATTAGAAACACCGGCTTCTTTCGCAATTGCTGCAGTCGCGACACCCGCCCCATCCTGAGCGAACAAACGAATCGCGGCTTCTATAATCTGAAGTTTCTTTGTATTCATCAAAAATAACACTTTAGAGTGACTAGTCACTCTAAAGTATACAAAAACACCCCTTGCGTCAACCATTATATAATTGAGAATCATTTGCATATTGACGAGTAACAGCTTGCTTTTAAACAGCATTGATCTCAAAACTAATACGGTGAGTGTTGAAAATGAACCGGATCGCACTCTGATGGTCAAACTATCAAAAGAGCAGCAATGCGGTCTTGCAAGAAATAGGGACTTTCAAGAGGTTTCCATCAATTTGTAGAATAACATTGCATGATCTTTCCCAAATGCAATTGGGTATAAAACAATCAATATCGACTGGATCACGTTTATTTTCTGCTGATCCTATGATATTTCTTACGGCTGATAATCAAGCGCTTCTGTGAGGAAAATATGTTTAATACCATTACATCGCTTTTTAAAGAACTACTTGAAGGTCAAGATCTCGGTCACCATGAAGATAGTCCGCAACTGGCTATTGCTTGTCTGCTGACTGAGGTGTCCGGTGCTGACCACGACATATCCGGACCAGAACAAGATGCGCAAACTCAGCTTCTCATCAAACTGTGTCAACTGACTCAACCTGAAGCTGACAATCTACTAAAGCAGGCTGCACAACAAGTCAAAGATTCAGCGTCGCTCTATGATTTTACATCTCAACTGAGGGCGTTATCTCAAGAAAGACGTTTCGAACTGATTCAAGCCATGTGGGAAGTCGCCAATGCCGATGAATACATCGACCCATTTGAAGATGCAGTGATTCGTAAGACCGCAGAGCTTTTATATGTTGATCACAGTGAATTTATCCGAGCAAAATTAATCGTGACTGAGCATAAGTCTTAACGGGCAATACAGCTTCGCGGTCACATCAGCGACTCTCGTCACGATCAACGTCACGCACTGACACCCGTTCATTTTCTGATAGAAGTCGGATACCCCGGATCGACTTCTTCTGTTCAATGTCTACACATCCGTTATAATGTGTGCCTTTTGATAACCGGATGTTAAAAATAGTCTCAGGGCATCCGGAATCCTATGTCAGATAAAAAATGTAAGACAACGATTTAAATCGGTTGTTCGAATCACTGTGTGACAGCGGTGACCATTGATAACATACGATTAGGTAGCAAAATAAAGCAATGACAGTCCATACTTATACGCCAAATCAAACCACGACTCTGGATACAGCACAAAAAACACTGGCCCAGCAAGAATCAATGAACAATGCGGTGACAGGTAACAGAATCGGATTTGTCTCTCTGGGATGCCCGAAAAATCTGGTCGATTCGGAGCGAATTCTGACGCAATTACGCACGGAAGGATACGATATCGTCAGCCAGTATCAGCATGCGGATTTAGTCATCGTCAACACTTGTGGTTTTATCGACAGCGCCGTTCAGGAGTCTCTCGATGCGATCGGGGAAGCGCTGCATGAAAATGGCAAAGTCATCGTGACCGGATGCCTCGGGGCACGCGAAGATGAGATCCGAGAAGTTCACCCGAATGTCTTAGGTATTACCGGGCCTCACGCTTACGAGAATGTACTTGAGCATGTTCATCAGTTTGTACCTCGTCCGGCACACAATCCATATACCAGTCTCGTCCCGGATCATGGTGTCAAACTGACACCGAAACACTACGCTTACCTGAAAATATCGGAAGGCTGTAACCATCGCTGCACCTTCTGCATCATTCCTTCCATGCGCGGTAAATTAGTCAGTCGTCCGGTTGGAGACATCATCGGAGAAGCAGAACGACTGAAAAACGCCGGCGTCAAAGAGCTGCTCGTGATCAGCCAGGATACCAGTGCCTATGGCGTGGATACCAAACACAGTCTCGGTTTCTCAAACGGTACGCCGGTAAGACAAAACCTCAAAGCACTCAGTGAACACCTGAGTCAATTGGGCATTTGGGTCCGACTCCATTATGTTTATCCTTACCCGCATGTTGATGACATTATTCCGTTGATGGCTGAAGGAAAAATCCTACCCTATCTCGACATTCCGTTTCAACATGCCAGCCCGCGCGTATTGAAGATGATGAAACGGCCGGGTCAGGCAGAACGAACGCTGGAGCGTATTCAGCAATGGCGTAACATCTGTCCGCAATTGGTCATTCGTTCTACTTTTATCGTCGGGTTCCCCGGAGAAACAGAAGAAGACTTTCAAATCTTACTGGATTGGCTTCAGGAAGCGCAGCTCGATCGGGTCGGATGTTTTAAATACTCTCCGGTTGAAGGCGCAACAGCCAATGAACTGGCCGAACAGGTTCCGGAATCGGTCAAACAGGATCGCTATGAGCGTTTTATGGCGTTACAACAAGCAATCAGTACCGCAAAACTCCAACAGCGTATCGGCAGCCAGATGCAAGTGCTGATCGATGAAGTGGATCAAGAAGGTGCGATTGGTCGTACTTACGCTGACGCCCCCGAAATCGACGGTGTGGTTTATCTCAATGGCGAAACGGGTGTGAAAGCGGGTGATTTAGTCAATGTCACGATTGAACATGCTGACGAATATGATCTGTGGGGCAGCCTGACAGCGAACTAAAACGCTTTCATCAGATTTAGATATTGCACCAGATTTAGAGCTTTCATCGGGTTCAGATACTGCGGCCAGCATCTGAGCCCTTTTTTCCCTCCGTCAGCATGATGATTACTTCTATCATCATGATTGTTTTTACAAAAGCAGCAACTAAAGCTATGCTGCTTTCTCTTTTCCGCTCTCTTTTTCTAACAAAGGATTCCTTAAGATGTGGATTCTTGTAACACTCTTTGCTGCGGCCTGCCAATCGATCCGGACTGCTTATCAAAAAACACTGTCTCAAGAGCAAGGCTTTTTACACGCCACCATGGCACGTTCACTATACGGTTTACCCATTGTGAGTGTTTATTTATTGATTTGCTGGCATTTCGTCGGGCAAGTCACCTTACCGTCCATCGGGCTATTTTTGGGTTATGCATCCGTTTGTGCCATTGCGCAAGTGCTCGCTACCTATCTGATGCTCCGGGTTTTTCAATCCGGTAGTTTTGCATTAGGTACACTTCTGGCAAAAACAGAAGCGGTGCTTGCTGCCTTGATCGGTATTCCGCTGCTACACAACTCGCTAAACCTGATTGCCTGGAGCGGTATTGCACTGGGTGTCACTGGGACGTTAGTGATGAGTATGCGACTGAGCAATTTACGTTATATGCATAAAGATCTGTCGCTGCTGGCCGGGCTGGGAAGTGGATTCTGTTTTGCCATCACATCAGTGACAGCGTCACTTGCAAGCCATTCACTGCAAGGATCGATTATTACCAGCGCGGGTGTCACCATCTGGTACGTCCTTGCCCTACAATCGGTGCTCTTATGTGGTCTACAAATCTATCGCAGCCGTGATGTCTTAGCGCCAGTGAAACAGTCTTTTCTGCTCAGTACCAAAGTGGGGATTCTCAGTTCACTGGGCTCGATCGGATGGTTCACCGGATTTGCCCTGATAAATCCGGCACTGGTCAAAACACTGGGACAAATCGAGATTCTCGGCACGCTATACTTTTCCAAACGTCGCTTCCATGAACGGATGAGCTTACAACAATGGATCGGTGGCAGCATGATTGTCGGCAGTGTCATATTGGTTGCCATTGCAACGCTGTAAGACAGTAATCGGTAGCAACGCGGTGAGCCGGAACGTTTCTTTCGCGCTGCAAATACACCGAGCTATAACATGGTCAACGCCAGCTTAGCGAGATTATAGGCGTCAATATATCCGGAATGCTGACGCCCTTCCCATGGGATCCCGGCCGATTCTTGAGCCGTCCGGTGTCCGATGCGGCGTTCTTTCATCCGGTGTTGAATCCGGTACAAGGTTGCCAGATTGATAAACTCATGAATCGGCGATTCGATACCTTTCTGTTCACACTCTTGTTGCAAAATCAGATCATCCCTGCCCCATGCCATATAGACTTTCTTGGTTGAACCAAAGTTTTTGATCATCGACTGAATCACCTGTGCCAGAGGTCGCCCTTGTTTCTCCAGTTTACGCGGGGTAATTCCGGTCAGTTCAGCGCAGAATAAAGACACCTCATCCTGTTCCGGCTGAACATAATACTGGGCTCTTTTGACGATCTTACCTTCATCCAGTGCAATTTCAGCCAAACCGATTTCAATAATTTCTCCGGTTGTGCCGACACCGTTTTCATTCCAACAACACATTTCCAGATCGAAGCAGACTACCCGATTGCAGTTCATAACCTATATACCCAGTATTTCGCTCAAACCCGTGATCATAATGAAATAATCGCAAAAAGCGAATCACGGATACAACACCCCGAACAGGATGAACAAATAATCAGCGAACAAGCGCCTGATAACGGCAAATCCAGAGACTTCATACATGGATTTATAGCCTTTTGTGTTAAGATTTGCGCCATTATTTTAATGTAGCAGAGAATTACATATGACCTTCGATCTAAACACAATGCCGACTAGTTTCGACATGCTTCATGCCATTTTAGCCCTGTGTGCCATCGTTTTATTTATTTTAGTCATCAGCCGCCGGGCAAAAGTCGTCGAAAAAATTGTGGAGAAACCCGTCGAAACCGTCGTTGAAAAACCGGTTGAAAAGATTGTCGAAGTGGAAAAAGTCGTTGAAGTCGAAAAAGTCGTGGAGAAAGTCGTCGAATCCAAACTGGCAACAACAGCAACGGACTCTGCCTTACAAATACTCGCTCTGTTCCAGAAAGAAGCCAGACTGATCGATTTTCTCAATGAAGATATTATCCACTATTCCGATGAAGAAGTGGGTGCCGCTGCACGCGTGATCCACAGCGGTGGTAAAAAAGTGCTCGATGACTATCTCTGTCTGCAACCGGTTCGCGATGAAGCAGAAGAAAGCAATATCACGATTGAAGCCGATTTCAACCCGCAAGCCATTCGTCTGACCGGACATGTCACCGGCAATGCACCTTATCAGGGCCTGTTGATTCACAAAGGTTGGCAAGTCACAGCAATCAATCTTCCTCAAATCGCACCAGACTATGATGCATCAATTATTGCGCCGGCAGAGGTGGAACTGTAATGGAACAACATGCGCGTTACTGTGTCGGTATCGATCTCGGAACCACTCATAGTGTGCTGTCTTATGTGGATATGCACGCTGAAACCCCGCAGGTTTCGGTATTATCTATTCCACAAATGACCGCACCGGGGACGGTTGAATCATTACCTCAGTTAGGCTCATTTATCTATCAGCCCCATGAACATGAAATGTCGCCCAGTGCGCGGATCCTCCCTTGGAGTGATGAGCCGCAAGCATTGGTCGGGGCAATCGCCCGTCAGTTGGGCAGTAAAACCCCGATTCGCCTCATCGCCAGTGCCAAATCCTGGCTGTGTCACGGTGGCGTCAATCGCCGTGATGCGTTCTTACCGGCCGGCAGCCCGGATGATGTCAGTAAGCTGTCGCCACTACAGGCCAGCGAACTGTATCTTGAGCACTTGCAAAACGCCTGGAATCATCAGTTTCCTCAGTATCCTTTAGCTGAACAGGATGTCACTATTACGATTCCGGCCTCGTTTGACCCGGCAGCGCGTGACTTCACCGCAGAAGCCGCCAAAAATATCGGCCTCAACCGCCGGACACTGCTGGAAGAACCTCAAGCAGCACTCTATAGCTGGATTGATGCCAATGGCGAGTCATGGCGTGACCGTGTCAACGTCGGTGATGTGGTTCTGGTCGTCGATATCGGTGGCGGCACAACCGACTTATCGCTGGTTGAAGTCAAAGAAAGTGACGGACACTTGGTTCTGGAGCGGGTTGCGGTCGGTGAACATATTCTTCTGGGCGGGGACAATATGGATCTCGCCCTCGCCTATCGTCTGAAAATGAAGCTGGCGCAAAATGGTCAAGAACTGCAAGCGTGGCAAATTCAGGCACTCACCCACGCTTGTCGTGATGCCAAAGAAGCCCTGCTTAATGATGCTGAGCTGGCTGCCGTACCAATTGTTGTGCCGAGCAGAAGCTCGAAACTGTTCGGTTCGACGTTGAAAACCGAACTGACTCAACAAGACGTTCGCCAGACACTGGTTGATGGCTTCTTCCCTCAAGTCGGGATTGATGAACTGCCTCAGCAAAGAGCCCGAGGCGCACTGACGCAAATGGGCCTGCCATATGCACAAGATGCCGGAATCACTCGTCACATTGCAGCATTTTTAACCAAGCAAGCAAGCGCATCCACTGACACGACGGATACCATGATGCCGTTTGGCGGAATTCCCGGTCTGGAAGCGGCCAGTACACCAGCCTTTATCCAACCCAGCGCGATCTTACTCAACGGCGGTGTGCTCAAATCAACGTTACTGACCGAACGTTTGCTGACCACCATCAATCGCTGGCTGACCGACGCCGGGGCCGAACCCGCTCGTACCCTGACTGGCATTCACCTTGATCTGGCGGTGTCTCAGGGCGCTGCATATTACGGTGCGGTTCGTCAGGGAAGTGGTGTCAGAATTCGCGGCGGATTAGCCAGTGCTTATTATGTCGGGATTGAAAGTGCGATGCCGGCAATTCCGGGCATGGCACCACCGCTGGAAGCCATGTGCGTCGCCCCGTTCGGGATGGAAGAAGGCGCTAGTGTCACCATCAACCAGCGGGAATTCGGTTTGGTGATCGGTCAACCGGTTCACTTCCAGTTTTTCGGCTCAACGGTTCGGCGCGATGACTCTGCCGGCACTCATTTGGACACGTGGTCTGGCGATGAACTCCAAGAACTGCCAGAGATTCAAGTGACACTACCCGTCACCGAAGGGCGCAAAAACGGCCAGATTGTTCCGGTCACGCTCGCCGCCCGAGTGACCGAAGTGGGCACGTTGTATCTGGAAGCAATCGCCACCGATAACGGCCAGACATGGCATGTCGAGTTTGATGTACGTGAAGGATAACTATGGCGACACAACATTATTTAGTCGGCATCGATTTGGGCACAACCAATACGGTTGTGGCCTATTGCGAGAACGGCCAGAATCTATCCGAATGTCCGATCCGGCTTTTTGAAATCGACCAACTCATCGGCCCCGGTGAAGTCGCCCGTCGGGCGACACTCCCCTCGTTTCGTTTTCATCCGGCTCAAGGACAACACCACCCGACGGATACCGAGCTCCCTTGGACACATCAGCCGGTCGATGGTGATTTCACACCGGTAATTATCGGGGAATGGGCCAGAGAACTCGGTGCTCAGGTTGAAGGCCGACAGGTCGTCAGTGCCAAAAGCTGGTTGTCGCATCCTTCGGTTGATCGCTACGAAGCAATTTTACCCTGGGCCGGCACGCAAGATGTCGAAAAAGTTTCTCCGCTCATCGCCAGCGCCAGTTATCTCAATCATATCCGTCAGGCATGGAACTATCATCATCCGGCCGCCCCGCTCGAACACCAAGATATTGTGGTTACCGTACCGGCTTCATTTGATGAAAGTGCCCGTAAGCTGACACTGGAAGCGGCGGCACTGGCGGGGATGCTTCATGTCAAACTCCTTGAGGAGCCGCAGGCCGTTTGTTACGACTGGTATAATCGCTTCCAGTCTCAAGCAACCACACAGCTCAAAGATGTATCCGCGATTCTGATTTGCGATGTCGGTGGCGGCACAACCGATCTCAGCCTCATCTCGGCAGCATTAGAACAGGATGCGTTGCAATTGGATCGGGTCGGGGTCGGAGAACATTTAATGCTCGGTGGGGATAACATCGATCTCGCGCTGGCCCATCTTGCCGAGCAACAATTGACTCAGCAGCATAATCAGACTCAAAAGCTCAGTTCATCTCGCCTGAGTAAACTCATTCAGCAAACCCGGAAAACCAAAGAGAGCCTACTTGCGGCGCAATCACCGGAATCAGCCAAAATTACCTTATTGGGCAGTGGTTCAAAACTTTTGGGAGGCACCAAAAGTATCCACCTCGATAAAACGCAGGTTCAGCAGATGGCACTGGATGGATTCTTTCCTCACACCACGCTCGATACCCTGCCGACCCAGCGGAAAGGAGCGGTGCTTGAGTTCGGTCTGCCCTATGCTGCCGATCCCGCAATTACCAAACATATCGCCGCATTTCTAGCGCAGCATCCGACGTTAACCCGAACAACCGATCAACCGTCAGCCCCACTTGGCCTCTTGCTTAATGGTGGCGTTTTCAATAGCGCGCTGATTCAACAGCGGCTGACGCAAGTGTTGTCGGACTGGACCGGACAACCGATCATCTTGCTCGACAATCCTCATCCTGATCTGGCTGTCGCGCTCGGTTCCGTCGGATACCTCAAAGCCTGCCGAGGCGCACAACTGAAAATCGGTGGCGGTGCGGCACGGTCTTACTTTTTACATTTAGAACAGCGTAAACAGAAAACGTCTCAGGCGCTCTGCCTGTTAGCCAAAGGCACCGATGAAGGCCACGAAATCCGCTTGTCGAGCCGTCGTTTTTCTCTCACCCTTGGCGAACCGGTGCGTTTTAACCTGCTGACCTCACGACATGATAGACTCGGTGACGAGTCATCGATTCAAAACGGACAACTGGTCGATGTCGACCCCGACTATTTTTCACCATTACCGCCCTATATTACGTCACTAGAACGGATGTCCGATCAATCACTGGCGGCGAATCAAAAAGACCGGGTTGAAGTGTATCTCTCCACGCAGCTCACACCTGTCGGCACCTTGCAGCTAGAATGTGTTCAGGTCGATAACGAGCAACACCGCTGGCAGTTGGAGTTTGAGGTGCGCCATCAGTCACATCATGAATCCACCGCATCGTCTGATATTCCGGGTCTGGCTCAGGCCTGTGAATTGATTACCGGTTTATACAGTGGCAATAGAAACAGTGATTCTCAGGCCGATCCGCGGATACTGAACAAATCCCTGACTCACTGGCTCGGTGAAAAAGATAGCTGGGATATCATCACCAATCGCCAGTTATTTGATCGATTGGATCAGGGCAAGAAAAGACGCCGACGCTCCGAAGCACACGAAAAAAACTGGCTGCGACTGGCAGGATTCACCTTGCGTCCGGGATTCGGTGATCCGGTCGATAGTTGGCGTATCGAGCAAATTTGGTCGCTCTATCAGCAAGGCATTCAATTTCAGACCCACCAAAGCTGGAGTGACTGGTGGACATTCTGGCGTCGGATTTGCGGCGGCCTCAATCAGGAACAACAAGAAACCATTTTGGCCGATATCGCCAAATACCTCCATCCCGGAGCACATAACAGCAGTAAACAGGCCAAAATAGCCCAAGAAAAGGGGTATGAAGCGATGGTTCGTCTGGCTGCTTCACTGGAGCATCTGGAAACGGAAGATAAGATACTGTTGGCAAACTGGTTCATCAAACGGGCGCTGCGCCAATCTCAATATGCACAAGCGCATTGGTGGGCGGTCGGCCGTCTGGCATCAAGAGTGCTGCTTTATGGCAGCCAACATAAAGTGATTCCGAGAACGCAGCTCAGTCACTGGTTACCGGAATTACTACAACAGGATTGGAAAAAAGAACCGATGATCGGGTTTGCAGCCATGATGATGTGCCGGAAAACCGGAGATCGGCAGATTGATATTGCTGATGCGCTGCGTACGGCTGTCACGGATAAACTCAAACAGAGCAAAGCGCCACAAAGCTGGCTTGCTCTCATTGATGAAATCAGCCAAGTCTCCGAAAGTGACTCCAAACGCATCTTCGGTGATACCCTGCCAAGTGGATTACTTTTACTTTAGCGTTCGCTATCCGCAGCCGATGCGCTGTATCAATTGATGATGGATGGGTGAAAACAGAGTGAAACAAGCCTGAACGGGATGGGTTCCACAAGAAGAAAACCCGGGCGAATAACTTCGCCCGGAATCAATCAACTATTTGGCTGAATGACGTTTCAGTAAATCTTCTACAACTTTGGTATTCTCTTCCTGAACTGTCATACCCTTAATTTCAGGTACACCTGCGCCCATGAAGATATCGCTACTCATTGTGCTGCGATCCATATAATTCACCGGTCCACTGGTGCTCAGTTGCGAAGACTGCTCAGCTTGTGCTTCAGCGACTTCAGCAGCGCTGCTAACAACAGTCAAACGTGCTGCTGCAACGTTATTACTCTCATTCGTCTCTTTTACGACCTGACGATAATCGGCAGATAAGACAATCATGTAATTACCCGCAGGAAGTGATTTAGGAATAGTGAGCGTGAAGCTGTAACGTGCACCTGATGGTAGTGCAATCGGAATCTCACCGAAAAGTCCCAACGGCTGACCATTCGCATCTGCCAGCAAAACGCCTAACGTTGGAGCGGTTCCCGATGTTTGAGGACATCCTGTGGCAACAGTTGTCTCAACAGATACTTTACCACCAGCAACAACGGTTCCCGGAGAAAGGCTTCCTGAAGCAATCAGCCAGTCAGGTGCGGAGCAACTGGCAACAGTAGGTGCATTGTCTACGGCTGCATGTTCTTGTGAAGCCAATGCTGATTGACTACTTAGACCAACTGATGCGATAAGAGCTACAAATAGAGGTGTTAATTTCATAATCTTTTCTTCCGTTTTTATAGGCTATTCAGTTAACATTAATTTCCTTCCAACAACGAAAGCCAAAATATATTTAAATCAGGTTATTCGATGGAAAACAATAACCAACTCAATACATACCCTGCACGCTTGATATTGAGACAATCAGTGCACGGATCCATAACAAATAATTTTAGCTTTCGTTCCCTTGCTATTTTCTATATTTTTATCTATTAAAAAATGATAAAAAAAGCCGATATAGAATAAATAAGCAGGTATATTATGTGCTGGAAATATACACATCACAACACCTAATACTCAACTTATTGCACAAAGACTCAAAGAAGCATTAAAAATGAGAGCATGATCGAATAATATCTGAGACATTGTTTATAATGCTATGAACAGTATCTATCTTATTACTCTATTTAATATTAAAAGTATAATATCTTCTGATGTAACTCACCGAATATAAAAATTTTATTTGAACGACATTATTTAATAGCACCGATAAAAGTAGGTTCCCCTTTCCGAGTTCATCAGGACTGATGCAGCTTATAGAATCAAATATCAGATACATCATGCATGTCTTCATGTTGTTCATTAAGCCCTCTGATGTTGTCAGTCATTAGCTTTGGAAGCCTATAAGCATTCGACTCTATCACCAGTGCAGCCAGTCACATCACGATCAGCCACTCAATTTTTGGTAGCGCGAAAGTACGGCTCAGTACATGATGACTGGAATGTAAAAATAAAAGACCGGAGAACTTATTTTAGATAATAAAATATCAAGTTGAAATAAATGAAAACAGAAATAAACTCAATTTTTATTCTGTTAAATAATTATAAATTTTATTGAACAATATTTTAATTTATCTGCATTCTAGTTAAGAATCAACATATCGACTAACTAAAAATAGCATTGATAATTTTAACACCAATAAACACTGGAACATAATGAATACTTAATACATCACGTTAAATATCAATGTTAATTCATCTCACCAAATAAGACTAATATACGAAATTTAATTTTATCCTTTGACTATCCACTGATAAATTATTATGACATTTATCATTCAATGTGATTGATACACTGCAAAATAAACCAACCTATTCCAATTCAATTTACATATCAATCACTGACCCTATGAAATAAATATTATCTTTAATTATCAATTTTAATTGGCGATGCAATTAAATTGTTTCAGAATATGAAAAAAGAGTATTGGATAAAATTCTCAAGTGGGACAAATATATCATTCAAGAAATAGAAAACCACCTTTCAGGTGAACATCAATCCTGAAAGATGGGTTAACTGAGGGAATTCGCGACTGCACCTCAATGGCATTCATCAATGTCTGGCTAAGATGCAGTATTATGAGTGCGCTTGAGTGGCTCGCTTATCCAAATAGGCTTGTTGGACGGCCTCTCGGTTGTGCAAATATTCATCCAACCCTGCTTTTCTTAAGTGACAGGAAGGACACTCACCGCAACCATCACCAATCACACCGTTATAGCATGTGAGCGTCTGGTTTCGGACTAACGCTAATGCGTCATAATGGTCGGCCATTGCCCATGTTTCAGCTTTATTCAGCCACATCAACGGGGTGACAATGTGCATCTTTCGATCCATCCCTTGAACCAGCGCACGATTCATGGTTTGAATAAATTCATTCCGACAATCCGGGTATCCTGAAAAGTCTGTTTCACAGACACCGGTAATCACGGACTCAGCACCGATCTGATACGCATAAATGCCCGCGAGTGTCAGGAATAAGATATTGCGGCCGGGCACAAATGAATTGGGTAATCCATTGTCCTGTAATTCATGAGAGACCGGAATATCGTCACGTGTCAGTGAACTGATCGCTAATTCATTCAGCAAGCCGACATCCATCACTTTATGGGCTTTCACGCCCAATTGCGTTGCTAATTGACGAGCAGTCTCAATCTCAAGCCGATGCCGCTGTCCGTAATCAAACGTAATCGCATGAACTTCATCATAAGTTTGCAGCGCTTCAACAAGGCAAGTGGTCGAATCTTGTCCGCCACTAAAGACAACAACAGCTTTTTTCATAACAATTCCTCAGGCAATAGACAGGTATTTATGAGTCTGAATCGATAGACGCCAATTGCGTTCGATACACACCTCAATACATAACTCAGTCGCTCGTGGTTTCTGGCTAATCGGTTGTAAAGCAATGATTGTATCATCGGTAACCGGCGTCTGGTGTAGTAAATGATCGAGCTGCTCAATATCCTTACGAGTCCCGACAGGATGCTTAATTTCATTGGCTCGTCGCAATGCACTTTCCAGCACCGGTAAGCGACCTTTCATTGCTATTTTTGGTGACACTGTCACCCATGTCTGTACTGAAGCTTGAACGTCAGCCGTGCCACTGGTTTCAATCTGACAACGACACCCGATCGCTTCAAAAGCTTCGGTTAACACGGTCAAATCATAAAGACACGGTTCTCCACCTGTAATCACAATATGTTTCGCGGTATAACCTTGGCGATGATAACAGTCGATGATCGCTTCTGCGCTCATTTGGCACCAAAGAGAACTATCCTGAGTTTTCACGATGATATCGTCAACAGACCGCAGATCTTGCGGCTCGGTAAACCAAGTATGCTTCGTGTCACACCAAGAACACCCGACCGGACACCCCTGTAATCGGACAAAAACAGCAGGCGCGCCCGTAAAGACACCCTCACCCTGGATAGTTTGAAAGATTTCATTGACTTTATAGATACTCAAAATGAATCCTAATTCAGCGGTCATATTATGCGAGTCGCAGACCTTAATAGAAGCTTGTCAGAAGGTCAAATCAAACCCATGTCGTATTAACATAAAAATCAATGTGACAATCTACAATTATAATAAAATTCAATAAGATACAACTTTCCCCGATTTCTCCGCTCACATATGGAGCGCCGCATTGAAACCATCAGACAGGCGATTTCAAGCACATCCGGCATCGGCGTTTTATCGCGATAAAACAACATCATGACACTGGATGTTATGCTTGTATTTGTGCTGAAACTCCCTCATATTGGTGCGTCTTGGGCAGTTATCCCACGGATAAATCTCATGCCACGTTTTATTTTTAGTCCCACATTTCTGAAGTTACCGGTGATAAATCATGTATAAACTGATCGGAATCGACATGGATGGCACGTTGCTAAACAGTCAAAAACAAATTTCGCCCCGCACTCAGGCTGCCATACAGGCGGCAAAGGATAAGGGCGTCCAAATTGTTTTATCCTCTGGTCGCCCCATAGAAGGACTGCGGGCCTATCTCGACCAGTTAGGGTTGAACAGCGAGCACGATTATGCCGTTCATTACAACGGCGCTTTTGTCGAGAATGTGCTGACGGGTGAAATCATCCGTCAACAAGTTGTCAGTGCTGCCGATGTCAAGATGATTGGTCGAACAGCTCGAGCACTCAACGTCAATACCCATGCTTTCAGCCAAATACTGGGACTCATCACCCCCAAAAGCTCGAAATACACACAATTGGAAGCGCAAATCAATCATATCGATATCCATGAAATCGATTTTGAGACACTGGATGACGATCATCCCATGATAAAAGCGATGATTGTTGATGAACCGGAAAAGCTTACTCAGGCCTATCAAAACTTGCCTGCGGCAGTCGTCGAAAAATTTACGATTGTCCAGAGCGCCCCACATTTTCTTGAATTTCTGAACCCGCAAAGTAATAAGGGATTAGGGATTCAAGCCGTGGCCGAACGGTTGGGTATTCCGGCGGAAGCGGTCATGTGTATCGGTGATGCAGAAAATGATCATCACATGCTCGAATATGCAGGGTTAGGGATTGCGATGGCAAATGCGATGCCACAAACCAAAGCGATTGCCGACTACATTACCGCAAGTAATGATGAAGACGGCGTCGCACAAGCCATTGAAAAATTTATACTGGTGTAACAGACGTCTATCCTTTACTTTGGCATCGGCACCAGATCAACAGCAACGGTGAATCAATAGACGCTCGAATCCTGCATTCAGAGCGTCATCGCAACTGAGAAGCGCTAAGAGTCGTTGAATCTCTCTGGCGCTTTTTTATTGAATTCCCTTTCTTAAGCAATGGATATGATGGCGAAAGCCGAGTCGCTGATAGAGTTTGACGGCAGACTGATTAAAATCCCAGACTTCAACAAAGACTTGTTGTACACCATAGTCTTCGAATTCTCTTTCTATACGCTGTAAAAGCTGACTACCAATACCCTGCCCGCGATAGGGCGGAAGCACGTAGAATTCATCAATACTACCCATAAATACTGGCTGGCTGACGGAAGAAACCAAATCAGCAAAATGACCGGAAACAAAACCGATACAACGATGATCGCAAAGCGCAACAAACACCAGCCCTTCAGGGGATTCTAAATAATCAGCAATTCGCTTCTCTTGCATCACCGCTTCTGCCGACTTAAAGTGCTGCGGACAAGCCAAGTGATGCTCATTGTGTAATTCATACATCATCTGTTCAAGAACGGGGAGATCCGAAGATTTCGCCAACCGAATATTAACCATAGCCGTCTCAGGTACAAGATAGGAATATGGCTAGTTTATACCCGACGCTCTCTCAGGTAAAAAAATAACGCAAAAACAAGACCGCGGAGAGGCTGCCTTACTTTGGCAACACTCTCCGCAGCAAGATGACGACATCATATGTCATCTCTTTCACGCAGCTTTATGGTTTATCAGGATGCAATGTATGTTCAAGTTCAGACAAACTCAACGGATCATCAATGGTTGAAGGAACCGTGTAATTTTCACCATCTGCGATCTGCCGGATCACGCGGCGCAAAATTTTGCCGGAACGGGTCTTGGGCAACCGCTCAACCACAACAGCATGACGAAAACAGGCGACCGCCCCGATTTTGTTACGCACCTCCCCGACTAACTCAAGCTCCAACTGATGCGAATCCACCTTCATACCATTTTTCAGCACCACCAAACCTAGTGGGAGCTGGCCTTTCAGCTCATCATGTACACCAATCACAGCACACTCGGCCACAGCAGGATGAGCCCCGACGATCTCTTCCATTTCTCCGGTTGATAACCGATGCCCGGCGACATTGATCACATCATCGATACGCCCCATGATGAACAGATAACCTTGTTCATCCGTATATCCCCCGTCACCGGATACATAGTAACCGGGAAACTGACTCAAATACCCCGACTCAAACCGATCATGATTACGCCAGATAGTTGGCAGACACCCGGGCGGCAATGGCCGTTTCAGTGCTACATAACCTTGTTGACCACAGCTCTGAGGCTCACCTTGCTCATCAAGAATGTCAACCACATACCCCGGTGTCGCTTTGGTTGATGACCCCGGTTTAATTGCCATTTGTTCAATGCCTAACGGGTTTCCGGCAATCGCCCAACCGGTTTCGGTCTGCCACCAGTGATCGATCACAGGCTTATCGGTATGAGACTGCACCCATTCCAGCGTCGGCGGATCAAGCCGTTCTCCGGCCATAAAAATTGCCTGCAACGATTGGAGTGAGTGATGTTGGATAAATTCGCCATGTGGATCTTCTTTTTTTATCGCTCTGAACGCGGTCGGTGCAGAAAAAAGCACATCGACTTGGTATTCATCACAGACTCGCCAAAAAGCGCCCGGATCCGGGGTCCGCACCGGTTTGCCTTCATAAAGCACCGTCGCACAACCATGAAGCAGCGGCCCATAGACAATATAGGAATGACCCACAACCCATCCGACATCCGAAGCGGCCCAGAACACCCCATCTTGCGGCATATTATAAATAGCAGACATCGAATACTTCATTGCTACAGCATGGCCACCGTTATCCCGGACGACGCCTTTCGGTTTGCCCGTTGTCCCCGAAGTATAGAGAATATACAACGGATCGGTTGCCCGGACCGGAACACATTCATGCGGTGTTGCAACCTCAAACAACTGTTGCCAATCATGATCTCTTGCTTGATTGAGTTCTGCGGTATGCACCGGCCGTTGTACGACAATCACTTGTTCCGGTTTCCAGCGACTATCCATAATCGCTTTATCGACCAAAGGTTTATACGGGATAATCTTGTTGACCTCGATACCACATGAGGCCGTTATCAGCACTTTCGGCTCAGCATCTTCGATTCTGACAGCCAACTCATTCGGGGCAAAACCGCCGAACACCACGGAGTGAATCGCGCCCAAACGAGCACAAGCCAACATCCCCATGACCGCCTCTGGAATCATCGGCATATAAAGCACCACCCGATCCCCTTTCGTCACCCCTTTGGCTGCTAACATGCCAGCAACACGAGCGACATCATCCCGTAACGCTTGATAACTCCACTGTTTTTGGATACCTGTCGCCGGTGAATCATAAATCAGCGCCGTCCGTTCTCCCCGCCCTTGCTGACAATGATAATCTAACGCCATCCACGCGGTGTTCATTACCCCATCAGAGAACCAACGCTCGATCTGATGTTCATCGACACTCAGAATGGTTTTCGGTTTCTGAAACCAATCCAGTTTATTTGCCTGCTCGCCCCAGAACTTTTCTGGGTAATCCTTGGCAAATTGATACTCTCGTTCATATGTAAGCATCATTTCCCCCATAGATAGTGGCTGGCATCCGTTCGACACCAGCGACCTTGGGAAGTTAATTTCACACCCGTTAATTGATCATGAATAGCGCCATGAACTCATCAACTGGTGTACGCTCCAGACGTTCCTGATCCAGACACAGTGTCGTCAGTGCTTTAACACGGCCTTGAGGGAAACGCGTCTGTAAATTGCGGATGAACTTTTGCTCAAGTACAGGAATCCCTTCTTCTCTGCGACGCCGATGACCAATCGGATACTCGACCTCGACTTTCTCCGTACATGAACCATCACGGAAGAACACCTGAATTGCATTTGCGATCGAACGTTTATCTGATTCGAGATATTCACGGCTATAACGGGCATCTTCCTGAATCACCATTTTATCTCTGAGCTGATCAATTCGCGGGTCACTCATATGGAAGCTATCTTCATAATGTTCAGCAACTAAATCACCATACAACAATGGCACAGCCGTCATATATTGTAGGCAATGATCGCGGTCTGCCGGATTGGCCAGTTCACCAACCTTGGAGATAATACGAATGGCTGATTCATGCGTTGTCATTTCAATGCGATCAATCTCGTCAATTCGATCACGGACATGAGGATGCAATTTAACCGCACACTCAACCGCCGTTTGCGCATGAAACTCAGCAGGAAACGAAATTTTGAACAGCACATTTTCCATCACATAGCTGGAGAAGTTCTGTGGCATATCAAATGCTTTCCCTTTGAACAGCACATCATAATATCCCCACTGCGGTGCTGAGAGTACCGTCGGGATTCCCATTTCGCCTTTCATGGTGATCATCGCCAGCCGAACTGCTCGCGAGGTCGCATCTCCGGCGGCCCAGGATTTGCGCGAGCCGGCATTGGGCGCATGGCGATATGTTCGCAACGCACCACCATCGACCCAAGCCTGAGAAAGTGCATCAATAATCTGCTCTCTGCTGCCGCCAAGCATCTTGGTGACCACTGCAACGGATGCCACTCGTACCAAAAGTACATGGTCAAGGCCAACTCGATTGAAACTATTGTTCAATGCCAAAACACCTTGAATTTCATGCGCTTTGATCATCGCAGTTAAAACATCTTTCATAACCAGCGGTGGCTTTCCTTGAGAAACAGCCATGCGGCTCAGATAATCTGCGGTCGCGAGAATGCCCCCCAGATTATCTGAGGGATGACCCCATTCGGCCGCCAACCATGTGTCATTGAAATCAAGCCAGCGAATCATGCAGCCAATGTTAAATGCGGCCATGACCGGATCGAGTTCATGGGAGGTGCCCGGAACCCGGGCGCCATTGACCACTGTGGTGCCCGGTACGATGGGACCTAAATGCTTGGTACATTCAGGAAACCGTAACGCAAGCAAACCACATCCCAGAGTGTCGATCAGGCAATTACGCGCAGTGTGGTAGGCTTCTTGCGAAGTAATGGGCTGTTGATCGACATAATCGGCAATTTGAACCAGTAGTTCATCCGGTTGTTGCCGTTGATTAAAATCTACATTCTGACTCATGAGTCTGTCCTTGATTAACGCTGTTCAATGGGAATCCAATCCTGATGCTCAGGGCCTTGATAGTCGGCACTCGGACGAATAATCCGGTTATTGTCCCGCTGCTCGAAAACATGAGCGGCCCAACCGGTCAAACGACTGATGACAAAAATCGGGGTAAATAATGGCGTAGGAATCCCCATAAAGTGGTAAGCGGACGCATGATAGAAGTCGGCATTACAAAACAGCCCCTTCTCCCGTTTCATCACCGCTTCGACCCGTTCGGAGACAGCATAAAGGTGGTGATCACCCACCTGTTGTGAAAGACGTTGGGACCACTGTTTGATCAGTGCATTCCGAGGGTCACATTCCCGGTAGACCGCATGACCAAATCCCATGATCTTGTCTTTACGGGCCAGTTTTTCGAGCAGCGCGGTTTCCGCTTGTGCCGGTGTTTCCCACTGTTCAATCATTGCCATGGCCGCCTCATTCGCGCCCCCGTGCAGTGGGCCGCGCAGCGTGCCTATCGCCCCGGTAATACAGGAGTGGAGATCCGATAAGGTCGAAGCACACACCCGAGCATTGAATGTAGACGCATTAAACTCGTGTTCAGCGTACAAAATCAGTGAACAATGCATGACCTGACGAAATTGCTCGTCGGGTTCACGGTCAAGCAGCATCTTCAGAAAGTACCCCCCGATCGAGGATTCGCTCCGATCTTCGGTGTCGATTCGTACCCCATCATGGCTAAACCGATACCAGTAACAGATAATGGCCGGGAAGCAGGCTAATAACCGTTCTGTCGCTGACAACTGCTGGGAAAAATCAGTCTCAGGTTCAAGATTCCCGAGTACCGAACATCCGGTGCGCATCACATCCATCGGATGGGTTGCTGCGGGTAAGCGTTCTAAAACATCCTTGAGTACCTGTGGTAATCCACGTAACTGCATCAAGTGAGTTGTGTAGGCATCCAACTCTTGTTGATTCGGCAGTTTGCCTTTCAGTAGCAGGTAAGCCACTTCTTCGAACTGCGCATGATTGGCAAGATCTGTAATATCGTAACCGCGGTAGGTTAACCCTGTTCCGGTTTGTCCGACAGTACATAGAGCAGTCGTGCCAGCACTCTGCCCCCGCAACCCTGCACCTCCCAATTCCTTGTTTGGCATATTGAGCTCCTTGTTACCTGCCGCTTATCTCTGACGGATAATCATCGTCCCAAATGGGCAATGATTCAGTCGGCAGGATTGATTTCACGTTATGGATCTAAATTGTTTGATGCAGCCAATAATCGGCTGTCTAATCTCAGTTAATCAGGTATTGAGACCTGAGTCTCCCCTATGAATCCGACTGATGCTGACCAGAAAATAGCTGATCCAGCTTGTCTTCATAGGTGTGATAATTCAGGTAGTCATAAAGCTCTTTCCGGGTCTGCATCTGTGGCAATAACGTCTGCTGATTACCCGTCGTAAGCAGATGTTGATAGACCATTTCCGCTGCTTTATTCATGGCTCTGAATGCACTCAACGGATACAGCACCATGCTCACTTTCGCACCGGCAAGCTCGTCACAGTCATACAAAGGTGTTTGGCCGAATTCGGTAATATTTGCCAAAATCGGAACGGGTTTCCCCGTGGCATCTTCCAGTGCTGTCGCAAACTGCTCATATTGACCCAATTCGACCATCGCTTCGGGAAAAATCATATCGGCACCCGCTTCAACACAAGCAATCGCCCGTTCAATCGCCTTTTCCATACCTTCAACCGCTAAAGCATCGGTACGCGCCATGATGACAAAATTATCATCGACACGCGCATCCACAGCAGCCTTAATTCTATCGGCCATTTCATCACGACTGACAATCGCCTTGTTGGGCCGGTGTCCGCACCGTTTTTGCAGCACTTGGTCTTCAATATGAACTGCCGCCGCACCTGCTTTTTCCATCGCCCGGATAGTTCGGGCAATGCTGAAAGCGCCGCCGAAACCGGTATCGATATCGACTAATAACGGTAAATCACTCGCATTGGTAACCCGTTCAACGTCCACCAACACATCATTGAGGGTCGTAATCCCCAAATCGGGCACCCCGTAAGAAGCATTTGCAATACCGCCACCGGACAGATAAATCGCCTGATGGCCGATTTGTTGCGCCATCATGGCACAATACGGATTAATCGTGCCGACGATTTGAAGGGGGTGGTTGTTGCTGACTGCTGCTCTGAATTTTTTACCCGGACTGTTCATGATTGTTCTCCCTGTTCGGACAGCATGTGGACTTCAATCAGTTTCCGACTGCCCGCGATATGACGCCGCATCAACATTTCCGCTAGTTCTTCATCCCGTTCCCGGATTGCCCTCAGGATAAATTGGTGCTCCCCCAACGCTTCTTTCGGCTGACTATGCGCCCGGGGAGATTGATAACGAAACATGCGCAGTAAATGATACAACTCATCACACAATAGCCGGATAAGCTGTTGATTACGGCTGGCTTTGATAATGCAATAATGGAAATCGAAATCTCCATGTTGATGAAAGTATGAAGCCCCTTCAATTTGAGTGAGATGGCGAGCATGTTTTTCTAACACGGCCTCTAAATTGATCAACTCTGCGGGCGTGATATATCGGGCTGCGAGACGCGCAGCCATGCCTTCAAGTGCTTCCCGCACCGCATACAGTTCAATCAACTTTTCATAAGACAGTGCAATCACCCTCGCACCGACATGTGGTATCCGTTCAATCAGGCCAAGACCTTCCAGCCGCATCAACGCTTCCCGTAATGGCCCCCGGCTGACCTGAAACTGACGGGCAAGACTGGGTTCGGAGATTTTACTCCCCGGCGCAATCTCTCCCTGAATAATTGCCTCAATCAAATAATCCGTCAGATGTTCTGACTTGGTGTTGTCTTTCTCTGGCTGAATTAAATCTGTCGCTTGATCCACTGTCGTCTCTCTTTTAATGAGGTCTTTTGACCGACTTCATGTAGAAAATAGCCGATCCACTGGCAGAACCGCAAGCAGATTGTTGACAATTTAGACTAATGTCTAACCCGTAAAATCTTATCTATATATCAATCAAAAATAAAAGCATTTAAAAACAACAAGATAATTTAAATACATTTTTCGACCTGAAAAAATTGTCAACAATTTAGCCTAAAGGCATCGACTTTATAGGCATGTAGAACTGATTGAACGGCCGAAAAGCATGAATGAAAGGGAGAGAAAAACCGAGTGGTGTGATGAGCAATGTCATGCGAGGGAGATGAATCGGTGAATAAGCGCGACCTGAATGACTACCGAGCCAGACAGGAAGCGCAGCAATGGCTCAAAAAGCATCACAGATGCTAGCCGTAATACGAATATATCCGCTGTAATTCAAAATATGGAGATCAGGAGGCAGACTAGACTTTCCACCCCGGATTGATCAAAGAGGTCTGATAATGATCTTCCCACTGACCGTTAATCAACAGAAAATCTTTCAGCTCGCCTTCGTACTGAAATCCTAACCGCTTCAGCACGGCTTCACTGCGTTGATTATGGGGCATATATGTAGCGGAGATACGATGCATATTCTGTGCTTCAAACATAAACCGACAAGCCATTTTCAATGCTCGGGTCATCACACCTTTCCCCTGCGAATTTTCAGCCAATGAATAACCGACATAACAGCTATAAACCGGAAAACGTGAAATCTGGCTAAACGAGATCGTACCGAGCATTTCATTGGTAGACATATCGAAAATCAGGAGATAGAAACCAACCTCCATCTTTTCTAATTCTTTAAGTTTTATCAGACGTTGTGTCCAACCTTGTTCAAGGAAGAATTCCGCTTCTCGCTTCGGTTCCCATGGGGCAAGGAAGTGACGGTTGACATTAAAATACCGGGCAATCGTTCTGGCGTCATCAACCCGAGCCGAACGAATCATAATGTCGCCATCGACATCATAAACTTGTTTATACATAAATTACTTAGCGTCCTATTGCTTGTCACTCCGAAAGCATCAGCCTCCATCACAAGGCGATGAACATCACGGAGAAATTAATGTTTCCGAATATCGTAATCTCGCAATTTGTTTGCAATTGAGGTATGAGAGACATTCAATCGTTTGGCTAGCTTGCGACTCGACGGGAATGACTGATAGAGCCGCTCCAAAACTTTGGCTTCATAATCTTTCATAATATCATCCAGGCAGCCATCGAGGTTCAGCAATCCGATGCCTCCATTCACGACTTCAACCCCCGGAAGATGGAAATATTCAATTTTTAATTCATCGTCTGGCATCTCAGTCAATGCTCTCAGCACCATATTATCCAACTGGCGCATATTGCCCGGCCACTGATAATGCGACAACTGTTCAATGACCGATTCGTCATAGTGTGGTTTGACCATTCCCATATGACGCACATGCTTGGCGATAAAGAGTTCCAGCAATGGTTGCACATCATTTGGCCGCTCGCGCAATGGTGGAATTGACAAAGTCAGCACATTCAAGCGATAAAACAGATCTTCACGGAATTGATCGGATTCAGCCAAGGCTGCCAGATTATGCCGCGTTGATGCGATCACTCGGACATCCACATGAATTTCATGTTCTTCCCCAACTCGGCGGAATGTTCCATCCTGGAGAAAACGTAATAATTTAATCTGCAGATGTGCGCTCATTTCACCGATTTCATCGAGAAATACAGTGCCCCCATTCGCCTGCTCAAAAATGCCCTTATGCCCTTCGCGATGATTGAAAGATCCCGGCGCATGGCCGAATAACTCAGTTTCGGCAACGTCATCCGGCATCGATGCACAACTAACCACCAAAAATGGTCTCGATGCCCGTTCTGAGCGGTTATGACAGGCTTTCGCCAACATTTCTTTGCCGGTCCCGGTTTCGCCTTCGATCAACAACGGTTGATCCAGCATCGCCAGCTTTTTCGCCTGATTGATGAGGTGTTTATGCCGATTGGAGATACCCACGAAATGTTCAAATCCCAGTTCGCTATGCAGCGGTAATTGCGTGTGCTGTATTTCATGCTGAAACTGTCTGGCGCGTAGGATCACCATTGCACTGGCCAGAATCGATTCTTTTGACTCACTCTGAATATAAACGGGCATGATTTCCAGAATATAGTCCAGACCATTCAGCACAATGTCCTCACGCTGACGGGACTTGCTCCCCTCAAGCCAGCGAGAAAAGTTAAACGCCTGCACCAGTGTTGAAATCGCATGACCGATGACGTCGTTTTCCTGCCGATTGAACAATGATAAAGCAGCATGGTTGGCTGTATCAACAAAACCTTTTAAATCAATAGTTAATACAGCATCCGGCAAGTTATTCAGCAGTGAGACCAATTCGGTGTTATGCCGTTCCATTGGCATGAACTGAATTTTTCGGACATCTCTCACGCCTGATATCATCCGAATTTGAGCCATCAGTTCACTAAACGTCGCGAAATCAATATCCGGGCAATTCAGATAAATAATCCCAGAAATATCAATTTCAATACCTCTTAAATCGATGTTTCTGGATACCAGAATATCCAGCAGCTCTCGGGTCAACCCGAGACGGTCTTCACACAAGACTTCTAGACGCACAAAAAGCAACCCAAACGTGTAAGGAAAAGTTGACAGTAGTGTCTATCAACACTCAACCTCCGTCAAGTCACAAACATGCCCGAGTCAGAATCAATGTACTGATATCACAATTTGATAAGGCACGTATCCGGGAGACGCATAACTGGATCTGTTGCACAGAAAAATGCTCATCACGAGGTCTTCATCAGGGCCAGCACTCTCGAAACAATGGCTTTCCTGACACTGGTCAGTTTCGCTTTCCGTTCCGGAACCCATGGCAATGGCCGCAATAGTGTAACCGCCTGAAGCCCCAACCGCGCAGTCAGAATCCCGACGCCGACGCCTTGTCCGGCTCTGGCTGAGATTTTTCCGGCCAATCCGGCCGAAAGCAGGTCAGTTCCGGCATCAATCGCAATTTCACTGGCCCCGGCGGCGGCCATGTTGATAAACAACGTCCGCAACAAACGAATCCGAGACCAGTAACCTAAACGAACGCCATATAAATCAGACAATCGGTTGATCATTATCAGATTACGCCACGCAACCAACAGCATGTCGGTGATCGCCAACGGGCTGACCGCAACCAACGCAGCCGATTCAGTTGCATACCGAGAGATCATCTGAATCGCTTTTTCATCGAGATGCTTCAGGACAAACACATCGAACAACGCCAGAACCTCACCATCGTTATAAGCTGAATTCAGATGCTTTTCCCATTCAGCCACATGCTGAGGTTCGATCGCTGACACGGAGCCATGAACCAAACCCGCATCATCGATAATTTTACGGCACAGCCCTGTTGCCTGACCGACACTGTGTGACTGAATCAGACTTTCAGCTTCCGTCTGGCGAGTAAAGTGTTTCCGCAAGGTGCGCAGTGTAAACCACTCCTTCAGTAACTGGCTGAGCCCTGCCCCGGCAAGTGCTGTGACGAGGGCTGTCCATCCCAATGTTAACCATTCACCATTTTGATATGCCGAAAGAATGGTATCTATCGCCTGCCAACCCACTAAACCGACAAAAGCGCTGCCACTCAATCGCCAAAACCAAGGGGTTTTGCTCCGGGGGCGAATAACCTTGTCGAGATTGACAGCTTCTGATTCCGCCAATGATGACTCAGAGACGGGCTCAGGCGTAAATGTTGCCTCATCAAACTGCTGTTGCGCCAGCAGTGATGCCGTTTTCTCATTTGACAATTCTAAGTCTTGTTGAAAGACGCGTTTCGGTTGATAAGGTGTCATCGCAATTTATCTCCGATTAAATATTCCAATACCGTATCCAGACGAATTTGAGGAATCGGCTGCCGGGGATCAGAAATTTGTGGACGAAATTCGGTAAAATCAAACTGCTGAGATTGCCAAAATGCTGAGGATGGAAGTTTATCCGGGACTTCTCCGGGGAAAAGCGTCACATTATCTCCGCTCAGTGTTGTGCCTTGAATTGCGTGTATCTGCCCTTCCGGCGTTGAGATATATCCGGCTTGCGTCGCCTGAACAGACGCTAAAGTCAGACATTCCATCGACACATTTTCATAAGACACATCTTGCCAGACCGGCTGAATCATTTGATTCAACAGATGTAACAAATGGACATGTTGATCCGGTGTCACATGATCCGCTTTGGTCGCCGCAAACAACACTTTATCGATTTTTGGAGAAAATAGTCGTGACAATAAACCACTCCGCCCGTATTTGAAACTTTGCAGGAGTTGTACCAAGGCTTGTTGCATATCAACAAACGCATCATGCCCGGCATTGAGCGGACTCAGACAGTCCACCAGCACCACTTGACGATCAAAAGTGGAAAAATATTCCCGATAAAAGTGGCGCACTACTTTTGATTGATACTCTTGGTAACGGGCTTTGAGCACATCGTAGTTAGTGGCAATTCGTTGTGTCAGTGAGCGGCGGGGGCTCTGTTCCTCTGGCGGAAGACACGGAAAAAACTGCAGCACCGGCGCTCCGCCCAGTTCTCCGGGTAAGACAAAGCGACCGGGTTGTACCCAGTGAAATCCTTCGGCCTTACAACGATGCAGATAATCCGTATACTCGGCCGCAATACCCGCCAATCGTTGCTCATCGGCTTCCGCATTCAAATCCAGTACCTGACTCATCTTAAGCCACCCATCGGCCATGATTTTTCTTTGACCGCTTAACTGTTGTATCTGCTGAGTCGACCACTGTTCAAAACTCATCTCCAGTAACGGTAAATCGAGTAGCCACTCTCCCGGGTAGTCGATCAAATCGATATACAATGTCAGCGACTTGCCCAGTAAACGTTTACTTCTTTTTTCCGGTCGGTATTTGATCGCAACCCGAGTCTCACTGACATCCCGGGTTGGCTCCGGCCAAAAAGGCGGCTGACTCTGAATGGCGGCAATGGCTTTCTCATAATCAAAACGAGAGACCATCAAATTCCGTTGTGGGATCCGTTTGGTACCGATAATTCGTTGCTGCTGACTCGCGGCCAAAAAAGGCAGATGGCGATGGGTCGAGAGATACTGAATTTGATTAAGCAATGAAGTGATAAATGCCGTTTTACCGGCTCGTGATAGCCCTGTGACAGCGACTTTGATATTCGCGTCCAGCCCTCGCTGAATCAATTCCGAAACATCCTGTCCAATCTGTCGCATCGATACCACCTTTATTCTTTTAAGCTATATTTAGCTACAATTATATATTCAAGCCATCTAAAATTCAGTGCGAATGGCTCAGGAGCATGGGGATTGATTCAGTCCAAGTGCTTGCTGTGTACGTCGACTCAATCCCAATAAAACGATCCGGTAAGATTCAGACAAATAGTACATCAGCGCTTCATCAGTATCGGCGGTACTTTTATCATGCTGGATCCACTTCATCCCGCGGGAAGCAAAATAAGGGGCTGGTCGGTACCCCGGTTGCTCGCTTAGAAAGTCAAAATTCAGCGGCGATGCTTTAAACGTAAATGCCGGTTGCCCTTCGCGGTTCAAACGACCGATAGCAAAAACTTTGCCACCGATTTTCCACACATGGGAATGATGCCATTGCACCACATAAGTCGTCGCAGGTAAGACACGACAGAACGCATTATATTCATCTAAATTCATCAAAAATGATTCTCACACTTGAATCGTTATCCGTCTTTTAGTACCGGTAAAAAGAGAGACAAGTCAGCTTAATCAAGCTAAAATGTGATCTCTCTCTTCTCCAATCTACTGATCAATATAAGCTGTTATAAAAATGAAATCACCCCAACAACCGATTTTTCCCATCGGTGTTCAATTTATGTTTCTGTCGGCTTTGGGATTTGCTCTCATGACTGCATGTGTCAAAGCCACCAATCAGTATGGTATTCCCGTTTTCGAAATTGTTGCCGCCCGCGCACTAGTATCGCTGATCATCAGCTACATCGATGTCAAACGTAAGAAAATTTCAATTTGGGGCCACAATAAGCCGTTGCTGTTTGCCCGGGGTGCTGTCGGTACAGTCGCGCTGATGTGTGTCTATTATTCTGTCACCACACTCCCTTTGGCTGAGGCGACGATTTTACAATATGTCCATCCGGTGTTTACGGCGCTGTTAGCTGTGTTTTTCTTAAAAGAAAGGGTTCAGCCGGCAACCATTCTCTGTATTTTAACCTGTTTGCTCGGGCTCTATTTTATCCTACAGTCTGATATGTCCTCAGAATCAACCGCACCGCTCCCTTTATTGAGCGTCGCATTTGCACTGATGGGCGCATTCGGCAGTGCAATCGCTTATGTTATCGTCAAAAAACTAAGCACGACCGAAGACAGCTCAGTCATTATTTTTTATTTCCCGCTGGTTGCACTACCAATCGCTTCTTTGCTGATTGGTGATAATTTCGTCTGGCCTGATTTCAATATCACTATTTTGCTGATTTTCGTTGGTATATTTACTCAGGTGGGTCAGTATGGCCTGACCAAAGCGATGCAGACACAGGATGCGGGCCGAGCGGCAGCATTCGCTTATGTACAGATTGTCATCTCAATACTTATCGGCATCGCTGTATTTGATGAAATCCCTTCGGTCTGGACGTTGATCGGCGGCATTCTCATCGTCTCCGGTGCGCTGATTAATCTGTTCGGACAGCGGTTAAGACTTGCCCGGAATTGAGCGTCATTTGTACGAAAAAGAGCAGATATGTGGTGAAAAAGTAATTTTGTGAAGGGATAGATTGATTTCTCCCTCGCTAACGGATAATTGCACCGCTATGATGATAAAACGAAGCTGAGGAAATTCCTCAATATCATCAGGGATATCCGACATCATGAGATTGTTTGCACTGGCTGTGTTGCTACTGCTTAACTTGCCCATATGGGCTCATGCCACCGAATCATCGACAGCGCCATGGTCGCTTTATAAAACACATGGCAGCGTCAAAATATACAGCCACAAAACGACAACAGATCATATAGAAGTCAAAGCGGTCGCCATTGTTAAAGCGATTCCCGGTGCATTAGTGGCCTTATTGCATGATGCACAACGTGGCCCCGAATGGATTGCGAACTGCCGTCAGGTTGTCATTGCAACCAAATCTACTCATGAACGAATTATCCATGTCTATTACAGTGCGCCCTGGCCTGTTAAAGATCGGGACATGGTGATTGATTCCGTGATTCATTATGATCCGCAAGCCCAACGATTAACAATTAGCGTGCAGGATGTGGGTGATCAATATCCTCCAGAACGAAATTATGTGCGCATGAAACATGTCCGTGGCAAGTGGCAAGCAATTCGGCTGAATGACCAGCAGACTCAGATCTCGTACCAAGGTCAAGGGAGTGCTGCCGGTCATATTCCGCTCTGGCTGGAAAATAAACTATTATTGCGTTCTACTTATGAGACCTTCTTAAATATGACCGCTGTGATTGAAGAGAAAGTCTATCAAGTCCCGCTCCCCTATTTATCAGTCGCATTATTGACGAACTAAATCTCTAGGGACTGTTGACTTTTCGTGATGGTTTTTGCAACCATGAAAGATCAACAGCCCCTAACCACGCCGTAATTGATGATGGGTTGTTGCCGGGTTTTCAGAGACAGCCACCTGTTCAGAAATCTGCTCCTGTTCCTGCGGCTCATCTTCCGTAGAAGAAAACAGATAGGTCAGAAATCCAACACTCGCCATATAGAGGCTGGCAGCAATAATGGCGGTAATCAGGATGATTTTTTTTAACCACTGCATGGTTGTTCTCGTAAAATTGAATGAGTAGCAAACCATACCAAACTGGATAGAAATTGAAAGCGTTTCATCATTCCTCAAAACGGTTCTCCGCAGATTGAATCCAGAAGCAGTCACAATCCGTCACATAACTGACGACAAACGGTACATTTCACGAAGGTCTCTCACGCTATCATTCAGCTATATGCATTTTTATTGAGTGCATGTCGGTATACATATTGATGAAACACTTAAGATATGATTGATATAACAAGCAATTCATATCATGAATTCGTTTCATGAATATATCAGCCAATATTTTCTCCTCGAAATGACGATGTTTTTACCTAACGACAAGATAACAAAAATGAAAAAAATTATTTACAGTACAATCCTGAGCATATCACTCATTGCCTGTGGTGGTTCCGATGGTGATGGTTCATATTCCCCCGTCAATTACCAATCCAATGGATTAGGATTCAATGATATTACCAATGGTTTCGATGTCTCCATCCACTTATATAATCAATTGAATGAAAAACAAATCGAAAAAGGCAATATCACGGTGACATTCGACTTGAATCATAATTCAACATTCGATGATGGTGACATTCGGATTAAAGTCGGGAATACATCAAATGTACCCAATATTTACTATGAGACAAGCTGGACTGTTGGTGACTTCATTGTCGAATATAATAAAGCAGGGACAATCATGTCCGTGCGGCCAAACAGTGGTGTCATTGTCGGAAGTAATAATATTCTGACCAATGATATCGGTGCGGTCGCCTATCGACTCACAACATTCAACGGTGGTTTTGTCAGTAATCATCTGATTTTCAGGATCAATCGCGCCTTCACTGCAACACATGCAGATGTGCCGCTGATCAAACAAAGCTTAAACCTCATTTCCAGTGCAACACCATTTAATATTGAGTTCAGCGATGGCGTCAGTAGCGCTGATTATATCCCCGCTAAAGATGTATTCAGCCAAGGCACTTTTACGGATAACCGATATGATTACACGGGGAATAACAACGAAATTGATCTTAAATCAATCAGCATTCGCAATATCTGATTACTGATTCTTGAACCTTGAAGAGTCTGAGAATTTGAAGTGAAAATGATTCAATGATGATCACGAGATGAGTGATGCAGTATCAGCCAATAAAAAAGCCTCTGTTCAGAGGCTTTTTTATCACGGACAGGTTTTATTTCTCGGCTTCTGCGATTTTGACCTTCCATACATCCGGGCCGGTTTGGTGCGCGTTGACACCATGAGAATCGACCGCCACTGTGACAGGCATATCTTCGACTTCGAATTCGTAGATAGCTTCCATACCCAGCTCTTCGAATGCCACCACACGTGCTTTCTTAATGGCTTTGGCAACGAGGTAAGCAGCACCACCGACAGCCATCAGATAAACCGCTTGATGGTTTTTGATCGATTCAACCGTTGCAGCACCGCGTTCAGCTTTACCAATCATGCCCATCACACCCACATCGTCAAGCATCATATCGGTAAACTTGTCCATGCGCGTTGACGTTGTCGGACCCGCAGGGCCAACGACTTCATCACCCACAGCATCAACCGGCCCGACGTAATAGATAAACTTGCCTTTCAGGTCAACGCCTTCAGGTAAGCCTTCACCATTATTTAGCATGGTTTGAATGCGTTTATGTGCCGCATCACGTCCGGTCAGAATCTTGCCTGACAACAACAGCGTTTCACCGGTCTTCCATTCACGGACATCTTCTTTCGTGACCTGATCAAGGTTAACGCGACGCGTGTTTTCACCCGCTTCCCACGTAATATCCGGCCAATCTTCCAACTTCGGTGGTACAAACTCAGCCGGACCATTGCCATCGAGAGTAAAGTGGATATGACGTGTTGCTGCACAGTTCGGAATCAAACAAACAGGCTTCGATGCTGCGTGTGTCGGCGCGGTTTTGATCTTCACATCAACCACCGTGGTTAAACCGCCCAGCCCTTGTGCACCAATTCCTAAACGATTCACCCGGTTGAAAATATCCAGACGCAACTCTTCTTCGGCGTTTTGTGGACCGCGATCAATCAGCTCTTGAATATCGATATGTTCCATCAAGGATTCTTTTGCCAGTACAGCGGCTTTTTCTGCTGTACCACCGATACCAATACCGAGCATTCCCGGCGGACACCAGCCGGCACCCATTGCCGGTAACGTTTTTTCGACCCACTCCGCAATATCATCTGACGGATTGAGCATCGCCATTTTCGTTTTGTTTTCAGAGCCGCCCCCTTTGGCAGCAATCTGAATTTCAACCTGATCACCGGGAACCATATTGATATGAACAACAGCCGGCGTGTTGTCGCGGCTATTGATCCGTTTCCCTGCCGGATCGTGCAATACCGATGCCCGCAGTGGATTTTCCGGATTGGTATATGCCTGACGAACACCTTCATCAACCATTTCTTGAACGGTCATATCACCTTCCCACTGGACATTCATACCGATATTGACAAAACAAGTCACGATACCCGTGTCCTGACAAATTGGACGGTGTCCTTCCGCAGACATGCGCGAGTTAATCAGAATCTGGGCAATCGCATCTTTCGCGGCCTGACTCTCTTCGCGGTCATAGGCTTTCTTTAACGCCTGAACAAAATCAAGCGGATGGTAATAAGAGATATACTGAAGCGCATCAGCCACACTACTGATGAGATCTTCTTTCCGAATTAATGTCATTGCTTACCTCATTCTATTTATGCTTCCGGGGTCATTTCAGACAACAAAATATCTGATTATAAAACAATCAAATACTGCCATTTACCGGAGATTTCACTAGCTTATAGTTATTGCTTTTTATGATACTCTTGGTTGCACCAACAAGCCATGCGACGATTGGACTTTTCGTCACAGTTTATACAAATGAACAGCCATGAATAATGCCTCGGATCAATACATTGAACACAAGCCACTCACATATCATCCTCAACTCGCTATTGAGTATTTCTCCCGTATTGAACATTTGCCTTGGTCGATGTTGCTACGCTCTCCGGCGGAACATACCGACAGCCGCTACGATATCCTCGTTGCCCAGCCTATTGTCACGCTAAAAACACAAGGCGCCGAGACTCAAATTCAAACAAGTGACGGCCACGTCTCATCACCAGACGACCCGTTTGAACTCTTGACGCGCTACCAAAATCAATACGCCCCGGCCCTTGAAAAGATGAGTGCATATCCGTTTGTCGGTGGCGCTCTGGGCTACTTTGCTTATGATTTGGGACGGCGTGTCGAGCACTTACCCGAGCAAGCTGCACGAGATATTCCTTTGCCAGAAATGGCAGTGGGTATTTATACCTGGGCACTGGTTGTCGATCATCGTCAGCAAACAGCAGCATTGGTCGGAATCGGAACGGACGCTGCAGCGCAATGGCTCAATGCACAACAAGCCGTTGAACAGCTTCCTTTTCGGTTGACATCCGACTGGCAAGCGAACATGACTGAGCATGAGTACCGCGATAGAATCAACGCAATTCACGAATATCTGCATTCCGGAGACTGCTATCAGGTCAACCTGACGCAGCGCTTTCAAGCCGGTTATACAGGTAGTGAATGGCAAGCCTATCAACGATTAGAAAATGAAAACCGGGCACCTTTTTCTGCTTACCTCCGGATCGAAGAAGGCGTCATTTTAAGTATTTCTCCGGAACGTTTTCTACAATATAAAGCACCGGTCATAGAGACAAAGCCCATTAAAGGCACGATGCCGCGTAGCGCGGATCAAGCCCTTGACCGGCAACATGTACAAACATTAGCCGCCTCGGAAAAAGATCAATCCGAGAACCTGATGATTGTTGATTTATTACGCAACGACATCGGTCGAGTGGCCAAACCGGGCAGTGTCCATGTCCCGACATTATTTGCAATTGAAAGTTTTCCGGCGGTTCACCATTTGGTCAGTACGATCCAGGCTGAGTTAGATACCCATTACACCGCCGCGGATTTGCTGCGCGCTTGTTTTCCGGGCGGCTCCATTACCGGCGCGCCGAAAATCAGGGCAATGGAAATCATCGAAGAGCTGGAACCCCAGCGTCGAAGTGTTTATTGCGGCAGTATCGGCTATATCAGCCGCGATGGTCAGATGGATACCAGCATTACAATTCGCACCCTGACCGCCACAAATCAGCAGCTCTATGTCTGGGCTGGCGGGGGGATCGTCGCTGATAGTGAATGTGCCAGCGAATATCAAGAAACATTTGATAAACTGAGTCGGATATTACCCGTATTATCGTCATAATCTGCCACTACGAGACTGAAGATGCATCTGACCCGAACAACGATATTAAGAGATTTTCAACTCCGTCAGCCGAGTGACTATACCTTGGAATCATTATCGCGGACCAAGCATCTTTCCGGGCAAAAGTTACGCAAAGCAGCCGTATTGGTTGCTTTTGTCGAACGGTCAACGGGTTTAAATGTCATTTTTACCAAACGGGCAGCGCATCTGAAACATCATCCGAGTCAGGTCAGCTTCCCCGGTGGCAAGTGTGAGCGGTGGGATTCATCCGTCTATGCGACAGCGATTCGAGAAGCACACGAAGAGATAGGTCTGACGCAACATCAGGTTGAATTGATTGGCAGCCTGCCGGAGTTAAACACCGTCAGCCACTTTTCGGTAACGCCAGTCGTAGCATTCGCATCCCCCGACTATCAAGCCACGATAGACCCGAATGAAGTTGAAGAAGTCTTTGAAGTACCCGCAGATTATTTGCTCCATCCCCGTAATCTCCACCATGCGACATTTGCCCTGAAAAATGCCCGACATCGAGTCTTTGCCATCCCTTATCAACGACATTTTATATGGGGTATGACTGCCCAGATCGTCCACGCATTACAAAAACAAATCCAAATATATACCGCCAGCTCATAACCCGGGAGCACAGTAGCTATCAGCGACTATCAGCGACTATCAGCGACTATCAGCGACTATCAGCGACTATCAGCGACTAAATGTAGTATAAGCTTCTGCGAGATCAACGAGATATAAGCCGTAACAATCTGAGCAACAGTTATGATGACCAAAACTGCAATTCAGATCTGACTGTCGGGGTTTATCCTGAGGTGGGTGTAGAGCTGTCACTTTCCCGTCTGAAACCGGCAACCTATGCACGCTATTATAAAACGGCAAACAGCGGTAAAAACGAGTACCGCATGTACGGTGCATATATCGGCCTCAGTTTTTAGCATTTTGAAGCAGTTCATAGATAGCAAAAATAACCGCAGATTAGGTAGATTATCAGTTGTGCAGGCAGGGGGAGTCATGTACTCTCCCCCCGCTATTTCAACCTGCTCAGACTACGTTATTTCACGTCATTCAGGATGAAATCATCATTTGCTGTTATTTGTTGATATAAGCTGTTTGTGAGTAAGCCATCTATGATTAGTGTTTTTGACATTTTTAAAATCGGCATAGGGCCATCAAGCTCTCATACGGTAGGGCCAATGAAGGCCGGGAAACAGTTCATTGACGAGCTATACCAGAAAGCAATTTTACCCAATGTAACGAAGATTACGGTTGATGTTTATGGCTCTCTGTCGTTGACAGGGAAAGGCCATCAAACCGATACCGCAACCATTCTCGGTCTAGCCGGGTATACTCCGGAATCTGTAGAGATCGACCAGATTCCCCATTTTATCCGTCAAGTCGAACAGACGGAGAAACTCCCCATCGTCTGCTATGACTATCAAGTCGATTTTCTCAAAGCAGATGGGATGACATTCCACACCAGTAATCTGTCTCTGCATGAGAACGGCATGAAAATTCATGCTTGGCAGCATGATGAGCGACTCTACTCCAAGACATATTACTCAATCGGCGGTGGATTTATTGTCGATGAAGAAAATTTCGGTCTGTCAATCGAATCATCTGACGAGGTGCCCTACCCTTATATCAGTGCCTCAGAATTGGTCAGCCAGTGTCGTGAATCGGGTTTATCCATCAGCACACTGGTGTTAGAGAATGAAAAAGCACTGCGTTCCCAAGAAGCGATCCATGCGCATCTGGACAAAGTCTGGCAGACCATGAAAGACTGTATCGCCAGAGGCATGAAAACCGAAGGCATTCTTCCCGGCCCATTGCGAGTTCCCCGCCGCTCTGCAGCGCTCTACCAACAACTCCAAACGTCAGAGCGAACGTCCAACGATCCGATGGCTGTGATCGACTGGGTGAACATGTATGCGTTTGCCGTCAACGAAGAAAATGCTGCCGGCGGACGCGTGGTCACGGCTCCAACCAATGGGGCTTGTGGTATCGTTCCGGCGGTGCTGGCTTACTACGACAAATTTATTCAGACCGTACATGAAGAAGATTATGTTCGTTATCTGGCAACGACGGGCGCCATTGGCGGACTCTACAAACGCAATGCTTCAATCTCAGGCGCAGAAGTCGGTTGTCAGGGAGAGGTTGGTGTCGCCTGCTCTATGGCTGCCGCAGGTTTGGCTGAGCTGTTAGGCGGTAGTCCGGAACAAGTTTGTATGGCCGCAGAAATTGCCATGGAACATAACCTCGGTCTGACGTGTGATCCGGTTGCCGGGCAGGTGCAAGTTCCGTGTATCGAAAGAAATGGTATCGCAGCGGTCAAAGCCATCAATGCAACACGCATGGCGCTGAGACGTTCTTCTGCACCACGGGTTTCTCTCGATAAGGTGATCGAAACCATGCTCGAAACCGGTAAAGATATGAATGCAAAATATCGTGAAACGTCACAAGGTGGCCTTGCGGTCAAAGTCACTTGTTAAAAAGTCACTTGTTAAAGGTTACTTGTTAAAGGTCACCGACGAACAACCACAGGTTAGACGTGACCAGTAACACCGGATACCGAGCTGACCGAATCATGCTTCAACAAAAACGCCCTTCACATGAAGGGCGTTTTTAATCACTTGAATCACAACGGTTTGAACCCATTGGCTGATGCATTATTCTCCGCGATAAACGCATCCTGCGGTACAGGTCTCTTTTACTTCGATTTGGCTGAGCAATGGCAGATTCGGTTTCAATTCATGCCAGATCCAGCGGGCCAACACTTCACTGGTCGGGTTCTCCAACCCTTCAATCTCATTCAAATAATAATGATCGAGGCGTTGATAAATCGGTTTAAACGCAGCCTTAATGTCTGCAAAATCGATGACCCAGCCAGTCTGAGGATCAACCTCTCCCTCAACACTCACTCGAACCAGAAAAGAGTGCCCATGAAGACGCCCACATTTGTGGCCTTCAGGCACATGAGGCAGATGATGGGCGGCTTCAAACGTAAACTCTTTATATATGATCATCTCAAACTCTATAAATATCAATAACTTAAAATAAAAACAAACAAGTTATTATACGCGAAAAAGCACCATTGTCACACGCTAAAATAAGACAACATCATCCCCCCTCAGATGATTTCCTCAGCCGTTGTAAAAAGACATAAAAAAATCCCCGCATCATCGCCCGGGGATTGGTTGATTCAAATGAAATAACAGTATCGAGCGTGAGCGCGTCTAGTGATTAATATTCAACCACGACATCACCCTGTGGCACGCTGCAACATGACAGGATATATCCTTCTTCAACATCTTCGTCGGTAATCCCACCGTTGTGCGTCATCTCAACGTCACCTTTGAGTTTTTTCACCTTACAAGTACCACAGATCCCCATCCCGCAAGCTTTCGGAATCGTCAGTCCCACTTTGGCAGCAGCCGCGTGCACGGTTTCTCCCGGTGCAATTTGGACGATTTTGTCACTGGCTGTAAACGCAACTTCGATCATTTCACTAGGGAGAATCGCTTCTGCTTCTTCAGCAGCAATTTCCGCATCGAGAACAGCTTGTTCTTCAACCACATCCGGTGTCGCACCAAAGGCTTCTTCATGATAATTGCGCATGTCAAAACCGGCACTTTCCAACATCGCACGCACCGCCTTCATGTATGGCGTCGGGCCACAACAGAAAATTTCTCGCTCCATAAAATCAGGCGCCATCATTTTCAGTTTGATTTCATCGAAAAAGCCCCGGTATCCTGACCAGTTCTGTCCTGACTCCAACCTTTCACAAATCAGATGCAAATTGAAGTTAGAAATGCGCGAAGACATGAACTCCAGTTCCCGATGAAAAATCACATCACGAGGCGTTCTGGCACTATGCACAAACACAACATTGACATCAGTATTGGTATCATACGCCCAGCGTGCCATCGACATCACCGGCGTAATCCCCACCCCACCGGATAACAGCAAAATCTTTTCTGCCGGGAAATCAATGCTATTGAAGTTACCGACCGGACCATGCACTGCCAGCTCAAACCCCTCGTCCATATTGTCATGCAACCAGTTCGATACCAATCCACCGGGAACACGTTTTACCGTAATAGAGAAACTATAAGGGACAGACGGAGAGCTGGATATCGTATATGAGCGGAAGATCTGCTCACCAGCAATCTCAAGTTCCAATGTGACGAATTGACCCGGTTTAAAAAAGAACATAATCGGCTGATCAGCCATAAAACAGAATGTTTTTGTATCCCACGTTTCTTGTATCGTCTTCACACATCTCACAACATGACGACCGTTGCTCCATGTTTGTGTCGTGACGGGAATAAATGAATTGCCAATGGCAGGTGTGTTGTTCGGGGTATTCATATCCGGCATCTCCGCAACGGTGTTATATAGTTATATCCCTCCATGGAGGTTGATCGTATTGTTCAGGTATACGCAAAAATACATTTATCTCTTAACGACGTCCTGTTGTCTAATACAGTCATTTATTTTGATTTTTTTTCTCCTTTGTCTCAAACAGCATCATTTGATGTCGTGTATAGACTCTTCTCAAATAATGTAAACGTGCACGATACGCAGAGACACTAACTCATTCCCTTATTTTTTTAAGGGCGGGGATTGAGGTGTGCAGCAAGGAAGCCCGGCTCGGGTATAAACTAACCCCCAGAGAAGAAGATAGCAGCAATGACACAGAATGATTTACTCAATATTAGCTATGCAAGTTTGGATATAGCCCGCGATAAAATGACCGAACTACTGAGTGAACGTAAACCGAATTACTCATTACCACGTCCCTTATATAATGATCCCGTGATGTTCCGGGTTGATGTAGAAGAGATCTTTCAAAAAGAGTGGTTGTTTGTCGGGATGACAAGTGAGATCCCCAGTAAAGGAGACTATTTTACTGTTGAAATTGCCCAAAACCCGGTTCTGATTGTCCGCGATGCCGACGGTTCTGTGAATGCGTTTCACAATACCTGCCGACACCGTGGTTCACGCATCTGTCTCGAACATCGAGGAAAAGTGGCCAACCTTGTCTGTCCTTATCACCAGTGGACATACAACACCAAAGGCAACTTACTCTTTGCCGGCACAGAAATGGGTGATGATTTTGACATGTCAAAACATAAGCTACACTCAGTTCACTGTAAAACCGCAGGCGGCTTTATTTTCATCTGTCTGGGTGACAATCCCCCTGAATCTGACTTCGATGAATTTCTGGCAACACTCGAAGAATACATGGAACCGTATGATGTTGAAAACACCAAGCTGGCGGTTGAATCAAACATGTATGAAAAAGCCAACTGGAAGCTGGTACTGGAAAACAACCGGGAGTGTTATCACTGTTCCGGAAGCCACCCCGAGCTGCTGAATACGCTGCTGGAGTGGGATGATACCAACGACCCTCGTGCTTCAGAAGAATTCCTCGCCCACTACAAGCGAATGTCCTGTGAATGGGATGCTGAGAAAATTCCGCATGCGCACAAAGGCTTCGGGACTCGTAACCGTCTGGTCCGTATGCCACTCAAAGAAGGCACAGAAGTGATGACCATTGATGGTAACCACGGTTGTGAAAAACTGTTGGGACGAATTAAAAACCGTCAGCTCGGTTCACTGCGTATTCTGCATTTGCCTAACTCGTGGAACCACATGCAAAGTGACCATTTTATTGTGTTCCGCGTTCTGCCGATTTCAGCACAGGAAAGTCTGGTCACTACCAAATGGTTTGTCCACAAAGATGCGCTCGAAGGTCAGGATTACGATCCGGAGCGGTTGCGTCAGGTTTGGGATGCCACCAATGATCAAGACCGTATTTTGGGTGAAGAAAACCAACGCGGCATTAATTCACTCGCTTATGAGCCGGGACCTTATTCACAAACCTTTGAATTTGGCGTAATTAACTTCGTCGATTGGTATTCAGATCGCGTATTGAATAACCTAAAAGAGAAATAATCCTGCTCATTCGTTTATTTCATTTTCGAGCCGCAATCGCGGCTCGTCTTGAAAGGAAGTAACTTTATGAGAAAGAGTGAATTGATGAGAAAAGTTCAAAGGTTTTAGCCAGATAAGGTAGCCACTATATTTGTGACTGGATTAAAAAACATTACTTTTAGAGGATTTCAGAATTGTTCCAATAACGCTGATAAATTGTGAATAATTTGCAGTATTAATATGAATGCAAATTAGTATAAGCTATATAAACGCAGTGATACAAATCACGAATTCTGGTTTACTTCCTTTAATTTTAAAAATGAATTAGTTATAAATCACATCAAATAAACGACGCATCATTAGATGCAGACGGGCGTGTTACTGCTAAGCAGGCAAGACCTGGAATGGACAAGAAATTGTCTTTCCAGGTCTTTTTTTTGTCAAAAAAAAAGGATAACTGATGAACTACGAGAATTTAACAAAGTCCATCTTGGAGTATGTCGGCGGTAAAGAAAATATATCGAGTGCTTTACATTGCTCGACTAGACTCCGATTGGAACTTAAAAACTCTTCTAATGCTGATTTAGAAAAAATAAAGACAATCCCAGGAGTTATGGGCGCTGTATATAGTGGAGGTCAATGCCAAATTATTATAGGAAACAATGTAAGTACTGTTTTTCAAAACCTCACTGATTCTATTGGTGGTAGCATTGAGAAAACAGAAATTAAATCAGAAAAAATGGACCTTTCATTTAAAGGAATATTTAATAAATTTGCAGCTGTAGTAACTGGTATTTTTCAACCGATTATACCTGCAATTGCAGCTTCAGGAATGTTGAAAGCATTACTTCTGCTCTCAGTTTCTCTAGAATTAACAAGTAAAACTAGCCAATTTTACTTAGTAATGAGTTTTATTGCAGATGCCGCATTCTATTTTCTCCCTTTATTACTTGCATTTTCTTGTGCTCAGAAATTCAAAACAAATCCTTTTGTTTCTGTAGCTCTAGCTGGTGTATTAATTCACCCAAAACTAATTGCATTGATGGGTTCTGGAACGCCAATTGATTTTATTGGTTTCCACATCCCTTCCGTTTCATATGCATCTTCAGTACTTCCAATTATTTTTTCAATATGGTTGATGTCATATATTGAACCGCTCGCAGATAAAGTATCTCCAGGGGCTGTCAAAATTTTCATGAAACCTTTATTGGTTCTAGTGATTGTCGCACCAATAGCATTAATTATTCTTGGCCCTCTTGGTAATTATTTGGGACAGGGATTATCAAGTGGTGTTTTCTGGGTACAAAGTAAAGTTGGTTGGTTAGCTGTTGCATTATTATCAATATTCATGCCACTGATTGTGATGTTTGGAATGCATAAAGTTTTTTATCCAATCATATTTGCCGCTATGGCAAGTCCGGGGTATGAGACATTAATTCATAGTGCGATGCTCTCTTCAAATATTGCTCAAGGTGCAGGTGCATTAACGGTTTGGTTTATGGCTAAAGATGTCTCATTAAAGCAAATTGCATTACCCGCTGGTATCTCTGCATTATTTGGTATTACAGAGCCTGCATTATATGGCATACATTTAAAATTAAAACGCCCATTGTTAGGTTGCATGGTCGGTGCTGGTTGCGCTGGATCATTTGCTGGGCTTGTGACATTAAAAGCTTATGCGCCGGTAGGACCAGGCTTAGCCTCTCTACCGATGTGGATCGGTGAAGGAAATAATTTCTACTACGCATTAATTACGCTTGGCATATCACTGATTGTTACACCAATTGCAGTAACGTTGATTGGTTTTGATGAAAAATAATTATATCTAAAGACATGACAAACACACTAGAAAAGGTAAGCTATGAACATTAAATTAAATACTCTCGCTGTCACTATTTCACTTGTTTTTATCGCGCCACAATTACAAGCATATCAACTTATTAAGGATAATGATAATGATGTAAAATTAACTGGCATGGCGTATGCCGGACATTTCTTTGGTAATGAAAAAAATAGTGCAAACTATGGTAGTAATAACTTTTTAAGATTTGGCGTAGATGCTAAAACAGCCATCGACGAAAAATTGACTGCCATAGGTAGATATGAGGCTCAATTTAAATTAAATAACCCGGATAGTGAGCAAAATTTTGCATCAAATGTAAACAGCTCAGATAATAGAAATGCTGGTGATGCACAAGGCACTAACATCCGTACCAGATTAATTTTTATTGGGCTTGGTGTGAAGGATATCGGAACATTTACATTTGGCCGTCAATGGAGTCCTAATGCAGATACTTTCACTGGATGGACAGATATTGGCTATACAGATGGATATACAGGCGCTGCTTTAGGATTGGGGACTGACCGTTTTGCATCAGCAAGAGCAAGTGATGTATTGAAATATTCTGGCGTATTCGGGAAAGCACATATTCTAGCAAGTTATAAATTTAAGACTAAAAGAGATACGAGTACCCTAGATAAAGACAATAGCGCGTATAATTTAGCGATGACATATGACTTACCAATGCATATGTCTGTCGGCGCTGGATTTATAAATGGTAATCGTCCTCAAAGTACAGCAGGTGTCAGTACGAGTGATCCTAAATTATATTTAACAGGTTTAAAGTATGATGATTCTTCTTGGTATGCAGCCGTAACTGCTTCTAAGGGAACTAATTTTCTAACGAATGGTGTAGATCATAAAGGTATAGAAACTGCATTACGCTATACTTTTACCAATGGTTTCGGGTTACTTACTACTTGGGAAAAACAAACGGTTGATGTCAATGGGGAAAGTCTAGATTCTCATAATTCAACAACATTGGGTGCTATATACAACTTCAATCAACATTTGAGTGTATCTTTTGAATACCGCATTAATAGCCTTGATAAAAATGCTTGGGATCCTGCAGCGGTAAGAGCATATGGTGATTATAGTAAGACTTCAGGCTCATATAATTCAGAGGCTGTCGATGCAGCTGATGATTATCAATTTGCCGTCAAATACTTATTTTAAAACCCCCAGCTATAATATGCTAGTAAGTTAAAAATTAATCACATTATACAATGCTATAGTTAATTTTATCTTTATCTATATAAAAATAAATATATAGGGCGTGCTACTGTATTCTCAGGCAAGTCCCGAGTAGAGTATTACATCTTAATACTCTACTCGGCATTTTTTATTTTTTAGTAATTTAAGATAAAGTACATCTATTATATTAATAATTTATCCAATGATATTGGGTGTGTATAAAATAGATCATTCATCACTCTATATTCCTTAGGTTTAATTATATGTCGATCGCGATCTGTAGTTTTACATTGAATTGAGTTGTTCTAAAACTATGCCGTATCCCATTCATAAGCTAAGGAATATTTTTCATTTGACCATTAAGGCATGAACTCTTGATATTCGACTAATTCCTCGGATTGCCCCTGTTGTACCTGACCGTTTGAAAGTTGCATCAGTAGTTGCTTCACCAAAATAGCATAAACAAACATCATAGGGAGTCCTGCGACAACGCACAGTGACTTAATCGTATCAATGCCGCCACCACACAAGAAAACGCTGAAACTGATGAGTGCGATTGCCCCTGCCCACATGAGTTTTACTTTGTTATCCGGGTCACCTCTTAACGATAACTGATTCGTCGTCAGCATAGCCGTAGCCACACTCGCACTCGACATCGTGGTTAACATCAAGAAGAACTGAATCACTAAGAACACGGCTAAAATGACATTTTTCGCCGGCAGGGTTTGGATAAGTGAAACAACGGCAAAGGTTAGTCCGCCCTCGCTCATCCAGTCTTGCACCGGATAGCCGCCAAGAAGCTGAGCCCAAACTGCATACCCGCCAAAGATAGAGATAAAGAATGCACATCCCAACGACCCCATAAATATCGTGTACAAAATCACTTCACGGATTGTACGACCTCTTGATATACGGGTAATGAATAACCCCATCATGATGAGATAAGCGTAATACCAGAACCAATAGTATTGCGTCCAACTCTGAGGAAAACCACTCTGCTGCACCGGGTCGGTCCATAATGACATCCGGAAATAACTGTCTAACATCACTCCAAAAGAATCGGTGACGTTATTTAAAATAAAGGGGGCGTTTGACGTAAATAACACGAACAGTGCAAAGCAGATGGCCGCCACGACAGTGTAGTCAGAAACCTTGCTGATCCCTCGATTGAACCCCACCAGCATGACCACAAACAATACCAAGACGAACAGCAAGATGATGCTGCCTTGAAGCATCAAATTGTTTTCAATCTCAAACAGTTGAGATACGCCTTCACTCAATAGCGTCACCGTCAGCGCCAATGAACTGGCAAAAGCAGCTAACGTGCCGAAGATGGCAACCAAGTCGATACATTTCGCGACAATAGGGTTCTTACCTAATACCGGCTCACACAACGTTGAGAGCTTTAATGTACGTTTCTTCTGGACATAAAAGGCATAAGAAAAGGGAATCGCCGGAAAACAGTAAATCGCCCAACCGGTAATGCCCCAGTGAAACATTGAATAGGTGACCGACCATGCGGCTGCGGTGTAACTATTGGCGTCTGCGAACAATGGTGGGGATTGCAAGTTATACATCGGTTCGCCAATTCCCCAATATATCAGAGAAGCCCCAACGCCCGCAGTAAAGATCATGCCACCATAAGAGAAGTTTGAATATTCAGGCTTATCGTCCCCTAAACGAATCGCTCCGTATTTAGAAAATGCAAGCCAAAACAGAAAAAACACTAATGCTAAACTCCCCAATTGGACTAACCAACCGAACCAATTTGTCACAAAAGTCATGGCATCACCGGCCATCGCCTGAGACAAATCCGGGTATAGTGAAGAGACAACCAGCAGAAGCAATACCAGGATGATGGCCGGAATTGTGAGTCCAAAGTTGAGATTATTCAACGCTGTCTCTCCATGTCGCTAACGCTTTAATATGGCTTGGTTCAATGCCACAACATCCACCGATGATACTCGCGCCTAGCTGATGCCATTTTTGAGCAAACTCAAGATACTCTTGTGGTGAAACATTGCGAAGTGTCTGGATGGTGTCATTGGCTTGATGCCCTGACTTGATCGGCGTAAAACTATTCGCGAATACACCAATGGTCAGTATCTTGCCTGAGCGTTCCAACACTTGGTTGACATCCAAAATCGCTTGCTCAATGACCTCAGGGACCGAACAGTTAAAAAAGATCCCCGCAGCATTGGTTGCGAATAAGGCTTCAACAGCATCGGTGACCAATTCTCCTGAGCGAAGGCGGGATTGCCGGTCCACTTCATCCATCAGGGTAAAAGAGATATAAACCGGTTTATCCGTATGAGCTAAAACCTTTGAGATCACTGCCGCTTCCGCAAGACTCGCCACTGTTTCAGCCAGCCAGATATCAACATACTGGTCTTGGGCATCAAATAGCGTCGAACTGATCTCATAAGCGCTTGCAGCTTCAAACAGGTCAGGACGATATGAACCAAACGCTGGCGGGATAGACCCTGCGACCAAGACCTCTTGCTGGGACTCAGAGGCGACCTCTTGCGCAATCCGAGCCGCTTTTTTGGCAAGCTCCGCCCCTTGTTTGGCAAAGCGTTCTGCGCCTAAATGGAAAGGTACACAAGCATAGCTATTGACGGTAATAATCTGTGCGCCTGCCTCAATAAAACCTTGGTGAGCCTGCTTCACATGTTTTGGCGATTCTATCAGCGCCTGAGCACTCCAAAGTGGTTGAGAAAAAGGTGCACCGATACGTTTCAGCTCACGCCCCATCCCACCATCCAAAATTGTAATATTTGCCATTTTAGACTTCTATACTGCTAAACATCCATGCAGGTATTTAACCACAGTATTCAAGAAATTATATTGAGAATCTTTCATCACAAACATGAGTAAAATTCATATTAGAAAGTCATTGAATATTTATATTCATGAAATGATTTCATGTAATGACTGACTGATTGATTGACGCCCATAAATTCGTTGCTTAATCGCCTCCTCGCTGCTCTTTTTCGACTTGCTGATCCTGAATAATCGTCACCAGAGACGGTAAAAACTCTCGGTTGATATACGATTCACTACACCAGATTTTGGATTTCATTAACGCTTTAGGGCAATGAAAGAACAGTGCGTCAACCGTCACTTTGACAACCAGCTTTGGCCTTGTTTTCCCATCAAGACATAACGCTCTGATGTCATCATCAACATGGATGGATGCAGTCCCTTTCACTCTCACCACATCTTCAATGTTAGCAACCATGAACAGTAACCCGACTTTGGGGTTGGTGATGAGATTGGTTAAGGTATCTAAACGGTTGTTACCGGGACTGTCCGGAAAAGCCAACGTTTTGTTGTCCAAGACTTTGACAAACCCAGCTTCGCCACCGCGGGGAGAAATATCTAACAAACCATCTTGGTTGGTTGACGCGAGAAAAAACAGTCTGCTGTTTTCAATGAATGTGCGGGAATGCTGATCAATGTGTTGGATTTCTTTGGCAACAGCGAGTGGATGCAGCGTGCGATAAAGCTCTCTTAATTGTTCCAATGTGGTGATTTGCGTCATTTGAGGCATTCTCTTTTGTTATCGGTCATAAACTATTTGTAAATGATACTTAGTTTCATTTGAAATTGGTTTGCATTATCATGTTCTAACTCATAGGACAGAGTCAAATGCCATCTCGACGAGATGCACTCTTAGATATTTGCAGCCATAAACCGAAGCCAATCGAATGTTAAATCTCAAAGCCGTTTTTACCGTTTTTCTTGTTTCTTTCGCGACTACGTTGAGTTGGGCAGACGATAGCGTGACATATCCCATCAAAATTCAGCATGCCTTTGGCACGACCATCATTCAGAAAAAACCGGTGAGGGTTGCGACGGTCGCATGGGCGAACCATGAAGTGCCGCTGGCGCTTGGTATCGTACCGGTTGGCTTTGCTGCCGCGACATTTGGCGACGATGACGGAGACGGCGTTCTGCCTTGGGTAAAAGCGCGACTCGATGCACTTGGTGCACCAACACCGCCACTGTTCGATGAAGGGGATGGGATCGATTTCGAAGCAGTTGCTGCAACACAACCAGATGTCATTCTTGCTGCGTATTCTGGTTTGAGCCGTTCTGATTACGAAACCCTCAGCATGATTGCACCGGTGGTGGCGTACCCGAATGCACCTTGGTCGACTGACTGGCGGAGTATGATCCGCATCAACAGTCTGGGGCTGGGAATGGCGAAAGAAGGTGAAGCGCTCATTGCAAGTATTGAGCGAGACATCGCATCGCGAACAGCGAAGTATCCGGAACTGAAGGGAAAATCGGCCATGTTTATTACCCATTTAGACCCGACCGATTTGAGTGTGGTGCACTTTTACACCGCGAACGACACACGAGTGAAATTTTTCAATGACTTAACCCTCGTCTCACCGCAAAGCATTCGTGATTTGAGTCGTTCCGGGCAGTTTTCCGGCGAAGCCAGTATTGAACGAATCGATGCATTTAATGATGTCGATATCTTCGTCACATACGGCGGTGAAGCACTGTTAAAACCACTGTCCAATAACCCATTGATGTCAAAAATGAATGCGGTTAAGCACGGTTCAATTGTCATGCTGGGCAATGGGCCGTTAGCCACCGCAGCCAACCCAACACCGTTATCTATATCATGGGTATTGGATGATTACCTAGAGGCGTTGGCAACGGCCGCACGCAAAACCCAATGAGTTCCTCGGTTGCCAAAAACAATCCGTCAACTATGGGAAGTTTTGTGATGTCGCGCTCGGTGATTCTCGTGGCTTTCGTGATCGTTTTATTGCTTTTGTGCCTGCTCTCTGTCGCCTTGGGGACAAGAGAAGTCACATGGGAAGAAATCATCAGCGCACTGCAAGGAAACCTAAATACGGTGGGTGAAGCCGCAGTGGCAATGCGCATTCCGCGTACCGTCTTAGCGGTCATTGCGGGTGCCTCTTTAGGCTTGTCAGGCACCGTCATGCAGGGTATCACTCGCAATCCCCTTGCCGACCCCGGCATTCTCGGTGTAAACATTGGCGCTGCTTTTTTCGTGGTCGTGGGACTGGCTTGGTTGGGCATGAATCAGATCCAGACTTATGTCTGGATGGCCATTTTAGGCGCGGCTCTCACCGCCGCATTTGTTTATACCATCGGCTCAATGGGACGAGGTGGCGCAACACCACTTAAGCTAGCATTAGCAGGTGCGGCAACATCAGCCGCTTTATCGTGTTTCACCATCGCAGTGGTATTGCCACGCAATGACATCGCTGGCGGAGCCAGATCCTGGCAGATCGGCGGTGTCGGGGGGGCGACATTCGAAACCATGAGTCTCGTTTGGCCTTTCTTACTTGTCGGGTTAGTCATCACGGCATTCACTGCAAGAAAATTAAACAGTTTAGCGCTTGGAGACGAACTCGCCGCTGGTTTGGGTGAAAACGTAGTTTTGGCTCGAAGTGCCGCCGGACTGGGGGCGGTTCTGCTCTGTGGCGCGACCACCGCAATTTGCGGGCCTATCGGCTTTGTCGGGTTGGTCGTGCCGCATTGTTGCCGTCTGTTTGTGGGGGTGGATCATCGCTGGCTATTGCCTTTCTCTGCGGTGGGCGGTGCCAGTTTACTCCTGCTTGCAGACATTATGGGACGTATCATTTCCCGCCCCAGTGAATTATCTGTAGGCGTGGTCACTGCATTTATTGGTGCCCCATTTTTCATCTGGATTGTGCGCCGTCAGCGTGTTAGGGAATTGTGATGTCCGCTGAATTGCTTCTTTTACAACGAGTGAGAACGGCCCGCCAGCAACGCATGCGACGCTGGTCTTTGATCACCATAAGCTTATTGATTTTAGCGGCAGCGGCTTGGTGCTTAACGCTGGTCTTAGGTCAATCGTATACGTCTCCGTCAGTCGTCTGGAGCGTGTTACAAGGTGAAACAATCCCCGGCGCGAGTTTCACCGTCGGGTATTTGCGATTCCCCAGAGCGATGATATCGCTATTGGTCGGCATGAGTTTTGGCTTAGCCGGTGTCACATTTCAAACCATGCTACGTAACCCTTTAGCCAGCCCTGATATCGTCGGGGTGAGTTCCGGAGCCAGTGCGGCAGCAGTATTTGCCATCATTGTGCTGGATATGAATGGTTCTGCTGTTGCTATTTTTTCAATTTTGGCCGGTTTGGCTGTTGCACTGGCCGTCTATGGTCTCTCTTATAAAAATGGTGTCGCCGGGACGCGGCTGATTCTGGTCGGGATTGGTGTTTCCGCAATGATTGAAAGTTATATCGCCTATCTTCTGTCGCAAGCCTCATCTTGGGATCTGCAAGAAGCGATGCGTTGGTTAACGGGCAGCGTCAATTCCGTACAGATTGATCAAAGTATGCCACTGTTGATGTCATTGGTTATTTTTGGCGGTCTGCTCCTGAGCCGGACAAAATCCTTAGAGGCATTACGGCTGGGCGATGACACCGCAGCGGCTCTGGGTGTCAATATCACCGTCACCCGCATCATCGTTATAGTATGTGCTGTCGGTTTAATTGCGGTTGCCACCGCCGTGACAGGCCCTATCGCTTTTGTGGCATTTCTCTCCGGGCCAATCGCTGCGCGTATTGTCGGTTCTAACGGCACACGATTCATTCCTGCTGCACTAGTCGGGGCGGTATTAGTGTTGGCGGGCGATTACATTGGGCAGTTTCTTCTTCCAAGCCGCTATCCGGTCGGTGTGATAACGGGCGCTTTAGGAGCCCCCTACCTCATTTATCTCATTATTCGCGTGAATCGTAACGGGGGGTCTTTATGACAAAAGCGCATGAACTTGTGGTAACGCAGTTGTCTGCCGGTTATGGCGAAAAAACGATCGTTAAAGATCTCTCGCTCAAGATAGCACCGGGAAAAATTACCTCGATTGTCGGGGCGAATGCCTGTGGCAAGTCAACACTGTTAAAAACCCTGTCTCGTTTACTGGCCCCGTCTCAAGGGCAAGTGCTGCTTGATGGAAAATCGGTCCATCAAAGCCCGACAAGAACATTAGCGCGAACATTGGGGTTGCTGCCTCAATCTCCGATCGCCCCTGAAGGTATTACGGTTGGTGATCTCGTCAGCCGTGGGCGTCATCCGCATCATGGGATCATGTCACGCTGGCGCAAGCAAGATGATGTCGCGATCGCGAATGCGCTGGAAGTCACCAAGCTAACAGACCTGATCGACAGAGACGTTGATGCGCTCTCCGGCGGACAGCGTCAACGCGTTTGGATTGCAATGGCGCTGGCTCAGGAGACAGATATTTTGCTGCTCGATGAACCGACGACGTTTTTAGATGTGACGCATCAAATCGAAGTGTTGGATTTACTGGTGGATTTGAACCTGCAACGTGGCATTACCATCGTGATGGTTTTGCATGATCTCAACTTAGCTGCCCGTTATTCAGACCATCTGCTTGCAATGATCAACGGGCAGGTTCACGCACATGGTGAGCCCAAAAAAGTGCTGACGAATGAGACCATTCAAGCAGTATTTGGTTTGAACAACCATATCATGATTGACCCGGTGTCGAATATTCCGATGATGATTCCGATCGGCCGACACAAACTGAAATAGCCACCGCAGCAGAACAACGTCCACCAACACGATCTGAAAGACACGCTTGGTTGGAAAGGCACTGCAAAAATGCCATCAGTGCAGGATTATCCGACGTTTTTTTATAGACAAAACTCAGCGGTGATGTATGTGGTACAACATCCAGCGACGTATAACAGATCATATTCGAAGACCGGGTAAAGTGGCGCTCATTGACAATTGCGACACCATTACCGGCTGCGACCAAACCAAGCATGGTGCTTTCTCCGTGTGCCCATTGAGTGACTGCTGGTGTCCAGCCGATCTCGTGAAACAGCGCTTCTTGCCAATCGAAGTAGTAAGGATCCACACTTCTTGGCAAGCGAACCGCCGGCAATAGGTTGAGCGCTTCAACTGTCGTTGATGGTGAGATGGTTCTCCCCCAGCTCGCAGGATAAGCCAGCACTAACTTGTCCTGAGCGATAGGTTGTACCACGTATTCTGAAGACAACTCAGAAAAGTGATACAAAAAAGCCCCGTCAATCTGGTCAAGCTCTAATCGTTTCAGCAGCACGATTGGCGTATCTGAATACACCTCAAGTTCAACGTCATGGTTATCATGGCAAAACTGGCTCACGCACTGATTCATCTCGCCCTCCCACAGCACGAAGTCATGAACGCCCAAAGCAAGAGAGCCATGCGTATGGGTAAACTGACGCACATGCTCGTTGGCGTCGTCAATTTGTCTGATGATTGCGCCTAACTGTTTTTGATAAGCCTTTCCTGCCCGATTCAGACGTAATCCTTTCGGCTGGCGGTCAAATAACAAAACGCCCAACTCTGTTTCTAATTCTTTGATTTTTCTTGATATGGCCGGTTGAGTAACGTGCACTTTTTGGGCGGCTAAACGAATATTTTGTGTTTCAGCGACCGCTAAAAAGTATTTGAGGTGGCGTAGCTCCATGAGGTTGTTTCTCTCCCGGCATCGGTTGATAACTATATATCAATTTAATTTATCACAAATAGTAAGCATTATCATTTGTATTATCAATAGTATTAAATAACAATAAAAACTAGCAGTATAGGATTATTAAAAAATGGCAAATATTAGAAGTGGTAAGGCGCATTGGCGTGCAATGCACCTACTCCTCTGTTTCGTTCCTGTTCTTTCTTATTCAGGCGCTGTTTATGCGTCTGTTGATACAGAAGTGAAAGATGATCGTGTTAAAAAAGATCGTGTTAAAGAAGATCACGCTCAAGAAGACCAGGCTTATCGTGTAAACACCATTACGGTTTATGGGCAGCCCATCGCAGAGGATGCCGATACCACAGTCGCGGAAGAATTATGGGTTGGCGGTAAAGTGGCAACCAATATTCAAGATACCCCGGCATTGCTTTCTGTTATCACCGAAAAAGAGATCAACCAGCGTAACGCAGCGACGACTGAAGAAATTTTGCAGTATTCCCCGGGGTTGGTGACAGATTACTACGGCTCCGATGATCGCAATGACTACTTTATGATACGTGGTTATCAGGCAACCACGTATCGTGACGGCATGACACTCGGCTCAATGCGTGGCGTGCGCGAAGACCCTTATGCTTATGAACGTGTTGAAGTCATTCGCGGGGCAAACTCGACCCTGTTTGGTCCTGCTGATCCGGGCGGCTCCGTGAACTTTGTCAGTAAAAAGCCGAAATTTAAACGCTTCGGCAGCAGCTATGTTTCCTACGACTCTTTTGATCATAAAGAAATTGGCTTGGATTTTGGGGATACCCTGAACGAGTCGGAAACGCTCGCCTATCGCTTTACCACGAAAGTAAAAGACGGTGATCTTGAATACGATCATTCAAAAGATAACGCTCAGTTCTTCATGGGCGGGATAACATGGCAGCCATCAGTACAAACGACAGCCACCCTTATCGTTGACTATCTTGACCGAGATACCACGCCGAACAGTGGTGGTTACCCCTTGGACAGAGAATACAGCCGCAGTGAATTTTATGGTGAGCCCGATTACAACAAACACGATGTTGAACGGACGAACATTACAGCGCAAATCACACATTATTTTGACAACGGCATCTCATTCAGCGGTAACTTGCGCTATAGCAAACTCGAAGATGATTTCGGCTATGTCTATTTGTATGATTACGAAGGAAGAACAGGTAGTGATATCGCTCGTTACTATTTCGGAACCGATACGCACTCCAAGCAACTCATTGGCAATACGATTCTGCAATACGATGCAAGTTTTGAACATATCGATAGCAGCACCTTAATCGGTTTGGAATACCGTGATGCGTCGACTCAAGATGCATCCGTTTATGGAACGACAAGCAGCATCAATATCGACAGTCCATCATATTCTGGCATGCCGACAATCGGTGCGCCTTACAGCAAAAATGATCAGGATGAGACGACAAAATCGGTTTTCATTCAGCAGAATTTATCATGGGATGACCGATACATCCTGACATTGGGTGCTCGTCATGACTATATGGATTTAACGAGCCGTGATATCAGTAACCGCGATTCAAGTGGTGAATTCTCTGAAACATCGTTGCGCGGTGCGTTTACCGTAAAAGTGACATCAGAATGGTCAACCTATATCAGTCAGGTCGAGTCTGTTGCACCGCCAAGTATTGGCGTGAAACCGGAAAGAGGCGAGCAGCTAGAAGCGGGGGTGAAGTTTGCACCACTGAGTATGAATGCGCTGTTCTCAGCGGCGGTTTACAATCTTGAAAAGAATGATGTGACCATGGCGATTATTCAGGGTGATGGAACCATTGAACGCGAAACCATTGGTGAAACACGTGTCCGTGGCCTCGATTTGGAAGTCAAAGCCGAAGTAACCGACAGTTTCAATGTCACGGGAGGATACTCCTACACGAAGTCGAAAGTGATTCGAGGCAGTACAAGAAGCGGTGATGTGCTAGACGGCAATGAATTCGCGACAGTCCCAAATCATAGCGCTTCTGTATGGGGTTACTACACCCTGCCCAATAAAACCATGGATATTGGTTTAGGGGCACGCTATGTAGGTACGTATTACTTTGATGCCGCGAATAAAGGGAAAAGCGACTCGGCAACACTTTTTGATGCAGCATTTGCATACCACATGTCAAAGTCTGTTCAGTTGTCACTTCATGTACAAAACGTAACGGATAAGCAGTATGTGGTCGGTTCAGGGACTGCAAACTACTACAACCCGGGCCGTTCGTTTAATGCATCTTTCAATTACGCTTGGTAACGCATCGTTTATTTAGTTTTCGAGCCGCAATCGCGGCTCGTTTTAAAATTTAGTTTTTTTGTTTTCTAGCGGTTTCCTGCTGCTCTACCTGAAGAATAATTTCATCGAGCAGTGCGATAAGATCAGAGGAATATTTTTCCATATCCTGAAATAAACGATCAGCCTCAATCATGTCACCGCTTTCTTTGGCCTGAATAATTTTCTTGATGGTTGCGTGCATCTCACTATGCGGCATATCAATTGCCGCCGCAGCCGGAATGCCGCTAAATTTCTGCCGACCGACCGCGTCATACCACTGGCCAAAATGACACTCTTTATGAGAGACGATTTCTTGCTGATCCATCTGCGTTAATCCGGACAGATAACTGCGGATAATGGTTTTCCATGCCAGATGGGATGTCTTTGCCTGTTTCAATTTCTGTGCATCAGAATCACCGCCGAAACTGGTACAATATTTATTCAGTTGTTCCACATCATTGGCAATCTCCGCTGATAGTTTCGCAGTCAGAAGTGAAGAGCTGGCCGTAGTCTCGGCTAACTCATGAATTTTACTGATGTTCGCATTCACTTCATCGGAGACCTGAACTTGTTGTTCGGAGGCAGCCGCTATCTGAGTCGTCATCTCATTAATCTGCCCGACAGAGTGTTCCATCTCAGAGATTGCCCCACCGGCGACCTGAACATTATCGACACTTTGTCGAGCCTGTTCTTGACTGGACTGAATCACCACAATCGTAGCATTCACACTGTTTTCCAGAATCGTGATTTTCTGGCGGATCTCCTCCGTTGATTCCTGCGTTTTTTGTGCCAGATTTCTCACTTCACCGGCAACGACAGCAAATCCCCGTCCCTGCTCTCCCGCACGGGCAGCCTCAATTGCTGCATTCAGTGCCAATAAATTCGTCTGTTCAGAAATATTTTGTATGACTTCGAGAATCGATGCGATTGAAGTACTGGCGTCATGAACCTGAGTACTCAGATCCCCGATCTGATGAATGGATTCGTCCAGTTGAAGCATCTGATTGATAGCTTTTTGCAGAACTTCTTTACTGACCTGAGATTGATCATTTGCCTGCGATGTACTGTCGGCGGCCTGCACAATATTTCGGGTAACATCATGTACCGTTGCCGTCATTTCCGTCATCGCTGTTGACACATAGGTAAGCTGATCTTTTTGTTCCTTCATCCCTTTGTCGGTTATCACCGATTCGTTCGATAAATGCTCTGACTGGACGACCATATGATTGATCGCATCTGACATTTGGTAAAAAGTCGCCTGCAACTTATCGCAAAAACGATTGAAAACCCGGGTCAGGCTTTCTATCTCCCGAGGGCCACCTTCTTCCAGTCTGGCATCTAACCCTTGTTGTCCTTCAACCATTTTTTCGATGGCATCAATGATGTCCTTCATCGGACGGATCGAGTAACGGGTCATCCATATCAATCCCCCTGCGACGACGAATGCACTGATCAGCCCGTATATCATCATCATCACGATATCAGACCAAATCATCGCTTGTAACTGGGAGATACGATAGCTGACTTCAACCACCCCGATAGCTTTTCCGGAATAGTCTTTCAGCGGGAAAACTCTGATGGCCGTTTCATGACCTTGCTGCTCTGAACGGATATCCATCGTCTGACCGGAAATAACCTGCTGATATTGCTCCGGCGTCAAAACCGGCACATCTCCCGTCCGGGGAGTGACCACATCCTTCAATCCATTGTTTTTCCGGACGCGAATCGCTACATCCGTCAATTCATCTCTGAGTAAGTTCGCGAAGGTCTCCCGGTTCAATGTCATCCCGAATTCGACACTACCGACAGGTTTCCCTTCAAAACTGATCGGGGCAACATAACGCAGACCGAGCCCAGCAACACCGGCTTCAATTCCGGAGATAGGCCGATGCGAAGTATTGACATCAACCACCGTATGGCGAAAAGACGATAAATCATCACCACTTTTTCCCGGTTTATGAACCCGGTAGAGTGAATCGGCCGGCGGAATGTGGAATTGAAACTGACTGACTCCCGATGCCCGGATATGTGGCCATTGCGCATCAAACAGCTCACTCAATTTATTCTTATCATGCTGTGCGACGGCCTTTTGGACGTCAGGCAAAGCGGCAATCGTATCTACCGCTAACTGACTTTTGGACAGGATCGAATCGATTTGAAACTGTACCTGTTGTTCCAACCCGGCCATCTTTGTAAAAATAAAGTCATCCGATAACTGCTGAGCTAAACGCACCGCGCCCCAGATAAATAAAAAGCAGACCAAGAGAATCGACATAAAGCCTGCGGCACTAAAACGAGCAAGTAAACTGAGATGTTTCATCAATACCTCAAGGTTAATCAAGTTGTATTTTTTTAATTATAGAGAACTCATTCTAACTATTTGCTTTTTATATCAATAATATGATTCAAATCAATATTTGCTCTATGGCTGTGATCTTCCACCGACCAACCACCTACCCTGTACTCCCAGCAGAACACCACGCCACCGGACAGCTCGCGGGACTGAATCACATCCGGTGCATCATAGGTGTATGATTTGCGAGAAGGTTTTGATGATTAAAACGGTGAGGTAATCATTAGTTTGTGCCCCGGAATGTATTGGGCCTAGGTTCCTGACCACTGTCTTATGTTAGTTCTTGACCTATTTTTCCTAATAGCAGAATATGCATCTAGTAGAGAAAATGTATACAGACATCTTCTGTAACTTGTGAATTCAGGGAAGTTTAAGACTTATAAAACAGTATGTTAATTAAATGGTATCTGTAATTTCTCACAATTTTATATAGGCTATATTTGTATAATAACTGTTAGGGCTCACGACCAAAAAGGCAACAATGAACTTTGAAGAACGAAAGATAGCAAAGCAAGAATTTGAAAAAAAGTTGACCTTATTGCTTTCCGATATCAGGAGTGCTCTGGGCGAGGGGGCGGCTAAAGAAGTTCTTCAGGCTAATTTTGCTGAAGAGTTAAAACTTCAGCATACTAAAAAAGCTGGTAGTCCTTTAGCTATTGATGAAAAAGGTCTTAAATCTTGGCTTATTAAGCATTTAAGTCCCGATTTCTATTTGTATTCTGAAGTTTCTGGAACTCATTTAATTACAGAAAATCAAGTATATGCCGATTTCGTAGCTTATCCACGCAAGCATTTGATTGATGCTGGCTTTGTGCCAAAACCATTTGGAATCGAAGTTAAACATATTGATCCTGAACTCCAATTCGTAAAGAAAACTTCCCGTTTGCTTTGGCAAACAGTGACTTACAACCAAAGTGAATTTACACTCTCACGCAAAGGCAAAACTAGAGTTTTTAGGCTACCTTATAGCGTTATTTTTACTAACTTGTCTTTCGACCAAGATTTCTCTTTTGTTAGTAAAATAGATCATAACTTAGTTAGTCATAGCGAAGCATGGCGTGGGATGAAGCATTTGGCTAACCACGCTAATGTAGCTGAACTCAACGTTAGGGGTAACTTAAGAGAGCCTCGTCTTTTCTTTATTCACTTTGCATCAGGTACATACTTTAGTTGGGGCTATGATAATACTGGGAAACGATTTTACAAAGTCACTAACTCAGATCTCGCTAAAAAAGTGAGAGTTGGGAGTTTCTAAATCCCATACAAACAACCAAGGTATCAACATACTTTTCCTAATCTGACTGTCCCCAAATTCGCTGAAACGCTCATCGCTGATTGTTTTGAGAACCCACACCCAAAATCTCATACTTTTTTAATACTTTTATTTTCCCAAAAACAAATAACCTACGCTCTGCACTGGCAAAATCCGGTGTCGGGCGTAGGAACTCGTAACAACTCACAACATATGTGATTGCTAACTTTATGTTGGTTTTTTATTATGTACGGCTTCAGCACATCTGAATTATGGTGGGCTGGACAAGGCAGCTTCTGCTGGCCGTATCGTGAGTGCGGTATTCCTACACCTTGTTTCAGTTCACCACTCAGAGCGTAGGAACTTTGTGTGGTGGTAAAAAGTAACTCACGGAGTATCTACTATGTACGAGACCATCCCTTACGATCACCAATTCGCCCAAAAAGCCCGCGAATACCTGCGTCAGTTAGAAGAAATATTTGAAGCCGAACAGCGGCACAATAGTCAAGAACTGCGCAACGTGCTGCTGTATCTGAATAATCTGATTACCACCCATTACGTGCGCTATCATGGAGAGTCAGATGAATCAGATTTGGTGTAATGATTGATTGGTTGATTTAGTTTTCGAGCCGCGGTTGCGGCTCGATTTGAATCAATCTGATACAGAATGATGAACAGTCTCAAATTCAGGTATTAATTATAAGTTTCTAATGATTTCTTCTGTTTTACTTATTTCATTCAAAAACGCTGTTGGTAATGACTAGACGGTTTAGTAACTCAATTTGCATCTATTTTTTATTCTGAACGAACGACCTGACCCGATGTTTTCTGGGGAGGAATATGAATTATTAGTGGTGTGGTTATGGTTCTGCGTCATCAAGACAGACCGCAAAAAATAGCAAACCCGGTAAGTCCACCAGAAGCTCACAAGGAAGTAATTTCTTTCCGATTAATGAGATAAAGTATATTGTATCTCATTAATTTTATTGTATTTGAATTTTTCATAAGGAGTTTCGGAGTTTCATGACATATCAGCATCAGTACAAGGGAGAAATACAGCAAGTTTCACCAAAAACCAGAAGAGACTATCTGAAGCGTAAACCCAAATGTTTTGTCGGTGTCAGTTTGAGTAACCCTAGTTTTTTGGGCGCTAAATTCGAAGGCCTGATTAACTTCATCGCCAATCGACATCATGAGTGTACATTTTTGCTTGGTGATTATATTCACAGACTGACCCTGCAAATCAGGGAAGGTTTCGCAGAAGACGAAGCAAAAAAGGCAGCGCTACAAATGGGGGAAGAATACATAGAACGACACAGGAACCTGTTGGAAAAAAACCATCCGCAACTTTCCCTCAATCTTATAAAAGGTTCTCATATCTGCCATAACGAACGGGTACAATCTTATTTAGATCATTTGCGCCGAGAGTATCACGATAATTCAGAATTCAAATTGGCAGTGAATCGTTTTTCCGGAAAATTTATCGCTCGGGCAATGAGTGAAAATGAGCTGACAGAAAGGGCTGTATCGCTATCGTCACAATATGTTCTTGAAGAATTGGCTGAGACATGTTTTATGATTCATGCAGGTCATGAAGTTCTGATTTATCCCGGTTCGCTTGCTATCTTTGAGCAAATAGCAGAGGGACATTTTCCTCACCTGCCTGAAGAGCTCAATACTCTTATCAATGTCAGTGTCCGGCTCAAGAAACGGAAACAGGTATGTCAGTCGCCTCTCAGCGAATCACCTGACCGTCATGCACTTTCGAGCGAATATCCGATAAACTAAAACCACATCATTTATTACTGGAGCGGTTATGGCATTTTCTGAATTTGAACAAAAGCGCTATGAAAAGATTATTGGCACATATATTGAATCACGCAGGCCAAAACCATCTCTAAGAAAAAAGCTGGATATTAGTTATCGGATATCGGGTCAAAGTATAGAAATTTTTGAAATAAGACCTGACTGGAAAGATCCCTCTATAGTAAATGAGCATCCAATTGCTAAATCTACTTATATTAAAACATCACAGTGTTGGAAAATCTATTGGATGAGGGCTGATTTGAAGTGGTACAGCTACGAACCAAATACACATGTGAAAACATTAGATGAATTTATTCATATCCTTGATTCTGATGAGTATGGATGTTTCTGGGGATAAACTTCACAAGTTCACACGATGGCCGGTTTTGTCGGTCTCGGTTTGAGCAACCCGAGTTTTTAGGGCGCTAAATTCGAAGGCTTGATTAACTTCATCGCCAATCGACATCATGAGTATAGATTTTGTTTGGTGATTATATTCACATATTTAAATATCAGGAATTATCAGGAATTTTTATATGATTTACCACATTTTGTAGTTTTCGATCTTTAAGTAAAGGCAAATGGTCTGGAACATATAAATAAATTTCACAGTCAGAGTCGTGAAAACCAAATGGTGCTACTAGTTCATTCTTTTCTATCGATGAATTTACTATAAATGAAGGTGCTATGGTTACACCAACACCCATTTTTACAGTATCCAATGCCAAAGACAATGTGTCTAAGACTATATGGTTAACATTTTCAAAATTTAAATTCATTTTTTCACACCATTCAAACCAAGCATATTCCTTACTCTTTGAGTTAACCACGGTAATTGGTTCCAAATACTCTACAACTGATTTGTAATAACCACATGAACAGACTAGTCCAACTTTACACTTAAGTAATGTGATTTTTCTAAAACCTGGTTTAATTGATATATTATCACCAGAAATAAGACAGTCGATAGAGCCATTATATACTGAACTAATACTATTTGAAGAAGTAAAGGAAAATTTAAAATCTTCATTATTATTGATATAATCTTTTAACTTGGGCAATATCCAGTTACTTAACAGGCTTGTAGAACAACCTATGTTCAAGCACTGTTCTTGGGCTTGATCTTTTTATGTTTACTGAAATGAACTCCAATTCTGAGAATACGGATTGGCACTTATTTAAAAGAATGTTCCCAACTTCAGTAAGTTCAATTCCGGCCTTACTCCGATTAAATAAAGTAATCCCATACCAATCTTCAAGAATCTTTATCTGCTGACTTATGGCGCCTTTAGTCATATGGTTTTCTTCTGCAGCCTTTGAGAAACTTGGATAGCCTGCAATCATTTCAAATATTCGGAGTGAATTTAATGGTGGTAGATCTCTTTTCATTATGAACACATTGTGTATAGCAAAACTAAACGATAGTTTAGTTTAATACGATTTTAAACATTATGCAATTCATATATATTAACTACACATTGATGAAGGATTGCTATGAAGAATATCATATTAAATAAAATCGAAACCATCGATTATCATGAGACTAAAATAAAAAATGGCATTGCTATTTTTGGTAGCGCTAGAATAAATAAAGGCGACTTCTATTATAATAAAGCATTTGAGCTTTCAAATAAGCTTTCTGCCGCAGGTTATCAAATTATTTCTGGCGGAGGATCTGGAATAATGGAGGCAGTAATAGAAGGCGCAGCAGATTCCAAAAAAAATCAATTGGCCTTAACATATCTCTTCCATTTGAGTCAGATATACTTTCTCATAAAAAATAGGTATAAAATTTAAATATTTTATGACTAGAAAACTGGCATTTTCACGATATTCAGATATGTTCATTGTCATGCCAGGTGGAATTGGAACATTAATGCAATTGTTTGTAATATATCTTCGAAATCAAGTATTGTAGATGCAGCTCAATCAATTGGTACAATTGGATATCATCATGAAGCTTTAGGTGCTGACATTATGTTCTTTCCATTGCATAAACATTTAGCAATTGAAGTGGGTTTTGGCATCTTGTGTGTAAATAATAATTCAAAATATCAATCGGTTGTTGATGTCGCTAGCATCTCTGAATCGGGAACTCAAAGTTTATATCAACTCAGTAAATTGGCTAAAAAAATCTATCTCGGTAAGGATTTTATCAATATTGCAATATTCAGGATTGATTATTATGTTAAAAAAAAGTTAGCTAGTTTAGCTATTAATATTTTATCACCAACTGACTATGAAACACCATTCATTGTGGTTGAATCCAACATGACTAACTTACTAAATATGTCTGAATCCCCTTCACTATTACAGTGAAAAAACTTATTCCGAACCAAAATATCTATCATATTCCTTGTTTCATTAGAGGAAATCTACTGTTAAAAAAATTGATTGCACCCATATTTTATTAAAGTTGTTAATTAAAAACACGAAGGAAATTCAACATGTCTAAAAATGGTTATGTCTTAGCAACAATCGGCGGTATTGTCCTGAGCTTTGATACTGTATTTATAAAAGCCATCGATTTTTCTCCAGAGCGTATGGCTTTTTGGCGATCAGTTTCTATGAGTTTACCAGCTATATTAATCCTAATTTATCAACTACTATTCTCATCAAAAAGTTATCAAAAGATTAACCTTACAAATAAATACTTTATATTATCTTCTATCTTTTATGGTTTATCATCTATATTATTCCCCGTATCTGTGATGCTCACATCAATCTCGAACATGTTATTTATAATAAGCACTGCACCTTTATGGGCGGCTGTGATATCCAGGATTTTCACAAAAGAAAGCATTAACCTGTCGACCTTAATGTGTTTTATTATTTCAATGCTCGGTGTAATAACTGTTATGCTTGGTAGTAGTACAGGGCTGACTTTATCAATTGGAGATTTGACTGCATTTGCTACCGCAATTTGTATGGCTTCTGCTTTTGTAGTTGGTCGTAAAAGTAACATTAACGTCTCACTTTCACCATCATTTGGTTCTATTGTTGCTGCCATATTTCTCTATTTCTACTTTAATCTAGATTTTCATGTCGCTGGTGATAAATTAATTTTAATATTATTAGAAGGTGCGGTAGTCATGTTTATAGCTTTATCACTATTGGCAAAAGCTTCAAGCATTATTCCTTCAGTTCATCTTGGATTTTTTTTATTACTTGAAACGGTATTTGGACCAATCTGGATTTGGATGACTTTCGGTGAAATACCACCGATCTACACTGTAATAGGTGGTTTCATTATCCTAGTCGGTTTGCTGACCAATAGTTTTCTGGCGATGAGAATGCAAAGAGCCTAGAGGCGTTTATCCCCTTGCTACAGGAACTCAATTTCCAAAGAACCTACTGCGAGCCGTCACGTAACTTGTTTATACCCCGAAGTTTGTTAGTGCATTTATTCGGTGATCTATCAACCCGCTGGAATCACAGTATTTTTGGTCATGAATGGCGATTTAGAAAAGGTGCTTGGAAACTCCCAGAACTTTGCATTTCCTGACAGAATAATAGCACCTCTATACATGAATATTTATTCAACAACTCAAGTTGAAATATTATTTAAATCAAGAGTTATATTAGCTTTAAATTGAGCTGCTTTGTTTAATCGATAAGCCTGAACGATTCAGCTTTATAATACCGAGAGCTAGAGACATACCTACGCAGATAATCACTGAACCAATGATTTCATTAGTGGTCATCAAATCATCTAAAACGATATAACTTAAGATCAGTGAAACAGGTGGGACTAACGATGCAAAAATTGCACCTCTGGCTGCTCCTAAAATAGCAACACTTTTTGAATAACAGTAGAGGGCTAGGATAGCGACTAAAATACCCTGATAGATGCCATGATAGATCAATAACTCAATCGGATTGTTTTTAATTACTTCTATAGTAAAAGGGGCGCACACAACACCTGAAACAACTGAGACCATTGCTGTCGCAACCCATGAGTTTAGCTGCCAGTACTTACTAAACAGTGTGAAAGAGGCCCACAGTGCACCGCACCCTACAAACATTAAATCGCCTAGTAGGATCTCTGGGTTGAGGCGATTGAAATTGACTACCCCTATTACGGTAACCCCAACAATAATGGCTGTTATGCCCATACATCTTGAAAAGGCTAACTTTTCTTTGAAGAACAGAACACTACCGAAGGAAGAGAAGACCAGCATTGAGCTTGGGGCTATTGTGCCAAAGTGAGCACTGGAAGAAAGCTCAATACCGTAGGTGCCGAGAAGCACGTAGGGTGCTCCTGCCCCTATTGCCAAAAAAACGCCTTTCGTCAAAATCAAACGCAGACTTACTGATTGATAAACGAGGACAGGTAATAATACCGCACCAGCGATGGTAAATCGAAGTGATGTAATATCTATCGGCGAGAGAGCGTGTGTAGTGGCAATTTCAGAGATGACAGGCCAACTTCCCCATATTAATGAGGCGATTACTCCCAATAATATCCCTAGATTGAATTTTTGTTTACTGATTACCATGAGTCTTATCCCTACGTTGTTGGTCAATCTAGTGTATGTCTATACATAGTTTGTATTGCAGCCTTTCTTACCCATATAATCTCAAATACTGCATAATATTTACTATTACGAGGAAAAACTGCATATGGATAATTTTGATAGGCAAATACTCGTCAGTTTACAATCCAACAACAAGAAAACATCGGAAGAACTTGGGATTGAAATTGGTCTTTCGGCTACGGCTATTCAGAGAAGGATCAAAAAACTAAAAGAAACCGGTGTTATCGATAAAGAGGTAGCAATAGTTAATGCCAGCCAGCTAGGTGGTTTTGTCACGGTTGTTGTGGAAATCGTTATGGTAAAAGGAGGCGCATCAGTTATTGATCGCTTTAAGAACAAAGTAACCAATCATCCGGAAGTTCAGCAATGTTATTATGTTGCCGGAGAGAAGGATTTTGTACTAATTGTTACAGCAGCCAGTATGCAGCGATATGAAGAGATTACTCGTGAGTTGTTTCTGGATGACGATAGTATTCTCAAATTTACTTCAAACGTTGCCATGCAATCTGTGAAAGTTGGCTTATCTATCCCGATTTAACTGGCAACAAGTATGAACCTTACTTTGGTTAGTTTTATAATTGTCAGTCAAAATAGATAGGTATATTGATTTTCAGCATTCGTATGCGATTTCGAAATGATGTGGTTTCTTGTGGTGATGAACGAAATTGTCCAATTGTCCACTTCCCCTTTAATGACACAGTTCTAAACGAGAGTTTTCGAGCCGCAATTGCGCGCTAATAAAATGTTATGTTCTAGGGAGAAATCAAGTGGTTGAACGGGTTACTTACGAAAGCTTGCCTCAAATTGCCGGGCCTTATGTCCATGCAACGAAGCACAACAAAACGCTTTATATCTCAGGGCTTACAGCTTATGGTACAGATGCCCAAACCTTTGGTCTGACAGCGCAGACTAAAGAGATTCTGGAACAAATCTCAGAAATCCTTAGGCTAGAGAAACGCTTAAAAAGTGATCTGGTGAAGCTAACAATTTTTGTTCGTGACATGTCTGCGTTAAGCAGCATCCGAGAGCTATTATTTAATTTCTATGAAGGCAATTTACCAGCATGCTCGTTGGTTGAAGTTTCCAAGCTCATTCATGCAGATTTGCAGATAGAAATTGAAGCTGTCGTAGCACTGTAAGTTCGAACATAACGCGATGTGATAGCACACTCAAAAATTCGGAATGAATGGAATGGAAAGAATAGAAAAAGATCTTTATGACGCGGCAGTGCAATTAATAGAGACCCGATATCCGACAGGTTGGGGTGGAGCGGCAGCAGTGAGAACCCGATCAGGAAAAATCCTAACAAGTGTTGCCCCAGACGTGAAAAATGATGCGTTATCACTTTGTATGGAAGTTGGGGCTTATTTGGAAGCTCACAAATTAAATGAAGCGGTAACTCATTCGTTGTGTATATGTCGTGAAAATGAAAATGGAGACTTTTTGGTTCTATCTCCATGTGGTATTTGCCAAGAGCGTTTGGTTCATTGGGGTGGTGATGTCAAAGCAGCAATCTCAAACGAAAACAATGAGTTGATATTCAAAACCATCCGCGAATTAATGCCTCACCATTGGTCGTTGGTCAATGGAAATACGCTATAACGCGGTGTCAGGCGTAAGAGGAAGCGCTGTGCCAACACCGTATCATATGGCATTCGTTTGCTTGAACTGTCGAAACTTGAATTATCGAAAGTCGTTTAAGCGTGAATTCGATCCAGCTAAAGGTGCCCTAGCGAACTCAAGTGCCCAGAGTGTGGTGGTGCATCATACAATGATGTAAGCCCGCCTCTAGTTGATAACACTTATCATTTCAATAGGATTAAACGATTAGATTTCAACCAGCGATTTAACCGAATATAAGATCATTAACCAAGGTTAACTTATATGAGGTAAGTTAAATGTTGCAGGCAATTTCGAATAATTCTATCCAGTATCAGGCAACCAATATACTGCGAGGAAAAGCGAAAGGTTTTAGCTGGATGGTTATGTTCGGCCCTGCTTTAATCGCTGCCGTTGCATATGTTGATCCTGGTAATTTTGCGACAAATATTGAGGCCGGTGCAAAGTATGGTTATGCACTGCTATGGGTTGTGCTGGCCGCGAATCTGATGGCAATGTTGATTCAAGGTATGTCTGCCAGATTAGGCGTGGCAACCGGAAAGAATCTAGCAGAAATAATACGAGATCGTTACCCGAAACCTGTCGTCTGGTTTTACTGGATACAGGCGGAGGTTGTTGCAATTGCCACCGATTTGGCCGAGTTTCTGGGTGCCGCTCTGGCATTTAAACTGCTGTTTGATATTCCGATGATCTATGGTGCACTTTTGACAGGTGTTATCACATATTTAGCGCTGCTGACCCAACGGCTTGGATTCCGTTTAATGGAAATTGTTATCGGCGCAATGATTCTGGCGATTGCGAGTGGGTTTGCGACGGAGCTTCTGTTAAGCCGGCCTGATATGGCCAGTTTAACCAAAGGGATGTTTATTCCTGATTTCCCGGATAGTTACGCAGTTTATCTGGCCTCGGGTATTCTGGGCGCAACCATCATGCCTCATGTGATTTATCTGCACTCCGCGTTAGCAACAGACCGGATCAAAGCATCAAATAATCAGGAGAAAAAAACCATCGCCAGATTTTATCGTATGGATGTGATTGTCGGGATGGCACTAGCCGGGATTGTCAACATGGCATTACTCGCATTAGCAGCCTCGGCATTCTACGCTAACGGTTACCACGATGTGGCGACAATATCGGAAAGCTATCAGCTACTTGCGCCATTAATGGGCAGTAAAATGTCCAGTATCGTATTTGGTGTCGGGCTATTACTGGCGGGATTATCTTCATCGATTGTGGGTACGATGTCAGGGCAAGTATTAATGCAGGGTTTTGTCCGCTTTACCATTCCGATTGGTGTGCGTCGTCTGATTACGATGATTCCGGCTCTGGCTGTCATTATGCTGGGCGTTGATGAGCAAAAAGCATTGGTCGCGAGTCAAGTCGTACTGAGTTTCGGTATCCCGTTTGCTCTGATTCCGTTAGTTATTTTCACTGCACGTCGTACCATCATGGGTGATATGGCAAACAGTAAATCGGTAACCTGGATAGGTAGCCTCATTTGTAGCTTGATCATAGGATTAAATATCTATGTCATTTATTACACGATCGTATCTTAACGTTATGCCTAAAGTGAAACAGAGCAGTGCCTTCAGTAAAGTCAAAGAAGACCATCAGGCTGAATTGGTTGAAGATTATGTAGAAGAAATTGCGGATTTGTTCGAATCCCGGGGAGAAGTCCGCAGTGCTGATTTGGCAAAACGGTTTGGTGTCAGTCCGGCGGCGGTGTCTAAGTTTATTTCTCGTTTGAGAAGTGCCGGGCTGGTTGAATCTGAACCATACCGTGGCGTGTTTTTAACACAGGAAGGAAAACAGTTAGCAGAAAAGGTGGCCAGAAGACATCACATTGTTTATGAAACGCTGATAAAAATGGGCGTCCCGGAGTCCAGCGCAAAAGCAGATGCGGAAGGCATTGAGCATCATTGCAGCGAAGATACCGTGAAAGCGATGCAGCGCTATCTGATGCTTTCGGCGGAATAAACCAGAGGTGAACAGTGTTGGTGTTTGCCATGATTACTTCACTTCGATTTGCACCATGAATACTGGACAAACCATGACGCGACGTTGTCATAAAATCTGGTTTAGAAGAGGGAGTATTCCCCTCCCCCTCTCCCGCACAACGCCCCTCACATTTGATATTGCCGGATATCAAGGAAAATAGTGAAAATTTTTGCGCGTTTTCCAGATGGTGTATTGGGCAGAAAGCTGATAAGTTCTTAACATACAGGCAGTTAACTGTGCGCGTTTTCACTGGTCTAACGAGCAAAACGCGCTGCGCACTAATAAAATGTGATACAGGTATCTGCTCGGGAGTAAGATACTTGAAATTAGAAGATAAAACGTTTGAGTTAATACTGAAAGCGATGTCTGCAATAGTATTACGATTCGTACCTATTTACTTTGGCTATGTCGGTAAAGCTACAGAAATGGGGTTGATGATTGTCGCACTTTAGCAAGACGTTATGATTCAAAGGAAATTTTATGAAATACTATGTAACTGGTTTTCTATTTACAAAAGATCTTAAACATGTTGTTTTAATAAAAAAGCTAAATCCAAAATGGCAACGAGGATTATTTAATGGCGTAGGTGGAAAAATAGAAGAAAATGAAAAGTCTTGCGATGCTATGTCTAGGGAATTTGAAGAGGAGACGGGAGTTATTATAAATGCTGAAGAGTGGGTTCATTTTTCACATATTCATCGTCCTAGATTTTATCATTTGGATTTATATTATGCTCATTCTGATCTTGCTTTTGATGTAAGAACTATTGAAAAAGAAGAAGTTCATATAGTAAAAGTTGATAACTTACCAGAGAATATTATTCCGAACTTACAATGGCTAATTCCTTTAGCTTTAGATAAAGAAATGGATTTTTCAAATCCTATTTTAATGCAGGAAATAGCTAATGAAAGAACTAAATCATAACAAATCGGTGGCGCTAATAGATTACCTGATGTGACTGCATTCCCAGAATCAATGACCTTCTCTGTCGAAGCAGTCCCTTCTCCTGACCAAGACAGAAATACATCATATTTGGCTCCTGAATTTTTCGCTGCTCAGGTGTTAACGCTTTATTGCCTGCCGTTACGCCAGTTTTCTCTTGTTCAAGCTGTTTAACCCAACGTCGGAGAACCGTTTCACCAATATCAAGGGAAGGGTTCTACCCATATTTTACGGACACATCTATAAAGAGGCATACTATGCCTAAAAGGAGTGTCTATGACCAAGCGAAGAAAATATTCTGCAGAATTCAAACGCGAAGCCGTTGCGCTGACTCAGCAACCGGGTGTCAGTTGTCGTCAGATAGCATTAGATATCGGCATCAATCCTAACTTATTAAACCGTTGGAAACGAGAAGCGGAGCAGTCACAAGATAAAGCATTTCAAGGCACTGGCTCTCCTCGTGATGAAGAAATGGCGAGGCTAAAACGCGAATTAGCTAAAGTGAAAAAGGAACGTGATTTTTTGCGAGAAGCGGCAACGTTCTTCGCCAAAGAGTTACCGTAAGGTATCTTGCGATATTGCGCTGCCGCGATGTGTTTTCTGTTCGCCTCATGTGCCGTTGTTTGCGCGTCTCCCCTAGTGGTTATTATGCTTGGGTGGAACGTCAGCCAAGTGCGCGTACTCTTGCTAACGCAACGTTATTAAAACGAATGCGCGAGCTCCATGATGATAGCGGCGGCATTATCGGCGCACCACGTATGCACGAAGATCTGCAAGCCGAAGGGTTGAAGGCGAGCTTAAATCGTGTGGCCAGGCTGATGTCAGCGAATGGACTTTATGGCTGGCCGCGTAAAAAAGGTCGAGGGGCAAAGCGAAAGTCCGCACGTCCTGACGGTTTAAAGAATCATCTTGAGCGGGACTTTAATGCTTTGGAGCCGGAAACCAAATGGGTCACAGACATTACAGAAATTGGGACACTTGAAGGGAAACTTTATCTGTGCGTGGTGCTTGACCTATTTAGCAAGCTCATCGTTGGTTGGTCGATGCATCATCGACAAGACCGTCATATGGTGATTCGAGCCGTCGAAATGGCGGTTTGGCCGCGACAGGAAAGACATCATGCTATCTTACATTCAGATCGTGGCACACAATTTACCAGCGGAGACTATCAGCGCTTTACTTAAACAGCAGCATGAGTGCTGTAGGCCATTGTGCAGATAATGCGGCTTGTGAAGGGTTCTTCGGTGTGATGAAACGGGAACGAATTAATTATCGACAGTACCGGACAAGAAATGAAGCCAGAGCAGATATTTTTGATTATATCGAACGGTTCCATAATCCAAGAATGCGACGTAGACTGGCGAATCAAGACAGCAAGTTTACGTCTTTACTAAACCGTCCGTGAAAACGGGGTAGAACCCCTTGGAGAGATAAACACCCCCAGTTTACGTAATTCATTACTCGTTCTAACTTGTCCATGAGCTGGGAAGTCGATGGCGTATTTGATAACGGCTTGCTCAGTTTCACTATCAACACGGTTCTTTAAATTCGGTGCCCTTCGGCTCTGGTTAATCAGAGCATCAATACCCCCCGTCTCAACCAACTCTTGATAACGGTAGAAAGTATCTCTTGATACCCCCATAACCTTACAGGCTCTAGATACATTACCGAGTTCTTCTGCAAGATTGAGAAGGCCCGCTTTGTGTTTGATGATTGGATTGCTAGTATGAAGCATGAGAGTTACCCACTTTGATTTGTGATTAAGCACCTTTAATCAAAGTGGGTAACTCTCTTCTTTTCAAATTGAAGTGTCAGATCTAGTCGGAACTAATACAGCTTACATGTACTATAAAGAAGGTGCCATTATTAACATTATAAGTAACTAAGTTGTTTCTACCATTGAAATTAATATTTGCAGTCCCTCCGTTTGGATTAATGTTCTCTTGATTTTGATCGACCCAAATTTGAACTGCTTCGGAGAACTGTATCGGATCTAAGTTTAAATTTTTGACGTCGCTTAGTCCTGATGGTTCGTATTCAACTTTCATCGTTCAATCCTTATCTAATTCGGATAGTTGTGTTATGTGGACACCAATTAATTGGCGTCTGTGAAAGATAAAGTACGGGTTATACTTATTGAAGTATCCATTTTCCATCTTTGTACAACACTTTGCTAGAGTTCACCTGTGTCATGTCTATCTCTATTGAGTTACTTCTGGCTGTACTGAACATTGTTGATGTTTCGATGTTTTTCTCAAACCAAACCATTACGGATTCTTTAGGTGTGAGCTCTACGTTACCTACAACTTCTTGCGCTTCACTTACGTATATTGGTAAACTTTTTTGCCCACTTGCAGTCGTTAGCAACTGATTGACACCAGTGTGGATTGGACCATATTCATTGTTAAAGGTAAGTGCGGTGCTTGAACCTCCGTCTTTAGCTAAACTCAGTTCTCCATAGCTATCTAGAGTACATGTCTGACCAAGGTTGCAATTTCTGTTCTCTGTCGCAGCATGGACAGTCACGCCTCCAGCAAAAGTATTACTCCCAAAAAGTTGATATAGTGGAGTCCAACTAAAGGTATCGAAGCGTAAATACTTGTAGTTTGAGTGCCATACAACATTGAATGTGTCACCTACTTTTTTCGCGAAACATAAGTTGTATCCTCCAGTTTTAAGAACTTTGAAATCTTCGGAAGCGATTTCAATATGTACTTCTTTACTGACGGCTTTCATTGCTTCAATAAAGTGATTGTAATGTTCGATTTTCATAATAATGTTCCTAGCCTTACTTGAGTTAAAAATGCTTGCCATGTTCATGGCAATATAAACTATAGTGCATATTGTGGGGTTGTGCTTTTTAATTTTAAGAGTTTCTTCACGGAAATTCTATTATGAAATCTATTGATATTCTTTGTATCCGCCCCATGATCCCACGAGGCGATATTGTTAGTGTTTGAAGTTCCAAGGTAAGAGTGCATCGATATCAGGTTCTGCTTTCGCTAACTCCTGCATACACTTGACCATGTGTAACGTGTATTTATCACATTAGAGCAAATTATTATGTAAGGAGAGGTTCGAACACAACCTATCCCTAATATTTTCATCAAGCGAATTACTTATCTATTGACCATTCATAACGGTTACGTCCGTTAGTTTTTGCCCGATATAAAGCATGGTCTGCCCTTTTCATTGCATTGTGTGTCGATTCATGTTGCTGTTTTAGCGCTATTCCTGCACTAACGGTCAATTGCGTATCTTTGTGTATTTTTATGGAGCGACTACTTTCTAACAGCGAGGATATGTAATTTTCTACAGTTGATCGCTCTTGAGTGTCTATGAATACTGCGAACTCTTCTCCACCTAAGCGGGCAGACATGCCGTTAGGTAGGTTTTTGTCAGCTAAGATTTGACCAAACTCTTGAAGAACTGTATCTCCTTTTTCATGTCCATAAGTATCATTAATTCTTTTAAAGTAATCTAGGTCAAGTATGATGATAGTTAGGGTACGATTTTTATAATTAGACAATACGCTATTAAAAAATCGCCGATTGGGCAATTCAGTTAATTCATCATAGATAGCTAATTTTTTTATATCACGGATGTATCGCTTAACACTTTTGACTAATCTTCCCAAACCTATAATACACAGTACCATACCAACCGATCGTAGAAGGTCTTCCCCCCAAACGGATAACCATAGTGGCTGTTGGAATAGCTCATCCATAAAGTCGATTGTTCCAGATACGATCCAAAGAATCATTCCCATACTTATAATGAGGTAGTTTTTTGGATTTAAAGGAGACGTTTGAATGATAAAAAACATTAATATAAGCAATAATAAGACGATTAGTTCAAAAATAAACCCATAGTTTTCATGGTTAATATTATTTATTTTCGACAAAAATAATATGTTGAAACCGACAACGGAAGATGTTGAGATGAATAAAAAACAAATCAAGAGTATTTTTAATTGAACAAATTTAGCAGGCTCATCACTACTGAACACATATTTTTCCATAAATTTCCTTATTAAGGTCATCAACTAAATGCATGCCAGAAAGATTGCGCTTTTATTACAGTAAATGAAGTATTATAAGTGAGTGCTTCCGATCTACGAGGCTTTGTTGCTTAAATTAATGAAACTAAATCAAGAAGCTATGATCTGGTCGGCTACATCCATTAATCGCCGTAACCTCATGCCTAAACCTCTTTACAAACTGAAAACAGTTCTCCCGTAACCCCGCTTGCGAAAGCTATTCTTTATCGGAAGCGTATCAATCCAAAATATCGGCCATCTCGCCGAAGTCACGCAGATAAACAACTCAACGACGTAACTCTCAAATTATACTCTGTCAACCAGCAACAAACAAATGAAAGTAACGAGCGAGTTGAACGTCGTTGGGGTCTCCGCAGAATTTGCCCGTAACTGTGTATTTGTTCGTTTGTTAAAAAATCGACGGGCATATTCGTTCACCTTATTATTTCGCTGTGAATTTTGGTGTTACCAACGGAGTTCGTAAGCTTTTTCATCGAAATTCTCAGTATCAAAATTTCTAGTTGGTCTTCTTCGTCACCAGATGCAGCGGGAACTCATAATCGTAGGTGGTGGCTCTGCCCTGCTCATCGGTGAACTTGGTGACCTTGTTATAGGCGTTGTATTCATAAAAACAGGTCTGACCGCCCGACAACACCTGTTTGGTCAACCGCCCGCTGCGGTCATAGGAGAGCTCTGTCACGCCCTGACTGTCATGACGCAACCGCAACCGCCCCACCAGCCAGCTCGCGCGACTGAATCACATGCGGTGCATCGTAGATGTATTGTTTGCGAGAAAATTTTGATGATTAAAAAGGTGGTAACTCATTTATACCCCGAAATGAGTTTTAGCCACTCAAATTCGGGATTAGATTTGCTAGGCTCATGTAAATACATATGTATGGCTCGATTCATCCCCGTGTGTACGGGGAACACGATAATGACCTGCTGGTTGCGGTTCGCCGTTACGGTTCATCCCCGTGTGTACGGGGAACACGCATGGCAGATCAAAAGCAGCACATTGAACAACGGTTCATCCCCGTGTGTACGGGGAACACAATCAACTAGCTACCAATGGCAAAAACGACGCCGGTTCATCCCCGTGTGTACGGGGAACACGCGCGTTTACGCCATAATTGTTTACGTTCCGCCGGTTCATCCCCGTGTGTACGGGGAACACCCGAGTGATTGCGACCGTGGTCGCAATGGGTCCGGTTCATCCCCGTGTGTACGGGGAACACGATATGGATAATGTTGTTCTCAAAGTCGACATCGGTTCATCCCCGTGTGTACGGGGAACACGATATGGATAATGTTGTTCTCAAAGTCGACATCGGTTCATCCCCGTGTGTACGGGGAACACCGAACCAGACCAATGAATACGCCCCGGTCGATCGGTTCATCCCCGTGTGTACGGGGAACACCAGATATGGCCGGTGAGCTGATGCTGTCGGACCGGTTCATCCCCGTGTGTACGGGGAACACGGGCTCCGGATCGTTAAGAGGAATATGAGAAACGGTTCATCCCCGTGTGTACGGGGAACACTTATTGATTTGACTTGGTGAAAGGCTCTTAGCCGGTTCATCCCCGTGTGTACGGGGAACACATTCGTTGACGGGCATTTTCATCATCAAATTGCGGTTCATCCCCGTGTGTACGGGGAACACGTTTCGTCATAATCCATTTCGTGAATGATTACCGGTTCATCCCCGTGTGTACGGGGAACACGCCGTTTCCCCCCGTTCTATGCGTTGATAGGTCGGTTCATCCCCGTGTGTACGGGGAACACTATTTATAAAGCTATGCATCGCCATGGAAATGCGGTTCATCCCCGTGTGTACGGGGAACACGCGATCCATTTTATGCTCATTAATGATATAAACGGTTCATCCCCGTGTGTACGGGGAACACTTACCAAGCCCTAGCGCATACGATCCGAAATCCGGTTCATCCCCGTGTGTACGGGGAACACTGATCAATAAAACACGCTCCTTTAAAGTTCAGCGGTTCATCCCCGTGTGTACGGGGAACACCAATTCCAACCTCTGATAACTCAGTTGGGTTACGGTTCATCCCCGTGTGTACGGGGAACACTTTTTTCTAATTCATCAATTTGCAGAGCAAGCCGGTTCATCCCCGTGTGTACGGGGAACACATCAATTTTGCGGTTGTACAGCTCAGCGTGTGCGGTTCATCCCCGTGTGTACGGGGAACACATTTCTCGCGCGATCTTGACTCGCTCGACGTCAGGTTCATCCCCGTGTGTACGGGGAACACGCTGAAAAAGTTAAGGGGGGTAAAATTGATTGCGGTTCATCCCCGTGTGTACGGGGAACACTCTAAATATAGATCATTGATCAATAAAAAGAAATTTCATCATTAACAATCTACCAACATTTTAAAGAGCAAAATCCACCTTTTCAAAGCGCTGCAACTGAGTCGAATTTTATCAATTCCAGACGCTCATCGGCTGATTATTTTGAGAACCCACACCCAAAATCTCATACTTTTTTCATACTTTTATTTTCCGAAAAACAGATAACCTACGCTCTGCACTGGCAAAATCCGGTGCCGGGCGTAGGAACCCGCTGATATCTATCCAGACATTATAGGTTGCTAACTTTACGTTGGTTTTTTACTATATGCGGCCTCAGCACATCTGAATTATGGTGAGCTGGGCAAGGCAGCTTTGGCTGGCCGTGTCCTGGATTACGGCATTCCTACACCTTGTTCCAGTTCACCACCCGAGCGTAGGAACTCCCGTGGTGAAATTATTTTGATCACTATCCAGGAGTCAAATAATGTACGAAACCATCCCTTACGATCACCAATTCGCCCAAAAAGCCCGCGAATACCTGCGCCAGTTAGAAGAAATATTTGAAGCCGAACAGCGGCACAATAGTCAAGAGCTGCGCAATGTGCTGCTGTATCTGAATAATCTGATTACCACCCATTACGTGCGCTATCATGAAGAACCGGATGAATAAGATTTGGTGTAATGATTGATTGGTTGATTTAGTTTTCGAGCCGCGATTGCGGCTCGTTTTGGAATATAAGATGTAACTCGTTGGCTACATATTTATCAGGGCAATACCTGCACCCCAGATATTCATTTCAAGGGCAAGAGGCTGTGTGAGGCTGTGTTTGAGACCTAGACGAAGATCACCGTCAATATCACAGCGGACTGTATTGTGCTCGCCCCCGATATCAGTTGATATGAACGAAACAGCCGGGACTATTTTTAGCCCAGCTGTTTTTTTGAGAGGGGGAATTTGTGAATCGAGTTAGAGGAGACTGTTAATTATCTCCATTTTTTCCCATAATTGACTGTCATCAAATTCTTCATATCTATATCGTGCTGCCAAAAAAGTTCACTTTCAGGACGTTCTTCGTGTGCTAATACAACTGTAAATCCAACTTCATTAGTTGATTTTTCAAATGTGTAGAAATTACCAGATAGAATATCTATTTTTTTTAACTTTTTTTCAGACAGTTCTAATAAAAACAATCCTTCGTCTTTAGAAAAAAAAGCTGCATACTTCTCATCTTCACTAAGAATGGCTTGTGTAATATGAGGAATTTCAAATTTCATCCAATCCAAACCCACATAAAATGAAATGCTTTTCTTTAATATTTTTATTTTTTTCATTATTTTTTCACCTTCGGTAGCTTAGTATTAGACACAACTTTCATATAAGCATCTTTGGTAAAATCATTATCAGCATTAGCAACTGCATTTTGATAATCTTTATACAATAATTTTACTTGTTCTCCCCCTCCCGGAAGATAAGAATATGAACCGTCAGCAGCTTTATTTATCTGAGGGCCAACAGGGCCATACTCAACTTCAAAGGGTTTCTGAACCTTATATGTGACTTTTCTATCTAAAGTTGGCTTCCATTCGTCAATAATTGCCAAATTATTTCTACCAAATATTGCATCTGGAATATCATTTGGAGAAGCAAACTGCCCAGGATAGTTTCCTCGACCAGTATTAGTGATCATTGTAAATTTCTCCCCAGGTTCAGCTAATCTCGTTTTAGGTTGATAACCTATAGGCCACGGAGATTTACCGTCTCTAAGGGTTTCAAATGCATCAACCGTAGACATTTCATCTTTGAACATGCCTTCATGATGCCTCTTAAACTCTTCATATACTTCTCTTTGTTCATGAGGGATATGTTGTAAGACACTCCCCTCACACTGATTCAACCCCAGCGGATCCACCCATCCCGTCGGATTCACCACATACTGGTAGTTGTTTAAACCACCCGCGAGGCCGATTGGGTCAGGGGTAGTAAAACAGCCGGGACTATTTTGAGCCCAGCTGTCTGTTTGAGGGGGCTGTTCCTGTTAATTTACTTGATACAAATGTTATAAAGTTCACTACGAAGTTCACTGAATCGTAAATTATCTTTTAAATTCGGAACACCATTCTGATGCAAAACGATATCATTTAATGATCCCATTCCCCCGTACATCGAAACAATTCTGCTTTTCGCTTCTGTAGGTGAATCACTCATATATGATACATTCGATTTCAATGCTTTTGCCCAATCAAAGTATCCATAAGTTTCTAGCAATTCGATCATTTCTGAAACAATAGAACTAATATTTTTCATTTAAATATCCATAACTTACTTCAGTGCTTTTGAACCCATAACTTCAACGCCTTCTAAAGCCCATGGCTGCAAAACAACAATTTGTTCTGTTCCACCAATGAATGCTTTACTCTGTGAGCCTACTTCACCCACATAAACTTTCGTACCCGCTGGTATTTTTAATTCAAATACAGTATCTATTGGGGATTTTCCTCCGCCGGGCCACACAGGTAATACAGCCTTGTCTATTCGTGTTTGGATCTCGCTAATTGGTGGCTCAACACTAAAGAATTGTCCATATGGATTACTCTCAGTACCAGCACGATAAAGTATTGTATCTTCTTTCAATGAAACGACTTTGTAGCGCCCGCCTGAAAATGTACCGGCAATCCCATCGTCTAAAGGCCCAGGGTTTATCGCTGAATATTCACCTTCTATTTCACCTAATTTGCTGGAGTTATCAGTATATTTTGGAGATTTGCCCGGAGGACAATCCCCCACACACTGATTCAACCCCAGTGGTTCCACCCACCCCGTCGGATTTTTTACATACTGGTAGTTGTTTAAACCGCCCGCGAGGCCGATTGGGTCCGGGGTGATAAACCGACCGAATTGTAAGGTTCGCTAAATATAATATTCACACCTAAATTGTAAATTTTTTAGGTTTAATAACGTCAAATCCATTAGTAATCAGATCACTCCCCCAATGCTTATACATTTTTAAATATATAATTTCAAAAAAAAGTCGAGGATTATTGATTACCCATGAATATGGCAGACAAAAATAGTCATCTCTCTCATAAATCACAGAATCAAAGTCATAACTTGAGTCACTCAGAGCTTGCGCTAACATTTTAAGAAGTTCATATTTATGCTCTAATGAAAATTTAGACAGCCTTCCTCCATTAAAGAATTTTTCATCAAGTAAATAGCTAAGCTGGTCAAAATCATTAGGATCAAATTGACTCAAGTATTCACCTAATGTTTCTTCACGATCATAAACATCAAAATCGCCAAGAAAATAAGCAGGAGTAACAACAAATTCAATATCACTATCGGGAAATTTTAAGCTCATATTTAAATACTCATGGTGTTGGATATCCAGTAAAAGGTTGTCCCGTTCCTGCATCAAACCGGATAGTCCATTTTGTATAATTTGGATTAAAATGAGGCTGGCTTAGATTTTGACGGTTTTTAGTAAATCCCCGACCTACAGTCTCATGATATGTCCCTGTTACAACCGGATTACCCTGACTATCAAATCCATTATATTTGGGTAGCCCTCTCGCCTCTCGCGTTATCGCTTCATTAATGATATTTCGCTGAGTCTGCCAATCTTTAAATTGTGAACTAGGTTGAGGGAATCGTCCCGGAGCTCCTGTTCTAGGATGAGATCCATCAATTGCTCTACTAGCCAAATTGGGGCTTAATGGAATATCAGGTCCATGCTTATCTACAAAGTGAGGATTTAGCCCAGGATAACGTTGCCCCAAGTTTACTTCGTACTCTCTAACCCAACGTTCTGCATTTAATTCCACTTTTTGTTGTAAAAGAGCAGACCGCTCACTACTAGTAAGGTATCCCCACTTGTTATTAAGAAATGCTCGCCGTATAGCCCCAGCACAACTCCCCAAACACTGACTCAACCCCAGCGGATCCACCCATCCCGTCGGATTCACCACATACTGGTAGTTGTTTAAACCACCCGCGAGGCCGATTGGGTCCGGGGTGATAAACCGACCGGAGTCAGGGCTATAGTAACGATGACGGTTGTAATGTAAACCCGTTTCTTCATCGTAATACTGCCCCTGAAAACGCAGCGGGCTGACGATGTCGGCCTTGCGCTGGTAAGCCACATTGCCGTAGCTGTGGTAATCCACCGACCAGGCAACACGGCCTTCTACATCGGTGATTTCCAACGGGGTGCCGATTTGGTCAAGGTGATAGAAGTACGGTGTCGCGTTATCCGCCCCTTCACCAGTGACCAGCGCCAGCGGTTTAAAGCTGCCGTATTCGTACAGATAAGTCTGATAATGACGCTCACCCGATTCGGCCAACAGCTTGTCACCCTGCCATAAAAACTCAGTGGTGGTCTGGTGACCGGTTTTGTCAGTGACCGTTTTATGGGTTCTTCTGCCGAAGGCATCGTATTGGTATTCCGCAAGGGTGCCGTCGGGCTTTTCAACGTGAGTCAGGCGGTGCTGGCCGTCGTATTGATAGCGAGTGATGAGGGACTGATTGGTGCCGCGCGCTTCCTGTATCAGATTACCAAACTCATCATACTGATAGTGTCGGTCCCCCTGAAACAGCAGCCGGTTCCCTTCAACATTGCTCTGCCGGCTCTGTATCAGGTTGCCTGCCGGGTCGTGGGCAAAGTTCTCACTCAGGCTGCCGCGCACCTGCGTCAGGCGGTCTAACGGGTCATAGTGATATTGTGTCAACCCTCGCAGGTTATCTTCCACCTGCGTTAAGTTCCCCGAGCGGTTGTACTGATAACGGCGGAACAACGTTTGTTGCTGAGCCTGACTGACCCGATGCTCGGTCAGGCGACCGGTTTCATCATACTGAAAATGACTGCTCAGCGCCCCCTGCGTCCGGCGGGTTTCCAGACCACTGACCTGATATTGGTGTTGTGTCAGGCAGTGACCGTTCAGATTGACCTGATGCAGCCGCCCATGTTGGAAGTCATAGTCAAGCTGCTGCCCGTCCGGCAGTAACTGAGCCGTGATGTGGCCCAGCGCATCATAACGATAACCGGTGGTTGCCCACCCCTGATGCTCGGTAGTCAATCGGCCCAGCACATCATAGGCATACGCCAGTGGCCAGCGGCCGTCATCCACACCGGTCAGATTGCCGAGTAAGTCATAACTGTACTGAATTGTCGATTCATCCGGCAGGGTTTTCCCAATCAGCTTGCCCTGTGCGTCATACGCGTAACGGGTCATCAGCTCGGTGCCTTCACTGCCGATTTCCGTTTTTGCCGTCAGTTGGGTGTGCGCGTCATATTCATAGACAAACTGCCGCCCGTCAAAGGTCACTTCCCGCTGGACATGGCCGGTCGGCGTGTAGTCTATCTGATAGCGCTCACCGCGCTCATTGATAATGGCACTGACAAAGTGGAACGGGTTGTCATAGCGATACTGCACCGTACTGCCGTCCGGGTTGGTCTTCTGCGTCACCAGATGCAGCGGGAACTCATAATCGTAGGTGGTGGCTCTGCCCTGCTCATCGGTGAACTTGGTGACCTTGTTATAGGCGTTGTATTCATAAAAGCGGGTCTGACCGCCCGGCAACACCTGTTTGGTTAACCGGCCGCTGCGGTCATAGGAGAGCTCTGTCACGCCCTGACTGTCATGACGCAGCCGCAACCGCCCCAGAATATCGTAGCGGTAACGAATCACTTCCCCCTGCGGGGTGGTCTCATCGACCAGATGACCGTTGCGATTCCAGGTCAGTTGGTGAATGCCACCATCCGGATAGGTGATTTTCTCAATCAGGCCGTGGTCGTTGTAATCATAAACGGTGGTATGACCGAGCGGGTCGGTCTGCTCGGTGATATGACCCCAGCGGTCATGTCGGTAACGCCACACGGCTTTGTCCTGCTGCACCTGAGTCAGCAGGCCGTTCCGGTATGAAAAATGGGTTGTCAGTCCGTTCGGCGCAATTTTAGCCACCAACTCACCGGCATCGTTGTACACCGATTCGGTGACATTACCGAGCGCATCAGTCTCTTTAGTCAGCCGCCCTTTGTCATCATAGGCCTTGAGGTACTCCCCGCCGCTGCCGTCCACTTCTTTAATCAGCCGCGCGTTTTCATCATGCTGGTAAACTTGCTGCGAGCCGTCGCTGTTGGTCAGCGTCACCGTCCCGGCCTCTTCATCCCAGTCATAGCGGGTATCGACTTGCGTCAGGTTACTGTACTGGCGCACCGCCCGAACATCCTTCCCTTCGCCCTGCCATTCCCAGCGGAACACCGCACCACCGGCCAGCTCGCGTGACTGAATCACATGTTGGGTATCGTAGGTGTATCGCTCGGTCTCCCCACTGGCATTGGTGGCGGAGATGAGCTGCGACTGCGCGTTATAGCCATAACTGACCTGCGTCTGAACAAATTGCCATTCGTCCTGCTCAGCCAGATAAGCGTACAAATCCACTTGGGTAATCAGGTCATCCGTATACACCAACTCAAATCTAAGGTTGGTCTCGGTTGAAATCCGTATCGGACGGTGCTGACGGTCGTAAGTGATGCTCAGTGAATGGTCATATTGGTCTTTGATAGACGTCAGTAAGCCCGAGTCACCACGCATTTTAAAGGTATAAAACCGCTCACCGCTGGCAATAATCATCTGCTGTTTATCACTACCCAGAAATGCCGCTGATTTCGCCATCCGGTTGGTAATCGCCGACAATTGCTCTGTCGGTCTGGGGAAACGGGTCAGTTTCCCTTCGCCGTCCCGCCAGATAATCTCATCCCCCGCAACCGTCAGTTGGTGTGACAGGGAATGCGACCAGCCATAACCGAGCCCGACATGGGTTTCAACCGCAGCGGTCCTGTACAGCCGTTGCCATTCAAACGGCAACAGACCAATCAGGTGGCCGTCGGTCAGCGACAGTAACTCTTCGCCGGTTGCCATCGATATCGGGTCTTTGTCACACACCGTATCTTTACTATCTTGGGTCGGCTTTCCGGATTCATTGGTCGCTGCATGGCTGTCGTCCGGCAGTGGGGTTCTACATTTTGATAGGATAAATATAAATAACTAGTAGAGGCTTTATTATAAAACGAGTTCTTGTTTGAGTATTAAATAATGTTTTTGAGATGTGTATAGTGTGAAAAATGAGAAATTTCGCTTTATAGAGGTATAGATGGCAACTTTCAGTAGTATTTCAGACCATATGCGCAACCTAGGTGCAACTCGAATTATTTTTAAACCTCTCGCAAACAATGACAACACAAAACAACAGATTTATCTCGGGGCTGATTTCGACGTAATCCGGGTTATTCCATCTGGCGACATATATGCAAGTGGAACCAGTAAAAAAGGTCCAATATTCAAAGCTCCTCTGAATTTTTATTGGATAGATGAAAATGGAAATACTGATCATGCTCCTAACAGCCAGATCATACTCTATCCCAAATACCCTGAAATACGGATGTCTGGTTTTCTGTCGGACACAAACCGAAAGCTTACAATCACACCACGACACTTAATGCAGCCACCGACTAGGGAAGAACGGGAAGCACGCTTGAAGACACATCGTTATCTGATCCTTGGAGTAAACAAAGATACAGTGTGGGCATACTGCACATCTTGGCAGGATACTCTTGCAGAAGAGTTGTGTGTGTTGGTTATTAATGAAAAGGCAACAATAGTAGCTTCTGTTTTTTACGAACAGCCAAAAGTCGGAAAAACCAGTGAAGAGAAACTATTGGAAAAACTGAGACAAGTTTACGAAACAGGCCCCATCGAATCATGTCGACTGAAAGCGGATGGAACAAAAATTCCCTACAAGGCACAGAACGGAGCCGGATATACGCTGGAAGCTCAATTCGGGATAACCCCGAATGGGTGTGCCGACCCAGATTTCATGGATTGGGAACTCAAATCACACTCAGGTTCAGTTGTTACACTCATGACACCGGAGCCTAATACCGGGAGTTATATTGACGGCGGACTGAAAGTATTTCTGGATCAATACGCAACCAATAATCAACCCGAACGCTTGGACTTTGCAAGTCGCCACGAAGTGAATAAAGAAAACAGAAAGACAACACTGACTATGAGAATGGAAGGATACGACCCAAAATCCGGCCAGATAATCGATCCGGAAGGTGGTCTGATGCTAAGAGATCGGGATGGTAATCTTGCTGCCGGATGGAGGTTCGATAAAGTAATAGAACACTGGAAAAGGAAACATTCCAACACTTGTTATATTACCTATAAGGCTTGCAAAGATAACGAGTTTCCAACTTATCATTATGGCCCCGATATAACTTTAGGGCAGGGAACAAGTCTGGAACACTTTTTGAGAGGGTTGCATTCCTGTGCAATCTACTACGACCCGGGAATCAACATGAAGTTTAAAGATGGTAAATGGAAGCCCAAAAAACGAAATCAATTCCGAGTAAAATGGAAAGATCTCTATCGTCTGTACGACTCACTACGCAAATTAGATTTGAGAAACATATAAACTGTATATTCATACAATACAAATCTATTATATGGGAATATTGTGTGATAAAATACGCACCAAAATTCCCAGAGAAAAACAAATATGCTTTACAACGAAATACTAAAAGGTGATCTTGAAGATCAACTGCGTATTGAAAAAAACATCAAAGAAAGCAATAAACTACTTAAACTACTCGTTGAGATATATGATCAGAAAAATCTTGCTTCCAAGTTCAAACTTATGGGTGGAGATATTGCATCAGTAACCAGAGAAAAACTGAACAAATGGAAAGCACATCCTGAACATACCCCGATTATTTTTAACAAACGAGCGATAGAATATATCAGAGAAGCACTGCTACCACTCAAACCGGAGCACTGGGATAACCCAACTTTCAAATTTATCGATCTATTCGCTGGTATTGGCGGAATAAGAAAAGGTTTTGAAGAGATAGGCGGGAAGTGTATTTTCACTAGTGAATGGGACTCAAATGCTCGTCGCACCTATCTCGCAAACCACTACGTGGATGATACTGAGTTGTCTTACTTCCTCGACTCTGAAGAAGAGAACCCAACTAAGAACAAATCGTTCATGGACATCACCAAAATAACAAAAAGTGGGAACAGTCAGGCTACAGCACAAGAAAAGCGAGAAAGTATTCTTTCACATATCCCCGAGCATGATGTTTTGTTAGCAGGTTTTCCATGTCAGCCTTTCTCTCTTGCGGGAGTATCGAAGAAAAACTCTCTCGGCCGTACCCATGGCTTTGAATGTGAAACACAGGGAACTCTGTTCTTCGATGTCGAGCAAGTTCTTTTGGTTCGTCAGCCTAAGTATTTCGTTCTGGAAAATGTAAAAAATTTGAAAAGCCACGACAAAGGCAACACCTTTGCAACTATTATCCGCGCGTTGGATCATGCTGGATACTGGGTTGCAGATATCAGTAACCAGAGCGACGATATCGAAGAAGCCATCGAAATTGTACGCAGACGCAAAAACGAGCCGACAATTATAGATGGAGTTCACTTTACCCCCCAACACCGTGAACGTATTGTACTTGTTGGGATCAGAAAAGATCTTATAGACAACAGACCTGAGCTAGCAAGGCTCAGTCTGAAAGACATTCAAAAACCGGAATTCCGATATACCGTAGCAGATATCCTTTGCCCGTTAACTAATGCTGAACAACGTAAATACACACTCACACCAAATCTGTGGAACTATCTTTATCACTATGCACAAAAACATCAGTCTAAAGGTAATGGCTTTGGGTTTGGTTTAGTCGATCCATCAGATACAAATGCAGTTACTCGCACATTGTCAGCCCGATATTACAAAGATGGTTCAGAAATTCTGATTAATCAGCATGGGATAACCCCAGATTATCTAGAGCGTAATAAAATATTCGCAATTCGTAAGAATCACGAAAGAGAACAGGCCGCGTTAGAATACGCGCAACACTGGCAGAAATCGAATATAGATAGCTCTGAAAAAGAGTTTAAGGACAAAATCAAAGAAGGCGAGAAAGTGTACGATGAAAAATTCGGCCGTTATGCGGAAGAATTTGATTCATTGTACCGAACTCCCCGTCGCCTTACACCTCGTGAATGTGCTCGCTTGATGGGATTCGAAAAGCCAGAACAGTACAGAAACGAAACTGATATAGATTTTCGAATAGTTTGTGCAGATACATCAGCATATAAACAATTCGGAAACTCTGTTGTAGTACCAGTTTTCAGAAGTGTGGCAAATTTGTTACAAAAGTACATTATCCAGTAGAAGAGAATATCAGCTTATGAGACTTTTTACTTAACCCAAGTGTGCTTCATGCTACTCATTGTCGTGAACTGGTAGGTATATTCTCATACTTTTTCCATACTTTCTTTTCCCTAAAAACAGATAACCTACGCTCTGCACTGGCAAAATCCGGTGCCGGGCGTAGGAACCCGCATTTCCCCACAAGGCATAATAAATGTCAGTTTATACTGGTATTTTTCTATGTTACGCTTTAGCTCGCCTGATTATGGTGGGCTGGGCAAGGCAGCTTCGGCTGGCTGCTAACCTTGTGGAGCGGTATTCCTACACCTTGTTCCAGTTCACCACCCGAAACGTAGGAATTTCGTGTGGTGTTCATATCTCAACAACCACAAGGAGTTCTACTATGTACGAAACTATCCCTTACGATCACCAATTCGCCCAAAAAGCCCGCGAATACCTGCGTCAGTTAGAAGAAATATTTGAAGCCGAACAGCGGCACAATAGTCAAGAACTGCGCAATGTGCTGCTGTATCTGAATAATCTGATTACTACCCATTACGTGCGCTATCATGAAGATCCGGATGAGTGAGATTGGTGTGATGATTGATTGGTTGATTTAGTTTTCGAGCCGCGGTTGCGGCTCGATTTGAATTATCTGAAATATAAGGTGTAACTCGTCGGCCACATCCCAGATATCAGTTGATATGAACGAAAACAGCCGGAACTATTTTTAGCCCGGCTGTTTTTTGGAAGGGTTTGAATGTGTCAACTGGGTTAATTTAATTCCCCATATTCCCTTTTATTAATGAGTATGTATTAAAGCAATCTATTGTTTGTTTATCAGTATCAACTTTAATGGTATCGGGAATATCAAAAACCTTTAACAGCTGTTCAAAATCAATTTCATTCTTTAAATGACAAAAATATCCTGTTCGATTATTGCCCCATAAAAACGAATTACAAGATTCGTTACCATGTTCCAGTAAATAGTCAACTATAGGTTGTAAATGATAGTAATCTGGCATTCCATCTGGAGCAGATGTTTCAATTTTGATCATTATTTATTCCTTAACTTTTCTAATTTATTAGAAACATCAGGTGCTTTAGTATCTTTCATGACCTCTAAAGAACCTTTAACAGGCACCAACTTTATTAAATGTTCATCTAGGATAAAGTATTGATCATGTGTCTTATAACGGCCCGGATTAAATTGTGGATTTGCTTTAGTAGGACCAAATGCCGCACCTCCCATAGGAATATCTTCTTTCACTTCAAACATCTGAACATATTTTTTATAGTCAGTTCGTCCATCGCCAGCATATACCTGAACCCCTTGGTTCAGTGCCCTTGAACTAACTAATCCATCTTTGGCCCGACTAACTTCAACTGCACTTGGAGTAGTAAAATAATTACCCGTAATACCACCTTGCTCTTTCCAGGTTATATGAGCTAGCTGAGTTCCTTTCGGTATAGAAATGTCTTCTAATTTATCTACTCCGAAGTAAGGATCAGAACTTTGATAAGCAGCCGACTGTTCAGCGGCAGTCAAAGGATTCCCAGCACAACTCCCCTCACACTGATTCAACCCCAGTGGATCAACCCATCCCGTCGGATTTTTTACATACTGGTAGTTGTTTAAACCACCCGCAAGCCCGATTGGGTCCGGGGTGATAAACCGACCGGAGTCAGGGCTATAGTAACGGTGGCGGTTGTAATGTAAACCCGTTTCTTCATCGTAATACTGCCCCTGAAAACGCAGCGGGCTGACGATTTCGGCCTTGCGCTGGTAAGCCACATTGCCGTAGCTGTGGTAATCCACCGACCAGGCAACACGGCCTTCTGCATCGGTGATTTCCAGCGGGGTGCCGATTTGATCAAGGTGATAAAAGTACGGGGACGTCCGTCGCCGGAAATTATCCCCGACAACCCTAATGGATAAAGAACAAGCTCAATTGAGTGAAATAAAACAACCGGACTATTGAGTGAGCCCAGCTGTTTTTTTTGGGGATGGGGGAATCGGATTAGAGTGTCCCGTTAACTTGGACTCACATTGGTTCTCCCCTCAGATCTCCCGGTGGTTGTAGCAGAAGATGATCTTTTTTACGTTCTCGACAAAGTTTAACGAAAGATAGTGCTAGTTCCATATTTTGATAAAATAGCTGAAATTGGCTTTCATCGATTTCATAATATTCTTCATAATCAACATAGCTATTGCTTACTGGTATTGAGACGAAATACTTTCCGCTCATCTCTTCTACACCAATAGAAAATCTATGTTCCTTATTGATTTTTTTATCTTTAAATATCATAATTTTGGCTTTGGTATATTGAAGTGAAGTGTTGTTACTTTATACCTTTCTGGTTGCAAATTAGTAGCATCAATTACGGCTTCCAAATTTCCATCAGGCAAACGCCCCCCTGGTATCCACTGACTATTAGCTCCCGCTTCATTTCCAGACGGCATTCTTAAATTAAGCTCACGAGGTTTCGGTATATCAACTCTTACTAACTGATTTCCGTCAAGGAATCCATTCGGTAATCCTAAAGCTTTTTCCATAGCACTGGCACTACCTTTCGTTGAATTAAGTAAACTCGTGGCTTCTTGGTTTGTCATAACAAAGGATGTTCCATCTCTTTGACCAATTCCATACTTCTGCAAGTTCGTTTCTGTCATAAATCTACTTGCTCCATTATCAAACTGAGCCAAATGGCTTTCTATATGATCTTTGGATAAATATTTGCTTGGATCTGGTCTACTACCATGAGGAATAGAACGAATTTCATCGATTTTCTCTTGTGTTAAAGGAACAGAACTCCCCGGACAACTCCCCAAACACTGACTCAACCCCAGCGGATCCACCCATCCCGTCGGATTCACCACATACTGGTAGTTGTTTAAACCACCCGCGAGGCCGATTGGGTCCGGGGTGATAAACCGACCGGAGTCAGGGCTATAGTAACGGTGACGGTTGTAATGTAAACCCGTTTCTTCATCGTAATACTGCCCCTGAAAACGCAGCGGGCTGACGATGTCGGCCTTGCGCTGATAAGCCACATTGCCGTAACTGTGGTAATCCACCGACCAGGCAACACGGCCTTCTACATCAGTAATTTCCAACGGGGTGCCGATTTGGTCAAGGTGGTAGAAGTACGGTGTTGCATTCTCCGCCCCTTCACCAGTGACCAGCGCCAGCGGTTTAAAACTGCCGTACTCGTACAGATAGGTCTGATAATGACGCTCACCCGATTCGGCCAACAGCTTGTCGCCCTGCCATAAAAACTCAGTGGTGGTCTGGTGACCGGTTTTGTCAGTGACCGTTTTATGGGTTCTTCTGCCGAAAGCATCATATTGGTATTCAGCAATAGTGCCGTCGGGCTTTTCAACTTTGGTCAGGCGGTGCTGGCCGTCGTATTGATAGCGGGTGACCAGCGACTGGTTAGTGCCGCGCGCTTCCTGTATCAGGTTACCGAATTCATCATACTGATAGTGTCGGTCCCCCTGAAACAGCAGCCGGTTCCCTTCAACATTGCTCTGCCGGCTCTGTATCAGGTTGCCTGCCGGGTCGTGGGCAAAGTTCTCACTCAGGCTGCCGCGCACCTGCGTCAGACGGTCTAACGGGTCATAGTGATATTGTGTCAACCCTCGCAGGTTATCTTCCACCTGCGTTAAGTTCCCCGAGCGGTTGTACTGATAACGGCGGAACAACGTCTGTTGCTGCGCCTGACTGACCCGATGCTCGGTCAGGCGACCAGTTTCATCATACTGAAAATGACTGCTCAGCGCCCCCTGCGTCCGGCGGGTTTCCAGACCACTGACCTGATATTGGTGTTGTGTCAGGCAGTGACCGTTCAGATTGACCTGATGCAGCCGCCCATGTTGGAAGTCATAGTCAAGTTGCTGCCCGTCCGGCAGTAACTGAGCCGTGATGTGGCCCAGCGCATCATAACGATAACCGGTGGTTGCCCAGCCCTGATGCTCGGTGGTCAACCGGCCCAGCACATCATAGGCATACGCCAGTGGCCAACGGCCGTCATCCACACCGGTCAGATTGCCGAGCAAATCATAGCTGTACTGAATTGTCGATTCATCCGGCAGGGTTTTCTCAATCAGCTTGCCCTGTGCGTCATACGCGTAACGGGTCGTCAGCTCGGTGCCTTCACTGCCGATTTCTGTTTTTGCCGTCAGTTGCGTGTGCGCGTCATATTCATAGACAAACTGACGCCCGTCAAAGGTCACTTCCCGCTGGACATGGCCGGTCGGCGTGTAGTCTATCTGATAGCGCTCACCGCGCTCATTGATAATGGCACTGACAAAGTGGAACGGGTTGTCATAACGATACTGCACCGTACTGCCGTCCGGGTTGGTCTTCTGCGTCACCAGATGCAGCGGGAACTCATAATCGTAGGTAGTGGCTCTGCCCTGCTCATCGGTGAACTTGGTGACCTTGTTATAGGCGTTGTATTCATAAAAGCGGGTCTGCCCGCCCGGCAATACCTGTTTGGTCAACCGCCCGCCGCGGTCGTAGGAGAGCTCTGTCACGCCCTGACTGTCATGACGCAGCCGCAACCGCCCCAGAATATCGTAGCGGTAACGAATCACTTCCCCCTGCGGGGTGGTCTCATCGACCAGATGACCGTTGCGATTCCAGGTCAGTTGGTGAATGCCACCGTCCGGATAGGTGATTTTCTCAATCAGGCCGTGGTCGTTGTAATCGTAAGTGGTGGTATGACCGAGCGGGTCAGTCTGCTCGGTGATATGACCCCAGCGGTCATGCCGGTAACGCCACACGGCTTTGTCCTGCTGCACCTCAGTCAGCAGGCCGTTCCGGTATGAAAAATGAGTTGTCAGTCCGTTCGGCGCAATTTTAGCCACCAACTCACCGGCATAGTTGTACACCGATTCGGTGACATTACCGAGCGCATCAGTCTCTTTAGTCAGCCGCCCTTTGTCATCATAGGCCTTGAGGTATTCCCCGCCGCTGCCGTCCACTTCTTTAATCAGCCGCGCGTTTTCATCATGCTGGTAAACTTGCTGCGAGCCGTCGCTGTTGGTCAGCGTCACCGTCCCGGCCTCTTCATCCCAATCATAGCGGGTATCGACCTGCGTCAGGTTACTGTACTGGCGCACCGCCCGAACATCCTTCCCTTCGCCCTGCCATTCCCAGCGGAACACCGCCCCACCGGCCAGCTCGCGTGACTGAATCACATGTTGGGCATCGTAGGTGTATCGCTCGGTCTCCCCACTGGCATTGGTGGCGGAAATGAGCTGCGACTGCGCGTTATAGCCATAACTGACCTGCGTCTGAACAAACTGCCATTCGTCCTGCTCAGCCAGATAAGCGTACAAATCGACTTGGGTAATCAGGTCATCCGTATACACCAACTCAAATCTAAGGTTGGTCTCCGTTGAAATCCGGACCGGACGGTGCTGACGGTCGTAAGTGATACTCAGTGAGTGGTCATATTGGTCTTTTATAGACGTCAGTAAGCCCGAGTCACCACGCATTTTAAAGGTATAAAACCGCTCACCGCTGGCAATAATCATCTGCTGTTTATCACTGCCCAGAAATGCCGCTGATTTCGCCATCCGGTTGGTAATCGCCGGCAATTGCTCTGTCGGTCTGGGGAAACGGGTCAGTTTCCCTTCGCCGTCCCGCCAGATAATCTCATCCCCCACAACCGTCAGTTGGTGTGACAGGGAATGCGACCAGCCATAACCGAGCCCGACATGGGTTTCAACCGCAGCGGTCCGGTACAGCCGTTGCCATTCAAACGGCAACAGACCAATCAGGTGGCCGTCGGTCAGCGACAATAACTCTTCACCGGTTGCCATCGATATCGGGTCGTTGTCACACACCGTGTCTTTACTGTCTTGGATCGGCTTTCCGGATTCATTGGTCGGCGCATGGCTGTCGTCCGGCAGTGTGTCTTTATCATGGTGCAGGGTACTGGTGCGGCGGTTATCCGCGACAAATTCAAGTTTGCCGTTGCGGTAAACGCCCTGCCCGCCTTTGTTAATTGCCAGACGTTTAAAAGTATCGCTGGCCGAGTTAATTAGCTTTTTGGCAAAGGTAAATAGCTCTTTGACAACGTCTACCAGCGAATTAATCGCTTCAAAAATCTTGCGGCCAGCTGTTTTCATCGCCCGCAGCACAGCATAGGCCATGCCGGTTGCCGGAGTGGCAATAAAAGAGATAATCAACCCACCAAGCAGCCCCAGTAACACATCCACAATCACCTGACCGCCAAAATTGGCGATCTGATTGAGCATCGTGGTTATCGGCACCATCGAGATGTAAGTCATGATGCCGCGCACAAACAGATACATGGCCGCTTCATCCGAGGCGAACAGCAAGGCCTTTTCCATCATCCCCGGTGCACTGCTGGCCGTCTCTTTTATCGTATTGATAATATCCGCGACACCTTCACCCAGATCTTTCAGTGTTTTGACCGGGTCTTTGAGCATCTCATAAAGCTCTTCAATGCCGCTCCAGAGCGCTTTCAAACCACGCCAGATCCCATCGGCAAAATTCGCAATCACGCTTAAGACCGACTGCGCGGCCGAGCTGTTAAAATAACTGTCCCACTGCGGCTGATACCCTTGCCATTTTTGATTCAGCCAACCCGACAGGCCATCACTCAACGTATCATAATGGGAAAACAGCGAGTCCATCTCTGCCGGGGTCGGCTGATGGTCGATAAAGACCTCGTAGTATTTGCCCGGAGTCAGGCCAGCGACAGTGGCTTTACCCTGCGCATCAAGCATCACTTCCCGCGTATCGCTGCCGTCTTCGGCTTTGACAATCGCCTGAATATTCCCGAGCGGCACATGATAAATCGACTGGAACACACTTTCGATTTCCAGCTTGCCACTGAGCGGACATTGCACGGTGGTTTTGTAGTTATCATCATCTTTGCCGACCGTGGTACTCTCGCCACTGACTTTAAGCTGTTTATCCATCGCAAAAAGAGAAGGGCGATCCATCGCTTCTGTGGCTTTATCTGCGAGTTCGAAATACCACTTCTTGGTCATTTGCCGATAGTCAGTCAACAAATCAGGAAAGCTGTTCAACTGCTGATTGATATAATTATAAAATTCTTGTTGTTCGCTCATCAAAGCATCCCTAGCCGTTGTTGCTCTTGTTCGATTAATTCAATGAAAGCCGCCAGATAACCGTCTTCTTCCCCCTGATAACGCGCCACAAACCGTTCGGTTTTCTGACGTAACACCGGCTCAGGATAGGCGTCATACAAGGCCTGTTGATATTCACTCAACCCCTGAAGCAGATTGTTGACCAGTACACTCGGGTCTTCGCTCAACCCCGCCAGCACTGCCTCCGGTACCGTCCACCACGGGAAAGCGCGTTCCTGAAAATTGGTTTGGCTTATCGGCGCGGGGTTATCAACTCGAGTGAGTGCTTCTTGTGCAGTGACACGCAGCCAGCATTGAGTCGGGCCCATCAGGGCGATGCGCTGCTCATCATCACACAGGCTCGCCACATCCAGCGCGAAACGCGGGTCATAGAAGCGGAAGAACACATGCTCACCGGCGGGCAACCAGACATGGGTCAGGCTGCGAAAATGGGCCTGCACCGTGGCGAAATCGGCCTCAGCGCCGACCAGAATCCCCCAGTCAGCACAGGATTCATCGGTAATCCAGTCAAGAAACGGATGATCCGCAGAAATCTGTGCGATGTTCGGCATCACTTCACGCCACTCGGCATACGGCGTGCTCAGCCAGATGCCCTGCGCATCACTGCCGCCGTTGAGATAAAACCAACGCTGTGGCTGGCCGTCACTGGTTTCATTGAGGATCACGTACCAGTTTAAATCTGCGGTCAGTTGCTGGTTTAAATCGCACATACCCCGTCCTTACATTTTTCACACTCTTCACAGAATGGCGCGGCCGATTTCATGGTAGCAATCTGCGCGGGGGTCAAAATCGGTGCCGGATTGTCCGGTTTGGTGGTAATTTCTTCGGGCAACAACGCGGCTTTGCCGCCATAAGCGACCGCACTGCCGGCGCTGCCGCCGGCGTTGAGGTTAATCGCAGCACCGGACATGTTCACGCTTCCGCTATCGATGCTGATAAAGCTGCCACCGGCCGATAAGGTCAGCCCCGAGCCAGCTTCGGCTACAATCTTCGCCCCGCTTTTGAGAGTAATTGCGCTGCCGGTTTCGACCGCGGTCAGGCTGCCGATTTGCTGCTGTAAATCACCACCGATGTCATGGCTCTGATCTTGGGTGATTTTGATCCGTTGCTCACCGTCTACAGTCAGATGGTCGTTCATCTTGATGTGTTCATAACGATCGTTTTCGACGGTTAAATGGCTGTCGTGACGGATCAGTGTGGTCGCATCATTTTCAATCAGGGCTTCGGTGTCTTTCTGCGCATGGAGGTAGACTTGTTCGCTTTCGGCCTGATCTTCAAAACTCAGCTCGTTAAAACCCTCCCCTTGGTGGGTTTCGGTCCGCAGCACAGTTTTGGTTTTGTTCGCCGGTAAAGGGTAAGGCGGTACATGGCTGGCATTGAATGCGCGTCCGGTGATGAGCGGTTGATCCGGATCGCCTTCCAGAAAATCAACAATCACTTCGTGACCGATGCGCGGCACGGCCACCATGCCGTACTGACTGCCCGCCCACTGCTGTGACACCCGCACCCAGCATGAGCTGAATTCATCGCCGTTGCTTTCGCGGTCCCACGGGAAATGCAGCTTGACGCGGCCATGCTCGTCACAGTAGATCTCTTCTCCGGCCGGGCCGACTACCGTGGCGATCATCGTGCCATCGACCCGCGGCTTATGCACAACCGGTGACAGCCATAAGTTATCACCGGGAATGGCGGTAAACTGATTGGCATACGTGGTGGCACCACTGCCACCGGATTCTTCCAGCGCCTGAGGCTGACTGCCTTGATGCGCGACCTGTACCAGCAACCAATTCTGATTCATCGCCGTATCGAGGTGGTCGCTGAGGTCAAACCGCACCCCGGCCTGAAGCATCGCCTGATTACTTTTGCCGCTGGCAGTATGTGCTTCACGTCGCAGCGCATCGAGGCGGATTTGGCTGAACGCCTTGCCGCTGGCATCGTCTTTGTAACGTCCCGGCGCGTCATAATATTCATAATTCGGCAACTGATAGTCTAAATCACTGGCTTCAACCGACTGTTTAAAACTGTAGGTCGGCTTTTTAAAGCTGTAATCCTGCATCCACACCGAGCTGACTTCAGACTGCTTGCGCGCAGTCATCGCCGACACATACGGGGTCTCAGACACGCCGCCGGACAGCACGTTATAGGGCACCGTGCCACCAAGCCGGGTAAAGCCTTCTGCATTGTCGGTCACCACCAGCGTGTGTTTGTCTGCTTCGTGAGCAAAGTAGTACATCAGCCCTTCTTCAGCGGCGAGTCGGTGGAAGAACTCTAAATCGGTTTCTCGGTATTGCACGCAGAATTCACGTGGAGGACATTCGCGCTTGGTGGAAAAGGCATAGTCGGTGATGTTCATTTCCTGCAACAGCACCGAGAGAATTTGCGGGACACTTTTCTGTTGGAAAATCCGGCTGTTGTGGCGCAGTGAAAGCCGTTCTAACGACGGCACCAACGTCAGGGAATAAAAAGTGTGGTGATGACCGGTATCGCCACGGCTAAAATTGCGGATGATGCCATGCACTTTCTGCACCACCTGTCCGTTGCGGAAAACTTCAAGCAATGCCGTGGTATCGACCAACTGCTCAAAGGTCAAATCACTGTTGCGACTGGCGAGCTCGATATGATAGCGATAACCATAAACCGGATGCCCGCTGGCACCCACCGATGCTGAAACTGATTCAAATCCCTGATAGTCACGAACGACCAATGATGCATCATTGACCCCATTGATCGTGAGCCTGAAACCTAACGTTGCCATGAAGAAAACCTTTGATGTTTGATTTGAGAATGTCGATGTTTTGTTCTAGTTTGCGTCGCAACTGCCGATTCATACACAAACAAACCGGCCAAGCACGCGATGATGATTTATTCAACAGTTTGCTATTGTATTCAATTTAATTTGCTGAGTTCAGCCTTTATCAGTTCACTTTCATTACCAGATGCATTTTATTGAATGCATCTCTCATTTTTAATGTGTGCAGCGTTAATCACTGAGTGGACGGATAATCAGGAAATAAATCATTAGGGGCTGTTGACCTTTCGTGGTTGAATTTTGTTCAATCTGAACGGGTATTGATCGCGGCGCGGGGCATGCCGCTTAGGATACGAATAAAAGCAAAAAGGCCTCTGACGAGGCCTTGAATAGATGCAGCGGATAACTAGCGAGAAACGTAATACTGGCGACTCCAACAAATAATATTTTCGACATCCGGCAAGAGAATGCCATCATCTTCAATACGATCGATGGTTTCCCAGAAAGCGCACAACGCACGATCATCGGCCTGATTTAACCAAACCTTGATCTGTCCTTTAAGTTCATCACTATTCGTGTTCTCTTGATTGGCTGTATTTGGGTGACTGGCCGTAATTCCGAATTTCCCTATCATAACAGTGAAATCCTCCATATCGACCAATTCGGCATACATCATCATGTCCTCCTTGATATCGAATCATTCAGGGCTCAGCGCCTGAACCCTGCTGTTCTGACCTCGTTAAAACGCGTGTTTCCCGATTACCGTGTCAATTGATATTCGCGAGTGTCAATATATGTGTTTCAATATAAATGTTTCTCTGTCGCCAACCCTCGGTACAGACTCCAACACATCAAAATCAGCACCAGTGTAAATGGTAGCCCGGTGGTTATCGCGCCGGCTTGCAGGGCTGTCAGTGCTTGATCACCACCGCCCAACAACAAGGCAATCGCAATCACCCCTTCCAGCGATGCCCATAGCACTCGCTGTGCCGTCGGGACATCGGTTTTACCACCGGCAGTAATGCTATCGATCACCAACGACCCGGAGTCCGAAGATGTGACGAAAAACAGCAGTACCAACAGAATACCCAGTGCAGAGAGTAAAAATGTCATCGGCAAGTGATCAAACATCTGGAACATGGCTTTAGAAACATCACTGATCCCATTTGCAAGATCGCCCACACCATGCGTCACTTGCTCAAGGGCGGTTCCCCCCATAACGCTCATCCATAAAACCGTAACCAGCGTCGGGATCAGTAATACCGCTGTGATGAATTCGCGCACGGTGCGTCCTTTGGAAACCTGTGCGATAAACATGCCGACAAACGGAGACCAAGAAACCCACCATGCCCAGTAGAACACGGTCCAGCCATGGAACCATTCGGTGTCTTGCCGCCCAACCCAGTTAGACAATGGAATGAAGTTTTCGGCATAACCTTTGGCAATGGTGCCGACCGTCTGGAAAATCGACAGTGTCGGACCGACAATAATCACCAGAGCAATCAAACCACCGGCCATCAGCATATTGATATTACTCAGGATTTTTACCCCACCGTCCAGTCCGCGAGAGACGGAAATAATCGCGATCAGGGTGACGACGACAATAAACGCAATCTGAGTGCTGAGGCCATTACTAATCCCAAAGAGGTGACTGAGACCTCCGGCAGCTTGCTGCGCACCGAAACCTAAAGAGGTTGCCAGACCAAAGATAGTCGCCAGCACAGCAAGAATATCAATGATGTTACCAAGTGTGCCCCAGCAACGTTTGCCGAAAATAGGATAAAAGACGGAGCGAATCGTCAGCGGTAATCCTTTGTTATAAGCAAAAAATGCCAGTGCCAGACCAACCACTGCATAGATAGCCCACGGATGTAGTCCCCAGTGGTACATGGTTGCACTAAGCGCCAATACCCGACCATCTTCAGTGCGCGGAGCAGCACCCAATGGCGTACCGTACCAATCCGTATAGTAAGCAACGGGTTCGGCAACACTCCAGAACATCAAACCGATACCCATTCCGGCAGCAAATAGCATACTGAACCAAGATAGGGTTGAAAATTCCGGGGTGGCATCAACACCACCGAGACGGATTTTGCCGACGGGTAGGACCAACAATACCAAACAAAAGAGCACAAACAGGTTACAACCCGCCATAAATAACCAGTCAAAATGACTAATTGACCAGCCACGTGCTTGTGTCAGTACCGTTTTTGTCCCTTCGGGGAAAATCAGAGTGAGAATAATAAATAACAGTATCAAACCCACGCTGACACCAAATACGGGATTGTGAATGTCCAACCCCCAAATCTTAACGTTATCCTGCCCGGCACAATAATCAGTGTCATACTGAATCCGTGATACGGGTTTACGACGTTTTGGAGAACCTAATGTCGTTTTCATGCGATCCCTCATCAATACTGTCTGTCACGAGATGTGCAGACATTCGCTTTTCACCCTGTGAATTCCTTCCACTAGGGGCTGTTATTTTTGACGAATGACGCCTTCTTCAAGCAATACATCAAACACTGCCTTAGCCATCTCGCTGACTGGCTGATCTTTGATGACCTGCCCACCTGAAGACGTCGTTTTTGCAGTCGCAGCCTTGAATCGGTCTGCTGCCGTTTTGGCTTTCACCACTTTCAAACGTTTTACTTTCGCTTTCGCGGATGTTTCCTCCCAATTCATCCACTCATGATCGAGTGTCACACTATCGACCTTACTTACGTCAATTTGCGTACGGCGGGCAATGCCGAAGGCACTTTGCCTTGGCATTGGTGCCGCCATATCTACGCTGGCAACAAAAGGTAAAGAAACGCTCAAAGCACGTCTCTGCCCACGGGGCAAAGCCTGAAGCACTTTCGCCTGTCCGTTTTCAATCGAAAGGATTTCTGCAATCCCTACGACAACCGGGCATTGAAGTTTTTGAGCGAGAAAAAAGGGTAACAATCCTGACGATTCGCCACTTTCGGCACGTGTCCCTGTCAGGATAATGTCTGGCATGTCTTGTTGCAGATATTGTGCTAATGTATCCACAGCATCTGCCTGAGGTTCCTGTGCCAGAACACGAATACGGGATAACCCCATACCGCTGTAATAACCAAGAGCCGGATGCGCCGGATCACCGGCATGAACCACTTCCAGTTCACTCTCGGGTAAATTCAACGCCAGCTCCACCGCTCTGGAATCGGTCATCGCTCGACGCGGACGGCCAGAGTCAGGATGGGCACCAATCGAGACCAGGGTTTTAACAACGAATGATTTGGCTGAACTAGGCTGCATCCTTGAGCTCCTCTTTGTGGTGGTTCTCGATCAGTGAAATCAGCGCCGCCAGCAACTCATGACTATCGGCAATCACACTCAAATCAGCGCGCTTCACCATGTCACATCCGGAATCGGTATTGACTGCAATTACTTTGTCACATCCGCCAATGCCTTGCAGATGCTGAATTGCGCCACTGATCCCCACCGCAATATAAACTCGGGCGGAGACCCAAGAGCCCGTTGCACCAACCTGTCTGGAACGCGGCATAAATCCATTGTCCACGGCGACACGGCTCGCGCCCTCAGTGGCACCGAGCATTTGGGCTGCCTGATGGAATAATTCCCAATCATGAATACCGTTTCCGGCAGAAAGGATAAATTCGGCTTCGGTCAAAGGGACGGACTGCGGATCGATCGCAACCTGTCCCAGATCGGCAATCGTCGGCTGAATTGGTGTCGTGACCTCAAGTGTGACGGCTAGCGCCTCATGACGGGTTTCATCAATTTGTGGTGCGCACTCTTCTGCCAATAACAGGCATCGCGGCGTTGCACGTTTGATATCGCTCCGGCCACCGGCAGCACGGCAAACGGTCTGTTGCGAATTCACCTGCCACGCTTGGGTCGCGGGGCGTTCACCAATCCGCGCCGTCAGGCGTGCGCCCAGCTCAAATCCACCGGAAATACTGTCCGGGAACAACCAGTGTTTCGGTGCATATTGCGCCTCAACCTGTTCGAGTGCGGCGACTTTCTGTTCCGGGCAATATCCGGTATAGATGTCATCCGCAAGATTTAGCAAACGGTCAACACCGGCGGTATCAAACTGGGTTTCACGGTGAATACCAAAAACAACCGCCATCACAGCACCTGCACCACCGTGCTGCTGAACAAGCTGATGTGCCTGCCCGAGGACATCACGATCATGGCGGCTTAAACGGCCGCCCGGCATATCCGGTACAACCACAATGTAATAGTCAGGCTCGGCAACCGTATGTAACGGCAACTGAACTTCGGCTGAAGCGCCCTGAGAACGGACCGAAAATGACGGGGCCCCACTGCCATGCAGGCGATCAATTCGCTTGAGACCATTCGGCCCGATAAAACCGACGCGGTGCGGATAGCGGCGCATGAGACCGCTCGGGCTTCTTTCCTCTGCCGGCTGCGTGACAAAGCTGTCATGTTGTGGATGAAGCCGATTGCGCATGATCCATTCAATGCGGCGATCACGGCGTACAATTATTTCACTCATAATTCTCCCCTACACCGTTACGGCCTGAGTATCCGGAGTCCATACACCGACATCTGCTGAATGGCTTTCACTTGCTTCAACACTTGTTTCAACACTTATTTCAACATTTGTTTCAACATTTGTTTCAAGTAGTGCTTCGGCAACCAACTCAGCGATATCTTTCACTTCAGGCCTTGGCTCAACCACTCCTTCAAGCATGGCTGTACACTGTTGACAACCGACAGCGACCAGTTCTGCGCCGGTTTCACGAATGTCATCCATACGCATGTCTGCAATCCGGCGTTCTCCGGGAATATCGGTGATCGGGGCTCCGCCACCGCCACCGCAGCAGCGAGAGCGGAAACCGGAACGCACCATCTCACTCACTTCAATGCCCAGCTGTGCCAGAACTGCGCGGGGAGAATCATATTCACCGTTATAACGTCCCAGATAACACGGGTCATGGTAAGTGACTTTGCCACCCTGATAAGGGCGTAAGTGAATCAGACCTTTCTCAACCAGTTGATTGATAAACGTGGTGTGATGCCAGACCTGATATTGTGGTGACTGTCCTGCCGGATAAAGATCCGGGTACTCGTTTTTCAGACAGTGGAATGCATGTGGATCGGTCGTGACGATACAGCTGAATTCATATTTTTCCAGCGTTTCAATATTGCGGCGAGCCAGACGCTGGAAGGTTACATCATCCCCTAAGCGGCGGGCGACATCCCCACTGTCCAGCTCTTCATCACCGAGAATAGCGACATCGATTTTGGCAGCTTTCAGGATCTGCACGAAAGATTTGAGAATCCGCTGACTGCGCATATCAAACGCACCATCAGAGACCCAGAACAGTACATCCGCTCTTTTGACATCAGACATCAGATTCAATGACTGATCCGCAGCCCAGTGCGAACGACGCTGTGGTGCATAACCGCTTGGGTTGTCGGTATAGATCAGGTTTTCCAGCACCTCGACACCTTTTTCGGGCGTCTGTCCTTTTTCCAGAGTCAGGAAACGTCGCATATCAACAATGGCATCGACATGCTCAATCATCATCGGACATTCTTCGACACAGGCCCGGCAAGTGGTACAAGACCACAATGTTTCTGAGTTCAGTACGCCACCGACAATCGGTTGATGCGGGTCGCCTTTGGCGTGACCGACCTCCTTGCCCGGATACGGGCTACCGGCATAATGCTGGTCAGTCCCACCAGCCAATCCGACCACCATATCCTGAATCAGTTTTTTCGGGTTCAACGGCTGACCGGCAGCAAATGCGGGACACATCGCTTCACACTTACCGCACTGAACACAGGCGTCAAAGCCCAGTAGCTGATTCCATTTAAAATCGGATGGGTGCTCAACACCGAGTTTGTCGGCGTCAAGATCAACGGGTTTCAGGCCGGTTGACCGTCCACCGCCGAAACGTTCCGGTCTGCGGTGAAATGCTAAATGCAACGCACCGGCAAAGGCGTGCTTCATCGGCCCGCCCCAGCCCATACCGAAAAACATTTCTCCCATCCCCCAGACAATGGCAACCAATAACACGGTGACGATAGCCCAGTGGCTAAATTGTTCTGGCAGTACACCCGAGACCGGGAGCGTCACAAGAAAGAAACTGACGGAAAACATCAGTAAGCTCTTCGGCAAACGCATCCATGGCCCTTTCGATAACCTCGAAGGCGGGTTCAAACGACGGCGGAACACAAACAGCGCACCGGTAAACATCAGCGCCAGAGAAGCCAGTAACAGATAGGAAAGAATTTCTTTGGCAACCCCAAAGACGTGTACAGCAAAAATGAGCAGCACCGACAGGACAAATCCGCCCGCCGTTGCAACGTGGGTGTTGGACATGACTTTGTCGCGGGCAACCACATGGTGCAGATCAACCAGATAACGCCGGGGCATCGCCATTAATCCACCGATGATAGCAACCGAAGATGCCTGTCCCCGCAACCACATACGGACTCGCCGGACCATCCCGAGAACCGCCAGCGTACTGGCGGTCACGACTAAAATGGGAAGCAACCATTCAAGGTTCATAGGCACCTCCTTAGAGATCTTTACACAGACGTAATGCGTCGTAGATCGCAGCGTGGGCGTTACGTTGTGACACACAATCTCCCAAACGCCACAGAATCATGCCCTTGTCATCCGCAGATAACACTGGCTGCGGTGCGGAGGCAAACAGCGCTTCATTATCAACCTGACCTTTGTTGATCGATTCCGCTTTCAGCTCGTAGTACAGCGCTTCATTCGGGCGGACACCATTTTCAACGACGATCTGATCGACAACGCGCTCCTCTTGCTGGCCGGTATACTCATTTTCCAGTAACGCAATCAGGTTATCCCCTTCACGGTAGACTTTTTCGAGCATCAGATCAGAGGTCATGATGACTTCTTTTTCATACAAACTGCGGTAATAAGTCGGGAAGGTTGTACCACCGATGCCGACTCCCGGTTTGATGTCATCTGTCACCAATTCAACCATTGCGCCTTTCGACGCCAAATAATCCGCGACCGACATGCCGGAGAACTCACAAATGGTGTCATAAACCAACACATTTTTACCCGGCTCAACGGTTCCGTTGAGAATATCCCAACTCGAAACAACCAAGCCTTCTTCTGCTCCCCATGCTGGGTTTTGGTCGATAAACGGACGGCCGCCGGTTGCCAGAATACAAACATCCGGATTCATTTCACGAACTACTTCCGCACTGGCACTGGTATTGAGAATAATTTCAACCCCTAAACGATCCAGCTCCATCGCCAGCCAGCGGGTAATCCCGGCCATTTGATCACGCTGTGGTGCTTTCGCAGCAATGGTAATCTGTCCGCCCAGCGCCTCACCTTTTTCGATCAGCGTCACTTGGTGGCCACGCTCTGCCGCCACCCTTGCAGCTTCAAGCCCACCGGGACCACCTCCGATCACCAAAACTTTACGGACGGGGCCGGTGGTTTTTTCAATAATATGCGGCATCCCCATATATTCACGGGATGTCGCTGCGTTTTGAATACACAGGACGTCTAATCCCATATATTGACGGTCGATACAGTAGTTTGCTCCGACACACTGACGGATCTGATCGACCTGATTCAGTTTGATTTTGGCAATCAGATGCGGATCGGCAATATGCGCACGGGTCATCCCGACGAAATCGACATAGCCGCCTTCCAGAATACGTTTCGCCTGATTCGGGTCTTTAATGTTCTGTGCGTGAATCACCGGTACCGAAACCACCTCTTTAATGCCAGCCGCCAAATGAAGAAACGGCTCTGGCGGATAACTCATATTCGGAATAACGTTGGCCAGCGTGTTGTGCGTATCACAGCCGGATCCGACCACACCGAAGTAATCCACCATGTTCGTGGCATCATAGTAAGCGGCGATTTTTTTCATCTCTTCGTGATCAAGGCCGTCCGGATGGAATTCATCACCGGTAATCCGCATCCCGACTACAAAGTCAGGGCCAACCGCTTCGCGGACGGCTTTCAACACTTCCATACCGAAGCGCATCCGGTTTTCAAACGTTCCGCCCCATTGGTCAGTCCGTTTGTTGACCCGGGGAGACCAGAACTGATCAATCATATGCTGGTGAACCGCAGAAAGCTCGACACCATCCAGACCACCTTCTTTTGCCCGTACCGCGGCTTTGGCGAAATCACCAACGATGCGCCAGATCTCTTCTTCTTCAATGGTTTTACAGGTGGCGCGGTGAACCGGTTCACGGATACCTGACGGTGACATGAGACTCGGCCAGTTTTCACCGTCCCAGCGCGAACGCCGTCCCATATGAGTAATCTGAATCATGATTTTACCGCCATGCTTATGAACGGCATCGGCAAGATTCTGGAAATGAGGAATGATTCTGTCTGTTGAAAGATTGACCGAACTCCACCAACTTTGTGGGCTGTCGATAGAAACCACACTCGAACCGCCACAAATACAAAGACCACAGCCGCCTTTGGCTTTCTCTTCATAATATTTGACATAACGATCCGTTGTCATACCGCCGTCGGTTGCGTACACCTCGGCGTGAGCGGTACTGACGATGCGGTTACGAATCGTCAGATGATTGATTTTTAATGGTTGGAACAGAATATCAAACTGAGACATGCTTCACCTCTATACCAGCCTTATCTCCGACCGGATAAGGCTGTCTTCCTTGACGAATACTTTTTAGTAATCAGTATTTTTTGTATTTGTATGTGTTATCAGGCGACCGGCGAGACTGCGAAGATGCCGTAGTCACACCCATCTTCTGCTGCACTCTGAACCTGTTCTGCCTGAGTTTGTACGGTGTACCCCAGACTTTGGGCGATTTGGTCAATCGCACCGGCAAACCAACCGGTGAACATGTAATCAACTTTGCGGTTCACTTTGCCGTACTGATAAACAAATGCGGAATTGTCCAGACGTACTCGGGCGCTTCCCTCGGCAATATTTAAATGCTCGATAGTGAAAATGCCCCAGCCACGTTGAGATAATCGATTCATATAGTGTTCGAAGACGGCATCTCCTTCGATACCATGAGCTTCCGCTTCTTTTTCACACCAGTAGTAAGCCGATTTGTAACCTGCTTTGTAGAGGATTTGTGCATAACGCTCAGCACCCATTTCTTCTTCAATCGCCATATGGTTGTTGACGAAGAAATGACGAGGGACATAAAGCATTGGCAGTGCGTCGGTTGTCCAGACACCGGTCTCATCATCAACCAGTATTGGCATTTCAGGTGCGTGTACTCCCATTTCGGATTCTCCTTTTTATTTGCTGTTCAACGCCATAAAGGTGGTTTATTCACCCCACACGTCACCTAAAACACGAAGCCAGTTTTCGCCCATAATTTTCCGGACTTGCGTCTCAGTAAAACCATGCCGTAACAGCGCGTCAGTCAAGTTAGGAAACTCACCAAGGGTACGAATACCTTCCGGGTTGATAATCTCGCCAAAGTTAGTCAGGCGACGGGCGTAGCCCTTGTCGTGAGTTAACCATTCAAAAAAGGGCTGGCCATGACCTTGCGTAAAATCGGTCCCGATGCCGATTTGATCCTCGCCAACCAAATTGAATATATAAGCAATTGCTTCCACGTAATCTTCAATGGTTGAATGAATGCCGTTTTTCAAAAACGGTGCAAACATCGTGACACCGACAAAACCACCGTGATCAGCGATGAACTTCAGTTCCTGATCTGATTTATTCCGTGGATGATCTTTGAGTCCGCTGGGCAGGCAGTGGGAGTAACAGACAGGTTTTTTCGACGCGAGAATCACTTCTTCTGAAGTTTTTGCGCCAACATGAGACAGGTCACACATCACCCCGACACGATTCATTTCCGCCACGATTTCATGACCGAAACCGGATAAGCCACCGTCACGTTCGTAACAGCCGGTTCCCACGAGGTTTTGCGTGTTGTAACACATCTGAACCACCCCAACCCCTAAATCTTTGAAGACTTGTACGTAGCCAAGCTGGTCTTCATAGGCATTCGCATTCTGGAAACCCATCATGACACCGGTTTTTCCTTCCTGCTTCGCCCGACGAATGTCGTCGGTGGTATGTACTTTGGTCACAATATCGCTGTTTGCTTCAATCAAATTGTTCATTTCGACGATGTTGTTGACTGTATTCTGGAAGCCTTCCCAGACTGATACCGTACAATTTGCCGTCGTGATTCCGCCTTTGCGCATATCTTCAAATAAATCACGATCCCATTTTGCTATCACAAGTCCGTCGATAACGATCGCATCATCATGCAATTCTCTTGAGTCCATTTTTTCACCTGATTCATTTCACTGTGAGCTTGGTATCCAGAATAGGTATTCCTGCCGCTGAGTAGTGTTCTGAAAACGTCACTCAGAACACCTTTTGCGTAACTTGATATGTCGTTTTCGGGCCGTTTTGGGGGAGGTAGTTTCGGGGTATCGTTTTGGGCTATCGTTGCAAATACATACATTTAACTGAGGTGATTGAGCAGCAGTTTTCACAGATAGACAAAAGCCGCCGGGATATCCGGCGGCCTGACAGAAAGGTATATGGAATCAGACTAAAACCGAACCATAAGTCGGTTCATACTGTGCTTCGTATAAGGCGCGTGAAGAGCGGAGACTTGGGACTTCAAATACGGAAATATCGGCCTGAACCGGATTGTCTTCGATCACATCAGGGGTCAGCAGCACATTCTCGAATTCAGTTTCACCGTGACCAAGACGTTCAGCCCGTGGTGAAATACCAATATGAATACGATAACACTTACTGAAATGGGGAGATGAAACAAATCCGCAAGCGGTTGCAATGTCAATAATCGACATCGAGGTCTGACGCAACAACTGTCTGGCTCTGAACAGTCTCAATTTCAAATAGTATTTTGACGGGGGACACTGCAAGTATTTCTGGAACAGCCGCTCCAACTGTCTACGTGATAGTCCGACATAGGTAGCCAGTTCATCGAGTTCAATGGTTTCCTCAATGTTCGCTTCCATCAGGGTAATCGCTTCAACCAATTTCGGTTGGGCAGTTCCCAAGACATGGCGCAGCGGAATACGCTGATAATCCGTTTCACCCCGAATTCTGTCGCAAATGAACATCTCGGAAATACTGGCAGCCAACTGATGGCCGTAATCACGTTTAATCATGTTGATCATCATATCCATGGGTACCGAGCCGCCGGTACTGGTCATGCGATCACGGTCAATCACAAACAAATTGTTGGTACATGAAACGCGGGGGTACGCTTCCTGCAAGGCAGCAATACATTCCCAATGCGCACTACATTCATAACCATCCATGACACCGGCATCAGCCAACAAATAAGGGCCGGTACAGACCCCACCAAGGTTGACATGCTTACGTGCCAAAGACTGAACCCAGCTCACCTGACGACGTGTATAACTACGGGTAATATTCACGCCGCCGACAACAATCAATGTATCCAGCTTTGGTACTGTATTGATTGATGTATCCGGCGTTACGGTTATGCCATCACTCGCCGCAACCGACTCCCCATTTTCTGTGATCGTATACCAATCATAGAGTTCTTTACCACTGAGCTGATTCGCCATTCTTAACGGCTCAACCGCTGACGCCAAAGCGATCATGGTAAAATTATTCAACAGCAAAAAACCAATACGACTAACTTCCTTTTGCGGATATTCTTTTTTGAGCGAGCTATTTAATAATGCTGACATTGCGCGACTCCATTTTGCTTTGTAATAGTGGAGAACATTTTTAACAATTGGTTAACTGCAAATACCTTACAGAAACAAATTAGCAACATTTATACCTTAAAATAAATACGCCACCCTCTAAAATTCATCTATCGGCTTGACAAAAATTGATCGAAGTCTCAAACGTAGAAAAGAAGGGCGATGTAGCACATTTTCTGGCAGGCATAGAAGGGAAAATGAGTCACTAAAACATGAAATTTTTTGCAACTAATTTGCATAAAGTAAGGGTCTTGCACCAAAATAACTCATCAGCTCACCCTAAAATGGCGCATTCAATGAACCTAGAGCCATCCGAGTCTGCCGAGCCTTAATGTATACAGGGTTGAACCAACAGATAAACGAATGCTGCCAATGAATATTCCGGTGAAATGACCTTGGGTTGAATGAATTTATGAGAATTGAGTAAATAAGCATTGAATCGATGAGCGTCGAATCACTGTATTTTGAATAGATGTATCTTGAATAAAATCGAGAAGAAGAAGGAGAATGCCAACACCAGCAAAACCATATTGAAACAACGATGATATGGAGACCATCATCCGTGGATCGTTGATTCTGCCAGTGTGATATCGATTGGTTTAACACTCGATCGCATTCACCGCCAATCCGCCGCGAGATGTTTCTTTATATTTATCCTGCATATCCCGCCCTGTATCTCGCATTGTACGGATCACTTTATCGAGCGAAATGAAATGCTCTCCGTTACCTCGTAACGCCATATTCGCGGCATTAATCGATTTCACCGCAGCAATCGCATTGCGTTCAATACAAGGCACTTGAACTAACCCACCAACGGGATCACACGTCAGCCCCAGATTATGTTCCAGCGCAATTTCAGCCGCATTCTCGACTTGCTCGGGAGTGCCGCCGAGCACTTCGGTCAATCCTGCCGCTGCCATTGCACTGGCAGAGCCGACCTCCCCCTGACATCCGACTTCAGCACCGGAAATCGAAGCATTCATTTTACACAGTGCACCGATTGCACTGGCAGCCAGAAAATACTTATTGACGTCTTCGGCTTTGGCTTTCGGATGAAAATGCATGTGATACATCAATACTGCCGGCATAATCCCTGCCGCGCCATTGGTTGGCGCTGTCACCATCCGTCCACCGGCTGCATTTTCCTCATTGACCGCCAACGCATAAAGATTGACCCAATCCATACCACTCAATGACGTGTATATCACGTTGTCATCGCTGGATTGGATTAAAGAACGATACAGGGATGCGGCTCGTCGCTTCACCTGTAATCCCCCGGGCAAAATCCCCTCTTGCTCAATGCCGTTGGCAATACATTCCTGCATGACTTGCCACAATTGTTCAATTCCGGCATTGATTTCCGGTACCGTCCGCCAGGTTTGCTCATTTTTCATCACCAATTCACTGATGCGCAGTTTGTGTTGTCGACAAATCTCAAGTAACTCTCGAGCGGTCGTAAATTCGTAAGGGAGTTTAATCTGTGGTGTGACATATTCCGTTTTCTGAATCGATGCTTCATCCAGCACAAATCCACCGCCGATCGAATAATAAGTGTTGTCGCTCACAACGGTATTATCCGCACCGTAAGCAGCCAGATACATCGCGTTGGGGTGATACGGTAAGGCTTCATCAATAAACTGCAAATCGGTATGCCAGTCGAAAGAAATGGTCTTCTGCTTTGCCAGCCGCAACGTGCCTGTTTCTATCGTCGCTTTGATTGCCGACTCGATCGCTGCAGGGTCAACGGTATCCGGCTGATATCCCATCAGCCCCATCACGGCAGCCTTATCGGTGCCGTGCCCGACCCCGGTTGCACTGAGCGAGCCATATAATTTTATTTCAACCCGTTCAATACTGGCCAACAATTGCTGACTCACCAGCACTTCAGCAAAAAGACTGGCGGCTCGCATCGGGCCAACGGTATGGGAACTGGATGGTCCGATGCCGACTTTAAACAGATCAAATACGCTGATACTCATGACTCGCTCCTACAAAAATCCGTTTCTTATTTTATGCTGAATTATTGGTGATTCAGAGCATGAAGACATGCTTTAAAACGACATCCTGACCACTGATGTCGACGAGAAAATGATAAAGGGAACCAATTGGTTCCCCTTATCATTACTTTATAGCAGAGCGTTGTGTTTCTTGCTGCCCAAAGGATTCATCTGAACAAAATTCAACCATGAAAGAAACAGCCCCTAATTACTGAAAACAACCGTTCGGTTACCACTAAGAAAAACCCGCCGCTCGATATGATAACGGACGGCATTAAACAACGTAATCCGCTCGACATCCTGCCCTTTCGAGATTAAATCCTCAGGATAATGCGCATGGTCAACCGGCTGAATCCCCTGCGTGATAATCGGCCCTTCATCCAGGTCGTTATTCACATAGTGCGCAGTTGCTCCGACCATTTTCACACCTTTTTCCCAAGCCTGATGATAAGGACGAGCTCCTTTAAATCCGGGAAGTAACGAGTGATGGATATTGATCGCCCGACCATCTAGAGCAGCACACATTTCAGGAGACAGCACCTGCATATAGCGCGCTAATACCACTAAATCGACCTGATATTGTTCAACCAGTCGTAAAATCTGCTCTTCCTGCTCGCGTTTGGTTTCCGGTGTGATCGGCAAATGGTAATACGGAATGTCATGCCATTTTGCCAGTGACTCTAAATCCGGATGGTTGGAAATAATCACCGGCACTTCAATATTGAGCTGGCCGGTCCGGTAGCGAAACAGTAAATCATTCAGGCAATGGTCAAATTTCGAGACCAGTATTGCCACCCGATCTTTTTTCGTCGCCGGATAGAGTTGCCAATTCATCTCAAATGGCTCGGCTCTTATTGCAAATTGTTGATTAAACGGTTCGGGAGAAAAGTTTTCATCTTCCGGCGTAAACTCGATCCGCAAAAAGAATTGATCAAGCACCCGATCATCAAATGAATGGATCTCATTGATATAATTTGCCGATTCCGCCATAAAACGGGTGACGACATCGACCGTACCTAAACGGCTGGGACAGCTTGCTGTCACAATCCAAGTGTCAGAAGAAGGCTTCATTCGTTACTCCAGTCAAAACTGCCGGGTCAAACCCCGGCAGCGTCTTCACTGCTTATTTTTCAATGGATAAACCATATTCTTTACCGGCATCCGCGAGCCATCGCCAGATATAATCCGCAAAACTACGACGGACAATAATCTGCCAGCGTTGCTCATCAGCCCGGCGGAACACCGCCGAGCTTTTCGCCAGAACGGAACCGGCAATCTTCCCAACCGGAAACTCTTTCGGATGCACATCAAGTGTGGTGCTTTTCTTCAGCATATTGACCGCCTGAGGACCACTCAACTCAATTACCGTCTGTCCGCTACTCTGATTGACAATTGAAAAATGACCGGCAAGATGGTCACGCAGCGCAATTTCCACCGCGTAAGCCTGCTCGCCCGGAACCAGAATCAACCATTCATCAGGACTCATCCAGCAAATTGCTTTATCATCTTTTTCAGATGACGTCAGCGGCAGTGTCGGCAACGACAGTCCCAGCACTTTCTCCACCGCATCAACCAATCCTTGATCGTGACTGTCACCTCTGAGTATGAGGTGCCCCAGCAGAGCGACCTCTTTCATCGTGACACCGGCAGTCGTAGAATGCGATGCAACAGATGCCTTTTTACTCATATGCAATGGTGTTTGGGAAGGCACCAACGCATATTGATCCATGACCGCCACCAGGTCAGCTTCAGACACTTGTTGTTTTTCAGGGCTTAATACATCAGACATTCTGGCGTTCTCCTTTTGGATCAAAAAATACGGCGCTACAAATTTCTGCTTCAACCACTCGCCCGTCAACCAATGGGTAATAGACCTTTTCTCCCATCCGTTGCAGGCCGTTTTTCACAAATCCCATCGCAATACTGCGATCCAAATTTGCACTCCAGTAACTTGAAGTCACATGACCGAGCATCTCCATCGGCACCGGCTGATTCGGATTATTGACCGCTTGTGCGCCTTCGGGGAGCACAACTTTCGGATCGATGGTTTTCAGGCCAACCAGTTGTTTACGACCTTCACGGGCATTGCTTTCCAGTGCCATACCACGCTTACCGATAAAGCTGAACGGTTTCTTGTCCGCGACACACCAGCCCATATTCAAGTCGTACGGCGTTACGGAACCATCGGTATCCTGCCCGGCGATAATGAAACCTTTTTCAGCACGCAGAATATGCATGGTCTCAGTCCCGTAAGGCGTCAGATTGTATTTTTCGCCATGTTCAAACAACTTGTCCCAGACATATTGGGCATAGTTTGCCTGGACGTTAATCTCAAACGACAGCTCTCCGGTAAACGAAATCCGGAAAATACGAGCAGGCACACCCGCGACATGTGCTTGTTTCCAGTCCATAAATTTGAAATTATCGTTGCTGAGATCAAGATCAGTCAGCTCAGACAATAACTTACGACTGTTTGGTCCACCGATAGTCATGGTCGCCCAGTGATCCGTGACACTGGTGAAGTAAACTTCAAGATCCGGCCATTCGGTCTGATGATAGAATTCCAACCATTCAAGTACGTGCGCGGCCCCACCGGTCGTGGTCGTCATCAGGAAGTGATTCTCACCGAGGCAAGATGTCACACCATCGTCAAACACCATGCCGTCTTCACCACACATCAAGCCGTAGCGACATTTACCGATGCCCAGTTTCGCCCATGCATTGGTGTAAACACGGCCGATAAATTCCCGGGCATCTTTGCCTTGAATATCGATTTTACCCAGCGTGGATGCATCGAGTACGCCCACACTTTCACGGACGGCTTTACATTCACGGTTCAATGCTTCTTGCATTGTTTCGTTACCGCGAGGGTAATACCACGGGCGTTTCCATTGGCCGACATCTTCAAATTCTGCACCGTGGGCAACATGCCATTCATGCATTGCGGTATACCGCATCGGGTCAAACAGTTCATTACAGTGGCGCCCCGTAATCGCACCGAAGGTGATCGGTGTATAATTCGGTCTGAAGATGGTCGTTCCTGTATCCGGAATGGTCTGCCCCAGTTTTTTGGCGGCAATCGCCATGCCGTTGATATTGCCCAATTTGCCCTGATCAGTCCCAAAGCCCATTGCGGTATAACGTTTCACGTGTTCGATGGACTCAAAACCTTCCAGCGTTGCCAGCTCAATCCCGGCAGCGGTGACATCATTCTGATAATCAACAAACTGTTTTGGTGCACGCGAGGTCGGTTTGGTATGGGGTACATGGAATAGCGCCATCGCCGGACCTTCTGCGATTGTAGCCGCTTGCGGCACCGCCACTTTCTCCGCTGTAAAGCCAAGCAACTCAGTCACTTTCTGGCCAATCGAAACGCCTTGTTTCAGCACTTCGTCCAGACTGAACAAACCGTTGATAGACCCCGCAGTCAACTGACGCTGTAACGTTCTACCGGGAATAAAACCGATAACGCTGTCATCCCAGATCGGACGGCTACCCGTATGACAAGACAAATGAACAACCGGGCTCCAGCCACCTGAGCTGGCAATCGTGTCACAGGCTATGGTGCGAACATTGCCAGTGACCTTGTCCCCTTCACTGTCGATACTTGCCACAACCGCACCGGAAACACGTTTCTTGCCTTCGACATCAATCACAGCGCTACCGGTCACTACCGAAATCCCAAGCGCCTTGGCCTTATCGATCAGCTCGCCTTTCGGTTTCGCCCGTGTATCAACGACTGTGACCACTTCACGCCCGGCATTCAACCAATCGATCGCAGTCTGATAAGCACCGTCATTGGTCGTCATCAAGACCAGCTTCTCGCCCGGAACAACACTGTACCGATTGATGTAAGTTGATACCGCGGATGCCAGCATACAGCCGGGAACATCGTTATTGCCGTAAACCAACGGACGCTCATGTGCTCCCGTCGCCAGAACCACCCAACGGGCACGAACCCGGTGCAGACGCTGGCGAACCTGATCCGGTCCGGCGCGATCAGCCAAGTGATCGGTTTTCCGTTCGTGAATCGTCAGGAAGTTGTGATCGTGGTAACCATTTACGGTCGAACGTTTGAGCAGTGTGACATCCGGATACGTTTCCAGTTCAGCAACCACCCTCTGCACCCATTCCAGAGCCGGTTTACCATCAATCACATCCTGTGAACTTAACAGGCTACCGCCGAATTCATTTTGTTCATCAGCGATGATCACTCTCGCACCGGCACGTGCCGCACTCAGTGCTGCGGTCAGACCGGCAGGACCGCCACCGACGACCATCAGATCACAATGTTGATTGAGGTGATCGTAAATATCCGGATCATTCTCCACCGGAGAACGCCCAAGGCCAGCCGCTTTACGAATATATTTCTCGTAAGTGGGCCACATAGACGCCGGGGACATGAATGTTTTGTAATAAAATCCCGGCGGCATCATCTTCCCGCTGAGTTGACCGAAAACACCCATCCAATCTTTTTCAACGTTCGGCCAGCCATTGGTTGACGCACAGACCAGGCCATCGAATAGTTCTTGTTGTGTCGCCCGGACATTCGGCACCTGCGTGGCTTCACTGGCACCTAACTGTAAAATTGCATTCGGCTCTTCTGCACCGGCTGCCACAATGCCGCGTGGGCGGCTGTATTTAAAACTACGACCAACGATGTCAATCCCATTGGCCAATAATGCCGATGCAACCGTGTCCCCTTTGAAACCCTGATAACGACGACCGTTATAAGTGAAATTCAGCGGTTTTGAATGGTCAACACGTCCACCTGACGACAAGCGATTTTTCTGCTTCATTGTTCCGCTCCTTAGCCCTGTTTCGCCATACTTTCAGGTTGTTCACCAATTTTATAAACCTGCTTGATTTCGTAAGTCACAGTATCGCGGGACACATTGAAAAACTTTTTGCATCCCAGTGCGTGATACCAGATCTCATGATGTAACCCACGGGGGTTCTCCCGAAAATGGAGAAACTCCCCCCACTCTTTATCTGTACATTGTTCGGGGTCAAGCGGACGAGAAATATGTGCCTGACCTTTCACATGGAATTCTTCTTCTTCCCGCACTTCATGACAGTGCGGGCAATAGATGTGAAACATAGAATGCTCTCCTTCGCTTATTTCGCTTAGTGTGCTACGCCCGCTGCGCCATGCTCATCCACCAATGCACCATCGTGGAAACGGAACATTGAGAACGGTTTTGCCAGCGCATTTGCTTCACCTTTTGCCAGTGTTTCAGCAAAAACATGCCCGGATCCGGGAATCGCTTTAAAGCCTCCGGTTCCCCAACCACAGTTGAAAAACAGATTTTCAACTGGCGTATCCGAGATAATCGGACAGGCATCATGTGTGGTATCCACAATACCGCCCCACTGACGGTTCATGCGAACACGACTAAAGATTGGGAAGAGCTCAACAATCGCCTGAAGCGTATGCTCAATCGTATGATACGACCCACGCTGTCCATAACCGTTATAACCATCGATACCGGCACCGATGACTAGATCACCTTTATCAGACTGACTAACGTAGCCATGGACGTGGTTAGACATCACCACAGTATCCAGAATCGGTTTAATCGGCTCAGAAACCAACGCTTGCAACGGGTGAGACTCAAGCGGCATTTCAAAGCCAGCCATTTTTGCCATCACGCCCGAGTTACCGGCCGTTACACAGCCCACCCGATTGGCTTTGATGATGCCGTGACGGTTGGTTTTCACCCCGACAATCGCACCATCTTCAATCACCATATCGGTGACTTCACATTGCTGGAGCAAGTCCACACCATAACTGTCCGCACCACGGGCATAGCCCCATGCAACTGCATCGTGACGGGCAACCCCGCCTCGTGGTTGCCACGAGGCTCCCATCACGGGGTAACGACGATTCTGCGAACAATCCATATGCGGGACGATTTCTTTTACCTGCTGGGCATCTAACACTTCACCGTCGATGCCGTTGAGACGGTTCGCATTGACCCGCCGTTCAATATCACGCATATCCTGGAGGGTATGCCCGAGATTCAGCACGCCACGCTGAGAGAACATCACGTTATAGTTCAGATCCTGAGACAGACCTTCCCAGAGTTGCATAGAATGTTCATAAAGATGAGCGGCTTCATCCCATAAATAGTTCGAACGAACAATGGTGGTGTTACGAGCGGTGTTTCCGCCTCCCAAATAACCTTTTTCAATCACGGCGACATTGGTAATGCCATGCACTTTCGCCAGATAATAAGCTGTCGCCAAACCGTGACCACCGCCCCCGATGATAATGACATCATATTTCTTCTTGGGCTTGGGATTACGCCAAACGCGTTGCCAGTTTTCGTGATAGGCCAGACTGTGTTTCAACAGCCCAAATCCAGAATAACGCTCCATAAATACTACTCCCAGACAATCCTTAGCAAACTCAGCGATACACAGGGAATTCAGCGCAAAGCGCGATAACCTGTGACTTAACTTCTTCTATTGTTTTCTCCAGCTTCGCTTCGTCATCAAGGACATCGAGAATGTCCGCGATCCAGCCGGCCAGCAGTGTACATTCTTGCTCTTTAAATCCCCGAGTCGTCACGACCGGAGACCCAATCCGCAATCCAGACGTCACAAACGGTGACTGAGGGTCATTGGGAACTGCATTCTTATTCACGGTAATGTTCGCTCTGCCAAGTGCGGCATCAGCGGCTTTTCCGGTTAGACCCTGCTTAATTAAACTTAGCAAGAACAGATGGTTATCCGTCCCGTCAGAAACAATGTCGAACCCGCGACCACTCAGCACTTCAGCCATGACCTGAGCATTGAGAATGACTTGTTGCTGATAGGCTTTAAACTCCGGCTGAAGCGCTTCTTGGAAAGCAACTGCTTTCGCCGCAATCACATGCATCAACGGGCCGCCCTGACCACCGGGGAAAACGGCTGAGTTGAGTTTTTTCTCCAATTCAGGATTGCTTTGTGCCAAGATCAGACCACCACGCGGACCACGTAATGTTTTATGCGTTGTCGTGGTGACAACGTCAGCCCATGGGACAGGGTTAGGATAAAGTTTGGCGGCGACCAGACCGGCCACGTGTGCCATATCAACGAACAGATACGCATCCACCATATCGGCAATTTCACGGAAACGAGCCCAATCCACTTTTCTTGAATAAGCAGAGAAACCGGCAACGATCATCTTCGGATGATGCTCTTTCGCCAGACGCTCGACCTGATCATAATCGATTTCACCGGTTTCAGGATTGAGACCATATTGAACCGCATTGTAGATTTTTCCGGAAAAGCTGACTTTCGCCCCATGCGTTAAGTGCCCGCCATGATCGAGGCTCATTCCCAGAATCGTGTCGCCCGGATTACACAGTGCCATGTAAACCGCGGCATTCGCCTGAGAACCTGAGTGAGGTTGTACATTGGCGTAATCGGCACAAAAAAGACGACAAGCACGCTCGATAGCCAGAATTTCCACCTGATCGACGAACTCACAGCCACCGTAGTAACGTTTCGCCGGATAGCCTTCGGCATATTTATTTGTCAGTACAGAGCCCTGCGCTTCCATGACACGCGGACTAGTATAGTTTTCTGATGCAATCAGCTCGATGTGTTCTTCCTGTCGCTTTGCTTCAAGCTGCATTGCCGCCCATACCGCATCATCGAAACCGGCTATCGAATCATTCTTTGTAAACATTTATTTCTCTCCATGCTGACCTTTTATTCAGGGCATATCGTCCTTACCCGCTGATGTTATCGGCTGACCTCTATGTCGATATGTTTCGAAACGCCTCACCGATGTCGATTTGCGACATAGTGGTGAATAAAAAAATCAGTCCGGGAAATGCGATTCAACCAGCGTGAGTCAGTAGCAAAGCGACCGAAATAGCACAAAGTTCAGCCATGACGGTTGAAGATGGCTTAAAAACGTCATTCATCGATACGCTTCTCCGCGTTTCTTCACGCCAAACCATTCAAGAGTCATTGATTTTAGTGTATTGTTAAGCATCCACTGATGCTGGGGAAGAATGACTGTCAGAGACTACCCCAACACTTTCGGCATAAAATTTTGATTTGTAATAATTAATTAACTAAAGGATACAAACACTACTATGACGTACGCGCCTGTTGTTGACGTATTAAGCGGTAAGCTTGCAGTTGACAGTGAAGTTACTGTCCGCGGCTGGATCCGTACACGTCGTGATTCCAAAGCCGGAATTTCGTTTCTTGCCATTTATGACGGCTCTTGTTTCGACCCGATTCAGGCCGTGGTCCCGAATAATCTCAATAATTACAATGAAGAAGTTTTAAAGCTGACAACCGGTTGTTCTGTTGAAGTAACCGGTCAAATTGTTGCGTCTCCGGCCAAAGGTCAGGACTTTGAACTCGCGGCAACAACCGTTAAAGTCGTCGGATGGGTTGAAGATGCGGATTCTTATCCGATGGCGAAAACACGTCACTCGATTGAGTACCTGCGTGAAGTCGCTCACCTGCGCCCGCGCACCAATGTGATTGGTGCCGTTGCCCGTGTGCGTAACTGCCTTTCTCAAGCCATTCACCGTTTTTATCACGAGCAGGGATTTTTCTGGGTTTCAACCCCGCTAATCACAGCGGCTGACTGTGAAGGTGCCGGTGAAATGTTCCGTGTTTCAACGCTGGATCTGACCAACCTGCCGCTGACTGAACAAGGTGATGTGGACTTTAATGAAGATTTCTTCGGTAAAGAGACATTTTTGACCGTTTCAGGCCAGTTAAACGGTGAAGCCTACGCGTGTGCATTAAGCAAAATTTATACCTTTGGCCCGACATTCCGTGCTGAAAATTCCAATACCAGCCGCCACTTAGCGGAATTCTGGATGGTCGAACCCGAAGTCGCATTTGCAGAGTTGAATGACATCGCCAAACTTGCTGAAGATATGCTCAAATATGTCTTTAAAGCGGTTCTTGAAGAACGTCGCGATGATCTGGAATTCTTCGCCCAAAGAATCGACAAAGATGTGATTAGCCGTCTGGAAAGCTTTGTTGAATCAGATTTCGCACAAGTTGATTACACGGACGCGATTCAAATCCTATTGGATTCAGGTAAAGAATTTGAATTCCCGGTTGAATGGGGCATCGACATGTCTTCCGAACATGAGCGCTACCTTGCTGAAGAGCACTTTAAAGCGCCTGTCGTTGTGAAAAACTACCCGAAAGATATCAAAGCATTTTATATGCGGATGAATGATGACGGTAAAACCGTTGCCGCGATGGATGTACTCGCACCGGGAATTGGTGAAATTATCGGTGGTTCTCAGCGTGAAGAACGTTTAGACATCCTAGATAAACGGATGCTCGATATGGGGATCGAACCAGAAAGCATGGGCTGGTATCGTGACTTACGCCGTTACGGCACAGTTCCTCATTCAGGCTTCGGCCTCGGATTCGAACGGTTGGTCTCTTACGTCACCGGCATGGGTAACATCCGCGATGTGATTCCGTTCCCGAGAGCACCACGTTCGGCTAACTTCTAATTCAAATATGAATTCGAATCCGAAGATTCGTTTTAATCTGCACAATGCCATCGTCCGCGGTGGCATTTTTTATTGTTCCTTTGATAATTTTTGGTAACGGCAAAACACCGAAAGGTCGTTTTCCATGCACGAAAAACAGAATCAGCAATTATTTAACTTTTTTCACCGTGTGACGGTTGTAACAAGATCGCCGTAGAGGTATAAATAATTGCATCACGATGTCACGAAACTGGCATAAAAATTCACTATTTCCTTTCAATTTTACACGGATGAAAAACATGTTTGAAAAAGTTGTCGCAGCACCGGCCGATCCCATTCTTGGACTCACTGAAGAGTTCAAAAGCGATCCCCGTCCAGAGAAGATTAATTTAGGGGTCGGAATTTATAAGGATGAATCCGGTCAAACTCCGATCCTTGCGACAGTAAAAAAGGCGGAAGCCATACTGCTCGAATCAGAAAAAACCAAGTCTTATCTGACCATTGAAGGTATGGCTGATTATGCACTGGCCGTGCAAAAACTTCTGTTTGGAGCAGATGCGGAAATCGTCACCAGCCAAAGAGCCAAAACCTCTCAGGCACCGGGCGGAACCGGTGCACTCCGTGTCGCGGGTGAATTCATCAAACGTCATATGAGTGGCGCTAAAATCTGGATCAGCAATCCGACTTGGGCGAACCATAATGGCGTGTTCAAAGCTGCCGGTCTCGAAATCGCACAATACAGCTACTACAACGCAACAACCAAAGATAAAGATTTTTCAGCGATGGTTGCCGACCTGCAAGGCGCACAAGCCGGCGATATCGTGTTATTACACGGTTGCTGTCATAACCCGACCGGTATCGACCCGACGGTTGAAGAGTGGGAAACCCTCGCTAAGCTTGTGGCAGAGAAAGGACTGATTCCGCTGTTCGATTTTGCTTATCAAGGCTTTGCAACAGGGGTTGAAGAAGATGCCGCAGGTCTGCGTATTTTTGCCCGCTACAATAAAGAACTCCTCGTCGCTAGCTCGTTTTCGAAAAACTTCGGGCTGTATAACGAACGGGTCGGTGCATTCACACTGGTGGCAGAATCAAAAGAGATTGCAACGACTGCATTCTCTCAAGTGAAAGGCATTATTCGCTCAATCTACTCCAACCCACCGGCTCACGGTGCTGCTGTCGTCACGACGATTCTGAATCATCCGGAACTCTATGCTGCGTGGATTAAGGAAGTGGCAGAAATGCGTGATCGCATTCAGGAAATGCGCGATCTATTTGTTGCAACGTTGAAAGAGCAAGGCGTTCAGCAAGACTTCAGTTTCATTGCCCGTCAAAATGGCATGTTCTCATTCTCAGGCCTGAGCCCTGAACAAGTGGCACAGCTAAAAAATGAGTTTGGTATCTATATTGTCGGCTCCGGCCGGATTAGTGTCGCTGGCATGACCAAGAACAATATGTTGCCTTTATGTAAAGCGATCGCAGCGATCATTTAATTCGTCGCGACGATATCAATAACCTATTGGTGCCCATAAAAAATATCCCGGAAATCTCCGGGATATTTTTTATCAACAGACTGATATCATTAAGCAATATGATAGACTGCACACAATTTGTTACCGGATGGATCGCGCAGATAAGCTAAATATAACTCCCGTTCGGAATGAGCACGTACCCCCGGTGGATCCTCACAAGTGATGCCACCATTTTCGATTCCCGCTTGATGCCACGCATCAGCTTGTTCTGGGCTTGAAACGCTAAAACCAATCGTCATCCCATTCCCCGGCGTTGCTTCCTGACCATTAATTGGCGGAGTGACAATCAGGACACCCTCGGAATTGGCATAGATACAACGCCCTTTCTCATCAATCACGCCTGCCGGGTAATCTAAAGCGGCCAAAATGGCATCATAAAACGTTTTTGATTTTTCAATATCGTTTGAACCAACGACGATGTGACTAAACATGATATATCCTTTTGTGCATAAAATCCGAGTTATCTTGCTATAAGGATATCCAACTGTCTAGGGGTTGTTGACCTTTCGTGGTTGAATCTTGTTCAATCTGAACGGGTATTGATCGCGGCGCGGGGCATGGCGCTTAGAGATGTTCTCATAAATCTTAATGAGTCCGGCAGTCCCAACGTTTTGAAGAACGCATTCTTTGCTGAATCATTTCGACACGCATTGGTTTGTCAAAATAATATCCCTGAACCAGACACCCTGTCGTCGTCTGGTTGGTCAATGCCAGTAGTTGTGCGTGGGTTTCGACACCTTCAGCAACCACACCAAAATGAGCTGACTGCCCAATCGCCAGTACGGTTTTAATCAGAGTGCAACTCTCTTCACTACATAACATTTTATCGATAAAACTTTTATCGATTTTAACTTCATCAATCGGGAGTTGATTGAGATAACTAAGAGAGGAGTAACCTTTACCGAAATCATCCAGTGAGATGCGAATCCCCACCCGTTTCAAAGAGAATAAAACCTCTCTGGCCTGCTGAAACTCGCGAATCAAAACACTCTCTGTAATTTCAATATGGATACGACTGATATCAATCCCCACATGTTTAATGATTGCGACAATATCATCGACAAACCCCGGTGTCAGAAGCTGTTTAGCGGATACATTGACATTCAAACTTAACGCATAACGACCATTGGGGCTCAACATCAGAACCTCCCGACAAGCGCGTTCAAAAATATAGTTTCCCAAGGTATAAAACAGACCGGTATCTTCCGCAATATGGATAAACTCCTCTGGTTTCACCGTACCAAGGGTATCATTATCCCATCGCACCAAAGCCTCCAGACCAAGCACATTCCACGTTTTGACATGGACTAACGGCTGATAGCAGATAAACATTTCATGTTTACGTAAGGCATGTTGCAACTGAGATTCAATCGCGAGGAAATGTTGCAAATGTGCATGAATCTCCTGATTGTAGAAGACAACGCTCCCTCTCTGTTTTTTCTTCGCCTGATAAAGCACAACATCGGCTTTATTTAATAATTCCTCGGCCAGCTTCCCGTCATCGGGATATAAACTGGCTCCGATACTGCATGTCGTTTGTAATTGAGTTCCGCTCAACTCAAAAGGCTCATCGAACACCCGTTGTATCCGCGAAACTTTATGTTCCGCATCCGCTTTGTGGGAGAGCGACGAAAAGCAAAAGACAAACTCATCGCCCCCAAATCTTGAAACCAAATCATGCTCACCCAGTAAGTGGCGGAAACGATCAGCCACGTTCATCAATAACTGATCGCCCAGCGCATGACCATAGGTATCATTAATTTTCTTAAACTCATCCAGATCAACAAACACAATCACCAGGTATCGCATCTGTGATTGAGTATGCAGCCTGGATATTTCCTTTTTAACACCCTTCAAAAACATCATCCGGTTGGGTAATGAGGTCAAGACATCATGCATGGCCATAAAATGCATCTGATCCCGGGAATCTTCCACATGCTCAATATGCTGACGAATTTTTTCCTGATATCGGTGAAAACGGCCTGCGATCAACCGACCAATATAAAAAGACAGTAGTAAAACGATACCGGAGAACAACACACTGAAAATAACGATATTCCACAAGGCCTGATCACTTTTCTGTTTAATCTGGGTGAATTTCTGCTGGAAGTAATCATCAAAACGCACCATCGGGAATCCGGCAACAACATGCCATCCCCAATCCCCCAGACTTTCGATATAAAGCATGGACTCATCATCCAATGAATTGTCATTGAACATCATTTGTCCGCGTACAAAACGGTTGGGAAGATGTGATTGTACCAATGACTGCCAAGTATCGGTGAACCCTTCAGGTAACACGATACCTTGCAGTTGTCTGCCGATGTAGGTTGATTCATTATCCGCCAAAATCCGACCAGACTGATCAGCTACCGCTATCATATATGCCCCACCATTTTGGTGGCGAACATGTTCATATGGGTATTGGTTAATCCACTTAAGTAATGACTGCTGGACGTTGTGTTCCATATCCGCGACATTCTCAACCGCACCAACAACCCACCCCAATGGGGAAAAATACTTACCGAATCCCATTTTCTCTCTCTGGCTTGGCTTCGACAAAGATGAGGAAAATTGGGACTGAACATCCCAGCGAAAAAAAGATTCGCCCTGATGTTCAATCTGTCTCAGAAAATCTTCCGAGACGGATGTGTCGGGGTGAAAAGAGGCCGGTAAAACTTGAACATCCTCCGGCTGTGTACGCAACATTCCCGATCGATGACGGGACTGAATGAAGAAATAGCTAGAACGAGGGAGCTCACCTTGAGATTGAAGCGCCTGCGTGACCGCAAGTTTAATCTCTTCTGGAGAAAGGGTATTATTCTGATAATAAAGGTGACGAATGAGCTCATACGCGTCGTAGACCCGTTGACGGACTTGATACTGAAGGTGTTGCATCAAGTAAGCTTTTTGCCGATCGAATTCTTTATGAATCAATGCAACATGCTGCTGCGTCAACAACTTCTCTGAGAGCATCATCTCATGGTACAACGCACTGCTATTTTCAGCTAACCGCTGCCGATCCGCTTCATACAAATAACCATTCAGCACAAGTGCCAAACAACCAACGACAAATATTGGCGCCAGTTGAATAATCCTCAATAAATGTCGCTCATTTTCCAAAGGCGAATTTGCACGATTCATAGCCGCGAATTCTCAAATCATATTTAGCATTGTTTTTTCAACCGCCTCCCCACTATTGCGGGAGGTTTAATAAAATACGTATTATCAATTTATTATTTAATAAGTTATTTATAGCAGATTAACTTGTTTAGATTATAAAATCATCAACAATGTTGCACTCAAGAATTGATTTTAACCAAGTGTCTCAAAATTGATGGCTGACGCTCAATGAGGATTTTCCCGGCTCTGACAGACCAAAGCACCTCACTCTGATTTCTCAAAACAGAAACATCATCGGTACCATCCAAAATAATCAAATTCCCAGGTTTTCCTTCAGCAATCCCATATTGATCAGCAATATTTAACACTCGAGCACCATGGTCGGTAATAAAGCTTAATGCGTTCACCAAATCTTCATACCCCATCATATGACAGGCATGAATCGCAAAATCTAATTCACGTAATAATTTCCCATTTCCTAAGGTGTACCATGGGTCTTGTATCGAGTCTTGCGCCAACGCAACATTGATTCCGGCCCGATGAAGCTCCTTAACCCGAGTAATTCCTCGTCGTTTCGGAAATTCGTCAAAACGTCCCTGTAAATGCATATTCTCCGTCGGACAAGAAACAAAATTGATTTGTGACTTTTTCAATAAACGAAATAATTTTGAACAGTAGGCATTATTATACGAGTGCATGGCCGTTGTATGACTGGCGGTGACCTTAGGCCCCATATCCTGTTCTAATGCCACGGTTGCCAACACTTCAAGAAAGCGAGAATTTTCATCATCAATTTCATCACAATGTACATCGACCAACTTCCCGTTCCGACGGGCAAATTCGACCACCCAGTGCATCGACTCAACACCGTATTCTCGGGTAAATTCAAAATGTGGAATACCACCGACGACATCAATACCAATCTCTAACGCTTTTTCCATCAATGCTTTACCATTCGGGTAAGAAAAAATACCTTCCTGAGGAAAAGCAACGATTTGCAAATCAAGATAAGGTTGAAGTATCGGTTTCAGTTGATTGATCGCTTTCAGCGCTGTTAATTCAGGGTCAGTCACATCGACATGGGTACGGACATACTGAACCCCGTTGGCAATCAGCAATTCAGCCGTAGTAAGCACGCGTCGTTTGACATCATCGATATCCAGCAATGCCTTTCTTTCTGCCCAGCACTCAATTCCCTCAAAGAGCGTGCCACTCATATTCCAACGCGGTTCACCGGCAGTCAGCACCGCATCTAGATGAATGTGAGGTTCAACAAATGGGGCGCAACATAGTTTCCCCATGGCATCAATATCCGCAGCTTCCTCAAGCAAACCGGACTGCAATTGAATCTTTTGAAAAATCCCTGATTCAATTTGAATCGAGTACAGTCCTTCAGAGCCTCTTAAACGCGCATTGATAATTTTCATCTCTTATTTCCCTTGATCATCGCTTTTATGGCAACTTTATCCATAAACTTGCCCATAGGCATAAACGTGTCCATAAAAAAGAGCCCCGTTCGAGACTGACCAGAGCCTTCCTATTACGTAACAGTCATTGAATGATTGACCGTATTTCAGAGTTTGAAGCGAGAAATTTCTCGACCCAATTCAGTCATCAGACGATGCACTTCCTGCGCTTCTTCAGCCGCCAATTGCGCTTCATGGGTCATTTGATCGCTCACTTCACGAACAGATTCGGTATTTCCATTAATATCCGCCGTCACCAAAGATTGTTCTTCTGCTGCGGAAGCAATCTGTGCTGCCATATCACTGATCATCGTAATCGATTCACTAATCATCTGCAGTTTGTCACCCGTGTGATTGAAATCTTGCACACTATTTTCAACTAAATGATGGCTGGCCTGCATGACGTTGACAGCATTGTTGGTGACTTTCTGCAACCCTTCAATCTTCGACTGAATTTCTTCAGTGGATGCATGCGTTCTTTGCGAAAGCACGCGCACTTCATCAGCAACAACGGCAAAACCGCGTCCTTGATCACCCGCTCTCGCCGCTTCAATCGCAGCATTCAAGGCTAACAGATTGGTCTGTTCGGCAATCGCCCGAATCGTCGAAAGAATGGTTGATATTTCGTTCGCATGAACTTCCAGATCACCGACAATCCCGGCCGCATGTGTCAGTTCTTCAGCCAACTGGTTAATCGATTTCAGGCTCTTCTGCATCTGCTCATAACCTTCCGCACCCAACTCGACTGACTGGTTGGCATTTTTCGCGGTATTTTCAGCATTACCGGCAATTTCAGCCGTTGCAGAAGCCATTTCAGTCACCGCGGTTGCAACCATGGTGATTTCATCTTGCTGGGTCTTCAACTGCTGACTACGCTTCGTCGCAGCCGATGCTGCACTGTCTGCTTTCTCATTCAGGCCAATCGACACATCGTGAACTTTTTCCACCATCGCATGAAGCCGATCGACAAATTTATTGAATCGATCGGCCAACATACCGACTTCATCCTGACGATTAACATCCAGACGCTTGGTCAAATCACCATCGCCTTCGGCAATCTCAGCCAGTGCCTCGCTAATGTCACCAATCGCTTTGAGCTGGCGGGAGAGCACCCATGATATGAATAGGGCAATGACGACAAGGATCACGACAGCAATGATGATTTGATGCAGCAACAACGAATTCATCGGTTGTTCCAACGTGGCCCGATCCATAATCATGATCAGCATCCAGTCAGTGTGTGCAATGTTTTGCCCCATCACCACTTTATCTTTACCGTCGATATCGACGAACAGTGGTTTCCCGGAATCAGCGGCCTGAGACAGAGACTGAGTATTCAACTGTGGGATCGCTTCGCTAATCGGTTTTAGGATGAGGTCTTTGTTCGGATGGGCAACGACTGTCCCTTTCTTATTCACCAGAATCGAATAGCCGTTTCCTAATACTTTCATGTTTAAGACGTCATGGATTAACTGATCCAACGCCAGATTCGACGCCGCGACACCAATGAACTGACCATTCTGCCGAACCGGATCGGCCAAGGTCACAACCAGCTTTTTCATCGTCACACTGACATACGGATCAGTCGTGACCGCTTCGTTCTTTGACTTCGCCAGTTTATACCAACCTCTGACTCGGGGATCATAGCCGGGTTTGTTCAAAGAAGGGTCTTGTCGATACATCTCCCCTTTCTCATTACCGTAATAACTCAAACCGAATCCACCAGATTTCAACGTTTGTCTTAAATGAGGGACGACATCTAAAGACGGATCGCGTTCGATTTCTGCTTTTAATCCTTCGATAGCCAGTTGCTTGTCATGAAACCATCCGGCAATGCCTTTCGCATAAGCCTGTAATGTATTGCGACTTTCACTCTGAATCGCACGCCAACTGTCTTGCTTAAATGATTGATAGCTGATGACCACTAAAATGGTTGCTGTCAAAGTAATTGCAGCAACCACAGAAAGAACTATCTTCCGCTTCAAACTCAATTGCATAGGAAAAACTCCCTAAGTTTGTGAAACATTTTTATCTGTTATTTTTAATCAATAACTCATAATGAAGTGATGGCGGAATCACTTCCCCCTACCCATAATTTTTTATTACTGACTTATTTCTCACGACCAACTCATTTCGTATACACTGATGTACTTACTTCCCATCAGTAGATAAACAATACAAAAATACAAGAAAAGATATGTGAAGCGTCTCTAACTCAAGCATTAAAAGACGTTCCATATCTAATATATTGCAGTCCATCATATCGCTTAATACCAAAATTCCATCCCACCTAGCCGTACGTTCATGAGATAAAAATCGTTATTTGCCGCCTTTTAACGACATGGATTAAGTTTTCTTGAGTAAAAATGTTTATGAATGCGACACTTATCGTTGTGAGCCAGAAAATAGCTCGGGGATAAAGATAGCAATTGAAGTAAACAGACGCAGATGACGCCATGAAGACATCACTAAATGGAGAGGAAAACGCCGGACCGTTATTCGAATCCGGCGTCAGATCAGAGTTTGAAGAGTTCAGAGTTTGAAGCGAGAAATTTCTCGGCCTAATTCAGTCATCAGACGATGTACTTCCTGCGCTTCTTCAGCCGCCAATTGCGCTTCATGAGTCATTTGATCGCTCACTTCACGAACAGATTCGGTATTTCCATTAATATCCGCCGTCACCAAAGATTGTTCTTCTGCTGCGGAAGCAATCTGTGTTGCCATATCACTGATCATCGTAATCGATTCACTAATCATCTGCAGTTTGTCACCCGTGTGATTGAAATCTTGCACACTATCGTCAACCAAATGATGGCTGGCCTGCATGACGTTGACAGCATTGTTGGTGACTTTCTGCAACCCTTCAATCTTCGACTGAATTTCTTCAGTGGATGCATGCGTTCTTTGCGAAAGCACGCGCACTTCATCAGCAACAACGGCAAAACCACGCCCTTGCTCACCCGCTCTCGCCGCTTCAATCGCAGCATTCAAGGCTAACAGATTGGTCTGTTCGGCAATCGCCCGAATCGTCGAAAGAATGGTTGATATTTCGTTCGCATGAACTTCCAGATCACCGACAATCCCGGCCGCATGTGTCAGTTCTTCAGCCAACTGGTTAATCGACTTCAGGCTCTTCTGCATTTGCTGATAACCTTCCGCACCCAACTCGACTGAGTGGTTAGCACTTTTCGCTGTATTGTCGGCATTACCGGCAATTTCAGCCGTTGCAGAAGCCATTTCAGTCACCGCAGTTGCAACCATGGTGATTTCATCTTGCTGGGTCTTCAACTGCTGACTACGTGTCTTCGCAGCCGATGCTGCACTGTCTGCTTTCTCATTCAGGGCAACCGACACATCGTGAACGTTCTTCACTATCGCATGAAGCCGATCGACAAATTTGTTGAATCGATCAGCCAGCATACCGACTTCATCCTGACGATTAACATCCAGACGCTTGGTCAAATCACCATCACCTTCGGCAATTTCAGCCAGCGCTTCACTAATGTCACCAATCCCTTTGAGCTGTCGGGAGAGTACCCATGATATTAATAGGGCAATGACAATCAGGATCACGACCGCGATGATAATTTGATTCAGCAACAACGAATTCATCGGTTGTTCCAACGTGGCCCGATCCATGATCATGATCAGCATCCAGTCGGTATGTGCAATGTTTTGGCCCATCACCACTTTATCTTTACCGTCGATATCGACGAACAGTGGTTTTCCGGAATCAGCGGCCTGAGACAGAGACTGAGTATTCAACTGTGGGATCGCGTCACGGATAGGTTTTAGGATCAGGTCTTTGTTCGGATGAGCAACGAATTTCCCTTTCTTATTCACCAGAATCGAGTAGCCGTCTCCTAAAACTTTCATGTTTAAGACATCATGCGTTAACTGATCCAACGCCAGATCCGACGCTGCAACACCAATGAACTGACCATTCTGCCGAACCGGAGCGGCCAAGGTCACAACCAGCTTTTTCGTCGTCACACTGACATACGGTTCAGTGGTGACCGCTTCGTTCTTTGACTTCGCCAATTTGTACCAACCTCTGACTCGGGGATCATAGCCGGGTTTGTTCAAAGAAGGGTCTTGTCGATACATTTCCCCTTTCTCATTACCGTAATAACTCAAACCGAATTCACCAGATTTCAACGTTTGTCTTAAGTGAGGGACGACATCTAAAGACGGATCACGTTCGATTTCTGCTTTTAATCCTTCGATAGCCAGTTGCTTGTCATGAAACCATCCGGCAATGCCTTTCGCATAAGCCTGTAATGCATTGCGACTTTCACTCTGAATCGCACGCCAACTGTCTTGCTTAAATGATTGATAGCTGATGACCACTAAAATGGTTGTTGTCAAAGTAATTGCAGCAACCACAGAAAGAACTATTTTCCGCTTCAAACTCAATAGCATAGGAAAGACTCCCTAAGTTTGTGAAACATTTTTATCTGTTATTTTTAATCAATAACTCATAACGAAGTGACGGAGGGAATCGCTGCCCTCTATCCATAATTTTTTATTGCTTATTCAATTTTTTACGACCTACCCAAATTTTCACGACCAACTCATTTCGTATACAGTGATACTCTTATTTCCTGACGATAGATGAAAATCCCAAAAGATATGCGAAGCATCTCTAGTTCAAGCATTAAAGAGAGGTTCCACATTTGATATATTGCACTCAATCATTTATTAAAACCAAGATCTCATACTACTTATTTGTATAATGACGAGATAAAAATCGTCATTTGCCACATTTTAACAACATTGAATACGTATTCTTGAGTAGACATGTCAATGAAAGCGATACTTATCGTTATGTGTCAGTGTCAAAAAAACTGCTCGGGGACAAGATAACAATTAAAGTAAACAGACGTAGATGACGCCATGAAGACATCACTAAATGGAGAGGAAAACACCGGATCGTTATTCGAATCCGGTGTCAGATATAATTCACTGGCGGGCCGCTAGCGTTGCAGCAATCGGATCAACAATTTGGGTCAACCAAAGATGAGAAAGCTGTTGGGTCATGGCTGGATAACCACTCTGTTGCATCATCTCCACACTTTCAAATGACGCTTCATGGAGCAACTGTTTTGACGGTGACCAAAGTGACCAGTGTCCGGATGCGGTGATTTTTCCATGTCTGTCAGCATGAAAGCGATAGACCTCAATATCCAACAGTAAGTGAGGCCGGATGTATTGATAAGAAGGAATCCATGTGAGCATCGGTAATCGTTCTTTCAGTCGTCTCAATGTCATTTTTTCCAACTGAGAACTCAGCGACTCCGCCCATAAATGTTGTGATGCCAGATAAACCTGCCCGTCGGGATCGACCATGACAATATTGGGTTTTTCCAGATATCCCGGTATCTTGATTGCTTTGATCTGGATCGGCTGACTCATATTCATCTTAGCCGATGTTTTCAGCGCCGAAACCCGTTCCGGCATCGGAAGCAGGTATTGCATCGTTTCTAATGCGGCGTTATTTGCACATCCACCAAGTAATATCAATATGACCGCTAGTACTACAACTTGCCCTGTCAATCTCATTTAGCACTCCCTTTGGTCACTTTCGGCTCAATATCCGCTTCACTCTGTTTGCCGAAAATAATCGAGTTCGGCTGGCGATGTAAATCCTGTAGTAGTGGATATAATGTTTCAAGGTTACGCTGTACGGCATCAAGGCTTTGCTGAATATTCTGCCCTAAAGCACCTTGTGCCTGATAATCACTTAACGTTTCATTCAAGGTTTCCAATACACTTACCAACCGATCCGGAATCTCCTGGGTATTTTGTTGCGACAACAGTTTTTTCAGGCTCTTGCTTGCTTCATGTAACTCGTTAAAAGTGTCATCGGCCGCAGCCAGCGTTTGATTCAGCCGCCCGACAGTTTGCTCCATCGGCAACGCAGCCAGATGATCGAGAATCAGCGTGATTTTCTCCTGCATTGAAGCCAGAGAACTACTGACCGTCGGGAAAACCGGATATCCGAGATACATCGTTTCCGTCATCGGTTTGGGATCTTTAACAAACACCACCGACACCACTTTTGCGCCGGTCAGCAAATTACTGCTGCTCAATGTGGCTCGCATCCCCTGATCAAATCCTTGTGCCAACATCTTGCGCCACTCATCCAGCTTAATGATTTTTTCACTCAAATGAGATGCGATTCTTTGCGGCTCCAAACGGACCAAAATCGGAATCGACGGCATACGAATATCCTCGGAACTTTCAATAACCCCCCCACGAAACGGTACTTCTTTCACCGTTCCCAGACGGATCCCGTTATATTCCAGTGGTGCCCCCGGTAGCAGACCACTGATACTCCCCCGAACTAACATGATGTAATCAATGTATTTGTCATAGCGATTATTGGCTGCTGCCTCTTTAGAAGAGAACAGACGAAATTCGGTTAAATCTTTAACGGATGAACCAGCGTCCCGAGCGTTTGTCATACCAAATGAAATCCCACCGGAAAACAGCGTCTGTAAAGAGTCCATCCGCACTTCCACCCCTTTTGCGGTTCCTTCAACCACCAGTCCCGGTGTCATCCAGAACTGCACATTGCTACGGACTAAAGCATCATAAGGCGCATTCACAAAAATATGATACGTAATCGCTTTTCGTTTCACATCGAAACCAACATTCTCAATGTAGCCGACTTCAAATCCACGAAAATGGACCGGTGAACCCACCTCCATTTTCGCATTGTCCGTTGAATAGAGTTTCAGCCGAATCCCCTGATTATCAGCCGTCGATAACGGGGGTTGTTTCAACATGGTAAAGTGTTCGCGTTTTTCACCACCTCTCCCCGGATGGATGTTAATAAACGCACCGGAAAGAATCGTCCCCAAGCCACTGATACCTTCTTTACCGACTCTGGGTTTCACCACCCAAAACTTGCTTTTACTGTTTAACATCGCCTCGGAACCCTGCTCCATCCGGATGCGGATAATCGCATGATTAAAGTCATCACTGAGATGAATATCGGTGACTTCTCCGACATCCACATTGTGTGCTTTCACTTTGGTTTTTCCCGCGACCAGCCCATCTGCACTTTCTGCGACAACGGTAACCTCCGGTCCTTGCCGGGACCAGTTTTCAACCAACATCCACCCAGCGACAATCGCGGCAATTAAAGGCACGAACCAGATCGAATTAAAATGCATCCGGTGAGCGGATTCCGTAACAGATGATGAGCGACTCAAATGGTTATCTCCTCAGATTTATCCCAGATCAGACGGGAATCGAACGACATTGCTGCCAGCATAGTCAGAATAACCACAGCAGCAAAAGAAATAGCGGCAACACCGGGAATAATATTCATCATGGCGCCAAGCTGAACCAACGCTGACAAAATCGCGACCACAAACACATCAACCATTGACCAGCGACCGATAAACTCTGTGATGTGGTAGATCTGCTGAGTCGGTTTTTCACGCTCGCCATGACCAAACCGAATTTGCCAACAGAGCCAGAACAACATCAAAATTTTCATCACCGGCACCAAAATACTGGCCACGAAAATCACACCGGCCACGAGATATGACTTCATTCCCCACAATAAAATAACACCGCCCATGATGGTTGACGGCTCACTACTCCCCAGAAAGGTCGTAATCATAATCGGAAACAAATTGGCAGGAAGATATAACGCACAAGATGCAAATAATAACGCGAGCGTACGATTGATGCTGCCCTGTTTACGCTGATGGAGAATATGATGGCAGCGAGAACACTTATGCGTGTCCGCTGGCACCAATGCACCACAATACTGACACCCTTTGAGTCCCTGAGATAAGGCGGAGCCGGAACGGACAGCGACCGTTGGCGCCGGGCCACATAAACAATGCCAAATCCAACGCTTATCGACAAAAGAAACCGTTCTGAATAAACAGATAGTAAAGGCACAGAAAGCCCAAAAAGACAGCCCCAACTCAATTTCAGCCAAACTATGCAGTTTGACTAATGCAACTAACCCGCCGAGCAAAAAGACATCGACCATCAGCCAAGGTTGCAGAGCACTTATCGTATGAGCCAACCCATAATGAATGGCTCTAAGTCGCCCTTGTTGCAAAGCCAGGGCGATCAAAAGTACCGAGATCAGATAGACAATCGGTAACACCAGCAAAGTAAGGGCCACAATAATACCAAGTGAGATGTAATGTTCTCCCAGAAGGCCATAAACACAATCTAACAAGGTGATCCGCTGATGACTGCCTTGCGAAGAAAACCCGAGAAAAACAAAACAAAGCGACATGATAAACATCAACACCGCTGAACATCCGTTACTCAGCAACTGCTGTGGTGCTTTCGGATGACACGTGACAATCAAATGACCACAACGGGCACAATGCAGTTGTTCGCCGGCCTGCATCGCTGGCATCACATTCACCCAGTCACAGTGATCACAAGCAGTTGCTTGTTCATGGCATTTCCCACTACTCATCCCTGTTCCTCTGTCACTATTTGGTTTCCTAGCCGCCAAAATTCGTGAATCATTCGCATTCATCGTCGAGTTTACCCACGATATGCAAACCTGTAAAAGTAATTGTTATCACAAATTTGCGCTGATCCGTTATTCCATTTTATGGACGGTGAATGCACTTTTGTGGACAACGATGCCGACACCCACTGACCACCCTCTCTCATTCACCGCTAGATGACATCATCCAATACCGCCACTTTGCATTCGGTTCATACCTATTATTCTCAAAAGTAAGGCAGTCATAATAAAATATTGCAAACAAACGCGAGTCATCTCTAAAGAATATATTGATGTGTGATTTATCAATGCGTATGATTATCGGTATGTACAGATTCATATGAGATCAATCCCTTATTGTCTCTGTTTGTCTGTTGTCCTTATATCCTTGTTTTCATGCATCAATATCACCAGTATACGCGCCTGATATGATATAGCTCTTCTCATACTGACAGCCATGTACGATGCATGTGTTTGTTGCGGTAATTTAATTTGTTACGGTAATCCAACATGAAAGAAAAAATAGCAACGCTCTGTGGCTGGATGTTGATGCTCAGTTTAACGCTCTCCGTCACATCCACGTTTAGTGATTCGGTTCCGGCCTACTGGGCTGGCGTCCCGATCTGGCTGGCTTCCTGCTTGTTAATTCCGGTCCTGAAAGCCACGCAGAAAAGGCAAATATTCATTTTACTGGGGATCGGCTTGGCGGGATTGCTGTTCGGGATGTTGAATCAAGCTGACATGACCTACGTCTTCAAAGCGATAGAAGCCAATCAAAAAGTTATTAATATGCTGATTGGTGTCGGTTTTCTCAAAATTTTTGCCACCGCAAGTATCCACAGCCAAGAAAACTTACCAAAAGGTAAAGGGGCACTGCTTCGGACCTTGCTTGGCACACACCTCTTCGGTGCCGTGTTAAATATGTCTTCGGTGATTATTGTCGGAGATCGGCTTGCCAGTCAGCGCCGTATGACACCATTACAAGGGATATTATTGCTCCGGGCATTCTGCATCTGCGCATTCTGGTCGCCTTTCTTTGCTGCGATGGGATTAGCGCTGATCAGTTCTCCTGGCGCACAACTCAGTACACTGGTGCTGTATGGGATTCCGATTAGCATTGCCGCAATCGCTTTCAGTGCCTGGGAAATTCTCAGGCAGCCGGACGCGGGCGAACTACACGGTTATCCGATTGCCCGTCACTCATTGTGGATGCCTTGTTTACTGGCTTTCATCGTGATCGGAATGCATGAATGGCAACCGCAAGTCAGTGTTCTAACACTGGTCACGCTGACAGCGATTCTGTTTATTTTCATTTGGTTACTTACCTGTGATGGCGTTATAGGGCTATTTCGCTTCAAGCAACATATAGAGTCAGGTGTTGTCGGCTCCGCGGGTGAAGTGGTGTTATTCGCAGCCGCAGCGTTGTTGGCGTCAGGAACGGCTGCAACCCTAACATCTCTGGATATCCACCTTGCCCCGGCGCATTTCGGCCCCATGGAGGCCAGTATGACCTTGATGATTCTGGTTACGCTGGCAATGACGGGGATGCATCCGGTCACAAGTGTGGTACTCGCCGGAAGCCTGCTCGCGCCATCCGTTCATGATCCGAATCTGTTAGGTATGACTTTATTGATGGGATGGTCACTCGGCATCTTACTTTCTCCGTTCTCCGGTGTTCAACTCAGCATTCAATCCCGCTATGACATCAGTGCGATCAGCCTGCTGAAAATGAATTGGCGTTACGCGATTACCATGCTGTTATTGTGCTTTGCATTGCTGTGGTTTTATCAGTTTTCGCACTGATGAGTTGATAGAAAAGATAGGGTCATGACCAAAAGATGGGTTAATTGTCCTGTCACCGACTGTTCCGGAGGCCGTCTGAACTGACACAAATCAGATACGACATGGTGACGAGCAGCCTCCGGTAACAGTATGCGTAACGCGTTGTTCGATTCAATTTCTGATTCTGAACGATTCGGTCAAAATCACGCCGCCGATAAAGACAGACCGAGTGATTGTCTCAGGTAGGCACCGGCTCCCAGTAGGCCCGGCTCTTTATGAGTAATCAGGAAAACGGGAATATTCTCTAGATAAGTATTGAACCGCCCTTTATCTTCAAACGCAGTCCGGAATTCAGAATTCAACAAGAAATCGACAAAGCGCGGTACAACCCCACCGGCAATGTAAACCCCGCCCAAAGTTTCCAGATTCAATGCCAGATTTCCGGCAAAGCGCCCCATCAAGACACAAAATAGATTCAGAGCTTTGCGACAGTCCGCTTGCGTGTCTGCCTGTGCGTGTTCAACTACATCTTTCGGAGTGAATGCTTCCGGTGTACGTCCGTCAGCACGAACAACCGCATGATAAAGGTTGACAATCCCCTGCCCCGATAGGCATCGCTCCGCCGAAACGCGACCAAAATCTTTACGTAACTCAGCTAAAATCCGGTCTTCTTCCGGACTTCCCGGAGCCAGATCCACATGACCACCTTCACCCGGCAGGCTGAGCCATTGCTCACCCACTGGCAGCAAATGCGCCACACCCAGCCCCGTACCGGCACCGTAAACGGCAATCGGCTTTCCTTTGACCGCAGCCCCGTGACCCACTTTCACCACATCGGACGCCGCCAGAACCGGAATCGCCATCGAGACCGCCGTAAAATCATTGATCACCTGAAATGTTTCCAACCCGAGGTTATGTTGCAGGGCTTCAATCGAAAATTCCCAACTATGATTGGTCATCGAAACCCAGTCACCTTGTACCGGACAAGCAATCGCAATACAGGCTTGCTGAATTGCCACTTCTGAGTCGTCAATATAATGCTTGATCACGGACTCAAGACTCGGATATTCGGCACAAGCATATGTTCTGGCTTGACTCACTTTCCCTGATGCCAGTTCGCATAATGCCAAACGAGCGTTTGTGCCACCAATATCGCCAATCAACGCAAATTGATAGGACATAAAATCCTCCATTAAAATTCAAATCCAAAAAATCAAAAATGCCGGCAAAATGCCAACACAAAAAACAAAACGACACAACTGACGACACAACTGGAGAATCGCCAGATGAGGTTGGGAGTTCCTCCCTATTCTCTCGCGTTAATATCACGTTCGGTTATTTTCACAACGAATGCGGCATTCTATCGATTTCAACCCAGCGAACCTGAGATATGCGTCAAAGCTAACGGATAAATCATCCGTCGCTACACATTTTTAGCTGTGCCATTTCAGTCAAACCATTTTCACTCAAATCATGTTCAACGAAACCATATTTGGCAAAACCATTATCATTTGGCAAAACCATTGTCATTTGGCAAAACCATTGTCATCTGAACCGAGCGGATAGGTAATACAGCTACTGAATCACCAGACTACCATCATCATTGAAATCCCAACAATCGCCATACGCGACTTCCCATAAGTAACCATCGGGATCAGAAAAATAGCCACTGTAGCCGCCCCAAAATGCGTCCGTTGCCGGTTTTTCCAACCGAGCGCCAACACTAACCGCCAGTGCCAAGACTTCGTCAACTTCTTCTTTCGAACGCGTATTATGAGCCAATGTAATGCCAGAAAAACCCGGGCTGTGGGATGCATACGCCGGTGAAATATCCTCGGCCAGCTCATCCAACGGATACAGTGCCAGACACACGCCACCGGTTTTAAAGAAAATGATACCATCCGCTGGTTTCTGGGGGGAAGAAAAGCCAAGTGCTGAATAAAAATCATATGAGGCTTCTAAATTTTTCACACCAAGTGTGATGATACTAATCCTAGGTTCCACCGAATACTCCTTGATACATCAATCACTCATATATCACGCAACCATGTGTCGGTAATCAATCCTTGACCAAAACATAGTGGTGAAATGACACGCCCTCTATTCTAGCCTAGCAAATCTGTGAAAAAACATCGTTAAAATGCAAATAGTCAGGCGTGTTCTCAAAAAATCAACATGGCTTACTGATAACAATGAAATTGAATCCATATAATTATCAACAGACTTTAATTTTTGAAGCACAATGTTACAGCGGTATGATCGCAATATCTTTTTGAACCCGAGAACATATACATTTGAGACACTCAACTCATACGCCATGCTCGGAATACTCATTTTCCGTATGGCTATCGATGGTAATCATGACGGCATCCGGACGCCAGTATTCAAACTCACAATCGATAATGGCTCCGTCTTGTTTATAATTGACTCGACAAATTTTCAGAACCTGTTGTCCGGCAGCAATATTCAACGCTTTCGCAACGATTGGTGTCGCTGCTGTAGAGATCACATCAAAACGGGAACGACTCGTCACATAACCATATTTGTGCTGATATAGCCCCGTCAGTGACTGCGTCAGATTTTCTTCGAGAATGCCGGGGAACCAATGTGCAATCAGACAGTTTTCAACATACAGCACCACTCGGGTATCGATAAAACGTAATCTTTGAATAATGTGGAGTGGCGTCATCTCGTTGAGTGCCAACAATTTAGCCTCCTCACTGGTCGCCATTCGGCTCTGAACTTGAATCACCCGAGTCTCAGCAAGGCGGTTTTGTTCGTTGACCATCTGATGAAAGTGACTCCGTGACAATGGGTTATAATGTACTCTTGGCGGTGAGACAAACCATCCCCGCCGCTCTTCCCGATAAATTAAACCTTCCGTTTCTAAAGACGCCAATGAATCTTTGACGGTAATTCGTGTCGTTGAGAACAAGTCACATAACTCTCGCTCTGAAGGCAATTTCTGGCGGCTGGTCATCGTCCCCCCAAGAATCTGCTCCCGAATGACATCTCTGATTTTAGTTAACTGTGTCATCTGTATTTTTCACCTGAACTAGTCCAAAGCAGACATGATTCAATGTAAGAGTTCATCTCAAAGCAGGCAAGAAGACCGCGCTAATATTCATCAATCTGTCATAAATAATTTAGAAAACAGCCAAGGAATCGTCACATTTGCCGCATAGGATGAAAATTAAACAAACTGAACTAGTCCAAAGGATGGCTTTATGAAACCATGTCGCACTTCCCGAATGATATGCACAACATCATCACTGATTACCCTCGCGCTGACATTTAATGTCACAGCACAAACACAATCTATAGATGAACTGGCTGCGGCCGCAAAAGCGGAAGGAACCGTTTACAGCGTCGGCATGCCTGATAGCTGGGCCAACTGGAAAGATACCTGGCGCGATCTGAATACCAAATATCACCTCAAGCACCAAGATACTGATATGAGTTCAGCCCAAGAAATAGCCAAATTTGCGGCAGAAAAACACAATGCCACCGCAGATATCGGTGATGTTGGCTTTGCTTTTGGGCGTATTGCCGTGCAAAAAGGTGTCGCACAGCCTTACAAACCGTCAACTTGGCAGCAAATTCCTGACTGGGCAAAAGATAAAGACGGCTATTGGGCGCTCGCCTACACGGGCACAATTGCATTCATGTCAAACAACAACTTGGTTAAGAACCCGCCCAAAACTTGGGCCGATTTACTCTCCGGAAACTATAAAGTGACCATCGGCGATGTGGGTGTCGCATCTCAAGCCAATAATGCTGTTTTAGCTGCTGCATTTGCCAATGGCGGCAATGAGTCCAATTTAAAACCAGCACTAAAGTTCTTCGGAAAACTGGCAGAACAAGGCCGTTTATCTTTCACTGATCCCAGTCTGGCAAACCTTGAAAAAGGAGAAGTCGAAGTCGCAGTGTTGTGGGATTTCAACGCCCTCAACTACCGCGATAAAATTGACCGCTCTCGTTTTACGGTCAGCATTCCACAAGATGGTTCTGTGATTTCCGGCTATACCACCATCATCAATAAATACGCAAAACACCCAAATGCGGCAAAACTCGCGCGGGAATATATCTTCAGTGATCAGGGACAAATCAATCTTGCGAACGGTTATGCGCGGCCGATCCGTACCAACATTGCGCTCCCGGCAGAAACCAAAGCCAAATTACTCGATAATAAACAGTACAAAAGCGTCCATCCTATCCGCAACTTTAATGCTTGGGAAAAATCAGCCCGCCGTCTGCCACGTCAATGGCAGGAAAATGTCCTCATCCATCAGCAGTAAGGCAGCACGATGAACAATAAAGTGATCCTTGTTGTTCTCGACGGCCTCAATCTTTCAGTAGCCCAGCAATGTCTGGGCTACCTGAATAGTTTGACTACGTCTCAGCAAGCGATGTTATATCCAATCACCTGTGAACTCCCGTCTTTGTCTCGCCCTCTCTATGAGTGTTTGTTAACTGGCATCCGTCCGGTTGAAAGCGGCATTGTTCACAATCATATTCACCGCCGCTCTCATCATGAGTCGGTCTTTAGTCTGGCAACGCAGCAAGGCAAAACAACCGCGGCTGCGGCTTATCACTGGTTCAGCGAATTATATAACCGCTCACCGTACAATCCGGTCGAGGATCGTGTCACCGATGATCCGGCGCTCAATATTCAGCATGGGCGGTTTTATCACTGGGATCACTACCCCGATGAAGCACTATTCTTGGATGCCGAATATCTGCGTCGCCATTATGATCCGGATTTTTTACTGATTCACCCAATGAATATTGACGATGCCGGTCATCAGGCAGGCCTCGATTCAGCGCATTACCGGAATATGGCGCGCAAAGCCGATATGATTTTGTCCGACTTCTTGCCGCACTGGATTGAAGCAGGTTATCACATTCTGATCACCAGTGACCACGGTATGAACAATGATTGTTCTCATGGCGGAACCCTGACAGAAGAACGCGCCGTCCCACTGTTCGTCATTGGTGAGCGCTTCAGTCATCAACCGACACATATTGCCCAAACTGATATTTGCGGAGTCGTCTGCGAATTGCTCGGACTGGTTCACAACAAACCGATTGCCAGAGGCCTGCTGCAATGAAGCCAAAAGAAACCCCAATGCTCCCGTTCACACCCCGCTCCCGAATTCGGCTGAAAAAATGGCAACCATTGTTGTGGTTGATACCATTTGCGGTGGTGTTCTATCTGTTTCAGATCTCGCCGATGTTGTGGGTCGTCACCAATAGTTTCAGCGACGGCACACAACTTTCATTTGACAATTATCGCGAGATCTTTGACTCACCGTTTATTCTGCAAGGCTTCAGCAATAGTTTATGGCTGGCATTATGGTCCAGTTTGATAGGTCTGTTCATTGCAGCGTTGTTGGTCTCATCCCTACGGCATCTGAATAACGGCGTCCGAGATGCCGTTATTGCATTTACCAATATGAGCAGTAACTTTGTCGGCGTGCCGCTCGCGTTTGCTTTCATTATTATTCTCGGCACCAATGGCGCCCTGACGCTGATTTTACGTCAGCTCGGTATCTTAGATGACTTCAACCTGTATGGCCGCTGGGGGTTGTTGGCAATTTATACTTATTTTCAGATCCCACTCGGCGCATTGCTCCTTTACCCGGCATTCGACGCCCTGAAAAAAGACTGGCAAGAAGCCGCAGCATTACTCGGGGCTGATACCCGTCAATACTGGTTCAAAATTGCATTGCCGATTCTGGCTCCGGCGTTGTTCGGAACATTCATTATCTTATTCGCCAATGCCATCGGCGCTTATGCCAGCGCGTATGCGCTCACCCTTGGTAACTACAACTTGATCACAATTCGAATCGCGAGCCTTGTCTCCGGTGATTTGTTCCTCGAACCGAACCTTGCCGCAGCCATCTCGGTCTTGCTGATCGTCATTCTGGCCTTTGTCACCATAATTAACCAGTGGCTAATTGTGCAAAGTGATCACACCCAAAGTGACCGCCGTCGTCGTCGCTCAACAAAATCCCGTTCACTCATAAGGAAAGACCATGCAAAACACGCATCAGATCTATCATAAAAGTGTCGTGTACGGCATTCTCCTGACGTTACTGATCCCCATCGCAGCCACATTTGTCTATGCCCTTTCGGCCCGCTGGGGGGCTTCGATCCTGCCTGAAGGGTTTACCTTGCACTGGTATTTACAGCTGCTCAGCGACCCGCGTTTTCTCGCTGCATTCGGCCGTTCATTATTTGTCTGTATCACAGCACTGCTCCTTGCAACGGTGCTAATTCTACCGATGATTTTCGTCATTTTTTATTACTATCCGAAATTGGATAAAGTGATGAACATCCTGATTTTACTACCATTTGCCGTACCACCGGTGGTCTCTTCCGTCGGTCTGCTTCAGCGCTACGCGGATAGTGAGATTGTGTTGGTCGGTACGCCGTGGATTCTGATTGGCACCAATTTCACGATTGCTCTGCCCTTTATGTACCGGGCGATTGCCAACAGTATGATGGCGATTCACCTGCGAGATTTGATTGATGCCGCTCACCTGCTCGGAGCCAGCACCACCAAAGCATTTTGGTTCATTATCTTACCCAACCTAAAAAAAGGGCTGATGGCCTCACTCTTTCTGTCTTTTTCATTCTTACTGGGCGAATTTGTGTTTGCCAATATTCTGGTCGGTACCCGCTATGAAACATTGCAGGTTTATTTGTACAACATGCGCCAGACCAGCGGTCACTTCACCTCAGCATTAGTGATGACCTATTTCTTCTTTATTTTTGTCTGTACGTGGCTTGCCAGTCGCTTCAACCGAGGAGTACAACAATGAGTTATGTCCGCATCAATCACCTTACCAAAGCATTCGGTGAGCATACCGTTTTTCAAGACATTCAGTTGACTATCGAGCAAGGAGAATTCATCACCCTACTCGGCCCCAGCGGTTGCGGGAAATCCACACTATTGCGTTGTATTGCCGGACTTGATCCCATCAACAACGGTGAAATCTGGGTCGATGGCAACAACATCTCCCATCAGGTACCACAGAAAAGGGCAATTGGCATGGTGTTTCAATCTTATGCTCTGTTCCCGAATATGACAGTGGCCGACAACATTGGCTTCGGTTTGAAAATGAAAGGGACCGACAAGTCAACGATGCAGCAAGAAATCCAACGCTTTATCGAATTGGTGGAATTGAAAGGCAAAGAAAAACATTACCCGCATGAACTCTCGGGGGGCCAAAGACAACGGGTTGCTTTAGCCAGAGCCCTGATTGTCCGGCCAAGAATTTTGCTGTTGGATGAGCCACTTTCAGCCCTCGATGCCAAAATTCGTAAGATCTTGCGCCAGCAAATCCGAACGATCCAAAAAGAGTTGAATCTCACCACGATTTTTGTCACCCACGATCAAGAAGAAGCGATGCAACTCTCGGATCGGATTTTCCTTATGAATCAGGGTGAAATTGTGCAGCAAGGCCGTCCTGAAAGTATTTACACCCAACCTGCCAATACGTTTGTGGCCAAATTTATGGGTCACTACAATCTTATCGATGCGCAAACGGCCAACGCATGGTTTGGGCTCGAAAGCAGCAGTCAGGTTGCCATTCGTCCTGAATCGATTTACGTCAGAGAACCCGGACGCCACTATGAATCACATATTTCAGCCCCTCAGACCGCAACAGTGGTAAGTCATCAGTTACTTGGTAATGTGATTCGCTATACAACCGCGATTGGGACTCAGCATCTGACCGTTGATTTGCTCAATCGCTCCTCAGAAAGGTTGTTTCCCGTTGGACAATCGCTGGAACTTTTATTTAACCTGAACGAAATACAACCCGTGAGAGACTGATATGTCTAACCCTTTGTACGTTTTTGATATGGATGACACCCTCATTGACGGTGACTGTGCCATGATCTGGAATGCGTTTTTAGTTGAGAAAGGCATTGTCACTGACCCTGAGTTTCTGGCAAAAGATCATGCCATGATGGATTTATACGCAGCCGGAGAGATGGATATGGCAACATATCTGGACTTTACCCTCGCCCCACTGACCAAACTGCCGCAAGCCACGGTCGATGCACTGGTCGAAGAATGCATCACGACGCGAGTGCTGCCACGACAATTCCGGGAAGCACAGCAGCTCATCGGGCAATTGACGGCACAACACAGACCGATGTTAATTATCTCCGCCACCGTCAGTTTTATTGTCCGTCAAGTCGCACAGAAAATCGGCATTCCCGATGCGATCGGGATTGATTTGGTCGTCGAGAATCAGTGCTATACCTCGCAAATCGATGGCATTCCCAGCTACCGAGAAGGCAAAATCCGACGACTGAACGACTGGATTGCCGCCCAGCCACAGTCATTCTCAGCAATTCATTTCTATACCGATTCAATCAATGACTTACCGCTTTGCCAGCAGGCTGATTACGTTTACCTCATCAACCCGGCACCGGTACTCAGTCAACAGGCCGAAGGTAAGCCGCACTGGCATATTTATCATTGGGAAAAGACTGAGTCGAACGTCGAAAAAAAGACAGGATCGAAAAACATTGTGAGCGGTAAAATGATGCTTGAATAACAGATAAAAGCTCATCATCAATACTGATATTCACCGCCGTTCATGTCCTCAATTCACCGCGCCAGCGTCTCAGGTCAATTCTTTCATTCTGCTCGTACTGGCGCATCCCGTGTGAATCCGCTACATTGTCAGCCATTCATGGCAAAGCATTACACCGACGATTCAATGGCAAAAAGCGGACAACATGGCGGTAACACACGGCAAATGGCCGAAAAGTATGGCCAAAAAGCAGAAGACATATTAGATTTTAGCGCGAACATCAATCCGTTGGGAATGCCTCAATCCTTACGGGATGCCATTATCAGTCAAGTGACTTGTGTTGAACGCTATCCGGACATTGACTACCAACATCTGCATCAAGCAATTGCCCGTCACCATGCTGTGCAAATCAATCGTCCTGACAGCGATTTTCCAGCCAGTTATGTCATCGCAGGCAACGGGGCAACCGAACTGATTTTTCAGTGGGTACAACAGACACAGCCCCGCCGAGCATTGATTGTTGAACCGACATTTGCGGAATACCGTCAGGCACTGACACGTATCGGGTGTGACATTGAGCGTTTTGTCTTAGTCGAACAGGAAGGATTTGCTGTCACCGAGCGCTTATTGGCAGCACTGCATGAGGGATTGGATTGTCTGTTTCTCTGCACACCGAATAACCCGACCGGCCTGATGCCGCCGCCAGCCCTGCTGCAACGGATTTTAAACCGCTCGGCTGAACTTGGGATTCAGCTCTTTGTCGATGAGTCCTTTATTGATTTTCTGCCGCAACATCGGGGACTCGCCGATGTCCTTGATCGTTATCCAAACCTGTTTTTACTCCGTTCCATGACGAAGTTTTACGCCATTCCGGGGCTGCGGCTTGGCTATCTGTTATCTGCCAATCAACCCATGCTGGCAGCACTGCGTGACACACGAGAGCCGTGGACGATCAATGCATTTGCGGCACTGGCAGGAGACATCCTCTTACAGGATCACACCTATGCGCAGCAGACTTATCATTGGCTGCAACGTGAGCAGCACACATTATATCAAGGGTTATCACAATTTCCGGCGCTAACGGTCTACCCGCCAACGGCCAACTATATTTTCTTTCGCCTCAACCAGGCCGATTTCGATTTACAACATGCACTGATGCAGCACAACATTTTGATTCGTCACTGCGCCAACTACCACGGCCTGTCGGCACAATACTATCGCGTGGCAATTCGGACTGGTGAGGACAATCAGCAATTACTTGAGGCACTCAGGGATGTGCTTTCCCATGGCTAAAATTTAAGCGCCTCTCAGCAACGTCTTTTAACAACGTCTTTTAACAACGTCTTTTAACAACGTCTTTTAACAACATGGGTAAACCGGCAGCCATAAACGTCACTTGTTCAGCCATCTCAGCAATCGCCTGATTCATCCATCCGGCATGATCGACATACAGCCGAGAGATCTCCCCCATCGGAATAATGCCGAGACCGACTTCGTTGGAAACACACAAAATTGTGGCCGGAGAGTCCTGCAACGCACTGACTAAGGCCTGCACCTGCTGCTCGATCATCGCCTTAGATGCCGTCTCGCCATCGTTGTAAATGACGTTATTGAGCCACAAAGTCAGGCAGTCCACCAAGACGATATCCTGCGGCTGAAACTGTGCCAGCGTTTGTGCCAACATGAGCGGAGATTCGTGGTTACACCATTCGGGCCCGCGGCGACGCTGATGCTGTTCAATTCGCTGCGTCATCTCCGGATCAAACGCAATTGCGGTCGCAACATAATGCAGTTGTGCGGTGACGCCTTGTGACACTCGCTGTTTGAGCAGCGCCAATGCCTGCCGTTCCGCATAGCTGGATTTTCCGCTCCGCGCCCCACCGATAAAAAGAGATACTGCCATAGATAGATTGCTCCCCCGAGTTAACCCAATGATTCTGCCCGAACGGGCAGGAAAATCAATGAGATTGGGAGACGGTTTTAGTCTTATGGGGATGAAAGCGGCTTATTGACCGCTTTTGATTGTTGGATGTGAATATGGTGGAAATATAGGTGTTTGGGACGCAATCACATTCATTGATTTCATTAGCATTTTCGAACACGCCCCAGTTACTTTTGATAGATGTCAAAAGTAACCAAAAGCATCTTTTTGGGTTCAGCGCGCGTAATCAGGGGCGGATTGATTCGCATCCTGCTCAAGCAATCCTGAAAAATCGTCCATGATTTTTCCCCTGAGAGCATCGATCAATTTGGCTTTAAAAATGTTTCACCCAATTCAAATCAACCACCAAACCAAGAAAACCATTCAAGGATGAATGGTTAGGCTTTTCCGGGCAGGACGTCCGTAAAAGCTGGTTCTGGACAACGCACGACCAAGCCAAACAAAAAAAGATTTTCTGGTTCGTCTTTCATCTCTGAAAGATGAACTGGCGCACAGAGCACCGATGCATCTGAAATCACTGACGCTGATTGTGCGTCAAATTTGGGAGCCAAAGGCTAAGAAGATAAAAGGTGTTTGGGGGAGAAATGGTGGCTCTGTGGTTTGGAACGCAATGACTTTCTTCGGTTTCATTAGCATTCTCGAACGCGCCCCAGTTACTTTTGATAGATGTCAAAAGTAACCAAAAGCATCTTTTTTGGTTCAGTGCGCGTAATCAGGGGCGGATTGATTCGCATCCTGCTCAAGCAATCCTGAAAAATCGTCCATGATTTTTCCCCTGAGAGCATCGATCAATTTGGCTTTAAAAATATTTCACCCAACTCAAATCAACCACCCTACAAAGAAAACCATTCAAGGATGAATGGTTAGGCTTTTCCGGGCAGGACGCCCGTAAAAGCTGGTTCTGGAAAGCGTGTGACCAAGCCAAACAAAAAAGATCTTCTGGTTACTCTTGCATCTTGGCAAGAATAACTGGCGCCCAAACAACATTCATTTTTTAATACGTTCCAGTACATTAGCCCGAGCGTCTTCGTTAGAAACTCCCATACCTGAAGCAAGTTGTGCTTCTGCCGCTCGCATTTCTTCAAGTAATTCTATTTTTTCTTGCATTGCTTCATATTCTTCTACATCCAGAACCACAGCAACCCCCTTGCCCCTTTGAGTAATCACCAGCGGACGCCGAGTCTCATTGATTTGTTTGATAAACGAAGCCACACCGGAACGAAATTCAGATAACGGTTTGATGTCTTGGTCAAAGCGAATACGTTTCATTGCAGAAATCTCTATTTGTACGTAATTATGTACAAATAATAGTTCAACCAACCGTAACAAACAAGGTGACAGGGAAGCCAGCTTGAAATGATTAAATTGTGGTTTGGTGTGACCAATAGTAAATCTGTTGGTTTGGGACGCAATGACTTTCTCCGATTTCATTAGCATCCTCGAACGCGCCCCAGTTACTTTTGATAGATGTCAAAAGTAACCAAAAGCATCTTTTTGGGTTCGGTGTGCGTAATCAGGGACGCTTTTATTCGCTCCTGCTCACGAAAAGCTTAAAATTCATCCATGAATTTTACCCTGAGTCTAGTAAATCCTCTCCCTGTCTCTCTGCAAAGAAAATTAATGAAATCTGAATCATTAGGGAGAAAACCTCAGGACGAGGTTTTCAGGATTTTCCGGATAGGGACATCCGTAAAATCCGTGCCCGGACAGTACGTGACTCAGCCAAACAAAAAGATCTTCTGGTTACTCTTGCATCTCGGCAAGAGTAACTGGCGCACAGAACACCGATGCCTCTGAAACCGAAAAACGAGATTGTGCGTCACATTTCAATGCCAAAAGCTACGAATCAAACGATAGCCCTCAATCCCCGATTCTCCCCCGACAAACCTGCTCGGTTAACACCTGCAAGCGCTGTACTTCTGTCTCCAGATAATTCAACTCTTCTTCGGTAATTTCATAATGCTCCGAATAGCGCGCATCAATATAGGCGCGTTGCAGACGCCGGAAGCTGCGGCGGTGGAATTTGTTGTCCATCGGGAAAATCTCAGCAAAGGCCAGATCGATTTGTGAACAGAATTTCCCCAACTTTTCGATATTGTGGGATTTGGGTAAGTAATTGGTGCAGGTCAGTAGCGTGCAGGCGAAAAACCGTTCCGTCGATTGATGCAAGAGAAAAGCCGCTTGTTTTAACTTACCGCGATTTTTATCAAATCGATAAGTCACCAGAAAATCAGAAGCACTTTCAAACCACTGCTCATAATGCTTACGGGCAATCTCCCGTAGCTCGGTTTCGCTCAAATCCCCCGGCTCCGCCAACGGTTTCGGCGTCGCGGCAAACAGTTCGATTCCCTCTTCGCGGATATCTTTAAAGAAATAATGACCCTGTTGCAGTCGATTATTCACTTCGTTCAAATCATGCACAATCAAGCCCAATGGTGCCGATTTCACTTTGCGATCAATTTGCTCTTCCGCCCGCTGCCAGACCACATAATCTTCAACCAAAGCAGCTTTGTTGACGATCACCAGAATATCGTAATCGCTGATATAACCATTGACCGGATCCTTGACCCAACTGCCTTTGGCATGGCTGCCGAACAGAATAATTTTCAGAATGCGAAACTCGCTTTTACTCCCCGTTTTACCTTCAAGATAGTCGTCCAGCGTATCGCGCAGAATAGTCGAGATCGTGGCAAGCTCTTGCTGTTTAAATTCAGGCAGGTGATCGAGGGAGGTTTTCATAAAACGTGCTTCGCTTTGGTGGATAACATAGCTATAGCATAAAAGAAGCATTCAGCAAAAAACACTGTTTATCATAGTTTTAGTATTGTTGAAGGATAAAATGCGACGGATTTCTTGCTTTATCTTGTTGTCAGTGCTGGTAAGAGCGGACGATACAAAGATAAAACGAACGCTAACATAGGTAAAAATGAATGATTACCGCCATACTCGTTAGGTGCGTAGCCAAAGTTGGTAAAAGTCTGTTTCATTGTGCTTGGGATTCTTGCGCACGAACTCCCAACCATGGCGCTTATAGAATGTGAGAGCTCGATGGTTAGTTCTGCTTACTGAAAGTACAGCACGCAAACAACCCGCTTTACTCAAAGTGCTTACAATATAATCCTGCACTTTTGGAGCGAGTCCTGAACCACGAAAATTCGGCTTTAAGTAAATGAGATGCACATAGCCAGTCTCCGGCTCAGGTGAAAAACTGCGAAACTCTAACTGCCCTGCAAACTGACCATCCACAAATACATGGATATAGAACCATTCTGATGTTGCTAACCGGTCTAAGACTCGTTCACGATAACCGCTGATGAAGTCGTCGAAACCATCGTAATGCCCAAAACTACAAAAGTATGCATCTTTTCTCGCAGCAACGCATAATTCAAAATCATCAATGTTTATCTGCCGAAAAGCAATTTCCATACTTACCTTTTCCTTCAAGCACCTAACGCCGCAATAAGCGGACTAAAATAGTGGGTTAAAATGTGGAGCAAAGCGAAACGTAACCTACCGTTTTAGTTCCGTTTAATTGCCTTGTTAGCTTTTATTTAGTTAGCCGTTATTTGGCTTTCTATTGGTGGTATCTTCCAATCGCTTCAAAAGCAGTTTTTTTAATTCGTTCATGTTTTTATATTCAGGGCAATTGTATGCAGCCAAATCGAAATGAATAGAAGTGTTTTTCTTTCGGTAGAGAATAACTCTCCTGCCCAAAGAATGTGCATAACCAATTTCGTAGTAGACACTAGGTCGCTCGTTGGTTAAATCACCAAGTAAAAATTCACTTGTCTTTATCTCTTCGATAATTTTTTGGTTATGACATCCTCGTGTTCAATATCATCCGCGCGAATAGCTTTGATACCAAATTTACTGAAACATTCTTTATAAACCTCATAAATATCTTCAAGTTCAGGGTTATTCTGATCAATTGGCATCATTATAAAAGCCGTATTTGGCCTATATAATTGATGAAGATTTGGATTTTTTGTTATTAACCCGTCAGATATTTGAATTGGAGCAACCTCAATAAGTTGAAGCATTCCTTCTAATTGTTCTAAACAATAAAAAAATGTTTTACTTGCATCATCAGGGTGGTCAGGTTCGTCTTCTGACTGTCCAGGAGGATTCACACCTAAAACTGAGCCTTCATCATGTATTACTTCTATTTCCCACGATTTATACTTTCTGAGCCTAAGAGCGGATCTCATTTTTTTTGCATAACGCCCAATATCTTTTTCATCTGATTTATCAAGTATTGGTGAAGCTTTGAGGAGTGGTAAGATCAATGATATTGCTTCGAGCATCGTCTTCTGCGTATCTAGTGAGTCATCTTGTAAAACCTCTGATAATTTATCCCAAAAAGTACTTGCGGTTTTTGCTCTCACAGGCCAACCATGCTCGTCTACTTTTTCTCCACAAACTATCTTCGCAGAAGAAAAGAAAGAAATGGCTTTTTCTCTAAGGTTTTCTATTTTTTCTTGTAATTTTTTGATTTCCAAAAGACTCATTCCTTATGAAAGCTAATGCCACGCTAAGCGGACTAAAATAGTTGGTTATAATGTGTAGCGAAGCGGAACCTAACCAACTGTTTTAGTTCCGTTTAAGCGTCTTGTTATGCACTTATCTTGTATTCCTCAAGGGATACTGCATTTTCTATATCAGTTTTATATGAGCGAAGTAAGAAGAGTATTTCATCTGCTAATTCCCTAAAGCCTTCTGAGTCAACATCCAAATATTCACCATGAGCTATATAATTTCTCCTATTTAATAGACTCTCATCAATGAGATGATATCGAGATTCATAAGCTTGAGTGTTAATACCAATCGAGTTGGCTATGTTCGCGAAAACCTTCGAACTAAGATTAAATTCAGTTCGAATAGCAGATTCAATTTTCAGTTTAGCCCTTTCATCAAGCTCGTCACGCAGGAACTCTAGAGTAGATATAGATACGTTAGAGTTCTTCGAACTCACCAAATCGTTGATTTTTCGTTTCACTCCAAATACAACAAAGCAAGATTTTAATTTTCTATACGTCAATGACTGCCCGTTAACGAACTCTAGATAATATGTTGATGCGTTTTTTACAAATCCTTCCCAGTGGCCATACAAAAGCGGTATAGCAGCCCTGACAGCAGTCTTCTTATTTAGATTTTCAGAAGTTCGGACGACAATTTTGAGATTTGCGATTTCTTTTAACCGCCATGAAAACTCGCTATCTAAAGCATTTTGCAATTGATTTATCGTTCTAATTTTACTCATGGCTTGAAAAAACCTTTAGCCATAGGAAGAAGTTTAGAAAGGCGTGTTGTACCGCGAATCCCTGCACCAGAATTTTTCTCAAATACAGGGTCACTCCATAAGTCTTTCGCTCTAGTAATTACGAATTCCTTTTGCTCGTCTCGCCCTTTATGTTCGATTTCGTCAAGGTTTTGAGAAATTCCAAATGCAATTGTTTCATAGAGTGACATGAGAAATTTTCCACCAAAACTATGGCCACCCCAACGTTTAAACGCATTATCCCCGAGCGAGTCATTCAGCAAGCTAAACGTTTTCTTAAATCGTGTTTCCTCCTCACCCCAGTCGATTTCATCATTTTTTGAGATTTCTACTAGAGCTTCATCAAGGTATTCATGAACATCTAAGCCTTTTTTATATGGATGATGTTTAAATGCAAAAAATCTAAGAACAAGCTCAACCCCAGCTTGTTTTTCAACTGCTTTTTCTGTTTGATTTACTGTTTTTGTAAAGTCGTCAATTTCAGCTAACTTTTTCAAGAGCTTGTAAAATTCAGCGTTGATCATAACAGCAACACAATTTCTAACTTCTTGTTCAGAGAGTTGTGCGCCACCCGTATTTAATCGCTGAAACAGTTCATATTTGGCATTTTCATCGCTTTCTTTAAGGAGAATTTCGACACGAATTCTGGCTCTCTTAATCTGCATTTGCATGCTCTTGTCTATTGCCGAGTCTCCTTCATTCCAGACTTGCCAACGTTTATCAGACAAGCTAGGCAAAAACTTCGTCCCCTCTAGTGTACTTGGTTCTACTTTTTCTCCTTCAGGGCCTTTTAAAACCCCTGAGAACTCTAAGATAGTGGATAGCCGCTGAAGGCCATCAATTAACTCCCAATTCCCATCTTTATCTTGGAATACGAAAATTGGGGGGATTGGAATACTTAATAGTATCGACTCAATGAATCGCGTTTTCCTAGTGACATCCCAACGAAATAGCCTCTGAAACTCTGGGTTGATCTTTAATTCGTCATCTTTATACAAATTCATGACTTCGCCTAAAGACATATCATAGCCGTCAGATACGATCTCTTTCCTTGCTTTCTTAATTTCTTTCTCGAGACTCATTAATTTTCCTTTAGGATTCTAATCTTTGATTTGCATAACGCCGCCTTAAGTGGTGAGTAATAGTTGGCTAAATGTGAAGCGAAGCGGAACCGAACCAACTGTTACGAATCCGACTTTAAGGCCTTGTTAAGTGGCGAACACACAAACATGATTAGCATTAACTTGCACTACTGAAAAGCAATAGCTAGAAACACCTATTATTTCATATTTTCTTCGCAGTATAACCAAGTTTATTTTTTTAAAATTTACACATTATGAATAATAGTCACATGCAATGGCAAAAATTTCAGAAGATAAAATTAAAATTATCAAGGAGAAAGCATGAGTATACCAAAAATCGTTCATATTATATGGGTTGGAGGGAAAAGCCCTATAACAAGTGCAACTGGACTTAAATCAAATTTAGCCAGAATTATTAATTGGAAAGAAAAACTTACAGGTTGGGAGGTAATTCTATGGACCGAAACTGAGAGAGCATTAACTGGCCCTGCATTTAATACATTAATCGAAAATAAAATCAAAGTGCAAGATATATCATCAGTTTTAAAAGATTTTGAAGAACCCTGGTCACAGTTTGTTCATGATGAACTTTTCGGCAGTCAAGCTAATTTTGGGGCGGCAAGTGATATTTTACGAGTTGCCATTTTGGTCAAATTTGGAGGTTTATATACAGATCTTGATAACTTTCCTGGAACCAATATAAATAGCATGAATACACTTGCATCCAGCCAAGACCTCTATGTAGGTTTATATGAAAATCCAGCAGTTTTTTGTAATGCAGTTTTGGCGGCAAAGAAGGGTAGCCAGTTTATGAAAGATTATATGGCAGAAATAGTTAATGAATATAGGCGAATGTATTCGCCATCATTAGCCGACATTGAGTCAATGCCGATACTCAGCCCTCTTAAAGAAAAAATAAAGGAAAGTTATAATTCATTCAAAAAAGTTGGCAATGAAAAATATACAAATCGACTACTCGATGCTTTGACTAACTTTAACATTATATACCACAGGAAAATAGATCGATTAAACACAACAATCAACATGACTGGACCAAGAATATTAAGGTGGTGCATAGAACGTCACTTCTTCAATTATTCAGATGATTACGTTGAATATATAAAATCATATAAAGATTATGAAGTCTTTACCACTCAAGCCAATAAATTAAAAGATAATTATATTCCCATTGATGTAATCAAAATAACATCCGAAAACAGCTGGGGGGGAAAAGATAACTTAGATTTATTAATTGATCAAGCTAACAAAGATCTTGAAAAACTGGTTGATAATATTACTAGTGACTGGTTAAACGATGTCGATTAGCCATTTAACAGTTTATTATACAGAACCACTCTACAGGAATACTTCTGTATAACTTACTGACACTCGATGAAATTTCTGTCCTAATCGCATGAAAATACAGACAAAATGCCAGTAAAAAATAACATTACATCAGAAATCACAGCATTGTGCTGTCTAATCTGCGCACGAATGATTTACCAGTGCTACCACCATTCGGAACATCTCGTATAAGTTCCATTTGTTCTCGAATAAGCATCGAAACACCATACATAGCATTGAATAAGTTGTAGAAAATCGCCAGAAAAAATTGACATAAACATGGCATTTTTTTTGATATGGATAATGTTTGTACAAAATTGCAGCGTTTTAATCATCAGGAAATTGTTTTTTTAGCACCTCGTTCCCACGCTCCGCGTGGGAATGCATGCCTGACTTAGAAGTGGCACGCAAAGTTCAGCGCTTGTACCACCCCCGGTTATCATCCAGTGCATCATCCGCAGTAAGCGATCAGTTTTGGCAGGAAGGTGTACACCCTGAATGAATACAAAGTGATGAAATGATGCATCAGAAGGTTGAATCGATTCACCAACCTCCGGTTAAAATAGGCTAGGTCGATAAAGAGACCCACTAGCGTTATTTCAGTGCTCGTCATTATGAAAACGAAACAGGACGAATTGATATCTGCCAATCATGGTAATTTTTGGCTCGGTATGTATTCCCACGGAGGACCGTGGGAACAAGAGTAAAACAATCAAGTCGGCTTCTAAAATGTTTCACCCAATTCAAATCAACCACCCAACCAAGAAAATCATTCATGGAAGAATGATTAAGCTTTTCCGGGCAGGACGCCCGTAAAAGCTGGTTCTGGAAAGCGTGCGACGCCGTCAAACAAAAAAAGATTTTCTGGTTCGTCTTTCATCTCTGAAAGATGAACTGGCGCACAGAACACCGATGCCTCTGCAATCGAAAAACAAGATTGTGCGTCAAATTTGGGAGCCGGAGGTTAGGAGGGGGAATATTAAAAACAGATTCTAGACAACGTGCGACGCCGTCAAACAAAAAAGATTTTCTGGTTCGTCTTTCATCTCTGAAAGATGAACTGGCGCACTGAGCACAAATGCCGCTGAAACCGCAGAAAGAAATTGTGCGTCAAAATTCATAGCCAAAGGCTAAGAGGGGGAATATGGAAACTTACGGTAAATCTCTTAACTTTCTGGCCGGGTTCCCCGCGTAAATCCCTTTCTCAGTAATGTCCTTGGTCACTACACTCCCGGCACCAATCACAGCACCATCACAGATATGAACAGGCAGCACGGTTGCATTCGACCCGATTGTCACGTTGTCTTCAATCACGGTACGCCCCCAATTATCTGGGTTTGGATCTGGCTGGCCGTTCTTAAAAAGGTCGTTAGCAAACATCACCCCATGCCCGACGAAACAGTCGTTGCCAATCGTGACGTACTCACAAATAAAAGTATGCGACTGTACTTTTGTCCGGGCACCAATGACTGCGTTCTTTTGTATTTCGACAAACGGCCCAACAAACACATCATCCTTGAGCTCACAGCCATAAATATTGGCAGGCTCAACAATCGTGACGTTTTCACCACAGGTTATATCTTTAATTTGAGCGTTTAAAATTCGTGGGGTTGTCATCGTGTCTCCAAATTTGTAGGGCCGTTGTATAAAGCATTCTGAGCCGATGTTGTAACGACATACACCTAGGTGGTTTTTACTTTCCCGTTGGGAAACATATCAACTGCTTCTTGTTAAGTATGCGTATTAATCTTATTTTTTTAATACTTCACTGTTTATAATTGCCACCAATTCATTAGAACTAATGCCGACTCGAAATGGCGCTGGTATGTTCAACAATATTGCTGACGGATCATCTCCTGTTTGCTGTCTAACAAATGCCATCTGTTCAGCTATTTCATCAAATGATTCTCGACTATCTAAAAGATAAAGCAGGCTGTCTAGGCCAAAATCAATACTGCCCTCCTTGCCAATATTCAAGGTCCGTTTCAGTAGTTTTATGAAAATACGAGAAAACAATCCGACTTCTGAAGTGTAATTGTCTATCCCTTTAACAATAAAAACAGCTTCATCTGTTTTGCCACCATCATGACTAGTGGTATTGATCCATGCAGGACCAATAGCGTGCCAAGGCAAAGTTATTCCTATTGAGGATAACCAAAGGCCACTTTCTGAAAATTCGACCAAGCCTTTATCCCTCCCGCGAAGCAACACACTGACAAACAGAGCAAGAGCAAAACCAGAAAAGACCATCCCGAGAATTCCAATGAGGTTGATTTTAATATCATTATCGCGTAGTGCCAGAAAGCAGCATAATATAAGAAACAACCCGCCCCCCCAGACTGAAAGATGCATTTTTAAAGTCGGCTTAAGTGCTATCGGTTTAGATAAACCATTTTTTTTATACTGTTCATATGGATTCATAATTTTTCTACCAAACAAAAATTACAGAGTTTTCGCCTAATCCTGAGTATAGAGCTCAGTTTTAAAAATAGATTGCGCTATATTTATCGCACCTAAATCATTGATTTTTAATATTATCAATTACAATAATTATTACAAGGCCATTATTTCTCAAAATATCGATACCTCTGAAACCGAGGAACAAATTATGCGTCAAATTTCGGAGGCGGAGGCGGGGTATATATAATTGAGATGTAGCAGTTTAGTGCGCAATTGATTCCATTTCACAAGATTCGCCTTGTTACATAATACAAAACTTTGAGGCGGCTGGTGCACAGCGTAAGCCGTTCCAGCCGCAGTCGTGCCTTATATGGCACACACCGTTCTCATGGCAGCGGTGTCAGTTTTGCATTCTGGTATTGGTCATCAATCACAATCGCCAATCAACGTCCAGGATGCATCACTGCCAGGGACACTGTTGGTGTACCAGTTCGCTTGATATAGCGTGTTTTGATAAACCATTTGATCACCGGCATTAGCGTGATTATAGCCACTACCGGGCCAGTCACTAGCAGGCCAGTTGGGGTAAACATTAATACCGTTGCAACTGTTGCCCGGAGGGTTATCCGATGCACCGATCTCGATATCACCCGCAGCCGTTAATAGTGTAATAAAGTCCAGTTTGGCGCCATCTTCGCGACGTTCGATACGCAATGTATGGTTGCCTGCCGCAAGGTTATCGAAAGTCCCCAGTGTGAAAGTGTTCCAGCCACTGGTTTGTTTGTTGTTTTGAACCATCCAGTTGCCATCATCCAGTTTGAAATAAAACGAGTCATCGTTGGCGTTTGGCAGGTTGGCGCGGATCTGCAGTTGGATAGCAGTCGACTGCGATAAGCTAAAGGGGATTAAAACTTGGCCACTTGCATCATCCGATGCGGAATTCAGGAATTGATCACCGTTATTGGGCCAGACAATATACTGCGCTCCGGCATCTGATAACACGGAAAACGGCGCGAATCGTTCTTGGCTCGACAAGCTTTCCAGTTCGACTTGAGCGGAGGAACCTTCGGAGCCGAAACCCTGCCCGTTAATCGTAACTCGGTAACCATAAAGCGGATTAAAAACATCAACGGGTACAGTGAGCGAACCGTTAAACACAGTTTCTACCGATTGCATCGCGGTAACGGGCCCGGCAACAGGTGTATCTTTATTTGCCCAAGTGACATATTCCACTGTCACATCGACAGTATCGCCAAAACTGGCAGGGATATTGTTGAATACAACATTCGCAGTACCGGTAAAATTACCGCCGAGACAGATACTGGCGGAACCGGACTGGGTGTCTAAGTTGGCGAAGCCATCCAAACCATCACCATTTTGATGGGGCGGCGTAACATTGAGCATGTTGCCCGTCATATCCCCATACCATTTGTACAGCCACCAGCCACCACCGCGTTGGTTATTGGCCGTTAGCAGGCTACCGAGTCTGCCTGGCAGGTTGGTGAACCACCAAGAGATATTCGCCGATTCCACCCGATTGCGCTCAAATTTTGCAATAAATGGTACGGATACCCCGGGTGCGCCTTCATATTTGTGCGTGTCATGGGAATATTCGTTGATGCTGATGGGACGGGGTGAAATACCCAGCGCCCTTTCCCGGGCACGGTAGTCGGCAATATTTGCCGTGATATTGTCTGAGCCACCCAGTTCGTGCCAGCTGATCACATCGGGCAGACAGTTGTTTGCAACGCAGTATTCGAGAAACGCCTGAATGTATGAGGCATGATACCAAGCCGCTGATGGGCCGATAATGCGTTCACCGGGATCCTGACTGCGAATCAGGTCATAGGTGGGTTTCCATAGTGATGATTTGAAGTTTCCGTTCGCATCGTCATCCCAGGTAATATTGGGTTCATTGAAAATTTCATAACCGTAGTAATTATCTCTTCCTGAGGCACGCTTGTCTGCGATAACCGAGCGAACTCTCGCAGACCAATGTGACCAGCCCGACCACTGATAAGGCCAGCCGGGCAGTAAATCCGCTAAGCGGACAGTCACTTCGGCGGTGGTATTCGCTAATCTTTTCGACACGGGGATAGCAGCACCAATCGGCTGCTGGTACCCCGCCCCACTTCTGGCGGGTTGCGTATACATTCTGGGATGAAGCGGCGCGACATCGCCATTGATGTCTGTGGGTAAACTATCAGTGATACCGTAAAGTGCGCCAGATGCGGCGTGTGTAACGGGACCAATCGGATCTGACATGTCGACAGTGAGTGTTTCATTTTGTGCGTAAACACTCGTACAAAATAACAACAGCGCACCGCACAAAGCCGAAAATCGTTTTTTGATCATCGTTTTGAATCCTTGACTAAGTTGAGGTAAGTACCGACATTCTTTTGAAATGGCGTGTTTCATCAGAAAAACATGCAGGGAAAACTTTTCTCTTTATTGCTATGGTCGAGCGTGGACTCGCCTATCCATGCTCACATATTGAGAAAGCCATTGTTTAAGATGCTGGAGAATAAGAAAATAAACAAAAAAGGTTTAAATGTTTGTAATCCAAATCGTTAAATACTTTTTTTAAATCGTTAAAGTTTATGAAATAAATTGCACCTTAATCGTTGAGATTCTCGCCAGTACGCTTAGGAGAATAGCGACACTCAAAGGCCACATTTTGTGGCACAGATCACTAATACTCCGTCTTAGAGTCCTTAAAGCGGTTCAGCCTGAATGTTTTCGGTGCGCAGCCGTACTCCTTTTTAAACAGCATATTAAAGTAAGTCACATTCGCATAACCAACACCAAGGGCGATCTGTTTGACGCTAAGATGCTGCTCTTCAATCAGTAGTCGCGAAGCCTCTGCCAGACGAAGTTTATTCACGTATGCGGTAAAAGTGAGACTGAATTCAGCTTTTAGGAGCTTATTAATTTTTGAGCGGGTTGTTCCCAGAGTGGCTGCGGCACTTTCAATATTGATCTCTGGGTTGATGTACTCAACGGCAATATGGGAAAGAAGCGCCGACTTCGGATCGTCAGGTTGCTGTTTGACCGACAACTGCTGATAAGCAATGAAGGGACGATTGGTATTCACTTGTTCTTTTGCGCAGCATATTTTTTCCTGTACATATAATTTCATTAAAAAATATGCCAAGACTAACCAAGCAACGACGATGAGCGCAACACTCCCCCACACATAGCTGACGTTCTCCGAAACCAGTACCAAATCGGATATTTCAACTTTCGAGTGACTTCCTCTTGGGCTTTGGAGCGAGTTATTGATAGAAAAACCGTGCGTCCTTCGTAAATCTGCAGTGCGATCTGTATACGCCAAACCATAGCGCTCAAGCCACCAGTCAGCGGAATCCAGATCATTTAATTCGAATGATATTTTACGGCTTTGCTTATTGCAGGTTAGAAAATCGAGGCTAACGCGATAGGTTTCTGGTTTTCCAAGTTTTGTCACATGGTCAACATAGGTATAGAGCGCAAAAACGAGAATATTTTCAGGATCACATTGAATACGAAAACTGATTCTGGAATAAGAACTGAGATCGATCAAATCACTCACATCTTGTGGGTCGGCAAGATTGATAATAAAAGAGGTATAGGGATATTTCTCCTCCGTAGAAACCCAAAAATCGAAGGTGATAGGCTGCGACGTTTCTCCACTGTTTAACACCACGACCTTGTCGTCTTGTTGCTGATCTGGCGGCTCAGTCCCGTAAAACCAGTTGATATCACTATTCTCCAGCGGCAAAAAAGCGGTTTCATGGGTGGAAAGGAGCACCCCTGCGTATAGCAAAATAGCGGATAGAACAAGGAGAACAGCAACACAAAGTAACGCTTTGCGATAAAATAATGTCATTCTTTTGATATTCTTTTTATCCATTAATGAATGTCTGATATATAAAAACATGCGAACCGGAAATAACAGACGTCGACCCATAACTCTGGGTATTTAAATCCAAACAGTGTGACGTCAAAGCCGCAACACTGTGTAATTCAGTCAAAGGTTACCCCATGTCGCTATATATTATCCGTTAATAGCGTTTGATTTTTCAGTAGCCGTTCTACTGTCTGCCGTCGGTATTTAAATCACCACCAATCATAAATTCCATTTGAAATTGTATACAATCTGCATCATGCTCTGAAACTTGTCATCATCCAAACTTTTACTCATGGAGAGATTAAAACAATGCGGATTCTCGTTGTTAACCCGAATACGACAGCCAGTATGACCGAAAAAGCCTGTCTTGCTGCCCGGCAAGTTGCCTCTGAGGGGACTGAAATTATCGCCGTGACTTCGGCACACGGGCCGGTTTCAATTGAAGGATATTATGATGAGGCGCTGGCTGTCCCCGGGATGCTTCAAGCCATTCAGGCACACGAGAATTTCGATGCAGTGGTGATTGCCTGTTTTGATGACACGGGTCTGGACGCCGCTCGTTGTGTCACCGATAAACCGGTGATTGGCATTGGTGAAGCGGGTTATCGGGTTGCTTCGATGCTCGCCAACAAATTCAGCGTCGTCACAACCCTCGCCCGCTCTGTGCCTGCGTTGGAACACAATTTATTGCGTTATGGAATGGAAAGACAATGTATCAGCGTGCGTTCTTCTGAAATCCCAGTGCTTGAATTAGAATGCGACGGCTCAGATGCGATGCAGAAAATCGGCCAGGAAATTGAGCAAGCGATTGTCGAAGATCGGGCGGAAGCAATTGTCCTTGGTTGTGCCGGGATGGTTGATCTGGCGGAAAAACTATCGGCTCAGTTTGCAATCCCGGTGCTTGATGGGGTCACTTGTGCCGTGTCGCTGTGTGAAAGTCTGGTCAGACTCCGAGTCAAAACCTCGCGTCAGGGCGGCTATGCGCCGCCACCGACTGAGAAAATGGCAGCATCAGCCTTTCACGCCACCAGCCGTCAGACCACCGACTAACCAGCGTTGCGCTAACAAGAACACCAGAGTGATCGGCAGTGCCGATAATACCGCTGCCGCAGCAAAATCGCCCCACAAGTAGTTTTGCGGATAAAGGTACTGCTGCATTCCGACCGCTAGTGTGTACTGATTAATATCAGACAGGAGCAGGGATGCTACCGGAACTTCACCGACTGCGGCAATAAACGACAGAATGAAAACCACAGCAAGAATCGGTACGGACAGCGGTAACAGCACCAGACGGAAGGCTTGCCACGGGGTTGCACCGTCCAGTGCTGCGGCCTCTTCCAGCGAGCCATCAATGGTTTCAAAATAACCTTTGATGGTCCATACATGGAGCGCAATTCCCCCCAGATAAGATAAGATCAGCCCACCGTGGGTGTTCAATCCGAGGAAAGGAATATACTGACCTAACTTATCAAACAGAGCGTAAATCGCCACCAGCGCCAGCACTGCCGGAAACATCTGGAAGATCATCATCGCCTTTAAGATGAGACTTTTTCCCCCGAATTTCATCCGTGCAAACGCGTATGCCGATGTGGTGGATAAGGCGACGATCAGCACCGAGGAGATCGTCGCAACCTTGACCGAATTCCACAACCAGGTCAAAACCGGAAATGGTGGTGGAGTTACACTCCCGTCAGCATGAGTAACTGCAAATCCCAATGCTAATTTCCAATGCTCCCAAGACGGATGTTCCGGAATGATACTCCCAGTGGCAAAGTTACCTTCCCGTAATGAGATTGCCACGATCATCAGCATCGGAAAAATAATCAGCGAGAGAAAGAACCATAAGCCAATATGGGTTGCCCAGACTCGGTATTTCAAACTTTTTCCTTGAACCATTGCCATCATGCAACTCCTTAATCTTGTCCTGTCCGAGTGAAACGAAGATTGATTAATGCCAATGCACCCACCAGTAAGAAGATCAGTGTTGCAATCGCACTGGCCAGACCGAAGTCCCGACCGCCACTGCCCTCAAAGGCAATCCGATAGGTGTAGCTGACCAGTAAGTCCGTATAGCCGGCCGGCTCGGTCGTCCCGATCATATTTGGCCCGCCGCCGGTCAGCAGATAAATCATCACGAAGTTATTAAAATTAAACGCGAAGCTGGCAATCAAGAGCGGCGTTAACGGCTTGATCATCAACGGAAGCGTGATTTTCGTAAAATTGTACAACGGCCCTGCGCCATCAATCGCTGAGGCTTCATAGAGATCTTCGGGAATCGCTTTCAGTAATCCCATACACAAAATCATCATGTAGGGAAATCCAAGCCAGGTGTTGACCGCAATCACCATAACCCGAGCCATGATGGGATCGGAAAACCATGCCGGTTTGAGACCGAACAGCGCATTCAACACCATGTTGATTTCACCGAAACTCTGATTAAACAACCCTTTAAAAATAAGAATCGAAATGAATGCCGGTACTGCATAAGGCAAGATCAGTAGCACACGATAAGCCGACCGTCCGCGCAGCGCTTCCCATTGCACGACGCTGGCAAGTACCAAACCGATGATCAGGGTCAGCCCGACGGTTAGCGCGGAAAAAGCCACCGTCCAGATAAAGATGCTGATGAACGGTTCTTTAATCCCATCGTCCTGCCACACCCGCTCAAAGTTAGCCGTCCCGATTTTGACAATAAATCCCGGAGATATCGGGGTCTTATCAAACTGACCATGCTGATCAACCGGCTGATAAAAGCCGATATCCATGTTGGGCTTGAGTAATTCACCATTTTGCTGATTACGCAGCGTCATCCCATCATCGAGCAACTGATATTTGGGGAAAATGGCTGAAAACCGACGTAACCCATTCATCCGAATCGTTTGTTTGTCCGGGGTAACTAATTTCAGCCCGGACAGTGTATCCCGATGTTGAATCACGGTTTTGAGTGACTCTTTTGTCCATCCTTGCGGAGACTGAATCGGTGTTAAGGCCAACTGTTTAGCCGGATGGCGACCCAGTGAAAATGCCGGAGTCGCCAGTAACTGCTCTCCGTTGCGGATCACCAAACGGTAGCCGTTTTGCGCGTGATACAGGGTAAAAGGATAGTTCTGACCGCTTTGATAAGTCTGATCAAGTAAGACTGACTGCGCGCGTTCTAAAGAAAGCTGGTTTTTTGCGCTGTAATTGGTGAAGGAGAGTCCGATGGTGTAAACCAGCGGAAACATAATAAACAGGATCATGCCTGCAATGCCGGGATAAATATAACGATGCGCATATGTTTTCCGGCTGCCAAAAATGTACAGTGCCAGCGCTGTCAGAACAATGGTCAACAACGCAAACGCAATTTCACCACGCGCATACATCATGATACTGGCATAACCGTTCAGGCTGCCTATCGCAAACAGTATCACCCACTTGATTTTATGACCGGTACTCAAACTGCCGGGGTCTGCTTTCTGAACGAATTGCATAAAACTTCCTGAAATTTAATCAAGCTAATTCAGGTCAGGTGAGACCAAACCACGAACCATCATCGATGGCGCATACCGGTTTCATATCACCTGACTCATTTCCATTAATGTGCAATTTGCTTTTGCGCATCAGCTAATGCCGAGTCAACCGACTGACGTCCATCAACCACATTGATAATGGCATTTTTCATCGAGCTCCAGAATGCATTCATCTGCGGTATATTCGGCATAATCTCACCATCGGTCGCATTGTACATCGTGGCAGCAATGCGCGGATCGTTGGCAAGTTTCTTCTGATAAGATTTCAGAGCAACTGCGCCCAACGGCTTATCTGCATTCACCATCGCCAGACCGTCATCAGTCAACAGATAGTGCTCAAGAAATTCAACGGCAAGATCTTTATTGGGTGAGGCGGTACTGATCCCGGCGGACAACACACCAACAAATGGTTTGGAATTTTTGCCATTAAATTTAGGTAGCGTGGTGACACCGTAATGAATACCGGATTTGTCAATGTTGCCCCAGCTCCACGGCCCGTTAATCGTCATAGCCGTATTGCCCTTGGTGAACTCAGACTCAGACACGGAATAATCCATATCCGGTGAAATGACGTGACTGTCGATCAGCCCTTTCAAGAACGTCATCGCTTTGCGAACGCCGGGTTTATTCACCCCGATATCCTTGATGTCATAGCCCTTATCACTGCTGAATTTAAACGCGTACCCGCCATCAGCCGCCAGCAATGGCCAAGTAAAGTACGGTTCTTTCAAATTCCACATAATCGCGCTTTTACCCTGTTTGCTCAGCTTGTCATTCAGTTTAGCAATATCCTCCCAGTTTTTGGGCGGCTCAGGTACCAGATCTTTGTTATAAATCAGCGACAGTGACTCTACCGCGACCGGATAGCCGATGAACTTGCCGTGATACTGGACCGCATCCCATGCGAAATCGAACATGTTTGCTTTCAGTTCCGGGGACGGATGAACCTCCGCCAGCAATCCGGCTTCAGCGTATCCGCCAAACCGATCATGCGCCCAAAACACGATATCAGGCCCGTCACCGGTTGCTGCGGTCTGCGGGAACTTATCCTGTAACCCGTCCGGGTGCAGTACCGTAACCGGAATCCCCGTGTCTTGTTCAAATTTTTTACCAACTTCCGCCAGACCGTTGTAGCCCTTGTCTCCATTAATCCATATTGTGAGCTGTCCTTCCGCAATGGCAGCATTTGCACTCAAACTCAGACTCAACGAGCCTAAAGCTGTACAGGTACAAATCGCGACAGCATGTAGGGTCTTTTTCATGCGCTTATCCTTATTTTTCAACTTGTCGTAGGAGGTGATGACATATGATGAAAAATATTGCGTCGTTCCTCATCATCCTGAGCCCTACGCCCCTGAGATATAACGGTATTTTCGTGACTCCCATCAACATCTGTGCCACTGAATCACTTAAATGTTGGATAAAATGTGATTGATGACACTTTTCCGTCTGATTTCCGGCCAACGCAAGCCTGCCGTTCTCTCATCCCTCCCCTGATGCTAATCCTTCGCCGTCCACCCTGAGGTTCCGTGCGGCAGGAGGATGCACCGCAGCGTCCTTTCACGCATACTGTTCTCAAATCACCGCGCATTCCCAAATTATCGCGCCAGGTGGAACAATACCCGATAATGAGTCACAGTTACTGAGTATGACTGCACCCATTACATGTCACAAATCTATATTTGAGTTAAGGATGATCGAGATGGCAAGTGTCACCCTGAAAAATGTATCGAAGGCTTACAATGATGTCGTGATTACCAAGGATGTGAATTTGGAAATCAACGATGGTGAGTTTGTCGTTTTCGTCGGCCCGTCAGGATGTGGTAAATCCACCCTGCTACGCTGTATTGCCGGCTTAGAAGATATCACCTCGGGTGATTTATATATTGGTGAACAACGCGTCAATGATATTGAACCATCCAAAAGAGGTGTCGGGATGGTTTTTCAATCCTATGCCCTTTATCCCCATCTGAATTTGTATGACAACATGTCGTTTGGCCTCAAACTCGCCAAAGCCGATAAAAAAGCAATCCACGCCCGCGTCGTTGAAGCGGCTGAAATTCTCCAACTCGGCCACCTGCTGGACCGACAGCCCAAAGCATTATCCGGTGGGCAACGTCAACGAGTCGCCATTGGCCGGACATTGGTCTCAAGACCGAATGTATTTCTCCTTGACGAACCGCTCTCGAATCTCGATGCGTCGTTACGGGTCAATATGCGCAGTGAGATTACCAAATTACAGCGCCAGCTCGGTTGCACCATGATTTATGTCACGCATGATCAAGTTGAGGCCATGACTATGGCCGATAAGATCGTTGTGCTTCAAACGGGGTCTGTTGCTCAGGTCGGCCAGCCGCTGGCGCTCTATCATTATCCTAAAAACCGTTTTGTGGCAGGGTTTATCGGCTCACCGAAAATGAATTTTATGACGGTGAATGTCGAAGCTGTGGAGTCCGAGCGAGTGATGGTGCAATTACCCAACGGTGAAACGTTCTGGATTCCGGTCAAAGGCGATCAGGTTCATCCGGGAGAACGGATGTCTTTAGGGATTCGTCCGGAACATTTAATCAGTGCTGAATCCGCCTCATTTACGGTATCGGGCACCGTCCAGATCGTCGAAAAACTCGGTAACGAAACGCAGATCTATCTGCATTTGAAAGGCGCTGATGCCAATGTAATTTATCGGGCGATGGATACTCTTGATGTCGAAGTCGGTGATGCATATACGATTGGTATCGAACCGAACCGCTGTCATCTGTTCCACAGCGACGGCAGCGCTTGTCCGAGATGTTATCGTGAAAAAGGTGTAGATTTCGAGGCTGCTTATCACGATTGATACCAATGAATTCGTCGCGTCATGATTCAGGCGTGATGTCTCCCAAACCAAAAACCGGTTCTCATCTGAGAACCGGTTTTTCATCTCTGCATGACCAATCACTTCAGGCAGCGCGAATCTGAGTAAGCTTCACCAGCATTTGCCGAATAGCCGGTGACGAAAACATCGTGGTTAAATCAGCCGTAAGTTTTCTCCGCCAGTTAGGATATTGATCAACAGTCCCCGGCACATTAACCGGCTCATCCATCGCCAGCAGGTCTTCAAGCTGAATACTGACCAGCGCCGAACGACCCGAGGCCACATGCAACTGGATTAACTCACCCAATAATGGGTCCATGACCAGATGTTCTTCAGCCGCCGCCGTTGGCACCTGACCGGTGCTATCTTGTCCTTGCGCGTTTAACATCCCCAGCGCTTGCAACACGCCATGACGAATTTGTGCACGGTCTTGACGCAATTGTTCGAGTTGCGTCTCATCGGGATAAAGCCCCAGTTGCTGCCCCAATGACAGATCAGAACCATGCCAAAACCCTCTCAGTGTCGGCATATCGTGTGTACATAAAGCCGTCATCGACTGATAAGGATAGTCTGACGGTGGTGTATACACGCCTTGCTGAGATTTTTCGAAGAAAAATACTTTATATGAATGGATGCCTGCGGTTGCGAGAATCTCCGCCATCTGCGTCGGAACCGTGCCTAAATCTTCACCAATGACCGCACACTGATGTCGGTGGGATTCCAAGGCCAGAATCGCCAGCAGATGCTCAACCGGATAGTAAACATAAGCCCCCTCTTTCGCTGTTTTCCCCTCGGGTATCCACCACAGCCTTAACAATCCCAGCACATGATCAATGCGCAAAGCCCCGCAATGCTTCATATTGGCTCTGAGCAAATCAATAAAAGGGCGATACCCGTGTTCCCGCAGCGTGACCGGATGAAATGGCGGTAGTCCCCAGTCTTGTCCGAGCGGCCCGAGAATATCCGGTGGCGCACCGACACTCACCGCTTTGACCAGCGTATGATGATTGCCATCAACCCAGGTATCACAACCATTTCTGCTGACACCAACGGCCAAATCGCGATATAAGCCAATCGCCATACCCCGTTCCCGTGCCATTGATTGTGCTTCTTTCAACTGGCTTTCAGCAATCCACTGCAAGTATATGTGAAACTGAATTTCGTCCTGATGTGTCTCAATAAAGGCTTGTACCGTCTCGCTCTGATAATCTTGATATTCCGACGGAAACTGTGCCCATCCTCGAGGTTGGGGCGCCTCATTCGTCTCGTCCCCGCTCTGGCCGAATGTTTCGGACAGCACATGAAACACCGCCAGCGCAGTCAAACTATCCCCGCCCTGCGCCACAAACCGCATAAACGCTTGTGCCCGCTCAGAACGATGCGTCAGATGACGATGACGAAACTCCTGATACAACAACGGCAACACCATCATTTTGAGGGTGTTCACTTCGGTGTAATCAACCCATGGTTTGGCTCTTGTCTGCTCCAGCCGGTGCTGAAAATCGGCACTGCCGACCAACGACTGCGCGGCATGGCTGAGGACAAATTCAGGCACCGAACTGACATCGATATAGAGCGTATTTAACCAGAATCTTGAAGAGGGGCTATAAGGACTGGCAAATTCCGGACAAGCCGGGAAAAGCGTATGCAGTGGGTTGAGCCCGATAAACTGAGCCCCTTGATCTGCAACTTCGGTGATCAGCTGTTTCAGATCACCAAAATCGCCGATTCCCCAGTTATCTTTACTACGGAGCGTATAAAGCTGAATACTCAGCCCCCACATTTTCTGGCCTGACAATAATGCGGGCTGTTTATAACACGCAACCGGCGCAATGATCAGCAGACTCTCCTCAAAATGACCATTACGTTTGTCTCTCACCCACAATTGATGGTAGCCCTGTGCTAACCCGGTGATCCGCAGCGTCACGGTGCCGTCACTGTCGCGGTGATCCGCAAGGAGGTGTGTGGCCACTTCCCCATCAAGATACTGATGGTCTTCTGTTCGGATCTGCCAGGAGAAATGCTCATATGAAGCATCGCGGCCGATGCTAAGTGTGATATCGACGGGTTGCCCGTCGCCACGAACAACGATGACCGGCTCTGACAACCGAGATTGATGTTTGTGGATTGCTGATGCCATGAGTCGGGCATCTTCTGACATATCATAGCCCATAATGGCAAGAATCTGACGCAACGTCTGCTCGGGAACTTCCGTTTCATTACCCCATGCATCCGTGTAGCACTTGGCAATCCCGGCGAGATCGGCCACATGCTCCAATGTTGGTTTTGTTATCATGTTTCACTCCAATGACATTGCATTGATAAAAATTCATAAGATGAATGAGCCGAGGCGAAATACTCGGCTCCGATACACCATGTCATTCGATTGCTGAATTAACGTTTGACGGGTTGCAGCCGCCAGATCGTCTCCACATAATCGCGAATCGACCGATCCGAACTGAATTTACCCACCAATGCCGTATTTAAAATCGCTTTGCGGGCCCAACCCTGCACATCACGGTACTGGCGGTCCACCGCTTCTTGTGCGTCAACATAAGCGCGGAAATCGGCCAGACACAGATAAGGGTCACCGTCACGTAATAAGGTGTCGTACACCGCTTTTAATCCGTGTGGACTTCCCGGTGTGAAATCGTCAGTGTTAAGCCAGTCAAGGCTTGCTTTCAGGAGCGGGTCAGCCCTGTAGTAAGTGTCGGGGTCATAACCGTCTTTCAGGCATTGATTCACCTGATGCACGTTTAAGCCAAAGATAAAGATATTTTCGTCACCGACCTCTTCGCGAATTTCCACATTCGCCCCATCCATCGTCCCGATCGTCAGCGCACCGTTGAGTGCCAGTTTCATGTTGCCGGTCCCGGATGCTTCTTTCCCTGCGGTTGAAATCTGCTCAGACAGATCCGCAGCGGGAATGATCAATTCTGCAATGCTGACCCGGTAATCGGGAATAAACACAACTTTCAGTTTATCGTTGACTCGCTCATCTTGATTGATGGTCTCAGCCACCTGATTGATGGCATAGATAATCTCTTTGGCAAGGTGATAACCGGGGGCGGCTTTGGCAGCAAAAAAGACCACGCGGGGCACCATATCAAACGTCGGTTCATGTAACAGACGGTGATACAAAGACAAAATATGTAGCAGATTTAAATGTTGACGTTTGTACTCATGCAGACGCTTGATTTGTACATCAAACAACGCATTGGGATTAATCTCTAACCCGAGATTGGTCAGCACCCATTGCGCCAAACGTTCTTTATTGGCTTTCTTCGTCGCCATAAATGCAGCCTGAAAATCCGATTCTTCGGCATAATCAGCCAACGCTGCCAGATGGTCGAGATTGTCTTCCCACCGGTATCCGATTTTATGACGGATCAGCGTCGCCAGATCGGGGTTGCAATAGGTTAACCAGCGACGCGGGGTAATCCCGTTGGTGACATTACGGATTCGGTTAGGGAATAACGTATTGAATTCAGGGAATAATTCTTTTTGCACCAGCTCCGTGTGCATTGCGGCAACACCGTTGACCGCATAAGAACCGACGACACACAGATTGGCCATTCTCACCATTGGCTCTTTCTCCGTGGAGACGATCGCAAGCTTCGCTTGCTTGTCGGTATCACCCGGCCACTGTTGCTCGACCTGTTTCAGGAAATACTGATCAATTTCCGTGATGAGCGCCATATGTCGAGGCAGTAACTTGGTCATCAGAGATTTGCGCCAAGTTTCTAAGGCTTCTGGCATCAGAGTATGGTTGGTGTAAGCAAAAACCTGCGCACAAATCGACCACGCAGTTTGCCACGCCAGATCTTTCTCATCGATCAAGAGTCGCATCAGTTCGGGAATCGCGATTGCAGGATGGGTGTCATTCAATTGGATGGTTTCATAATCGGGTAAACTCTCCCAATCGCGTCCGGCTTGTTCGTGACGAGCAACAATGTCACCGATGGATGCCGCACTATGAAAGTATTGTTGCATCAGGCGCAAAACTTTACCTTGTTCATGGTTATCATTCGGATAAAGCACTTTGGTCAGGTTTGCCGCTTCAATCATGCGCCGCTGCGCTTCAATATAAGCACCTTCATTAAACTTATCGAGCGAGAACCCTTGTTCTGCCCGGCATTCCCATAAACGCAACGGGTAAACCGTGTGACTCTTATATCCGACAATCGGAATATCCCATGCGATCGCTTTTACAATTTGGTCCGGCAGCCAACGGTGCTTGGTTTTACCTTGATGTTGATAGGTTTCAACATGGCCGAAGAACCCGACTCGCCGGGTCAGTTCAGGGCGCATCCGTTCCCACGGGTAGCCCTCTTCTCCGCGCCATTCATCCGGTGCTTCCTGTTGTCGCCCAGCGACAAAAGACTGTTTGAACAATCCATATTCATAATGTAACCCGTATCCGACTGTGGGGTATTCCTGAGCAGCGCAGGAGTCCATGAAGCAGGCGGCTAAACGCCCCAACCCACCGTTGCCGAGTGACGGATCACGCTCATGCTCCAATAAATCAGACAATGATTGTCCCAGTGTTTGCATGACATGCTCAACCTGCGCATACACATTCATGTTAATCAGCGCATTGCCCGTCAGACGTCCCATCAGAAATTCGAGTGACAGATAATTCACATGTTTTGCGTTGCGAACCCGAGGATCATGTTCCGTATCGACCAGATCGGCAATGGTCATTTCAGACAACACTCTCACCATCGCCAAGTACCATGACCGGGTGCTTGCATGTTCAATCTCTTGCGAATAGGTGGTCTTCAAATGATGTAAGACACTCTGTTTGAATGCCTCCGGCTCAAAAAGATTGGTTGGTTCATTGTTCATGACTATCTCACTCTTTACAGCATCTTGCGTAATTTAAGGACTAAAGGTATGGGTATATCCTGCATAGTCCTGCGTCATGAAACATCCTCCCGCTGAAAGGGAATTGTGGTAGGAGTCAGTGGGCGTAGAGCCTGATGATGGCCCGATGGCTCAAAAAGGCAGCATCCAATTCATAAAATTGTTATAAATTTGTGTATTAAGAAGTCGATCAAGTTCCAGACCGTACGCACCACGCTAAACTACCGAGCATTGATGCAACTTGAAGATATAGTGCAGAATTTATGTGGATTCCATCAAAACTGACACGTCCGAGTCGTCTACACCATGCGATCTCTCGACAACGGGTACTCGATACCCTGCGCCATGCGCATCGATGTAAAGTAGTGTTGTTTCGCTCACCAGCCGGTTATGGTAAGACAACCATGGCAGCACAGTGGCTTGCCGATAGCCCTGCTGTCGGCTGGTATAGCATCGATGACGGTGACAATGATTCGTTTCGTTTCATCAATTACTTTATTCAGGCGATTAATATCGCCACCGGCAATGGCTGTCCGAATAGTCAGACCCTTGCCGAACGCAGCCAGTACTCTTCCGTCTCTTCTCTGTTTGCTGAACTCTTTCATGAAATTCAGGATGTCACGCAACCTTGCTATCTGGTTCTTGACGACTACCACTTGATTGATGATGAGAAGATCCACGAAGCAGTGCGTTTCTTTATTAAACATATGCCGGACAACATGACGGTGGTCGTCACCAGCCGTGCCAATCCGCCGTTGGGTATTGCGAACCTGCGTGTTCGCGATCTGCTCATCGAGATTGATCACGATATACTGGCATTTGATGAAGAAGAAACAACCCGCTTTTTCAGTCAGGTGGTTCACGATGAATTTGATTCGGAAACCGTCAGTGAGCTGCGGCATTATGTCGAAGGCTGGCCTTCCGCCCTACAATTGATCGCGTTACAGGCCAAGCATCAGAATCGCTCGTTGGCTCAGTCACGGCAGTCGGTCGCTCGGTTCAATCATGATCATCTGTGGGAATACTTAATTGAAGAAGTGTTTGCTTATATTGATAGCGACACACGGTTGTTTCTGTTGCAATGTGCGGTTCTGGAGACCTTCAACGATGTATTGGTTGCTGAACTGACCCAGCGCAGCGATGCATTGAACATGATTGAGTCTCTCAACCGTTATGGCCTGTTCATTCATCGGCTGGAAAGTGAACAAAACTGGTATCGCTTCCATCACCTGTTTGCAGAGTTTCTGACCCATCAACGGCATAAAATCATTCCTGATGAGGAACAACGATTACATAGCCGGGCCGCTCAGGCTTGGCTTAAATTGGATATTCCTCATCAGGCGCTGAAACACGCACAGCAAACCAATAACAGTGATTTGACCACCCAGATTTTGCTCGCTCACGGCTGGCGCATGTTCAATCATGGTGAGTTAAATATTCTGGAAACAGCAATGGATGAACTCGATGCCGAGCATCTCTACGCCGGTGTGAAATTGCCGTTACTTCAGGCGTGGTTAGCCCAGAGCCAGCACAGCTATCCCCGGGTCGAGGATATGCTGACGCAGGCCGAACATGAGATGTGTCTGAGAAACATCTCGATTTCTCAGCCGGAGCAAGGACAAATCAACACGCTCAGAGCTCAGGTTGCCATCAACAAGAATGATCCGGAACTCGCATCGGAACTGGCTGAACTCGCCCTGAGTCAGTTGGCAACGACCGATTTTCGCAGCCGGATTATTGCTACCTCGATTGTCGGAGAAGTCAATCACGTGCATGGGGAGCTCAACCGAGCGCTTTCTCTGATGCAACAAACCGAGAAGTTAGCCCGACAGCATCAGGTTTATCATCAGGCATTGTGGGCTTTAATCCAGCAGAGCGAAATTTTGCTCGCTCAGGGGTATGTTCAGGCCGCCTTCGAGCTACATGAGTCAGCTTTCAAACTGATTGAAGCCCAACAGTTACATCAGGTACCGTTACATGAATTTCTGCTACGGCTCCATGCGCAGATTCTCTGGTGCTGGAATTCACTGGATGAAGCGGAAGTCTTTGCCCAAAAAGGGATTCGAGTACTGGGTAACTTAGACATCAGTAAACATCTGCATAGTTACTCGATTCTTGCCCGTATTGCGATAGCCCGCGGAGAAATTGATCGCGCGGCAAAGTTTGTGGCGCAGATAGAAACGTTGTTGAGCCAATCCAGCTACCATATTGACTGGACTGCAAATGCCTCGTTCGCTTTACTGCTCTACTGGCAAGTCCGGGATGATGCCGACGCAATCGAAACATGGCTCGCTCAGGCTTCCCGCCCTTCGGAAGCGAAAAATCATTTTTTACAACTCCAGTGGCGTAATATCGCACGGGCTCAGATCTATACCGGCCAACTGGAGAAAGCGCAGCAGAGTCTGGCGTTTTTGCAGCATGAAGCGCAACAATCCGAACTCTTTACCGATACCAATCGTAACCTGATTGTCGAAGCGGTACTCGCGGTGCATCAGCAACAACCACAAGTGGCTGAAACCGTGTTACGACAAGCCTTAAAGATGACCAATCAGACGGGTATGGTGGCGGATTTTCTCATCGAAGGACAACACTTATATCCGATCTTACAGCAACTGCTGCAAGGTGAAACGCTTGAGGATTTAGAAAAGCATCGCGCTAAATATTTGCTCCGTGAGATCGCCCAGAAACAGCGGAGTCGTTCATTGCATTTCGATGAGGAATTTATCGATAAGCTGCTGAACCATCCCAAGGTTCCTGAGTTGGTTCGCACTAGTCCATTGACACAACGTGAATGGCAAGTGCTTGGCCTGATCTATTCAGGTTTTAGCAATGAGCAAATCTCTCAGGAGCTGGACGTTGCGGGAACCACGATCAAAACCCACATTAGAAATCTCTATCAGAAACTGAATCTGACCAACCGTAAAGAAGCCATAGAAACGGCTGAACGATTACTGAGCTTAATGGGATACTAAATAACCTCGCCGACGGACGTGTGGTGACCGCTGCACGGCCGTTTTTTTGTTGACCGGCCAGTCACCAAATCGGGTGTATTTCACATTTTTGCACATTGATGTTCAAGGTAATCCCGGATTGCTAAACGATTAAATGCGATACGGATCACTCAATTACCGGGAGTTTGTCACTGCGCTTCCCCTTCCTCCACCCCAGATTTGTGATTCAGCTAACATTGTATCGCGATTCCTTTTTTTCTCCGCCTCTCTCATCCCAACGCTTCCTCCATAGATTTCACGCCAGAAGAGGAAGTCAGGCCCTGTCGCATTCCTTATCTTGTTCTCTAGTCAGAACAAATTCGTGATGAGTCGGGATTTGTTCGAACGACGCAATCACATTTTTCCTCTCCGCTGCCCCCCGGTTCGGCACCATCCATGGGTATCAGCGGAGAACATAGGAATAATCACAATAAACAGGAGCAAATCACATGAAGAAGGTAAGCTTAATTGCTTTAGCCATTTCCGGAGCAGTGCTTTCAATGCAATCCTCAGCCGAAGACAAAGTTCATGAAGGCTGGACAGTCAATGGTTATGGTCACCTACTATACAATGTCGGCGAATCACTCTCTTTAAACGACAGCTATGGTCACCGCAGAGACTATCACGCGGCTGGCGCTGCATTTTCCGGTAACCCGACACAGATCGAATTCACGGTCACCAAAGGCCAGAATTTTGATTCCGGCTCCTGGGCGAAATATGTGTTAAAAGCGGAGTACGGCAATAATGAAGGAGGGAATGGCCGCGGATTTTATACCTCATCTTCAGGCAATGAAGGACACTTGGAAAGTGGTCAGGTGGAATTCAAAGAGGCTTACATTGAGCTGGGCGATTTATCCTACTTTGCCGATGGACTCAGCCTTTGGGCAGGTCAACGTTATCTGAACCGTCAGTCAGGCATCATTACGAAAGAGTTCTGGAAGCAATCTTCGGGTGTCGGGGCCGGGGTTCAGTATCATGACGCCGGATTTGCGGTCATGTCAGCGGATCCCGGTGAAGGCAGTTGTACACTCTCGGGGGCAAACGTCAATTCCAAACAGTGTTCTTTAGATAGTGACGGACGGAGTACCACCCTCACTTCGGCTGATTTTTACTATTACGGTGTTAAAGGATTGGGGGGGAAATTCGATTTTGATCTGAAAATCACTTCGCGTAAACATGTTGATGAGTCGAGTACCGCCAAAAATGGTGTCGGGGCGGCGATTACCTACCATCGCGACTATTACGGCTTCGATGGTTGGTCAACGACGGCTATTACTTACGGAAAAGGCGTTTCTGCCAACCGGGGGGTCAACTTCGGTCAGTGGAGCGGCAACTGGAAAAAAGATGACCGTTCTCTGTTTCTGACATCTTATGGGGTCGCCAATATTGCTCAGGATATTCAATTGGGTACCGAAGTCACTTATTGGCAACTGGATAACAACACCACTCACGATGTCTGGGGCTCTAAAGACGGGGTGTCACGCCTGATTGTCGGTGTCACTCCCTCTTATCGAGTGAATGACAACTTCCGTATGGAAGCAACCCTGACCTACGCACTGGAAAGTCTCGGTGCAGCCGGAACATGGGGACGTGAAGATGCCGATACATCATTTTATACCGCCACTTTAGCGCCGGTTCTGACGGTTAATGCAGATTACTGGGGACGCCCACAGATCAAACCCTATATCACTTATATGAAATCAAGCGATAATGGTTATGCTTGGACCTCCGGTGATGACAACACGGAAACGCGTGTCGGCATCGAGGCTGAAATTTGGTTCTGATACCAGATAAACCATGGTGAAAACAGGCAACCGCATGGTTGCCTGAATCGGCCGTTACCGAACATAACGATTGTCGAACATAACAGGAAGCAGGAAGTCACTATGCAGAAAATGCAGCAACTGATCCATTTCTCCTTGGCACTATTGATGGTCTCTGGGTGCTCAGCAACAAAACAGGTTCAGAATATCGTTTCCCCGCCTGCTGAAGACGCCGTGTGTTGTACCCGTTATCAAGATGTTTACTGGACGCCACTGAATGCCAACGACGACATCAAACTCAAGATTGATTCATCGTCTCCGGTGCGGCATTTCAGCAGCGGGCGCTCATATTTTGGTGCATTTCAATTTTCGCCACGTTCCGGCACGGTCAAACTGACGCTCAAGAGTTTGGTATTCCATGATCAGATATTCATGCCAACGCTGGTGTTCCTTGATGCCGACTACCATCCGCAAAAGACGTTTCAGATCGATTCACATCAACTTCGGTTCAGCGATGTATTTGAAACCGATCGACTCGAACAGAGCTACCAAATTAATGCCGAACAGACGCCCTATCTGATTATTTTTACCCAACCGAATCAAGTCGGTAAAACCATCACCATTCCCCACCCCGCAAAACGACGCGCGATTGAAGATGGTGCACCACTGCCGATTGTCACAGATATCTCAGTCACCACCGGCTATCAGGGCTCCCTGACGATGAGTGTGGCAACAGAGTCGATTCGTCAACATGCTCTCCAACAATCTCTGCCCACATCAGGTAACCGTACGATGGTAAATCGACCGATATCTCCGAAGCCAGATGTTAAGAGCAATTCATGGCAACATACTGCACCACCACAAACAGAATCCACGCATTATTATCAGTCGGCCATCGAACATGCGGTGAGTCATCACGATATCGCCAAAGCACTGGCGCTGTTAGATGAGGCAAAAACACTCCGCATACCAAATATTCAGCAGACGTTTATCCATGCAATCAATACGATGCAAGCTGAAAAATGCGGGAAGTAACACGACGGTTTCGTAACATAACCCGTTTGATAGTGCTGGAATGGTTCAGTAGACTGAAGAATAGAGGGAGAAGGTACAATAAAGCTCGTTATTGTGACTGCACCCATCAAAACATGCGACCAATCTAGATAGATAAAGATTGAACTTATTGAATGATTTACTATTTTTACCAGAATAAAGCATAGAATGGTTGTTATATCGTATAATCAATCACCACGATCTCGACTCAAACAATCATAGATGAATACTATGTCGGTTTATGTCGACAAAGCAGAGTAACGAAGAGTTGTACAGAAAAGAAATACAGAGGAGATAGTAAGAATTGGTGCGTCTGAGTGGACTCGAACCACCGACCCCCGCCATGTCAAGGCGATACTCTAACCAGCTGAGCTACAGACGCATAGAGATGTAGATATACTGTTGCATATGGTGCGTCCGAGTGGACTCGAACCACCGACCCCCGCCATGTCAAGGCGATACTCTAACCAGCTGAGCTACGGACGCATAATAATGCAGATATGTTCTTGTATATGGTGCGTCCGAGTGGACTCGAACCACCGACCCCCGCCATGTCAAGGCGATACTCTAACCAACTGAGCTACGGACGCATCAATTAAGAACGGAGAGGATATTAACGACAGTCTTAACGTTGTGCAAGAAAAATTTCCCTGAAAATTAACCGATTGCCTTTAAGTTCATCAACATGAATCTTTTTTGCGCAACCCCAAGCATTTTTCGTCGAAATTTCATTACTTTTCCCGATGCATACGAATTGTAATTCGAATCCAATTTTGTGACATTAACCCAAAAAACTAGTTGAAGTATTACAATGATTGCGTAACATACCTCAATTGGCTAGAACATATGCAGAACGCTCTTAAAATGGATGACCGATTACCTAATAAATCATATTTGCTCAGAACTTCTGTGCTTTCCGGTATCAGTCTATTTTTAACATTGATAGCATTGTTCTACGCTCTCTTCCACGTCATTCATCGAAACGAGTTATTCCTGGCCTCCATTGAAGGTATTCTGTCCGTTTATTCTTACTTCATTTATAAGCAGCTCAAACAAAAGCGATATCCCAAGCAGTACATTCTTTATTACGCTTATTATCTGATGTTCATGCTGCTGGTCGGGACCTACTTTCAACCGATTGCTCAGGGATTATTCGTCTGGAGCTGCCTTGCCCCGATCGTGCTGTATCTATTACTCGGTATCAAACACGGCATGTATACCAGTGGTTCGTTCTTGATAATTCAGTCCTCAATTATTGTGATGAAGCTGAGCCAAGACGGCAGTTACAGCATGATAGAAAGCATGTTTAATCTAGTCCTCTGCTATATCGGGATTTGGATTGTGTCGCATCTTTATGAATCCAATCGTTCCGATATTGAAAACTCACTGATGTATCTGGCTTCCAGAGACTCCTTGACCGGTGCACATAACCGCTTATCGCTGTCAACATCGTTCCATCGTTTTACGAGTACAAAAAAAGAGCAACAGCATTTGAGCTTGCTGATCCTCGATATTGATTACTTTAAACAGATTAATGATCGCTTTGGCCATGATATCGGTGATAAGGTTTTAATCGAAACCAGCCTACTCATCAGCCGGATCGTCGGTGATGAAAACCTATTTCGAATTGGCGGAGAAGAATTTTGTGTCACTTTGCTTGATATAGACTTGGATGAAGCGAAAAAAATCGGTGAACAACTTCGCCATACCATCAGTAATCATTTGTTCAGCTTCGGTGACAAACGTTTACAGTTAACGTTAAGTATCGGAATTTGTCGTTACCGCAATGGAGACAACCTTTCTGATATTTTGAAACTGGCAGACATTGAACTTTATAAAGCGAAAAAAAATGGCAAGAATCAAGTGCGGATTTGTCAGGGAGATTCACAGACCTCACTTAACGATGATGTTGAGTATAAATCGGCTTAATACCTCATCGTAAACTTAGTTCGTTTCCTCATTATCTTCATACACGACGTTGTAATTCTCCGTATAATTGCAGTGAGGTTGGCGACTACATGTAAAGAATCGTCTCCCTTTATGGTCGCCTTGCGTCGCCACCCGAATGATCATCGGGCTACCACATTTTTTACAAAACCGAACTTCTTTATCCGCTTCAATCAGATCGATATGCGCTGCCAAAAGTCGCCGCAAGCGACTCACCTGATAACTATATTTGATGGTCGTGCCAATCAGAGGGATATTGGCAGACCGACAGACACTCAATAATAGTTTTTCGCGCTCGATCTTAGCTTTACTTAACGATTTGCCATTATCGAGTTCAATGACCGCACGAGCTTCAAATGTTCTGGGGTCACAGACAACAAACTGAAAGCTATGTTTTGAAATCTTATGACTGGCAATAAAAATATCTTTTTTCTTTTTCAGTCCCGTGGGGACCAATACCTGCGCCATATTCACTTTGGCAAATACAACACCCTGATCTCCGACCGCTTCAATTAATGCACGGTAAAATATACTTTCAGCGGGATTGAGCAGCGGTCCGAATCGTCGATAACTGAACTCTTTCGTGTCATCTTTTTTAATGATGTAACGCTGAGCAAAAAGAAAGAACAAGACTAACAATGCAACAATAATAAAAATGTTCAGCATCGTAATTCAATCCCCCCAGTGATGCACCTAAATACAGACCAGAAACGTACCACCAAAAACATCACATAATAAACAGTCTGATAAAACAACAGCATATCCAATCAACAGAAACGCTGAATCAAAACCGGACAATATGAAATAACTGCTTTAAGTCTGATTACTCAGTCTCAAAAATATACTGATCCATCATACCCACCAATCTACCGATCTCCGGTTTGGTAATTGTATCATTGGCTCCCAATGTCAATGCTTTATGACGGTTATCATCACTCATCAGCGAAGAGAACATCACAATGGGAATATCACGATATGAGTTATTATCTCTCAACCGTTTCACCAAATGCATCCCATCCATACGAGGCATTTCGACATCGGTCACCACAGCATCAATCAGTTCCCGAACCTGTACACCTTCTTTCGCTGCGGCTTGTTCAATATTCATGAGTTTTTCAAAAGCTTCACCACCATCTTTACAAGCAATAACGTTGTAACCGGCAGAACTCAGTGTGTCTTGGATCAGACTACGAATGAATGCGGAATCATCGACAACCATCACGGTTTTCGCATTTCTCTTGCTCACCATTTTCTGGTTCAGGTCAATGCTTTTATCCACTCTGACATCATATTTCTCCATGCTCAGTTCAGGGTTAATATCTGCAATGATTTTTTCAAAATCCAAAATCATAATCAGATGCCCTTCTTTGCGCACAACGGCAACAACACAATCCTGCTCACCAGCTTCAAGAAACTGGCTTGGCGATTCGACGTCATTCCAAGAAATACGATGAATTCTGCTAACACTGTCGATTAAGAAGCCATTCGTCATCCGGTTAAAATCCGTCACGATAACAAACTTGCTCTCAACATCCGGTGACTTCGGGATACCAAGCCAACCGGCCAGATCAACCAACGGGGTTAATATATCCCGAGAAGAAAATACCCCGATCATATGAGGCTGAGCATTCGGATAATCTGTAGTATCCGGAACTTGAATGACTTCCCGGACTTTTGCAACGTTAATACCATAGTAACAAGTTTTAGTGCCACCATTCGGTAGACGTTTCTCTATATGAAACTCGATAATTTCAAGCTCATTGGTGCCGCTTTCTGTCAAGATTGTACTAGTTGGATTACTCATACCGCTCTACTTCTATTCTGGATTGACCCGGGCTGTAAAAAAACAGCAATTTTAGCATTGTTATTGTAGATCTTATCTACCCGACTATCGCTATTTTATTGATGAATAAACGAAAGAATATGACCAGTATCTGATTGTTTCATCTCAAACAAAAAGTTTTTTTCATCAGAGCAATGCCGATCACATAGATGTTCCGCATTCATATTGTCAGGGTTTTGTAAAAATAACAATAAATTCATCAGCTAAGTCAGCGTCAGTATTATGGACAAATTGACTGAAGCACACCACAGATGCAAGAGACTGTTATTACGAAAACAACTTTAGAAATTTCATTATAAATTTTGGCAAAGATCACAAGGAAATGATGATTTATGTCCTCGGTCTCACCATATAGATTGTATACTTTTTATACGAAGTGTTGGAACTATTGCATATATTATAAATATCATCCAAAAAGTATGTGATACACCGAGAAAAGATTGGAAGAGTAATAATAGAAGGAACATATAATGAGACGTGATGAGCTAGGTATTTGTTTATCCCATGAGATGCTGGTAGACAATTTAGATTCAACTTTTACTTGTATCCGGGCTTATAAAGCCGTAGTCGATGATGTCGATGATTTACCGCCTTTGCTTGCATTTCCTCAAATGAAAGGCAAAGACGTCCTATTGTCGATGAAAGGCAAACATAAGCTTACATGGCGCGCAGATTTCTTCTGCCCAAGTTTTCATAAATAAATCTGACTACGATTCTGTCATCTCATCTCTTGTTACCACAGATAGGCTAATCATTCAGTGTGAGCGTTTATCTGTGGTGATTTTCGTCATATTTGTCTCTACGATTTTACTTTTTCCATCGTTCAGTATGAAATTGGCAGCCCCTAATAACAATCAAATATCAGCTCACATGTAGACTTGATTTTTTCTCGACATATGTGATCGATTCGGTTAAGTTTAGATGTATAGACGTCCAGATAGATTTATTGTGAGAATGATACTGTGCCGATAAAGATTCCTGATCAACTTCCTGCAACTGATGTTCTTCTGCATGAGAACATTTTCGTCATGCATGAATCTCGAGCTTCTACTCAAGAAATCAGACCCCTCAAAGTACTGATACTAAACCTGATGCCTAAAAAAATTGAGACCGAAACTCAATTTTTACGCTTGCTCTCCAATAGCCCCCTGCAGGTAGATGTTGAACTTTTGCGAATTGATAATCGTCCGAGCCGCAATACGCCCGAAGAACATTTAGATATGTTTTATCGGCAATTTGAGATGGTGAAAGACCGTTACTTCGACGGATTAATTGTGACGGGTGCACCGCTGGGATTGGTAGCTTTTGAGGATGTCGTCTACTGGCAGCATCTGGAATCCATCATCCAGTGGGCGAAAGATCATGTGACTTCAACTTTATATGTCTGTTGGGCTGTTCAGGCAGGACTCAATATTCTCTATGGATTGCCAAAACTAACACGTAAGGAAAAGCTCTCCGGAGTCTATACCCACTCCTTACAGAAAGATTTTCATCCCCTGATTCGTGGATTTGATGACTCTTTTCTTGCCCCGCATTCCAGATATGCAGATTTTCCTGTCGATTACATTCGAGAAAATACCAGTCTCGATATCCTTGCGGCTTCAGAAGATGCAGGGGTGTATCTGGCAACCAGCCCGGATAAACGTCATGTGTTTGTGACCGGTCATCCTGAATATGATGCCTTCACACTACACGGTGAGTACGTCCGGGATCTAGGCGAAGGCTTGGAGCCAACCATTCCGGTTAACTATTACCAGAATGATAACCCCGACAATCCACCCATCGCCAGTTGGCGAAGTCACGGACATTTGCTGTTTTCAAACTGGCTTAACTACTGTGTTTACCAGCAAACGCCTTATGATCTGGAACATTTCAGTGAAGATAAGTTCACCAACGACGATTAAAACAACGCCATTTCATCCAAGAGCGGCCGGTTGAGGCCGCTCTTTTTTTATCTGCGTCGCAAGATATTCACTGCCATATTTCATCGCTGCTGAATCGCTATATCATCCGTCGGATAAATAAGAGCGTGATTGAGCGGAGGCCATATGACACGTCGATTCATTCTAGGGTGCTGGTTTGTCATTTCAGGTTGCAGCCATACGATCCCCTCATCTTCTGAGCATGACCGGATTGCAGATGCCAGAATTACGCTAAGTATTGCTTACCTTCAACGTCATGAACCTCAAAAAGCGCGGTTCAATCTGATACAGGCTGCCAAAATCGCACCTCATTATATTCGATTACAACTCGCACAAGCCTATTACTATGAAACGGTAGGTGAAACCGATAGAGCCAAACAACAATATGTACTGGCACTGAATGAGCACCCGAACCATCCGGATGTATACAACAACTATGGGACATTTTTGTGTAAACAGGGGGAGATCAAACGGGCCCAACACTATTTCGCTCAAGTTTACTCGAGAGCAAACTATCCTCAGATTGCCGCCAGCTATGAGAATGCCGCACTCTGCTCACTTAAATCCGGAAATGCATCACAAGCAAATCAATATTTTTTACAGGCACTGAATCATGATCCCAAACGATTCCAGTCTCAGTTCTACCTCATCCAGATGGCAATCAAGGCCCGGCAATTTACTGTTGCCAGAACTCGTCTTGCTACGTTTATTCAAGATTTCGGAACAACAAAACAATCGCTGGCATTTCAGCATCAATTAGAGCAGGAGATGAATCGCCATCGCTAATCACGAGGTGTTCTCGGCCAACGCATGGGATGATAGGGTTTCAACTTATGTCGTTGTTTGTAATGGAGGCGTCTGCGTTTTAAAACATATTGTGTGCGGTGAATCCGCAAATATTCTCGGATGATCAGCCGAATGAATAAAATCAGTCCAACCGCAAGCATAATCCCAATCACGATCAGAGCCGGGCGGCATAACCAATCAGGTTTACATGGCGCGTAAAAAAAAACCTGAATATCCATTATTATGCTCCTTTCAGCATAGCGGACTCTACATATTATTCAGGCACAAGTAACGAATTACCTTCGCTTTCTTGGTCGCTTAGGTCGTTTTGAACGTTGGATGACGCGTTCAGATTTCAATCGATGCCTTTCTTTGTAATGCAATCTACGACGTTCCTGAACATATTTGGTTCGATTTTTAATACGGATATATTCACGAATAACGAGGATAATTATCCAAATAACCACACTCGCCACAACAACGTAGAATGTCAACATCAAAGACCGACATAACCAGTAAGGTTGACACGGCAAGTACATATCAGCATTCATTTCAACCTCCCCGATTGCTAGTTCAGTCTGAAACGAGCTGCTTTAAACCTAGCACGATTTCAACGTATGTACATTGTTCTGACTAACATTTTACACTCTCATATTCACTGCATCTTTAGACACATGGTTTTTCACAAACTGAATAAAGGCCTGATTTGCATAAGACAGATAACCATCATTACGCCACGCTAATGCCAAATTCACTGGCACCGGAGGGTCAAAAGGAATCGCACGAACACTCGGTTCCTGATCTGTCACCAACTCCAATAATGCACTGATTGCATATTCACATTTTACAATCCTTAAAATCATCGGTAACAGATTGGTCTCAAATGAAATCTGAGCATGAAAATTATGAGTCAAACAGGCTTGCTCAATAAATTCACGATGGTAATACCCTGATTGAAAGGTAACCAATTCATGTTGTAAAAAAGTATCTAAGCGGATATGGGAGGAATCGGACAATTCATGGTGTTGACTCACAACAGCGACCATCTGAGATGTCAGTAAGGGATCAACACTCAGTCCCTCCGGGATATCTCGGTTTAAAATCACACCGATATCCAACTCTCCGGTCAACAACATATTTCGGATAGATTGACCACCAGCCTCAACCACCGTCATTTTCAGATTCGGATAGTGACTCTTAAAAGCCATGACAATTTCAGGGAAAAAATAAGACCCGGTCATACTCGGCGTTCCCAGACGAACTTCCCCTTTCACCAGACCTTTCAGCTCATTCATCGCCAAATGCGCATCATCAACCTGTTGTAAAATACGTTGCGCGTACTCATACAGTATCTTTCCTTCATCAGTCATACTCACTTTACGCTCATCTCTTTTGAGCAAACGCGTTCCCAACTGCTGCTCAAACTTTTTAATCGAAATGCTTAAAGCTGACTGAGCAATATGCAGCGATCGAGCCGCTGCGGTAAAACTCCCGAATTGGACAATTGCGGTGAAATGTTTCAGCTGACGAATTTCCATAATATATAAATTATATAGCAACAATATTTTTAATATATTTTATTAATTAAGGTACTAATGTTACGTTGGTCACAGGATAAACGACAGGACAAATGAATGATCGAATGCCATACCCCCCAATATCGTCAGGTTTCTTTTGGATTAGCTTTCGGTGCTTTCATTGTCTTTTGTAATTTATATCTTTTTCAGCCTATTCTCCCCCATATGGCCGAGCTCTATCAGTTATCGGAAACGAAAGTAAACTGGCTTTTTGCAGCATCGACCTTAGCGTTAGCTGTTACATTAGTACCTTGGGCAATCTGTTCCGAAGTATTCGGACGCCGAAAAATCATGATGATTGGCTTACTGACTTTTCCTTTACTTGGCCTTGCCCTTTTGATTCATCCGACATGGTGGACTCTTATCACGGCACGGGCACTGACCGGTGTCGCGATTGCTGCTTTTGCCTCCGTTGCTGTCGCTTATATGGTTGAGGAATTTTCACCTCAGGCTTTTCAAGCTGCGATCGGAAGCTATATTGCAGCGAATTCTTTGGGAGGGATCTGCGGACGGATTGCAGGAGGCAACCTCACCGATCTGTTCAGTTGGCAAACCGCTGTCGCGGTGGTCAGTGTCTTGAGTATCGCTGGCACATTATATGTGTATTTCAAGCTCCCGCCTCAGCAACACTTCACCCCCCGGAAAGGACAGCTTTTACAACATCAACGTTCCGTATTAATGCATCTTCGCCAACCTAAGCTATGGCTGGCGATGTTGTTTGGTGGGGCAAATTTTGCTCTGTTTGTAAACTTGTACTCCGTGATGGGATTTCGTTTAGTTGCTGCACCCTATTCGATTCCTGTCGGACTGGCATCACTGATCTTCGTTTGTTATCTGGGAGGAACACTGAGTTCACGTCTTACAGCTCGCTGGCTCAGACATCACAGTACCGTTGCCGGCATGATTGCCGGAACATGCCTGAGTTTATCCGGCATGTGGCTTGCAATGATTGAATCACTGCCAATGCTCGTTATTGGTTTAATTTGTATTAGCTCAGGCGCCTTCTTCAGCCATACATTGGCTTACGCTTGGGTAAGTCAACATGCCAAACAAGCAAAAGCAACAGCGACCGCGCTTTATTTGGTGCATTATTACTTGGGAGGAAGTCTTGGCGGGTTCTTTCTGATTGCATGTTGGCAGCATGGCGGCTGGCATATGGTCGTTGCCGGAGGTACGGTCATTTATCTGCTGCTGTTTATCTTATGCTGGCGCCTGAAAGAGTTTGAAACTTTCCAGACACAACAACATACGAACTCGATCTAAATTTCATGGTATTCTGCCTGCAAATTTTTCCACGCAGTGACTTCATACTATGAACTCCCAATCAGAGCATGCATTGATTCATCAAATGGTCGAACAATGGCTGACGCAAGTTGTCATCGGCCTGAATTTATGTCCTTTTGCAGCCAAACCGTATAAAAAGAAACAGATCAAAATCCATATCAGTCAAGCGCGGCAAGATGAGCAATTACTGGAAGATATCTATCAGCAATTGCTCGAATTAAACACGACTCCACCTGAACAATTGGAAACAACACTGGTTGTTGTACCTCATTTTCTTGCATCATTTGAGGATTACAATCAGTTCATTGACTGGATCGACGCCCTCATCATGCAATATCAATGGGAAGGCATTTATCAAGTTGCGACTTTTCATCCCGATTATTGCTTTGCCGGCAATCATCCTGAAGATGATGACAACCTCACCAACAAATCCCCCTATCCGATTTTTCATCTCATCCGTGAAGAAAGCATCGAGAAGGTTCTGACTCACTACCCCCACCCCGAATTAATCCCTGATCATAATATTCGGCGGATAAAAGACCTCGAACCTGAAGAAAAAAATCGATTATTCAGCTATTTGATGACCAATCATTGCAAGTAATACAGACAAAAAAGCCAGTGCGGAACTCCCACACTGGCTTTAATATTTCCGCAAAAATGCAGCGACGTGATTAACCGTGATATTTCACCGAGAACTCATGGTCATTAATAATCACTGCAATGGTGCTACTCGCATTAAAGCTGGAATCATAACCAAAGTCAGCAACATTCACATCGTTGATACTCAGGTGAGTCTGTCCATGCTCAGTTGTCACTTCAACATGTTGATCCAGATATTGCTGAATTGCATCATTATCCTGGTTATCTAAGGCATCGGCTAGCAGATTAGACAAGTCAATCGCATCTTCAGAACTTTGGAAATCCTGAATTTCATCAACAGAAGAAGAGTCCAGAACAAACAGATCTTCACCTGCGCCACCAATCATCACATCAGAGCCATCCCCATGAGCGTCATCTTGTGAACCACCAATCAAGATATCATTACCAGCACCACCGGAGAGATAATCATCCCCCATACCACCAATCAAGATATCATCACCGACACTACCAGAGAGATAATCATCACCCTGACCACCAATCAGAATATCATCGCCGTCCCGGCCATATAAATAATCATCACCTCTTTCACCCTCAAGCAGATCGCCATCACCACCATAACTACTGATAAGTGTGTCATCACCATTTCCGCCGTTTAGCCAATCGGTACCACCGAGTCCACCATCAATCCAGTCGTCACCGTTATGGCCATCAATATGATCATTGTCGGGTGAGCCGACTAAGTGATTGCTGTGATTGTCACCGTCAGTTTGCCAATAATGGTCAGCTGCAAATTGATCGATTCGGTCCTCATACCCTGCTGCCATTGCCTCATGATCAGTGATCACATCAACAGAACCGGCAGCAGTTACATCACCATTTACAGTTGGATAAGCGTCACTGCCAAGTACGGAATAATCACCCGTAACACCGTCCGTTACATCAGCCAACGAAACCGTTAATTGATGGGCTTCACCCTGATCCCAATAAATTATTTCAACAGTCTGATAGCCGGATCCATCCACGGTAAAGGTAAAGGTATCGGTTGTCGCAGACTGAATACCGTCATATGCAGCGACAACGACGCCATTAATCTTAACCTGATAACCGTCATCCGCGGTGACTTTCATTGAATAAGTGCCACTATCAAGCGCAACACCACCAGTCAAACGAACAACAGCATCTGATGAATTTTCCTTATTGTTGAAAACCACAGAGCTATCATCACCGGTATCTTCCAGCCACTCTTCGAGATTGGTGCGACCATTCAACCAGTAGGATGCATCATATCCCCCTAAGTCATGCGCAAATAAATCACTCTGATAATTGACTTGGGTCGAGGTAAATTCAGCATTCGGATCCTGATTCTGGATAATCCCCAATGCATCAGCAAGGCTATCGACATTATTCCAGTGATTAGACCAATCTTCCTGATAATTATAAAACTCACCATGAAGGCCTGAGCTCAACGGTGCGGCAGAATTTCCGGACACTTCGAAGTTGAGTGAACTGGTTGCACTATCGCCATCATTGTCCGTGACCACATAGTTAAATGAATCAGTTGCCGTTGTCCCTTCATCCAGAGCCGCCAGAGCATCTTCATTGACATCGTAGGTATAATGACCATCAGCGTAGACAGTAAGTGTACCGTATTCCCCATGGATTACCGTGTCACCATTATTCTCTGTCCCTGATTGCCACACCACGGAAGCCATGCCGTCAGCACCCGCATCATAATCGACCGTTCCTGTTACCATTTGGTCAGGATGAGAATCCGGAGGAGTGTTCAGACTAGCAACGAGCGTATAGGTTTCGGTTTCACCTTCTGCTGTCACGACAGATTTCGAAATTGTACCGTCGTCATTCTTAAAGCCTTCAATATCCAATCGATACATAACCCCATCGATTTCGACATCAACGTAATCCGTCGTCAACGTAATTGAATCACCATCAGTATTCGTGTTATTTGAAGTCTCATCATGATCAACATTTAAGTGAATGGTAATCGACTGGGTCACCCCATTCACTGTCACCTGAGTAACGACTGTTAATACCGTACTATCCAGTGTCGACTCATTGCTCAATACCGAACCATTGTGGTGCACTAAGGTCGCCAGTTCAAATGGCTGCCCCTCAGTATAATGATGCGATCCTTGCTGTGATGACACTTGATAAGAGGAGTAACTACTATCCCCCGGTCCCGAGGTTCCCCAAGTAATACTTGAATCCGTTTGTTGAGTGTGCCAACAGCCATTATCAAAAACAGAATTCCCCAATGACACTGTCGTCCCGGAAACCGAAAAATCAAAAGGCGCACCATCAGTTTCAACCACAACGTCTGTCGTATGGGAATCCGGTGAATCATCTTCAATCGAGACTTGAATGGATTGAGTTGAAACCGTTTGACCATCATCTGCAGAGATACCGAAATCAACTTGAAGTGAATCTTCACCTGATGAGTCAGGATGATCAACCGGACCTTGCATATTAACCGTATATGAATAGTCGCCATCTCCCTCATCGGAAAGACTAATCGTCATCACGGTTTCACCATTTGCCTGACCAATCAAAGAACCATCTTCCAGCAACGTCCAGATGATCGCGATACCATGGCTATATAATGCCGTTGTTGGCGCAACAAGTGACAATGTCACAGAAGAAGAGTCCGGATCAGAGACAGAAAAAGATCCTGAAGCTTGTCTGGCATTTGTTGTATCACGACTACCGGTCGTATCGGGGTTCCCCTGATTTAAACCTTCCTCAGAAATCGAGACTTGTTTTGCCGAATCATCCAAAGCAATAACAGGCGCATTATTCGTACCGGTAATATCAATCTCGATTTGCTTAGCGGTGCCGTCACTTGCCGTCAGGGTAATGGTATCAGTGACCTGCTCGCCATCCGCTAGGGACTGGGCTTTACTTTGATCTAAGGTATAAGTCCATTGACCGTTCACCAAGGTCAAACTACCGTAAGTACCACTGACCGTCGTATCGGCAAACGTCGGATTATCACTGGCATCTGCATCCGTAATCGCGATCGTACCACTGACCTGTGCCACATCACCGATATCCCCTTCGGTCACGCTGCCGCTGAAGGTGCCGGTCACCACCGGCGCATCATCGGTACCGGTCACGGTAATGGTTAGCGTCGTCGTCACCGTCGCATCATGATCATCAGTCACAGTGACAGGCACTTGAATGACTTGCGTCTCGCCTTCCGCCAAAGCGTCATAATCAGAGGCATCAAAACTGTAGGTGCCATCGGCATTTAAGGTCAAACCGGGCACGTATGATTCGGTGCTATATGTCAGACTGGCATCATCCGGTAAATCCACATCGGTCGCCGTGATACTACCGGTAATCGTCGCGTCTTCAGTCACCGAGTCAGTCACGGCCTCTGCTACCGGTGCATCATTGGTACCCACCACCCGAATAGTCAGTGTCGTGGTCCCTGTCGCGCCAAGATCATCAGTCACCGTGACCGGTACTTCGATTATCTGTATTTCACCCGCAGTCAACGCATCATAGCTGGATGCATCAAAACTGTAAGTGCCATCAGCATTGAGCGTCAAGCCTGCCACATTCGACTCGGTACTAAACGTCAGACTCGCGTCATCCGGTAAATCGACATCGGTGGCGATAATGCGACCAGTAATCGCATTATCTTCCGCTACAATCCCCGCAGTTGTATCCACCACCGGTGCATCATTGGTTCCGGTCACAGTAATTGTCAGTGTCGTACCCGTCTCCGCACCGAGATCATCGGTAACCGTGACAGGCACTTCAATCACCTGGGTCTCGCCTTCCTCTAAGGCGTCATAACCGGAAGCATCAAAACGATACGTCCCATCAGCATTGAGCGTCAGGCCTAACACATTTGATTCGGTGCTATACGTCAGACTGGCATCCGCCGGTAAGTCTACATCGGTCGCCGTAATACTGCCGGTAATGGTCGCGTCTTCCGTCACCGAGTCAGTCACTGCCTCTACTAGCGGCGCATCATTGGTACCCACCACCCGAATAGTCAGTGTCGTGGTCCCCGTCGCGCCAAGATCATCGGTCACCGTGATCGGTACTTTGATTATCTGTATTTCACCCGCAGCCAACGCATCATAGCTAGATGCATCAAAACTGTAAGTGCCATCAGCATTGAGCGTCAAGCCTGCCACATTCGACTCGGTACTAAACGTCAGACTTGCGTCATCCGGCAAATCAACATCGGTGGCAATGATATGACCGGTAATCGCGTTATCTTCCGCCACTATCCCCATCGCCGTATGAGCTTGTGGCGCATCATTGGTGCCGATTACGGTAATCGTCAGTGTAGTGGCCGTCTCCGCACCCTGATCATCCGTCACTGTGACAGGCACTTTAATGACTTGCGTCTCACCTTCTGACAAATGGTCATAACTGGAGGCATCAAAGCTGTAGCTGCCGTTCGCATTGAAAGTTAGGCCGGACACTGTTGATTCGGTGCTATACGTCAGACTGGCGTCATCCGGTAAATCCACATCGCTCGCGGTGATATTGCCACTGATAGTCGTATCTTCACTAACCGAGCGGGTTACCGCCTCGGCCACTGGTGCATCATTGGTCCCGGTGATGGTAATCTTGATATCTTGTGTCGTGCCATCACTGGCCGTCAGGGTAATGGTATCCGTGACGATTTCATCCTGAGCCAGAGACTGGACTTGCTGTTGATTTAAGGTGTAGGTCCATTGACCGTCAACCAGAGTCACACTGCCGTAAGTGCCACTGACCGTGGTATCGGCAAACACCGGCGTATCCCCGGCATCCGCATCCGTAATCGCAAGACTGCCACTGACCTGCGCCACATCACCGATATCCCCTTCGGTCACACTGCCGCTAAAAGAGCCGGTCACCACCGGCGCATCATCTGTGCCGGTCACTGTAATCGTCAGGGTGGTGGTCGTCTCCGCACCCTGATCATCAGTCACTGTGACAGGCACTTTAATAACTTGCGTCTCACCTTCTGACAAATGGTCATAGCCGGAGGCATCAAAGCTGTAAGAGCCGTCCGCATTGAGTGTCAGGCCTAACACATTTGATTCGGTGCTATATGTCAGACTGGCGTCATCCGGTAAATCCACATCGCTCGCGGTGATGCTGCCACTGATGGTCGCATCTTCACTGACCGAGCGGGTGACCGCCTCGGCCACCGGCGCATCATTGGTGCCCACTACCGTAATGGTGAGCGTGGTCTCGGCTGTCGCACCGCGATCATCGGTGACCGTGATCGGTACTTCGATCACCTGTTTCTCACCTGCGCCCAGGGCGTCATAACCAGAGGCATCAAAGCTGTAGCTACCGTCCGCATTGAAAGTCAGGCCGGACACCGTTGATTCGGTGCTATATGTCAGACTGGCGTCATCCGGTAAATCCACATCGCTCGCGGTGATGCTACCGGTAATGGTCGCATCTTCACTGACCGAGCGGGTCACCGCCTCAGCCACCGGCGCATCGTTGGTGCCCACCACCGTAATAGTGAGCGTGGTCTCGGCTGTCGCACCGCGATCATCGGTGACGGTCACGGGTACTTCAATCACCTGTTTCTCACCTACAGCCAACGCATCATAGCCGGAGGCAGCAAAGCTGTAGCTGCCGTCCGCATTGAGTGTCAGGCCTAACACATTTGATTCGGTGCTATACGTCAGACTGGCATCATCCGGTAAATCCACATCGGTGGCGGCGATATTGCCGGTAATGGTCGCATCTTCACTGACCGAGCGGGTTACCGCCTCGGCCACCGGCGCATCATTGGTGCCCACCACCGTAATGGTGAGCGTGGTCTCGGCCGTCGCACCGCGATCATCGGTGACGGTGACAGGCACTTCGATCACCTGTTTCTCACCTACAGCCAACGCATCATAGCCGGAGGCATCAAAGCTGTAGCTGCCGTCCGCATTGAGTGTCAGGCCGACAACATTCGACTCGGTGGTAAACACCAGATCTTGCCCGTCGGGTAAATCGACATCGGTCGCCGTGACACTGCCGGTAATAGTCGCATCTTCACTGACCGAGCGGGTCACCGCCTCGGCCACCGGCGCATCGTTGGTGCCCACCACCGTAATGGTGAGCGTGGTCTCGGCTGTCGCACCGCGATCATCGGTGACGGTCACGGGTACTTCAATCACCTGTTTCTCACCTACAGCCAACGCATCATAGCCGGAGGCATCAAAGCTGTAAGAGCCATCCGCATTGAGTGTCAGGCCGGACACCGTTGATTCGGTGCTATACGTCAGACTCGCATCATCCGGTAAATCCACATCGGTCGCGGTAATATTGCCGGTAATGGTCGCATCTTCACTAACCGAGCGGGTTACCGCCTCGGCCACCGGCGCATCATTGGTGCCAGTGATGGTAATGGTCAGTGTCGTGGTCACTGTCGCGCCGCGATCATCCGTCACGGTCACGGGTACTTCAAACTCTTGTGTCTCACCCACACCCAGCGCGTCATAACCAGAGGCATCAAAGCTGTAACTGCCGTCCGCATTGAGTGTCAGGCCGGACACCGTTGATTCAGTGCTATACGTCAGACTGGCATCATCCGGTAAATCCACATCGGTGGCGGTAATATTGCCGGTAATGGTCGCATCTTCACTAACCGAGCGGGTTACCGCCTCGGCCACCGGCGCATCATTGGTGCCCACCACCGTAATGGTGAGCGTGGTCTCGGCTGTCGCACCGCGATCATCGGTGACTGTGATCGGTACTTCAATCACCTGTTTCTCACCCGCAGCCAGCGCATCATAGCCGGAGGCATCAAAGCTGTAAGAGCCGTCCGTATTGAGTGTCAGTCCAGACACCGTTGATTCGGCGCTATATGTCAGACTCGCGTCATCCGGTAAATCCACATCGGTGGCGGTGATATTGCCGGTAATGGTCGCATCTTCACTAACCGAGCGGGTCACCGCCTCAACCACCGGCGCATCATTGGTGCCCACCACCGTAATGGTGAGCGTGGTCTCAGCCGTCGCACCGCGATCATCGGTGACCGTGATCGGTACTTCGATCACCTGTTTCTCACCTGCGCCCAGGGCGTCATAACCAGAGGCATCAAAGCTGTAGCTACCGTCCGCATTGAAAGTCAGGCCGGCCACCGTTGATTCGGTGCTATATGTCAGACTGGCGTCATCCGGTAAATCCACATCGCTCGCGGTGATATTGCCACTGATGGTCGTATCTTCACTAACCGAGCGGGTTACCGCCTCGACCACTGGTGCATCATTGGTCCCGGTGATGGTAATCGTCAGGGTGGTCGTTACTGTCGCACCACGATCATCCGTCACGGTCACAGGTACTTCAATTTCTTGTGTTTCACCTGCGCCCAGGGCGTCATAACCAGAGGCATCAAAACTGTAGCTGCCGTCCGCATTGAAGGTCAGGCCGGACACTGTTGATTCGGTGCTATACGTCAGACTGGCGTCATCCGGTAAATCCACATCGCTCGCGGTGATATTGCCACTGATAGTCGTATCTTCACTAACCGAGCGGGTTACCGCCTCGGCCACTGGTGCATCATTGGTCCCGGTGATGGTAATCTTGATATCTTGTGTCGTGCCATCACTGGCCGTCAGGGTAATGGTATCCGTGACGGTTTCATCCTGGGCCAGAGACTGGACTTGCTGTTGATTTAAGGTGTAGGTCCATTGACCGTCAACCAGAGTCAGACTGCCGTAAGTGCCACTGACCGTGGTATCGGCAAACACCGGCGTATCCCCGGCATCCGCATCCGTAATCGCAAGACTGCCACTGACCTGCGCCACATCACCGATATCCCCTTCGGTCACACTGCCGCTGAAAGAGCCGGTCACCACCGGCGCATCATCTGTGCCGGTCACTGTAATCGTCAGGGTGGTGGTCGTCTCCGCACCCTGATCATCAGTCACTGTGACAGGCACTTTAATAACTTGCGTCTCACCTTCTGACAAATGGTCATAGCCGGAGGCATCAAAGCTGTAGCTGCCGTCCGCATTGAAGGTCAGGCCGGACACCGTTGATTCAGTGCTATACGTCAGACTCGCGTCATTCGGTAAATCCACATCAGTCGCCGTGATATTACCGGTAATGGTCGCATCTTCACTAACCGAGCGGGTGACCGCCTCGGCCACCGGCGCATCATTGGTACCCACCACCGTAATGGTGAGCGTGGTCTCAGCCGTCGCACCGCGATCATCGGTGACGGTGACAGGCACTTCGATCACCTGTTTCTCACCCGCAGCCAACGCATCATAGCCGGAGGCATCAAAGCTGTAAGAGCCGTCCACATTGAGTGTCAGGCCGGACACCGTTGATTCGGTGCTATACGTTAGACTGGCATCATCCGGTAAATCCACATCGCTAGCGGTGATATTGCCGGTAATGGTCGCATCTTCACTGACCGAGCGGGTGACCGCCTCGGCCACCGGCGCATCATTAGTGCCCACCACCGTAATGGTGAGCGTGGTCTCAGCCGTCGCACCGCGATCATCGGTGACTGTGATCGGTACTTCAATCACCTGTTTCTCACCTACAGCCAACGCATCATAGCCGGAGGCATCAAAGCTGTAAGTACCGTCCGTATTAAGCGTCAGGCCGGCAACATTCGACTCGGTAGTAAACACCAGATCTTGCCCGTCGGGTAAATCGACATCGGTCGCCGTGACACTGCCGGTAATAGTCGCATCTTCACTGACCGAGCGGGTCACCGCCTCGGCCACCGGCGCATCGTTGGTACCCACCACCGTAATGGTGAGCGTGGTCTCGGCCGTCGCACCGCGATCATCGGTCACGGTGACAGGCACTTCGATCACCTGTTTATCACCCGCAGCCAACACATCATAGCCGGAGGCATCAAAACTGTAAGTGCCGTCCGTATTGAGCGTCAGGCCGGCAACATTCGACTCGGTGGTAAACACCAGATCTTGCCCGTCGGGTAAATCGACATCGGTCGCCGTGACACTGCCGGTAATGGTCGCATCTTCCGCCACTATTCCCACCGCAGTCTGCGCCTCCGGTGCATCATTGGTACCCACCACCGTAATGGTGAGCGTGGTTTCAGCCGTCGCGCCGCGATCATCGGTGACGGTCACGGGTACTTCAATCACCTGTTTCTCACCTACAGCCAACGCATCATAGCCGGAGGCATCAAAGCTGTAAGAGCCATCCGCATTGAGTGTCAGGCCTAACACATTTGATTCGGTGCTATACGTCAGACTCGCGTCATCCGGTAAATCCACATCGGTGGCGGTAATATTGCCGGTAATGGTCGCATCTTCACTAACCGAGCGGGTCACCGCCTCAACCACCGGCGCATCATTGGTGCCCACCACCGTAATGGTGAGCGTGGTCTCAGCCGTCGCACCGCGATCATCGGTGACCGTGATCGGTACTTCGATCACCTGTTTCTCACCTGCGCCCAGGGCGTCATAACCAGAGGCATCAAAGCTGTAGCTACCGTCCGCATTGAAAGTCAGGCCGGCCACCGTTGATTCGGTGCTATATGTCAGACTGGCGTCATCCGGTAAATCCACATCGGTGGCGGTAATATTGCCGGTAATGGTCGCATCTTCACTGACTGAGCGGGTGACCGCCTCGACCACTGGTGCATCATTGGTCCCGGTCACGGTAATCGTCAGGGTGGTCGTTACTGTCGCACCACGATCATCCGTCACGGTCACAGGTACTTCAATTTCTTGTGTTTCACCTGCGCCCAGGGCGTCATAACCAGAGGCATCAAAACTGTAGCTGCCGTCCGCATTGAAGGTCAGGCCGGACACTGTTGATTCGGTGCTATACGTCAGACTGGCGTCATCCGGTAAATCCACATCGCTCGCGGTGATATTGCCACTGATAGTCGTATCTTCACTAACCGAGCGGGTTACCGCCTCGGCCACTGGTGCATCATTGGTCCCGGTGATGGTAATCTTGATATCTTGTGTCGTGCCATCACTGGCCGTCAGGGTAATGGTATCCGTGACGGTTTCATCCTGGGCCAGAGACTGGACTTGCTGTTGATTTAAGGTGTAGGTCCATTGACCGTCAACCAGAGTCAGACTGCCGTAAGTGCCACTGACCGTGGTATCGGCAAACACCGGCGTATCCCCGGCATCCGCATCCGTAATCGCAAGACTGCCACTGACCTGCGCCACATCACCGATATCCCCTTCGGTCACACTGCCGCTGAAAGAGCCGGTCACCACCGGCGCATCATCTGTGCCGGTCACTGTAATCGTCAGGGTGGTGGTCGTCTCCGCACCCTGATCATCAGTCACTGTGACAGGCACTTTAATAACTTGCGTCTCACCTTCTGACAAATGGTCATAGCCGGAGGCATCAAAGCTGTAGCTGCCGTCCGCATTGAAGGTCAGGCCGGACACCGTTGATTCAGTGCTATATGTCAGACTGGCGTCATCCGGTAAATCCACATCGGTGGCGGTAATATTGCCGGTAATGGTCGCATCTTCACTGACTGAGCGGGTGACCGCCTCGACCACTGGTGCATCATTGGTCCCGGTCACGGTAATCGTCAGGGTGGTCGTTACTGTCGCGCCGCGATCATCCGTCACGGTCACAGGTACTTCAATTTCTTGTGTCTCACCCGCGCCCAGCGCGTCATAACCAGAGGCATCAAAGCTGTAGCTGCCGTCCGCATTGAGTGTCAGGCCGGACACCGTTGATTCGGTGCTATACGTCAGACTGGCGTCATCCGGTAAATCCACATCGGTCGCCGTGATATTGCCGGTAATGGTCGCATCTTCACTGACCGAGCGGGTGACCGCCTCGGCCTCCGGTGCATCATTGGTCCCGGTCACGGTAATCGTCAGTGTCGTGGTCACTGTCGCGCCGCGATCATCCGTCACGGTCACAGGCACTTCAATTTCTTGTGTCTCACCCACACCCAGCGCGTCATAACCAGAGGCATCAAAGCTGTAAGTACCGTCCGCATTGAAGGTCAGGCCGGACACCGTTGATTCGGTGCTGAATGTCAGACTAGCATCATCCGGTAAATCCACATCGCTAGCGGTGATATTACCGGTAATGGTCGCATCTTCACTGACCGAGCGGGTCACCGCCTCGGCCACCGGCGCATCGTTGGTACCCACCACCGTAATGGTGAGCGTGGTCTCGACCGTCGCACCGCGATCATCGGTGACGGTGACAGGCACTTCGATCACCTGTTTCTCACCCGCAGCCAACGCATCATAGCCGGAGGCATCAAAGCTATAACTGCCGTCCGCATTAAGCGTCAGGCCGGCAACATTCGACTCGGTGGTAAACACCAGATCTTGCCCGTCGGGTAAATCGACATCGGTCGCCGTAATACTGCCGGTAATCGTCGCATCTTCCGCCACTATTCCCACCGCGGCCTGCGCCTCCGGCGCATCATTGGTGCCCACCACCGTAATGGTAAGCGTGGTCTCAGCCGTCGCACCGCGATCATCCGTCACGGTCACAGGCACTTCGATCACCTGTTTCTCACCCGCAGCCAGCGCATCATAGCCGGAGGCATCAAAACTGTAACTGCCGTCCGCATTAAGCGTCAGGCCAGCAACATTCGACTCGGTGGTAAACACCAGATCTTGCCCGTCGGGTAAATCGACATCGGTCGCCGTGACACTGCCGGTAATCGTCGCATCTTCCGCCACTATTCCCACCGCGGCCTGCGCCTCCGGCGCATCATTGGTGCCCACCACCGTAATGGTAAGCGTGGTCTCAGCCGTCGCACCGCGATCATCCGTCACGGTCACAGGCACTTCGATCACCTGTTTCTCACCCGCAGCCAGCGCATCATAGCCGGAGGCATCAAAACTGTAACTGCCGTCCGCATTAAGCGTCAGGCCGGCAACATTCGACTCGGTGGTAAACACCAGATCTTGCCCGTCGGGTAAATCGACATCGGTCGCCGTGACACTGCCGGTAATAGTCGCATCTTCCGCCACTATTCCCACCGCAGTCTGCGCCTCCGGTGCATCATTGGTACCCACCACCGTAATGGTGAGCGTGGTTTCAGCCGTCGCGCCACGATCATCGGTGACTGTGATCGGTACTTCAATCACCTGTTTCTCACCCGCAGCCAACGCATCATAGCCGGAGGCATCAAAGCTGTAGCTCCCGTCCGCATTAAGCGTCAGGCCGGCAACATTCGACTCGGTGGTAAACACCAGATCTTGCCCGTCGGGTAAATCGACATCGGTCGCCGTAATACTGCCGGTAATAGTCGCATCTTCCGCCACTATTCCCACCGCGGCCTGCGCCTCCGGCGCATCATTGGTGCCCACCACCGTAATGGTAAGCGTGGTCTCAGCCGTCGCACCGCGATCATCCGTCACGGTGACAGGCACTTCGATCACCTGTTTCTCACCCGCAGCCAGCGCATCATAGCCGGAGGCATCAAAACTGTAACTGCCGTCCGCATTAAGCGTCAGGCCGGCAACATTCGACTCGGTGGTAAACACCAGATCTTGCCCGTCGGGTAAATCGACATCGGTCGCCGTGACACTGCCGGTAATAGTCGCATCTTCCGCCACTATTCCCACCGCAGTCTGCGCCTCCGGTGCATCATTGGTACCCACCACCGTAATGGTGAGCGTGGTTTCAGCCGTCGCGCCACGATCATCGGTGACTGTGATCGGTACTTCAATCACCTGTTTCTCACCTGCAGCCAGCGCGTCATAGCTGGAGGCATCAAAACTGTAACTGCCGTCCGCATTAAGCGTCAGGCCGGCAACATTCGACTCGGTGGTAAACACCAGATCTTGCCCGTCGGGTAAATCGACATCGGTCGCCGTGACACTGCCGGTAATAGTCGCATCTTCCGCCACTATTCCCACCGCAGCCTGCGCTTCCGGTGCATCATTGGTGCCTACCACCGTAATGGTGAGCGTGGTCTCGGCTGTCGCACCGCGATCATCGGTGACCGTGATCGGCACTTCGATCACCTGTTCCTCACCTGCGCCTAGGGCGTCATAACCAGAGGCATCAAAGCTGTAGCTGCCATCCGCATTGAGTGTCAGGCCGGACACCGTTGATTCGGTGCTATACGTCAGACTCGCGTCATCCGGTAAATCCACATCGGTGGCGGTAATATTGCCGGTAATGGTCGCATCTTCACTGACCGAGCGGGTCACCGCCTCGGCCACCGGCGCATCATTAGTGCCCACCACCGTAATGGTGAGCGTGGTCTCGGCTGTCGCACCGCGATCATCCGTCACGGTCACGGGTACTTCAATCACCTGTTTCTCACCTACAGCCAACGCATCATAGCCGGAGGCAGCAAAGCTGTAAGAGCCATCCGCATTGAGTGTCAGGCCGGACACCGTTGATTCGGTGCTATACGTCAGACTCGCGTCATCCGGTAAATCCACATCGGTGGCGGTAATATTGCCGGTAATGGTCGCATCTTCACTGACCGAGCGGGTGACCGCCTCGGCCACCGGCGCATCATTGGTCCCGGTCACGGTAATCGTCAGGGTGGTAGTGACTGTCGCACCACGATCATCCGTCACGGTCACAGGTACTTCAATTTCTTGTGTTTCACCTGCGCCTAGGGCGTCATAACCAGAGGCATCAAAACTGTAGCTGCCGTCCGCATTGAAGGTCAGGCCGGACACTGTTGATTCAGCGCTGAACGTTAGACTAGCGTCATTCGGTAAATCCACATCGGTGGCGGTAATATTGCCGGTAATGGTCGCATCTTCACTGACTGAGCGGGTGACCGCCTCGACCACCGGTGCATCATTGGTCCCGGTCACGGTAATCGTCAGGGTGGTAGTGACTGTTGCGCCACGATCATCCGTCACAGTCACGGGCACTTCAATTTCTTGTGTCTCACCCGCGCCTAGGGCGTCATAACCAGAGGCATCAAAGCTGTAGCTACCGTCCGCATTGAAAGTCAGGCCGGACACCGTTGATTCAGTGCTGAATGTCAGACTGGCGTCATCCGGTAAATCCACATCGGTGGCGGTAATATTGCCGGTAATGGTCGCATCTTCACTGACTGAGCGGGTGACCGCCTCGACCACCGGTGCATCATTGGTCCCGGTCACGGTAATCGTCAGGGTGGTAGTGACTGTTGCGCCACGATCATCCGTCACAGTCACGGGCACTTCAATTTCTTGTGTCTCACCCGCGCCTAGGGCGTCATAACCAGAGGCATCAAAGCTGTAGCTACCGTCCGCATTGAAAGTCAGGCCGGACACCGTTGATTCAGTGCTGAATGTCAGACTGGCGTCATCCGGTAAATCCACATCGCTCGCGGTGATGCTGCCACTGATGGTCGCATCTTCACTAACCGAGCGGGTCACCGCCTCGGCCACCGGCGCATCGTTGGTCCCGGTCACGGTAATCGTCAGTGTGGTCGTTACTGTCGCGCCGCGATCATCCGTCACGGTCACAGGTACTTCAATTTCTTGTGTCTCACCCGCGCCCAGCGCGTCATAACCAGAGGCATCAAAGCTGTAGCTGCCGTCCGCATTGAGTGTCAGGCCGGACACCGTTGATTCGGTGCTATACGTCAGACTGGCGTCATCCGGTAAATCCACATCGGTCGCCGTGATATTGCCGGTAATGGTCGCATCTTCACTGACCGAGCGGGTGACCGCCTCGGCCTCCGGTGCATCATTGGTCCCGGTCACGGTAATCGTCAGTGTCGTGGTCACTGTCGCGCCGCGATCATCCGTCACGGTCACAGGCACTTCAATTTCTTGTGTCTCACCCACACCCAGCGCGTCATAACCAGAGGCATCAAAGCTGTAAGTACCGTCCGCATTGAAGGTCAGGCCGGACACCGTTGATTCGGTGCTGAATGTCAGACTAGCATCATCCGGTAAATCCACATCGCTAGCGGTGATATTACCGGTAATGGTCGCATCTTCACTGACCGAGCGGGTCACCGCCTCGGCCACCGGCGCATCGTTGGTACCCACCACCGTAATGGTGAGCGTGGTCTCGACCGTCGCACCGCGATCATCGGTGACGGTGACAGGCACTTCGATCACCTGTTTCTCACCCGCAGCCAACGCATCATAGCCGGAGGCATCAAAGCTGTAGCTGCCGTCTGCATTGAGTGTCAGGCCGGACACCGTTGATTCGGTGCTATACGTCAGACTGGCATCATCCGGTAAATCCACATCGGTGGCGGTAATATTGCCGGTAATGGTCGCATCTTCCGCCACAATTCCCACCGCGGCCTGCGCCTCCGGCGCATCATTGGTGCCCACCACCGTAATGGTAAGCGTGGTCTCAGCCGTCGCACCGCGATCATCCGTCACGGTCACAGGCACTTCGATCACCTGTTTCTCACCCGCAGCCAGCGCATCATAGCCGGAGGCATCAAAACTGTAACTGCCGTCCGCATTAAGCGTCAGGCCGGCAACATTCGACTCGGTGGTAAACACCAGATCTTGCCCGTCGGGTAAATCGACATCGGTCGCCGTGACACTGCCGGTAATGGTCGCATCTTCCGCCACAATTCCCACCGCGGCCTGCGCCTCCGGCGCATCATTGGTGCCCACCACCGTAATGGTAAGCGTGGTCTCAGCCGTCGCACCGCGATCATCCGTCACGGTCACAGGCACTTCGATCACCTGTTTCTCACCCGCAGCCAGCGCATCATAGCCGGAGGCATCAAAACTGTAACTGCCGTCCGCATTAAGCGTCAGGCCGGCAACATTCGACTCGGTGGTAAACACCAGATCTTGCCCGTCGGGTAAATCGACATCGGTCGCCGTGACACTGCCGGTAATAGTCGCATCTTCCGCCACTATTCCCACCGCAGCCTGCGCTTCCGGTGCATCATTGGTGCCTACCACCGTAATGGTGAGCGTGGTTTCAGCCGTCGCGCCGCGATCATCGGTGACCGTGATCGGCACTTCGATCACCTGTTCCTCACCTGCGCCTAGGGCGTCATAACCAGAGGCATCAAAGCTGTAGCTGCCGTCCGCATTGAGTGTCAGGCCGGACACCGTTGATTCGGTGCTATACGTCAGACTGGCATCATCCGGTAAATCCACATCGGTGGCGGTAATATTGCCGGTAATGGTCGCATCTTCACTGACCGAGCGGGTCACCGCCTCGGCCACCGGCGCATCATTAGTGCCCACCACCGTAATGGTGAGCGTGGTCTCGGCTGTCGCACCGCGATCATCCGTCACGGTCACGGGTACTTCAATCACCTGTTTCTCACCTACAGCCAACGCATCATAGCCGGAGGCATCAAAGCTGTAAGAGCCATCCGCATTGAGTGTCAGGCCGGACACCGTTGATTCGGTGCTATACGTCAGACTCGCGTCATCCGGTAAATCCACATCGGTGGCGGTAATATTGCCGGTAATGGTCGCATCTTCACTGACCGAGCGGGTCACCGCCTCGGCCACCGGCGCATCATTGGTCCCGGTCACGGTGATGGTCAGGGTAGTAGTCACTGTCGCGCCGCGATCATCCGTCACGGTCACAGGTACTTCAATTTCTTGTGTTTCACCCGCGCCCAGAGCGTCATAACCAGAGGCATCAAAGCTGTAAGAGCCATCCGCATTGAGTGTCAGGCCGGACACCGTTGATTCGGTGCTATATGTCAGACTGGCGTCATCCGGTAAATCCACATCGGTCGCGGTAATATTGCCGGTAATGGTCGCATCTTCACTGACTGAGCGGGTGACCGCCTCGGCCACTGGTGCATCATTGGTCCCGGTCACGGTAATCGTCAGGGTAGTAGTCACTGTCGCACCACGATCATCCGTCACGGTCACAGGTACTTCAATTTCTTGTGTTTCACCTGCGCCTAGGGCGTCATAACCAGAGGCATCAAAACTGTAGCTGCCGTCCGCATTGAAGGTCAGGCCGGACACTGTTGATTCAGTGCTATACGTCAGACTAGCGTCATCCGGTAAATCCACATCGGTGGCGGTAATATTGCCGGTAATGGTCGCATCTTCACTGACTGAGCGGGTGACCGCCTCGACCACCGGTGCATCATTGGTCCCGGTCACGGTAATCGTCAGGGTGGTAGTGACTGTTGCGCCACGATCATCCGTCACAGTCACGGGCACTTCAATTTCTTGTGTTTCACCTGCGCCTAGGGCGTCATAACCAGAGGCATCAAAGCTGTAGCTACCGTCCGCATTGAAAGTCAGGCCGGACACCGTTGATTCAGTGCTGAATGTCAGACTGGCATCATCCGGTAAATCCACATCGGTGGCGGTAATATTGCCGGTAATGGTCGCATCTTCACTGACCGAGCGGGTCACCGCCTCGGCCACCGGCGCATCATTGGTGCCCACCACCGTAATGGTGAGCGTGGTCTCAGCCGTCGCACCGCGATCATCGGTGACGGTCACGGGTACTTCGATCACCTGTTTCTCACCTACAGCCAACGCATCATAGCCGGAGGCATCAAAGCTGTAAGTACCGTCCGTATTAAGCGTCAGGCCGGCAACATTCGACTCGGTGGTAAACACCAGATCTTGCCCGTCGGGTAAATCGACATCGGTCGCCGTGACACTGCCGGTAATAGTCGCATCTTCACTGACCGAGCGGGTCACCGCCTCGGCCACCGGCGCATCGTTGGTGCCCACCACCGTAATGGTGAGCGTGGTCTCGGCTGTCGCACCGCGATCATCGGTGACGGTGACAGGTACTTCAATCACCTGTTTCTCACCTACAGCCAACGCATCATAGCCGGAGGCATCAAAGCTGTAAGTACCGTCCGTATTAAGCGTCAGGCCGGACACCGTTGATTCGGTGCTATACGTCAGACTGGCATCATCCGGTAAATCCACATCGGTGGCGGTAATATTGCCGGTAATGGTCGCATCTTCACTGACCGAGCGGGTTACCGCCTCGGCCACCGGCGCATCATTGGTGCCAGTGATGGTAATGGTCAGTGTGGTCTCAGCCGTCGCACCGCGATCATCGGTGACGGTCACGGGTACTTCAATCACCTGTTTCTCACCTACAGCCAACGCATCATAGCCGGAGGCATCAAAGCTGTAAGAGCCATCCGCATTGAGTGTCAGGCCTAACACATTTGATTCAGTGCTATACGTTAGACTGGCATCATCCGGTAAATCCACATCGGTGGCGGTGATATTGCCGGTAATGGTCGCATCTTCACTGACCGAGCGGGTCACCGCCTCGGCCACCGGCGCATCATTGGTGCCCACCACCGTAATGGTGAGCGTGGTCTCAGCCGTCGCACCGCGATCATCGGTGACGGTCACGGGTACTTCGATCACCTGTTTCTCACCTACAGCCAACGCATCATAGCCGGAGGCATCAAAGCTGTAAGTACCGTCCGCATTAAGCGTCAGGCCGGACACCGTTGATTCGGTGCTATATGTCAGACTGGCATCATCCGGTAAATCCACATCGGTGGCGGTAATATTGCCGGTAATGGTCGCATCTTCACTGACCGAGCGGGTGACCGCCTCGGCCACCGGCGCATCATTGGTACCCACCACCGTAATGGTGAGCGTGGTTTCAGCCGTCGCGCCGCGATCATCGGTGACTGTGATCGGTACTTCAATCACCTGTTTCTCACCCGCAGCCAGCGCATCATAGCTGGAGGCATCAAAGCTGTAAGTACCGTCCGCATTAAGCGTCAGGCCGGCAACATTCGACTCGGTGGTAAACACCAGATCTTGCCCGTCGGGTAAATCGACATCGGTCGCCGTGACACTGCCGGTAATGGTCGCATCTTCCGCCACTATTCCCACCGCGGCCTGCGCCTCCGGTGCATCATTGGTGCCAGTGATGGTAATGGTCAGTGTGGTCTCAGCCGTCGCACCGCGATCATCGGTGACGGTCACGGGTACTTCAATCACCTGTTTCTCACCTACAGCCAACGCATCATAGCCGGAGGCATCAAAGCTGTAAGAGCCATCCGCATTGAGTGTCAGGCCTAACACATTTGATTCAGTGCTATACGTTAGACTGGCATCATCCGGTAAATCCACATCGGTGGCGCTGATATTGCCGGTAATGGTCGCATCTTCACTGACTGAGCGGGTCACCGCCTCGGCCACCGGCGCATCATTGGTGCCCACCACCGTAATGGTGAGCGTGGTCTCAGCCGTCGCACCGCGATCATCGGTGACGGTCACGGGTACTTCGATCACCTGTTTCTCACCTACAGCCAACGCATCATAGCCGGAGGCATCAAAGCTGTAAGTACCGTCCGCATTAAGCGTCAGGCCGGACACCGTTGATTCGGTGCTATATGTCAGACTGGCATCATCCGGTAAATCCACATCGGTGGCGGTAATATTGCCGGTAATGGTCGCATCTTCACTGACCGAGCGGGTGACCGCCTCGGCCACCGGCGCATCATTGGTACCCACCACCGTAATGGTGAGCGTGGTTTCAGCCGTCGCGCCGCGATCATCGGTGACTGTGATCGGTACTTCAATCACCTGTTTCTCACCCGCAGCCAGCGCATCATAGCTGGAGGCATCAAAACTGTAAGTACCGTCCGCATTAAGCGTCAGGCCGGCAACATTCGACTCGGTGGTAAACACCAGATCTTGCCCGTCGGGTAAATCGACATCGGTCGCCGTGACACTGCCGGTAATGGTCGCATCTTCCGCCACTATTCCCACCGCGGCCTGCGCCTCCGGTGCATCATTGGTGCCAGTGATGGTAATGGTCAGTGTCGTGGTCACTGTCGCACCGCGATCATCCGTCACGGTCACGGGTACTTCAAACTCTTGTGTCTCACCCACACCCAGCGCATCATAACCAGAGGCATCAAAGCTGTAGCTGCCATCCGCATTGAGTGTCAGGCCGGACACCGTTGATCCAGTGCTATACGTCAGACTGGCATCATCCGGTAAATCCACATCGCTCGCGGTAATATTGCCGGTAATGGTCGCATCTTCACTGACCGAGCGGGTTACGGCCTCGGCCACCGGCGCATCATTGGTACCCACCACCGTAATGGTGAGCGTGGTCTCAGCCGTCGCACCGCGATCATCGGTGACTGTGATCGGTACTTCAATCACCTGTTTCTCACCCACACCCAACGCATCATAGCCGGAGGCATCAAAACTGTAAGAACCGTCCGCATTAAGCGTCAGGCCGGCAACATTCGATTCGGTGGTAAACACCAGATCTTGCCCGTCGGGTAAATCGACATCGGTCGCCGTGACACTGCCGGTAATGGTCGCATCTTCCGCCACTATTCCCACCGCAGTCTGCGCCTCCGGTGCATCATTGGTGCCAGTGATGGTAATAGTCAGTGTCGTGGTCACTGTCGCACCGCGATCATCCGTCACGGTCACGGGTACTTCAAACTCTTGTGTCTCACCCACACCCAGCGCATCATAACCAGAGGCATCAAAGCTGTAGCTGCCGTCCGCATTGAGTGTCAGTCCGGACACCGTTGATTCAGTGCTGAACGTTAGACTGGCATCATCCGGTAAATCCACATCGCTCGCGGTAATATTGCCGGTAATGGTCGCATCTTCACTGACCGAGCGGGTTACGGCCTCGGCCACCGGCGCATCATTGGTACCCACCACCGTAATGGTGAGCGTGGTCTCAGCCGTCGCACCGCGATCATCGGTGACTGTGATCGGTACTTCAATCACCTGTTTCTCACCCACACCCAACGCATCATAGCCGGAGGCATCAAAACTGTAAGAACCGTCCGCATTAAGCGTCAGGCCGGCAACATTCGATTCGGTGGTAAACACCAGATCTTGCCCGTCGGGTAAATCGACATCGGTCGCCGTGACACTGCCGGTAATGGTCGCATCTTCCGCCACTATTCCCACCGCAGTCTGCGCCTCCGGTGCATCATTGGTGCCAGTGATGGTAATAGTCAGTGTCGTGGTCACTGTCGCACCGCGATCATCCGTCACGGTCACGGGTACTTCAAACTCTTGTGTCTCACCCACACCCAGCGCATCATAACCAGAGGCATCAAAGCTGTAGCTGCCGTCCGCATTGAGTGTCAGTCCGGACACCGTTGATTCAGTGCTGAACGTTAGACTGGCATCATCCGGTAAATCCACATCGCTCGCCGTGACACTGCCGGTAATAGTCGCATCTTCACTGACCGAGCGGGTCACCGTCTCGGCCACCGGCGCATCGTTGGTCCCGGTGATGGTAATCTTGATATCTTGTGTCGTGCCATCACTGGCCGTCAGGGTAATGGTATCCGTGACGGTTTCATCCTGGGCCAGAGACTGGACTTGCTGTTGATTTAAGGTGTAGGTCCATTGACCGTCAACCAGAGTCAGACTGCCGTAAGTGCCACTGACCGTGGTATCGGCAAACACCGGCGTATCCCCGGCATCCGCATCCGTAATCGCAAGACTGCCACTCACCTGCGCCACATCACCGATATCCCCTTCAGTCACACTGCCACTCACCGTACCGGTCACCACCGGCGCATCATCCGTACCGGTCACGGTAATCGTCAAAGTGGTAGTTGTCTCCGCACCCTGATCATCGGTCACGGTGACAGGCACTTTAATCACTTGCGTCTCACCTGCGCTTAGGGCGTCATAACCAGAGGCATCAAAGCTGTAGCTGCCGTCTGTATTAAGCGTCAGTCCGGACACCGTTGATTCGGTGCTGAACGTCAGACCGGCATCATCCGGTAAATCCACATCGCTCGCGGTAATACTGCCGGTAATCGTGGTATCTTCACTAACCGAGCGGGTTACCGCCTCGGCCACCGGCGCATCGTTGGTCCCGGTGATGGTAATCTTGATATCTTGGGTGGTGCCATCACTGGCCGTCAGGGTAATCGTATCCGTGACGGTTTCATCCTGAGCCAGAGACTGGGCCTGCTGTTGATTTAAGGTGTAGGTCCATTGCCCGTCAACCAGAGTCAGACTGCCGTAAGTGCCACTGACCGTGGTATCGGCAAACACCGGTGTATCCCCGGCATCTGCATCCGTAATCGCGATGGTGCCACTCACCTGTGCCACATCACCGATATCCCCTTCGGTCACGCTGCCACTCACCGTGCCGGTTACCACCGGCGCATCATCCGTGCCGGTCACGGTAATCGTCAGGGTGGTGGTCACTGTCGCACCACGATCATCGGTGACGGTCACGGGCACTTCAATTTCTTGTGTCTCACCCGCGCCTAGGGCGTCATAGCCGGAGGCATCAAAACTGTAGCTACCGTCTGTATTGAGTGTCAGGCCGGCCACCGTTGATTCAGTGCTGAACGTCAGACTGGCATTATCCGGTAAATCCACATCGGTGGCGGTGATACTGCCGGTAATGGTCGCATCTTCGCTCACTGAATCCGTTGCGGCTTGGGCGACAGGGGCATCATTGGTGCCGGTTACGGTAATCGTCAGTGTCGTGGTATCGGTCGCGCCGCGCTCATCAAGTACCGTAATCGGGACTTCAATTACTTGCGTCTCACCTTCTGACAAATGGTCATAGCTGGACGCATCAAAACGATATGTTCCATCCGGATTTAAGGTCAGACCGGGTACAGTTGCGTCGGTGATAAACACCAGACTTTGACCAGCGGGTAAATCCACATCGGTGGCGGTGATACTGCCGGTGATGGTCGCATCTTCGCTCACTGAATCCGTTGCGGCTTGGGCAACAGGGGCATCATTGGTGCCCGTTACGGTAATCGTCAGTGTGGTAGTATCGGTCGCACCGCGCTCATCAAGTACCGTAACCGGGACTTCAATCACTTGCGTCTCACCTTCCGACAGTTGGTCATAGCTGGACGCATCAAAACGATATGTTCCATCCGGATTTAAGGTCAGACCGGGTACAGTTGCGTCGGTGATAAACACCAGACTTTGACCAGCGGGTAAATCCACATCGGTGGCGGTGATACTGCCGGTGATGGTCGCATCTTCGCTCACTGAATCCGTTGCGGCTTGGGCGACAGGGGCATCATTGGTGCCCGTTACGGTAATCGTCAGTGTGGTAGTATCGGTCGCACCGCGCTCATCAAGTACCGTAACCGGGACTTCAATCACTTGCGTCTCACCTTCCGACAGTTGGTCATAACTGGACGCATCAAAACGATATGTTCCATCCGGATTTAAGGTCAGACCGGGTACAGTTGCGTCGGTGATAAACACCAGACTTTGACCAGCGGGTAAATCCACATCGGTGGCGGTGATACTGCCGGTGATGGTCGCATCTTCAGTCACCGCATTCGCCGCCGCTTGTGCCACGGGAGCATCATTAGTGCCTGTTACGGTAATCGTCAGTGTGGTAGTATCGGTCGCACCGCGCTCATCAAGTACCGTAACCGGGACTTCAATCACTTGCGTCTCACCTTCCGACAGTTGGTCATAGCTGGACGCATCAAAACGATATGTTCCATCCGGATTTAAGGTCAGACCGGGCACGGTTGAGCCAGTGGTAAACACCAGGCTTTGACCAGCGGGTAAATCCACATCGGTGGCGGTGATACTGCCGGTAATGGTCGCATCTTCAGTCACTGAACCCGTTGCAGCTTGGGCGACAGGGGCATTGTTGGTACCGTCAGCGGTACCTCCAGTTAATGCATCAGATGCAGAATCAGGAGTATTCGTAGAAGTAGATGTTAATGTATTGAAAACATCAAGCAGCGCTAAACCTTGTGTGGTTGATATCGATAAACTGGAAAAACGATAGAGACCTTGTGTGCTAAAGTCGGTTTGTGCAATAAGCTCGTCATTAACAGCTTCAACCGTCGCACTTTCTGATAAACTTGAGCCAGAAGTAGTGCCAGCTGCCGGCGCAAACGTTTCACCTAATTGTGTCGGGTCGTTCCCTTGCTCGATCGATGTAAGTAATTGATTAACATCATCCGTAATATCAACTTTATCACCATTGGGTCCAACAACCTTAGCGTGAAGAGCCGTATATTCATCATGATTTAAAAAGTTCCCGCCTTCTAAAATAACCACGCCTGGCGGTATAATTTCTCCAGGGTTGATAGTAATGACGTTTCCATCCTGATCGATGATAATAACTTGGTCTTTTGCTACATCAGGTAGAGAAATCTTTGACTCAAACCTCATAAACGGCGCCTCTAAATCACATGTATATCAATGAAATGCTAATCAACTTAACGTATAACTATCGGTTCTTAGTCGATACACCTGACAGTCGCTGTATTGTGTATATTTCCTGACTATATATCATACAGCAGTTTAACACCATATTCGTGGCACGAGTCACATTATTAAGAGGGTGTTTTTACAATAATAGCCCGACCCTCTCATGATGCTACTTTTTTTGAAAATTTAAGACACAATAGCTTTTAAGCCTCGGAAACAACTTAAAAAACGTTATATACTTGTATTTCCATGTATTAATGTCAGTGATACTCATGGATACAGTATAAAAAGTTAGATATTAATATAACCACATTCTCATTAATGAGATCGTTTTTTGCGTAGGCTGAGTACTTTAAGACGATGTTTTGTATATTTAATGCAATTAGTCGAATAATAGGGGGTTCTTTGAAAACATTCCTGCTCAAAGTTGTTGTATTGTTTACTGTAATTATGAATAGCAATGTTCTCGCGCAGTCACTTGAGCAAGCAGTTTCTGTTGCACTGGCGACAAACCCAGAACTGGAAAGTTCATTCAATCAATATCAAAGCAAGTTACAGAATTCGAGGGCATCTCAGGGAGCTTACTTACCTAAAGTCGATTTAGATGCAGGGATAGGATACGAAGGGATCGAGCCTGCAGCTGCAAATGCCAAAGAAAATACTGATTTAACAAGGAAAGAAGTGAGCATATCCTTGACCCAGTTAATTTGGGATGGTTCTTCAACCCTAAATGATATGGGTAGAACCTCAGCAGAAGCAGAAGCGAGTCGTTATCAATTATTAGCTGATGCGGCAGATAAAGCGCTGGACGTGACAAAATTGTATCTGGATGCAGAGAAAGCGAATGATGTATTAAAACTATCTGAAGCGAATTTACAAATACATAAAAAAATATACCGGGATATAAAGCGCAGGACAGAGTCTGGACTGGGATCTACTGCTGATGTGACCCAAGTTGAAGCGCGTGTCTCAAAAGCCGAATCAAATCTGTTAGCCGCGCAAAACAATCTCTTTGAAACCCATTCGAAATTCAAAGAAACCGTTGGAGAAGAGCCGATTGATCTGACTTTCCCCCAAGCTGACCAAAAACAAATTCCTCGCAGTTTTCAGGATGCGAAAGCTCTGGCATTTGAATTACACCCAATTCTGAAGGTAACACAACAAAATATTGCGGCAGCCCGTTACCAATATAAACAAAATCAATCACCGTATTACCCGAGTATTTCTTTGCAAGCGAATCATAGTATCAAAAATGATGCTGCGGGCTACCTTGGTAGTAGCTCTGAAACAACAGCGATGATACGGATGCATTATAATCTCTATAACGGTGGCTCAGATCGTGCAAATGAAATGAGTGCAGCCTATGCGTTGAATAAAGCAAAAGATTTACGGGAAAAATCATACCGAGAAGTGTTAGGTGGGCTTGAACTAGCTTGGCAAGCACTTGATTTTTCAAGTCAACGAAAAACCTTCCTTGCTGATCTCGTTGACGCTGTTTCAAAGACCGTAATTGCATATGAAAAGCAATACCAAATCGGTCAAAGAACATTACTTGATTTATTGAATAGTGAGAATGAGCTCTTTGAGGCACGTAAAGACTATCTTGAGGCAAAATACACTCAAGCATATGCACAATATCGTGTTATGAATGCTGTGGGAAACTTGCTCGATAGTCTGAAAGTCACGGTCCCACAAGAATGGGCTGCCCACTCAGGTGATTAAGATGAAATTCAGTTACTTGTTATTTTTAATCTCATTGCCGGTTTGGTCAGAGGATATCGCTGACCAAAGTCAGGATGAATATGATTACATTGCTCCCCCGAGCGTCGTGCAAGCTTTTGATCTTGCAGATTCAGATCATGACGGTGTCATTAATGCGCGGGATTTATGTCCGAAAACCCCTCAAAATGCCAAGATAAATAACGATGGCTGTGAAACTTATCACCGGAGTAAAACTCAACAGCAGCTACGAATTTTATTTGAGAATGATTCCAGCAATGTTAATTCAATCTTTAATGTACAGATTAAGCAGATGGCGAATTTTTTAGCGAGCTACCCTGAAACGTCAATCGAGCTTAGAGGCTATGCCAGCCCCAGTGGTAAAACACAATACAACCAAGCATTATCCAAACAACGGGCAAACAGTGTAAAAGCTCGACTGATAGAAGAAGGTGTCTCTGCGGATAGAATCAGAATTGTGGGATTTGGCGAATCCAACCCTGAGGAAAGGGGTAAAAATCAGATTAGTGATGCCAGAAATCGACGAGTTTCTGCAACAGTTGTTGGCTATAAAGGTGATGTTGAGAAAAGATGGACTATTTTTTCCACACTCCCACCCAATCGGCACACCTATTAATTGCTCTGCACTGGGCAGAAAAGAGATAACTGCTGGTTGTTGTATGATTCACGAACATGCGATTGATAAGGATGAGGTGTACCACTTTTCGGTCTGGGATGATACTCTCCTCTAATTATATTTCTTGGGCTGAAACCATCGCAACCGATGGTTCAGCCTGATTTTTGCATCAAATAGTTTTGAGATGACACCCATGTATTTATCTAAGTTAACACCAGTTGTGTTCACGCACTTATATAACGATATCGTTGAATTCCGTCGTACCTTTGATCTCCCAGTGAGTCAACCAGAGAGTCTCGACGAAGATGCAGATACGCTCCATACATCACTAGCAATTGAAGAGCTCACTGAACTCGCTGAAGCTCAAGATAAAATTGAACAGGCTGATGCGATTGTTGATACCGTTTACGTTCTGATGGGACGACTGGTACATCTTGGACATGATACACCAGCGCATAATCCGGGTATTAGCTACTTGATTGATTTATTGCTGAATGTTGCAACTCATCGCAACATTGATTTCATTCCCTGCTGGGATGAAGTCCACAGTTCAAATATGAGTAAAGTCTGTCGTAACCAAACCGAATATGATGAGACTGAATCATTTTATGCGAAACAAGGCATAAAATTATCTCCGGTTATCAAAGGTGATTATATTATTGCCAAATGTGCAGCAGATTTTGTCAGTGCGGAAAAAACGATTCGTCAGGGAAAAGTCCTTAAATCGGTCTATTATCGCCCGGCTGATCTGACAAAGCTAACTCAATAGCATAAAAAAAAGGCCACTTTGTGGAGCAAGGTGGCCAAGGAGACTATAAAAAGCCTAACAAGAACGAGAATGTATCAATCATGTTAATGCGATTTGTATGCCAACTTTTTATTTAAACATAACTAATTGATTTATATTAAAATAATCCAAAGTACTCCCAAGTGGCATTCATTTCATCCTCATCCCTGCTCTAGCATTGTGCTTGATGCACCAAAATTATTCATAGATAACCCTAACCCACATACGACGACTAATCGAAAAGCAAATATGATTTCCCTTGGATTTCTACTGACTGGACCGTGGTTTGGAAGACTTCTGCAACATGGTCAGGCGTCAGAACGGATCGCGTCTCTCCCCACTGTTGCAGAATACCTTGATTTAATAATAGGGTTTTGTCGGCATATCGAAGTGTTCGATTCAAATCATGATTCGCCATAATGACGGTCAGTCCCATATGGTTGATGTCTTGTAATAATTCATACAGCATATGCTCCTGCCCAACATCGAGTGCGGCGGCCGGTTCATCTAAAATCATTAGGCGAGCATGAGGATTCAGTGTCGGCCATACTTGTAAACAGCTGCCAGCCAATCTGACCCGTTGCCACTCGCCTCCGGAAATCTGGTGAATCGAACAGTGTAATTTATCCTGCAAATTTAATCGCTGAATCAGTAGTTCAATAACGTCAGATGACTGTTCGGCAGTGACGGATAGAGCCGACGGAATGGAGAGCGCAAGATATTGACAGACATCAATCGCAAAAGCCGGACGTTCCTGTTGCGACAAGTAGGCCCGGAACTGGGCTAATTCCGGCAAGGTAAGACGCGTCAGATCTATCTCCCCAAGTTGTACACAGCCTTGATGAGGGATCATGCCAGCCAAAGCAGCCAGTAATGTGCTTTTACCGCTACCATTTGGGCCGACAATATGGATCAATTCACCTTGACCACAATCAAACCCCAGAGGAAGCAGGCGCGTACCGACACAGAGATTTTTAACGTGAATCATGATTTTTCAATAACATCCATACAAATACGGGAGCACCGATCGTTGTCGTCACGACTCCCAAAGGTAATTCAGCAGCATCTAGTGCCGTCCGGGAAATTAAATCAGCAAAGACCAGTAACAATGCCCCTGCGACAGCTGAAAGCGGTAAAAGATAACGATTTTCAGTCCCGAAAGCCAAACGTAACAAATGCGGTACAACCAGTCCGACAAAGCCGATGATTCCACCTAAAGCGACAGATGCACCCACCAACACTGCCACAGCGACAACCAACTTCCAGCGGATACGATGGACATCAATTCCCAACTGCTTGGCATGCATCTCCCCCATCATTAACCGATCTAGTACTCGTCCTTGCCCCATCAGCCATATCAACACGGGTAAGATCAACAATGAAAGTAAATGGTAAGACCAATCGATACCGCCAATACTCCCCATCAGCCAGTACATCAATTGTCTCAAACTCAAATCATTACTAAAGTAAAATGCCCAAGTGACGACAGAGCGAGTCAGAATCCCCAACGCGACGCCAACCAACAATAGTCGAATTGTCGTCAATTTCATACTTCGGGCGATCCCGACTAAGATAACCGTAAAAACCATAGCACCAATAATTGCACCGAACATAAAAACCAACGGTGTAGCTGCAAATGGGAAGAAAAACAGAATGACCACCATCGCCACACTTGCACCACCGGAAACACCAATAATTCCCGGCTCAGCCAGGACATTGCCTAACAACACCTGTAACGTTGCTCCTGACACAGCCAAACATGCACCAATCACCATCGCCGCAAGTAATCGAGGCAAGCGTAGTTCCAAAATCAATTGCTGCTCAAACCCTGTCATCTCGTGCCACGGTGCAATAAAGACCTCTCCGGCAAAAATATAAACGGCACCAGACACCAGTAGCAGCACACTCATCGTGATCATTGCACGATACCAGCGCTTCCTTTTTTCAAAAAGAAGTTGTGTAAAATTCATGGACTATCAAATCAGAGAAAACAGATGGGCTCACCTTAACGTTTCACCCGAGAAATAGAAAGAGGTCATGCCTATGATTGCTCCTATCCGGCAGACCTCTGCTTTGAAATATATCCGAGGACGACAAATACTGTCGTATCACAAATAACAATTAGTCATAAACCAATTGATTCTGCTCATACCTCACGGTTACCGGGCAGACCATCAATAAAGCAGGTTCACCAATCGGAACATGTTTATCCGGGAAGAGAATCGCCTCTCCCTCATTTTTGGCCATTAACGGCTTATCACCGTCATGACCGAACACTTCTCCGTGCATGAAAGCAGTAAAATTTTCGACATCATCTGAAAAAATAAAATCAAAATCATCGTTAAGACGAACAATTGTCCGGCTGACCCGATAAAATTTTATCTTTCTTGGCAAGTGTTCATTCACTTCCCGGGCACACAAATCACGCAGCGTAATGTCAAATGCATTAAAGCCTTCTAATGGACTTTGCCCTAGTCGGGATGATTGACCCAATTCAATCGCCAAAGCGCGAGCGGAATAACAATCCGCGGTATACCAGCTGAAAGAGCTAGAAGGCGCATTGGCTAAAACCAGTGCGTCAAGATGGGCTAATTCAACAAAATGGATCAGTTCTTTTGGCCGAACAGGATGTCGAACTTTGGGACTAATGGCGAACGAATGATAGAGGGAGGAATTCAATGTACTGTGTAAGTCAAAATGCCAGCGTTGATCACTGGGGGTGTCTTTCCAAAATGATTTGAGGAGAACTTTTAGATTATCTGCGATCACAAGTTCTTGTGAAGACTCTCTCGGCTTATCATCAAATAAACGTTCCAGATTTTCCTCAAAAAACTGCGTATGGTGTTTAAGCGCTTCTAAATGAGCAATGATAAACAGACAGTGCTCCCGGACTGGCTGGAATCCACTGTCGATATCAGAAACAATACGATTGACTAATTCAACCGGCCCGGCATCTTTACCGTGAATCGCACACGAGACGACAATATGCTGTGTCAGTTCATCCATTTGTGGTGGAATGACTTCCAGAATCCCCGGACCATGTAGCTTTAACAACACCCCATCATCCGTTGTATATTCACTCGATAAAAGAGCACCATCACTATATAAACTATCAATCAGAAATGATTGACGAAAAAGTGAATTGCTCATGTGTTACTCCTTCAACCGATAGAACAGCAATATTAAGGCCTGACGAACCGCAGTGCCCAGTGACTCAACAAAGCGCAATTTTATCATTTAGTTGCAGAAAAGCATCGCGTGATTATCCACAATGTGACACCAATGCTTTTTACATCATATCCGCCGATGACCGAACCATTGTCCGGGCATCATCCTATCCACATCATCCCAGTCAAGTTTTGGTAATTCAGCAACCGTTAAGCCGTTACCTGAAGCATCATCATCGCTGCAAATATCAGATAAATCGCCAATTCTGTGATCTGCTGAACCCCACCCAGACAATCTCCCGTAAAGCCACCGATGCGACGGAGTAACCACTGTTTTAAAGCAAATCGTAATAAACAACTGACCGAACCGATGATCAACAGTATCGATAAATCCAATCCGATACACGGAATTATACCGAAAAACAGTAAGATTCCTAACTCCCGGGCGGTCTGACGACTGGCCAATGGCTTACTCTTACTGGTGTGGATATCCGATACATAAGGCATGTCATAAATAAGCGAAGCGGCGACGGCTCTGCTCAGTCCATTACCCACCAACAAAATCTGTAACATAGAAGCATGCATTGCCAGCGAAGAGAGCACACTATATTTCATAAGTAAGGCCATGATTAACGCCGCAGCGCCATAAGTACCAATTCGGCTGTCTTTCATAATGGCCAGACGTCGCTCCGTCGTCATGCCACCGCCGATGCCATCAGCCATATCGGTCAGGCCATCTTCGTGAAACGCACCCGTCAATAGAAGACTGCATCCCATCATCAGTAGAATGCTCAAGTGTTCCGGCAGTACCAGAGCACAAAGACTATAAACGCCATAGCAAATCAATCCGAGCAACAAACCAACCAATGAAAAATAGCGACCGGACTGATTCATCCGTTCAGTTGAATAAGGCACGGATGCAGGCACAGGAATCCGAGTGAAAAAGCTCAATGACAGCAGAAACAATTCAAGCTGATACGTGGCCCGACTTAACATGTCACCTCAACGCCAGCTTGTGCAAAACTGGCCATGGTATTATAAAATTCAGCCGCAGCGCGGACGAGCGGCACAGCAAGGACAGCACCGGTCCCCTCTCCCAAACGCAAATCAAGATCCAGCAACGGATTTGCACCTAATAATGCCAACGCGCGTTGATGCCCCGACTCTTGTGAGTGATGCGCAAAAATCATGATCTCTCGACACTCGGGTTGCAGTTGCGTGGCAACCATCGCTGCAACGGTGACAATAAAACCATCAACCAGAACAGCGATCTGTTGCTCTGCGGCAGCCAAAAAAGCACCAACGATCTGCACAATTTCAAAACCACCGACTTCAGCAAGAACCGCTTTGGGTGCAAGTCCTTTTGCCCGATGAACTCCGGCGGCAACCAATGCCACTTTTTTCCGATACTGAGTCTGTGAAATACCGGTTCCCAGACCGACACAAGATTCAACATCATCATCGGATAATGCCGCTAAAATGGCCGCAGCACTACTGGTATTGCCGATTCCCATTTCACCGAACATAACCAAATTAGAGCCGTTCTGAATGGTGTCTAATACCACTTGTCGTCCCAGAGCGATCCCTTGCTCAACCTGTGCCATGGTCATTGCGGGTTCTCTTGCCAAGTTCCCCGTCCGTTCCCCGAGACGCTGGACAATCAATTGCTCCGATTCTGATTCAACCGGTAGCAAAATCCCGGTATCAATCACCTTGAGTGCAACTTGATTCGCCCGACAGAAACAGTTCACACCAGCGCCTCCGGCAAGAAAGTTGAGGACCATCTGTTGTGTGACTGCGCTCGGTGCAATGCTCACGCCTTCATCCGCAATACCGTGATCGCCAGCGAACACCAGAACGGTCGGTTGATTGATACAGATTTGCCCAATCGGCTGAGCCAGTCCCTGACTCTGGAGCAGGGCTAATTGATGGGCCACAGCCTCTAATTTACCTAAAGCACCGAGCGGTTTGGTTTTCTGGTCAATTCGGTTTTGAATCATATCGCTCAGACTTGTATCCAACATTGCTTATCCTCTTATGCCTCGCAACAGCAGCAAACTTGCATCATCCCTTCATGTATTCCAGTCTAACCGGAATCACAGGTTTCGGCTATGTTACTGTTTTGCCGGACACAAGCTGTGACGGGAGTAAGAAAATAGGGATAACTGAATGGATGGCAATGCACAAACAAACGGTTATTCAGCCCGCTTTACGGGTCGCGTCGCAACAACAGCACAACGATAACCACCAGAACTATCGCCACGGGCAGTCACTTGGTCAATTGACCATTGACCAACCATTTCCGGGGGGAACGATTGATTGAGTTCGAGTATGCCTTCTGCTACTAAATAAGGGTCACCGGGCAGATCGATACGGATACTATCTTTCTCACGCATGATTTTCTGCAGTTCATTATCACATGCCTGTTGAGCTTCAGATGACGTTTCATAAGATTGTGGCAACACCATAAAAGGTGCCTTACCTGAAAACACTTCATATTCAAGCCCAGTATAACTCTCAATCCATTTGGCTTTGACACCCGAAACATTTCTCCGACTCGCCAATTCAAGCTGACAATTGATAAATCTTCTGAAATCTGAAGGATGATTATTATCGGATACATCAACAGTTACTGAAGGTACATCTTGGCCTGTGATTGTTTTGGTCTGTCCTTTTTCTGCCAAAACATATAACCCATCGACAGGTTTAGCAATTGCATCGTGACGCTTTGCCAGACGGGATAAAAATGCGCTATCCGTTTCGTTCATCTGATCAAGGTGTTTAAACCATACGGTTTCAAATTTCGATGCCACTCTCGGACTAAAACCATGTGATGTCACAATTTGACGGAAGATTTCAGCCAGCGATATGGCAGTAAATGTCCGTGTATGGCGTTCTTTAAACCCCGTTTTATCTTGAACCTGAAAGGGCGCTGCAGTTGCAACAATCGTCACGGTTGGTGGAAATAATCGCGGAGAGATGCGGGTAATTTTATACTTGCCCTTATGAACTAACTGGCCTTGATACCCTTCAGAAAATATTAATTCGGCCCCCTCTTTTGGTAACCCGGTCTGACCGGCCGTATCAACATGCAGCGTGATCACATCAGATTGGTCAGAAGAGACATCAACCCGCTCCCAAGAGGTTAACCGTGAATTAATAATTTCCTCCCCGGGGCCACTAATTCGGACTTGAGGAATACTGCCTAATCCCATATATTCACCACCGTCGTTGGCATCAGCTCGGGTAATACCGGTAACTTGATTGTAATACCAGCCGGAAGCACTGGCCCATAAAGCTCTAAACCAGGATTGAGCATATAAAGCGCCTCTTCCGCTTCATCATCATCCCGACCCAATGATAACCATAATAATTGTGGGACTAAGTCCCCGTCACGACTGAGCATGGTAGTCATCTGCATCGTCCTCTAACTCACATATTCCTCTAACTCAATGGAGAACCCCACCACAAAGGCGGTTCCATCATCAATGATTCGGTCTTGTTTTTCTTGCAATACTTTGATGACCCATTGGCCCATGGATTGCCCGTATCCATCCATTAAAACCAAAGGCTTTCGCTGAGCCTGTAGCTGTCTCAACGCCTGCATGTTTTTCATACCCTCCCCATGAAACCAAGTACCAGTCATACTGATTTTGTCCAAAGGCTGACCCAGATTTTGACTGATTGGTTTCTGACCATAGCGGGGGACAGTCACCCATCCCCCATTACTGGTGCGCTGTAAACCTTCATAAGGCGTATGTTTACTCAACGAGAAAGCAAATCCACCCAATGACATCATTTCTTTCATGTATTACTCCTGTCTAGAAGACTGGCATCAGCCCGAGTTGCAACATCATTATTTCCGAGCAAGATCGGGCTCAGCTCAGCTTTCATTTGCTCTAACAGCTGCGTACTAAACCCTTGATCATAAGCTGGATTCCCCGATGGTGTGACATGAATAACAGGGGCAAAATTGATTTGTTGCTGAGAAGATTGTTCTAATTGCTTGCTCTGCTCTGCAACAGCTGCAGGCGCTGCTTTGTCGGTTTTATCTTCACCGAGCAGAGAGTTAAAACTCTCTCCCAACCAGCGACCAACACTACTACCGCCAAGTCCGCCCACAACAGAACCAACTAATCCCCCTACAGCGGTTCCAAGAATTGGAACAACGGATCCTATCGCGGCACCAGCCATTGCACCGGCTGCTGCACCGCCCATCCCGCCAAGCATATCTCCTGCAGTCCCTGCTATCTCTTTTTTATTACCACTGGCAATCGCAGACGCCAGTGTGACGCCATTGAGCGCAATATCTAACGGTTTAAATAACTTGCCCGCACCTTTAAACACTGCACCGCCCACGCCTTTAAATACACTACCGACTTTTGACATGGCACCCGATAGGCCGGACTTCAGTTTTGCACCGCTGAACATAGAACCAACAATTTGAGGCGTTCGGGCAACCCACTGAGCAAAGCGAGCGGATTGACGACGCAGCCCTCCGGCATTGTGGGTACGGGGCCCTCCAGTATTGTGGGTAGGGGCCCGAGGACGTGTGACGCCATTGAGCGCAGTATCTAACGGTTTAAATAACTTGCCTGCACCTTTAAACACTGCACCGCCCACGCCTTTAAATACACTACCGACTTTTGACATGGCACCCGATAGGCCGGACTTCAGTTTTGAACCGCTGAACATAGAACCAACAATTTGAGGCGTTCGAGCAATCCACCGAGCAAAGCGAGCAGTTTGACGACGTAACCCTCCGGCATTGCGGATACGGGGTCGTTTCCGAGGCCGTTTCCGAGGCTGTTCTTTACGCTTGCGACGTGATTCATCGCCATCACTACCGCCTGAATCACGGCCACCGGAATCACTCAATGATTGTGATCCAAGTCGATTCAATTCTCGATTCAAACGAGCTAGTTGCAATGTCGCTCGCTTGGCTGCTCGACGAGTTTTATTCAATCCGGCAGCAAAAATATTTTTTTGATCAACTTTGAGACGATCTTGACCGCCTCCCTTCATTAATTGAGAGAATTTAACAATGGCAGAGCCAGCTTTGAGTAATGGAATGACGGCCGCTGTCGCAACCAATAAACCGGTGGCAAGTTTGGGGTTCGCTTCAGCGAATTTATTCATACTATCGACCACACTGAGCAATGGCGGCAGCATGTTATTTACAATCGGTAACAACCCCTGACCAAGTGCGACAGATATTTGGTCAAAACGCACACTGAGCTGTTCCAACTGATGGGCAGGAGTTTTCGCGAATATGTCATAATCAGTGTCGATACTATTTGAATAGTTGCTTTTGTTATCCACTTGTTCGAACGCTGCGTTTAAGCTTTTATTCCCCCGTTCCAGACTCCCGACTAACTTTAAGATCGCGGCTGTTGATTTCTCACCAAATAGATCTGTAACAACATCTTCGCGTTGATCAGGCGAAATATTTTTCAAGCGATCGAAAACATCAAGCAAGGTTCCTCGGGCATCTGCTTCCATCCGTTGAGCTAAATCGGCGGGCTCGATACCAAGCGTTGTCATTGCTGCTTTCTGTTGCGTGTTTTTCGCTTTCCCTGCTGTGAGTGATCCAAGAATATTGCTGATGGCCTCACTGGCCTGTGCTTCAGTGGAGCCACTGGTAAGCAGGCTGGCTGATAATGCCGCTGTTTCTTGAACATTTAAGCCAGCCTTGGTCCCAGCTTCCCCTTGCTGTGTCACGACTGCGGCTACAGATTTAGCCTTCACCCCCATACTATGACTCAAGGCATTGGTTGCATTCGCCAACCCCATCGCTTGCTGTTGTGAAAGCTGCATTGAAGCACGCCAATGTGCAAGTGTTGCCGTTGCATCTTTTGCCGAGACATTCCATGCAACGGCAACTTTTGCCGCCGATTTAGCAAATGATAGCAGTTGATTTTTTTCAATGCCGGATTGGGCAGCATCACTCACAATTTGAGCAACAGATTCCTGTTTTAAACCCAGATCACCTGCCAAACGCATCATATCGCTTTGATACTGATTGGCTTCTTGGTCATTGGAAAAGTGCACTGATTTTTTAACATCGGCAAATGCACGTTCAGATGCAACAACACGTTTTCCCACTGCCAACACAGGTTTCAGCGCCGAACTTATATCCGTTTTCACTTGCTTGACCAACTGTGTCATTTCACCTTTGAGATCTGTTTCTCCTGAAGGTACAACACCAGAATTGGGCAGCTGCAAATGATCAACGCGGAGCGTTATCTCGCTTTGACGGTTAGCCCCCGCCATTTGGGGCGTTATTTTCGAATCAGCCATGACTTATCCCTTCTTAATCCCCAGTTTTGCCGTAGCCAAATAGTAACGACGCAGCGCATCATCAATACGCCAATCCATGATCTCCTTCGGGGATACGTGGTAGACCAGTGGGATAACATCCGTCAGGACTTCAACATCTCTTGGCGAAAGTAGTCCGCCGGTTGTTGCAAAAAATCGATGAGCCGCTCTTGAAGCTGATTCCAGTCTGGCAGACTCAAGCGCATCAGCTCTTGATGCGTAAAACCACAGCAACTGGCACTGATGAACAGCGTTCTTTCCCATTCATCCTGATGGGTTTCCATCAGTTCCGTAGTCGCAACCGTTGGTGGACGCAATTTATAGTGCGTTTTTTCCTGACCATCATCGCCTTGAATCGGGATCAGTAATGTGGGTTCATCACGATTGAATTCATCAGCCATAAATGTTGCAGCGCCTGATTGCATCAGTTCCAGTACGTGTTCTCGAATCGAATTAAAATCAGGGGTCACTAACTTTTTCAATTCAGATGGTGTCAATCCGGTACTCAAACAGACACACTCCCAGAGCAATTGATTGTCATCATGCTGATGGTTCCGGCTGAGCTCTCGCTGTTGCCCGACGGTAATGGTATGAATTTGTACGTGATTTAGTTGTTGACCCTTATCATCTTCAATGGGCCAAACTAGATTGTGAATATGCAACATAGAGTAAAACTCTCCTCAAAAATACCTTATAAAAAAGGCCCCGAAAGGGGCCTGATTGGTAGTAATTCCAGAAAAATCAATCCTGAACTTAGGCTATACTGACATTAAGGCGATGAACTGCCATCAGATCGCCATTGCCCAGATTGAGAATTTGAGCCTTACGATTGATGTCATAAATGACTTTGCCATTTTCAGTTTTCTTATATGCATTAACGGCCATTTCCATTTCGTGATCCGGCAATTCCCCCATTTTGCTGGCCGATTCAGTCACGGAGACAATTTCCCCAGTCAGGCTATAAACGATTGCAAAACTATTGCCATCTTCATCCTGATGGGATTCTTTGATATCAACCTGACAATCTTCTCCGGGGGCTAATCCATAAGCAGATAGAAGCGCTTGGTTGGCGCCTTTGACTTTCCACTTACTATGCATCTTTTCAAGACCAACCATGATCTCACCGGGAATGAAAGAACCACCACGGGTTTCTTGCATGACCTTTTTGATCTCTGGTGGGGTAAATTCGTCTAGCTCTTTGATTAACGGATGCCCCTTAATCATTGCATAACGAGTAATGCGTGAACGTTGGCCTGCCATTAAAGGACCTCCTCAAGAAATGATTCAACGATACCGGTGTCCTCAATCATGTGGTACACCATATGTTCATTCGGCGCATAGCCGTAATATTTAATAGCAATATGCCATTCGCCATTGCGGTAATTTTCAACGTTATTGAGTGTCGGATGCAGATAGACTTGAGCACCCATCACGGTTTCATCCGCTTGCAGTGATTTCAGCCAAACATTGAGTTTGGTGATTTCCTGCTCCATGAAGGATTTACTCAAATTTATTGCCATCGCACTCTGAGCCGTCTTGGCCAACTTACGCACAATGGCGTATTCCAGACCAACCTGAGAGACGAAGCGCCCCATAACACAGCGGTTACCGATCAGTGAGAAACCACCCAATGATGTCCGAGCGAAGTAGGACACGCCATTACGGTTTAACAAATCCCCATTCGTGGATTTATCCATAATATTGTAATCAATCGTCCGGGCCGTACCGTTGATCAATGCGCCCATTCCCCCTTTCGCCGGGCTTTCCCATGCTTTGACTCGTGCGAAACAAGACAAAGCAATCGCAGCACCAGAGAAAGAGACATTACCTTTTGCCGCCTGACTGTAAACAGAGACCTGTGGGTCAACCAGATAGAAAGATTCATAACCGGTTCCTTCACCACCAAGACTTTGTGAATAGGCAACGGCCTCGTTGTCATTGGTATTCGGACCATCACCGACAGGAATCGCAAATAAACGTTTCCCCATAGCAGCCAAAGCATCAGCCACCGGTTTGGTGTTAAATCCCGGCGCACTGATATGTGTTGGTGTTTCCATGCAGTCGGCCAAGGCTTGAATCCCGGTTCGCTGACCAGTGGTTGCATCAACCTTACCAATCACATTGTTAATCGTATCCGACAGCTCTGGGCCTTCTTCAACAATCACGACATAGATCGGCACAGACACCAAACGGAATGTTTCATAACAAGTTCGCCACAACGTCCCTTTTTCTTCCCCGGTCATATCAAGTTTTGCGACATCAGCCATATTCGCAATACGAATCGGTGTATTTTGGGTCAATGATGTATCAGCATTGGGTGCAGTCCCGACGACACCTAAAACGATGTTGCCCAGAGGCCCCATTGGTGGTGGTGCGGGATGATTCTCGACACTAATACCATTATGCACAAATGATGCAATCTCAGGCATTCGCCTTCTCCTTCTGTTGAGTGGCCAGCACAGCTTTCACCTTGCCGCCCAGTTTTAAAAATTCAGCTTCACAGGGAAGCAAATCGACGCTGTCGCCTTTCTGATACCAGTGCCGGTGATTCGGACATTGGTATGGCAAAAGCACTTCATACGCCAGACGCTCTGCCAACTTTGATTTTTGGGTTGCCATATCGGCCTCCAGAAACTAAAAACCCAGCTCTAGGCTGGGATTCGGGTACAAAAAAACCGCTTTCGCGGCGCTTCAGTTTTTACTTATGGATGATGAGAAAGGTCTCTCATGCTCCTCTTAATGACGCTACACCTGTCCCGGCCAGTGATCAAATACATTGATCGACGAGAAGTTCAGTGTGTATTTATTCAAATCGATCACGACATGTCGAGCGTTGAACTATGTTTCCGACGTAATATCAACGTCTGATAATAGTTGAACAGCCAAATAAGAACCGTACGGCATTACTCGCGTTAATACTGCTTTAAGTGTCTTATAGGACGCTGATGCTGATATACCATCATTACTGTCATTACCATGTTCAGCATCGACATAAACCCTTACGAGAGTCTGATTTACAGTGGTATTTTTTCCAATTACAGCAGTCTGGATGACTGCTGAATGAAAATGTTCATCATTGTGAAGCGAAGTGGGCTGAGATGAATCATCGTCCTCGGATATATTCCAACGTCGGTATATGATCCAGATTACGCGACGTCTTCACTTCAGTCACGATATGAGATTCGCCGATATCTATATCAAATCCAGACTTGAATACCCGAATATTGTGATGGTCAAAAACATTTGTTGTAATAAGTTCATCATGCGTAATCACTTGCTGAAATTCTTTTTTGGTCGATGAAATTAAATAACGGTGCCCCCCACGCAACCAAAATATCGCCCCCAGAACATAAGCACTACCATTGATAAAATCAGCAATAAACCCATCCGTTTTAACTGCATCTGGTGTCATTTCATTAAATTTATGTCCAAATATATCAACCAGTAAAATATCAGATAAAACACCCCAGCCATTATTCTGTAATAAGTACCGAGCAGTGAGTGCACCGGCACCTTCTCGGTCATCGTGCAAACTTCGACTAATTTGTAATTCAGTGATACCGGGTTGTGCTGCAGGAATGTAAACCGGATAGAATTTATTATCCTCTCCAGAAACATCTACATATATCCCTTTCCGGGTGGTATAACGTTCATCAGCGTCAGTTAAAAACTGCTTGAACTCTGCTTCAGCCAACGCCATCCGCTGGTCAATCTGCCCTATTTTTCCTGTGACGGCTTCTGTCACTGCATTCACTGATTCCGTTAATGCTGCAAGTTCTTGCGCGAACATAAACAACTCCTTCATTCTATTTGAGGATAAAAGCACCTTGATTTCGGCGCTGGTTAGATAGTTGGTTTCAGACCATACAACAGCATTCGGGTCGCTGTTGTGTTGTGGAATATCACGTAATGTTTGGCGCTATTCCATGAACTGCGCCTGATACGCTGCTGCTTAAATGAGTGACATGTTCAAAAAATGGCAGTTCTTTGAGTCACCAAGACCCTTTATTACTTGTTTTCCAACTCCAATATCCGAAACTCGTGGAGGATTTGCCGGTGCATGGTATCCACCTGAACTTTCGCCATCTGAGCAAATTCATCATCGATAAGGATATTGAAGTTCTCCATACCGACCACCACTGTAACCGTGTCACTTGGAAGAACACTCAAGTCCAGTGTAAACGGCTGAATACAATGGCCATTTCTCGTTTTGTAGTTCAATGTTGTATCAGGGGCAGAGATTACCCCCAACAGTGTTCCTGACTCAAGCCAGACCCCTAATTCTCGAATTGGGTATTCCAGCTCACCGCTAAACTTAGCTATGGCTTGAATCTGACCAAGCCCCATGTCTTTATATTCACCAAATTCGACTCGCTGCAATTCATTCTGTAAAGTCGCCTGGTCAGGATTTGGGGTATAGGCACGATCACCAGCTGATACCCACTTTAATGATAATTGGATTCCCTTTGCTTTGGCGCTGATACACTCTTCCAGGCCTTTGTGGGTGATCACTAACTTAATTATGTCTTCACTCATAGTGTTGCTCTCGCATTGATGGCTAAAATAGTGATATTGTCATGCCCTGAATAGCCAGTCATATTGATTTAACCATGTCCAACAATCGCTGGAATAACAACGCTTGCCTCGACAGCATTTGCATTCAATTCGGGTGCAGTTGCACCACTGACAGAAGGGGCAATTCCAGCATCAGCCATTCGCCTTCTCCTTCTGTTGAGTGGTCAGCACAGCTTTCACCTTGCCGCCCAGTTTTAAAAATTCAGCTTCACAAGGAAGCAAATCGACGATATCGCCTTTCTGATACCAGTGCCGATGATTCGGACATTGGTATGGCGAAAGCACTTCATACGCCAGACGCTCTGCCAACTTTGATTTTTGGGTTACCATATCGGCCTCCAGAAACTAAAAACCCAGCTCTAGGCTGGGATTGGGGTACAAAAAACCGCTTTCGCGGCACTTCAGTTTTTGCTTGATGTTACCTATCAAAACTCAGGAAATGACGGCCAGACAACCGCATCAGGATCACTGTATTGCTGCGGAATATCAGCGAGCGTCTGAACATAATCATTCAGTTTGGTTAAATTGCCTGATGACAGCGTTGTCGGGTTATCTGCATCATCAACATATCAACGTTTGATGTGAGGTTAATCTCCAAAGAGGACTGGTAATGGCATCGATCACGCTAGTGCCGCTTTAAGTATCTTATAGGGTGCCGATATACCGTCATTACTGTCATTACCATTTTCAGCATCGACATAAACCCTTACGATAGTCTGATGTAGTTTTTGTACTCATCTTTGTCACCTAACAGGTTAGTTTTTCCAATCGCAGCAGTCTGAATTGCTGCAGAATGAATATGTCCATCATTTGAAAAGTAGCCATAATTTCAAATCCAGCATTTAACTGGGGCTGGATGTAAAAAACCGCCTTAATTTAGGCGGTAATTAAATGGTTGGTTTGGATGGCCAAGTGACAGAGTCCGGATCATCATGATTTTGGGGAATGTCACGCAGTGCTTGACGGTAAGCCGTGAACTCGGCTTTCTTCTCAGCAGTCAAAGGCGCGTCAGGAATCTGAGTCCAATCGGTCTCAGAGACCAAGCGATTGCGCGCCACTCGGATGTCATCCCAACGGGACGTCTTATAGGCATCCTCTAATTGATCAAAAGAAAATTGAGTTAACTGGTTGCTGTCTGTATCTCGGTTCGATACCGGAAGGTTAAAAACTTCTTTCCCATCAATAACAGCAAACTTAATAATACGTTCCATTAATCACCTCGTTTAGTTGAATGAGTTTCAGTGGAAGATACAAACTGGCCATTTCGGAACCAAATATTCTGACCGAATACGTTAGCCCCTTCACCTTTAGCCACAACAGAATTATACAGTGATGCCCGAACAATGGATGCCTGATAGGGTTCAACGTGATGGTTACCATCAACTAAAATCGCGTTATCACCAAGATCAAGGTTTGACGATATCAGATTGAACGAATTGTAATGGGAAACCCCATCGATATTACCAAATGAAACGAAAGCCGCTCGACTTGATATTACTCTTCGTATACCAAGACTGGGAGAAAGAGTTAACCAATAGGTCACAGATGGGATAATCAGATCAACATTCTGAATTGTCATACTTGCTGCACAATTCAGACCAAACATCTTGCACATGTAGTAAATCGTCTTAGTGCTACCATCGGTAAGCAAATGATTCGCCGACTCCACCTGTTTTGCCGTCAACTTAGCTCGGCGGCCATTTGCTTGAGTGAAGCGAGACGTTGAAGTAATAATAATATTGGCCGCAAACATAACATTACTATCCAATAAAAAATCACTATCCAAATAAATAGTTAAAACACCGCCGACCATTCCCTCATTAATAGCGGCCTGCATTGTTCTCTTGGGTTTATCTATCGTCAATCCATTATTTGAATCACTACCATTTTCGCTCAAAAAAATGATTTTGCTTGCCTGTGCCCGTACAATTGCCGGGGCATTTTTCTCGAAATAATCTACCTTCAGATCAATCTGCCCCATCTTACTCGCTACTGTAGCCGTCATATCATTGACAGATTTAATCAGATTCCCGATTTCTTGCGTACTCATTAAGTGCTCCTTATACGCTGTTCATTAAATTTGTGCCGTTTTTAAAAAGTGGCAGTTAAAGATAGTCAACACCCCAGTAATTCCAACATCAGGCATTCGCCTTCTCCTTCTGTTGAGTGGTCAGCACTACTTCCACCTTGCCATCCAGTTTTAAAAATTCAGCTTCACAAGGAAGCAAATCGACGATGTCGCCTTTCTGATGCTAGTGCTGATGATTCGGATATAGGTATGGCGAAAGCACCTCATACGCCAGACGCTCTGCCGATTTTGATATTTGGGTTGCCATATCGGCCACCAGAAACCAAAAACCCAGCGTCTGGCTGGAATTCGGGTACAAAAAAACCGCCTTGATTGAGGCGGTTAGTTACGATGCTGATGGTAGTGGATAACGGGCTTTAATCTCAGCGACTTTATCTCGCCAAGCTGTCTCTTTGGCTTCAGTTTGATCATACTGCCACTCCATGAAGAGGGCGTCTGACTCAAGGCGGTAAGCTTGTTGTCGTTTGACGACATTTTGAGCCGCCTCAAAATTCTTTTGCTGCAAAACCGACTCGATCTGCTCCTGAGTCATACCCAATGAATTCATATAGCTGCGGGTCGTATCTGTTTGAGTTTGACCCTGAAAAATGTAACTAAACATCTCTTTTACTCCTGTTACACAAAGAAAGCGGGGCGAAAACCTATGCTATTGAGCGAGTACCACCGCGCATTGAGCAGATTGAGCGCGCCCAGCCCGGTGTTCGATCCACTGCCCCAACTGCCCCCGAGAAGCGGGAATCGGTCGCCATAGTTGCGACACCAGAGGCTGCCGCCAACTGTCGTTGTGGTTGCTGATTCGATGAGTAATCGACGCAGCAGCTCGTTAGGTGTATATCCAGCCGATTTTGTGATCGCGGCAAAATGCGGGTTGATCATGTAAGGATAGTCGTGACTATCGTCGTCAGTTGGCCCGTTGCGCTTGGTCACTGCGTTGCTGAGCACTGGTGAACCGTTGCTGCCAGAGCCGCTTTGGTTGTCGGATGTCGAATCAAAATAGGCTGGGTGGCGATGCCAGTTAGCCTCAGCAACCGCCGGATTGTTATCTAGCGTTGTCAGGATTTGACCGTCATCCAATTTCATCTGGTCAATCCATTCCCACACATTGCCGACCAGGTCGCATACGCCGGACTCGGTATGATCGTGATTCCACGTTGTCGGGCCTTTGCCTGTATCGGTTCGTCCGATACCGCTAACGTCGCCAGGCAATCCGTTGTCGTAACGGCGAGCGGTCTCCCACTTCGCCTCATGGCTGCGGCCATAGTTCGTATTACCGCGAGGTACAGTACCGTTAGCCAGAGACCAGAGCGCAATCGCAGCCGATTCGTGAATCGACATCAGGTGCCAGTCGTCCCCTTTCTGTGTGCAAAGCTGCTTTGCCGTGTCGTAGTTAACCGAGGTTCGCGGCTGTGACCCACCGATAACGGCGGAGCCGCCTGCAGCCGATGATGCCAGATACTTACCGATGAGGATTTCGCCACGAGGCACTCCGTTCGTTACAAATGCCGGATGCACACCTGTACCCAGCTCAAGCGCCGTTAATCCCAGGTCTTCAATGTTGAAGCGCGGAATAACGCACATGATATTAGGATTTCCCTGAGCATCATAAATAACCGTGTTTCGACCGCCTGAGTTATGCTCGACCGCTTTGCGATAGCCGTCTGTGGCAATAATGGTCAAGCCGTTGGCTTTTTGGTCATACGTGTTTTCAGCCTTGGCTATCGAGTCATTGACCTTTTCATCAATGACCGCCATTTTGCCAGATACTTCCTGTACGATAGCTTGAGAAGCTGCCGTTTGTTCAGCAGATACTTGTTGCATTTCTGCGATTTTTTGCTCTATAGACATGATGAAAGTCCCTCAATATGATGTAGTCGCTCTGTGATTGACATTTGATTATGTATTTGTCTTATACTCACTCATTTTTCGGACCTCATACGCCAAACGCTCTGCCGACTTTGATATTTGGGTTGTCATAGCGGCCTCCAGAAGCTAAAAACCCAGCACTAGGCTGGGATTGGGGTACAAAAAAACCGCCTTAATTGAGGCGGTTAATTACGATGCTGATGGTAGTGGATAACGGTCTTTAATCTCAGCGACTTTATCACGCCAAGCTGTCTCTTTGGCTTCAGTTTGATCATACTGCCACGCCATGAAAAGGGCGTCTGACTCCAGGCGGTAAGCTTGTTGTCGTTTGACGACGTTTTGAGCCGCCTCAAAATCCTTTTGCTGCAAAACCGACTCGATCTGCTTCTGAGTCATACCCAACGAATTCATATAGCTGCGGGTCGTATCTGTTTGAGTTTGACCCTGAAAAATGTAACTAAACATCTCTTTTACTCCTGTTACACAAACAAAGCAGGGCGAAAACCTATGAAATTATCAGAGTACGACCGCGCAAATTTCAGAGCGAGCGCGCCCAGCCCGGCGGCCGAACCATCGAACCAGAAGCCCCCGTGATGCGGGAACCGCTCGCCATAGTTGCAACACCAGATCCCGCCGCCAACTGTAGTCGTGGTTGCTGATTCTATAAGCAATCGACGCAACAGCTCGTTAGGCGTATACCCAGCCGACTTTGTGATCGCAGCAAAATGCGAGTTATACGTGAACGGATAGTCGTAACTATCGTTGTCAACAGGCCCGTTACGCTTGGTCACTGAGTTGCTGAGCATTGGTGAACCGTTGTAGACATCACCGCCGCTTTGGTTGTCAGACGTCGAATCAAAATAGGCTGGGTGACGATGCCAGTTAGCCTCAGCAACTGCCGGATTGTTATCCAGCGTGGTCAGGATCTGGCCGTCATCCAATTTCATCTGGTCAATCCATTCCCACACATTACCGACCAGATCACATACGCCGAACTCGGTATGATCGTGATTCCACGTTGCCGGGCCTTTGCCTGTATCGGTTCGTCCGATACCGCTAGCGTCGCCAGGCAATCCGTTGTCGTAACGGCGAGCGGTCTCCCACTTCGCCTCATGGCTGCGGCCATAGTTCGTATTACCGCGAGGTACAGTACCGTTAGCCAGAGACCAGAGCGCAATCGCAGCCGATTCGTGAATCGACATCAGGTGCCAGTCGTCCCCTTTCTGTGTGCAAAGCTGCTTTGCCGTGTCGTAGTTAACCGAGGTTCGCGGCTGTGACCCACCGATAACGGCGGAGCCACCTGCAGCCGATGATGCCAGATACTTACCGATGAGGATTTCGCTGCGAGGCACTCCGTTCGTTACAAATGCCGGATGGACACCTGTACCCAACTCAAGCGCCGTTAATCCCAGATCTTCAATGTTGAAGCGCGGAATAACGCACATGATATTAGGATTTCCCTGAGCATCATAAATAACCGTGTTTCGACCACCTGAGTTATGCTCGACCGCTTTGCGATAGCCGTCTGTGGCAATAATGGTCAAGCCGTTGACTTTTTGGTCATATGTGCTTTCAGCCTTGGCTATCGAGTCATTGGTCTTTTCATCAATGGCAGCCATTTTGCCAGATACTTCCTGTACGATCGCTTGAGAAGCTGCCGTTTGTTCAGCAGATACTTGTTGCATTTCTGCGATTCTTTGCTCTATAGACATGATGAAATTCCCTCAATATGACGTAGTCGCTCTGTGATTGACATTTGATTATGTATTTGTCTTGTGCTTATGGCTTGAGACTTAATGAAAGCGCAAGCAATTGTTATCATCTCTTCCGTCAAGATAATATTCAGATTCTCAGTGCCCACTTCGACTGTAATTGAGTTCGTTGGTATGGCCGATAGATCTAAAGTAAACGGCTGAATACAATGGCCATTTCTCGCTTTATAGTTCAGCGTTGTATTCGGCCCTGAGATCACACCCAACAAAGTGCCGTCTTCTAGCCAAAAGCCAAGCTCGCGAATAGGATATTCATCAGGTCCAGAGAACTTAGCCACCGCCTGTATCTGGCTCTCACCTATATCTTTGAACTCACAAAACGCAACTCGCTGTAATTCATTTTGCAAAGTCATCTGATCAGGGCTTGGGGTATAGGCACGATCGCCAGCTGATACCCATTTTAATGATAGTTGGATCCCTTTTGCTTTGGCGCTGATACACGCTTCCAGGCCTTTGTGGGTGATCACTAACTTAATTGTGTCTTCACTCATAACGTTGCTCTCGCATTGATAGTTAAAACAGTGATGTTGTAATGCGCTGAATAGCCCATGATATTCATCTGGACATGAGCCGCCATGATAGGAATCGTTGCCTCTGCATCAATAGGGCTAACGCTTACCGCTGGTGGCACAGCACCAGTTATCGCAAAGCTCATCTTGGCGTCAGGCATTGACCATAAAGTGGCTTGCCCGGCTGTTTCTTTCACGCTAGTCGCTGGGGCTTTGGCACCAGCCATGCCCATGCTCGTTTCGACACCAAACATCAGGGATAGCTCGATCTGATCCCGCTCTGATTTAGTGTCTTCGATATAAGCCAGCAGCTTTTTCACATTGGCCACGTTCACTGGTTTGTTGCCTTTTTCCCAGGCAACAATCTCCAGACTGTACGGTTGACCTTGTGGCTGTTGCTGATACCACGGTTTGATTTGGCTCTGAAAATCAAAGGACTCCAGTGCGAGCTTGAGCCCGGCACGGGTACCACTCATTTTTCGGACCTGCCATGCATGTCCGGCTAAGTTGCGTTTAACGGGCTCTGTATCAGAGGTATCCCACACCGGCAATTGAAATTCAGATGCAATATAGGGGACGATTTCAAACGCAGTCTTTTGGGCATCCAGTAGATGCGGGTATGGATTGCCAATGCCATAAATTTGCTGACTAAATGACAACTCCATTGAACGTTCGAGCGGACTTCGGTTATCAGGAAGGACACTATACGTTTTCAGTGCCAACGGTAATTTTGACTGATTCAAGATAAGGCGCCTCACTGTAAGCACAACGCAATGGCTGCGCAGGTTGAATGATTTCTCCGCGGTGCGCTCCGGTTGACTCCAGTAGAACACTGTAGAGCATAGATGGCTCGATACTGCCACCAAGCCGATGCTGTTTTAGTGCATAGGCTCGGACCGCTTTCTCTGCTGCAGCCAGCACGACATCAGCATCGGGGCCGGGACGAGTATAAAGTTTCGCTTCACATTGCCATTGGCGAATTTCCGGTGACTTTACAGTGATCAAATCAGTTTCCTGAGCAATATCATCCCGCGCTAGGTAAGATTGAGTGGCTTCGATTAATGACGAGCTTGGCATACCATTGCCTTCATGTGTCAGAATGAAACAATCCACGACACCGGGAGAAACTTGTCGGGCTTGTGCATCCTTGGTCAAACCGGCCATTTCATGTTCTAAATATTCATAAGTCACGACCACTCGCTTCGGCTCATGACTGTCAATTTGAACTTCGGGTCTGCCCCCCAAGGTCATCGCATGGAAACGATACCCTGAACGTGTGCCGGTACTCGCCAAGGCATAAGCTGCTAAATAATATCGAGACAGCAGAGAGTCATTACTTTCCATGACGGGTGGAATCGGAGGAAATGCACTAGGGTCTCCGGGATCAAGAACTTGGCGGGTTACACCTAACTGGCTCACAATCAAATCAATCATGTCATCATCGGTCGCATACATACCAAACATCTGTTGCGCCTGACCATTCAACTGCCGGATATGATTTTGGAGAATCACCGTAAATGCTTCGACAAATTTCGTCAGCAATTCAGCTTCATTGCCGAGTGTTTCACCCAACGCTGTCGCATCATCTGGCGCGTGTTCGGTAAAATATGCCAGAATATCCTGCTGCACTTGTTGGAGCAGGACTTCAAACGGTGGGGTCTTAATAATTTCTGGTTTAGGTAATGGATTCTGATGTGGAAACATTCAGTGGCACCTCAAACTTAACTGTTCGTCCCTGCCAACGACCTGAAAAGAAAAGGCTCAGGCCAGTGGCATGACGTTTGGCGATACATCTGTCTGGAATAAAGTCTGACAGTCCGTTTTCTGGGTTATAAAATGCGTCAATCGCGTCTGATTGGATACGAACCAACATACTGTCGGTCATATTCGCCGCCAGATTTTCCCGGACTCGGCTCCCGAAACCCGAACGCTTGACCCGACCGCCTAACGGCGTGGTCATCACTTGGGTGATCCGACTGACCAATTGTTCATAACCATCAATTTTTCTGCCAGTGATACGATCAATACCAATCATCAGCTCACCTTATATATTCCAGCTGATGAGCCGCTGGTGACGCTCACTTCAGCTTGATTCGAAATATGTTCAACAACGGCCTCAGCGACTGCGTTAGCCATCACTTTCGCATAGGCATGTTTTCCGCTGGTCTTAAAACCCATATTTTCTAATTTATTGATAATTAAACCTTCTAACGTAGTTACATCCATCGCCATATTATTTCCCCGCTGTTACTGTACTAGAGCCATCGCCATGTGGATTGCCTGTAAAATGACAAATGTGTGCTGTCGTTACACAGGGCGATCCACCATTCAAAGCAATACTTTTCGCATCCACTGTCGCGGCATCTCCGGCAACGATATGAGCACTCTTGTCAACGTTGATATGAGCATCGCCTTTGATATCGACTGTCAGCACGTGATTCTGTGCGTGATAGTTGATACGGCTGCCATCAGGATAAACCCGTAAAATTTCATTGGGATCGCCACTCGGAGAAGGAAAGCTATCGCTAAATAATCCCGTCAAAGCCACCGTCTGACTGCCGTTATCACCGGCCCCATAGTTCAGTACCAAAGTCTGTTCACCAATCGATGGACAACGATAGTCTCTGGTTTCACCGGCAGAAGAAGCAAACCACCGAATGAATGGTGTTGTTAAGTCACCATGCTTCACTTTGATCAAATAGCCGTTTTCATGGATTGCAGCAACCTGACCTAATCGGACCAGACTTCGGTTGCGGCGGCGTAAATCTTCAAGTTCATTGGAAAGCGTTTCGATTCGTTCTAAATATGGGCTCAGCATCTCGCGGACGAGTAGCTCAATTGCCTGACGCATACTGTACCTCCAATGACTGATATTCATCCGCATCATCTAAATTGACCGGATTCACCGCCCAAGCAATCCCTTCTCGCACTTCGTCTGACTGATTAAGACCTTCGCCGAGATACAAGTTTTGTCGCCAAGTAACGGCTCGGGCAACAACTTGGTCTAACTGATACTGCAATCCACTCGGCTCTGAGCGCAAAAATTCAGGCGCATCAATTTGACGAATATCGATGCCCCAAGAGTTACGATCAACAAAACGCTCAATCGCTGCAACCTTGTCTAAGACACGTAAAAAAGAGCGCTCAGCTGAGCGCGGTAACAGACAATGAATCCGAATGTGATAGCCATGGCAATATTGTCCGCTGCTATTTCGGGCGCCAGCTCTGCCAAAGCGAAACTCAATCAGGAGAGTCAGAGACTCAATCGTCATGGTGCGATATTCATCATAGTTTTTCACCACCACATCACTTCCCAATAATTGTCCAAGGGATTGTTCAATCTGCTCATAAAGCTGACTGGGGTATTCAAGCTGTAATGTTCCTGAGTTCAAAATACATCTCCTGTATAAAGGAAGACATCCACGATATGGTGTATTAACCTTTCAAATTGACAAATAATTCAATATTCATAAATACAATTAAATATAAATAAGCTTTCACGTCTACCTGACGACAATAACCCATCAAATCCTGAGTAGGATCTAATGGGTTATTTAAATGAATAGAAAGAACAATTTAAATCTTACACGAATAAAAAATTAATTATTCAGATAGTTCTTTGCATTGTGGATATCATGCGCCATTTAAATGTATATCTCAATACTTCCCTTCGCATCATTGCGAACAGATAATACTATAGGTTCAAATGGTAAAAATAAAAAAGCTCAACCATTTTAGCAGAGCTTTGCATTGTGGGTATCATGCGCCATTCAAATGTATATTTCAATACTTTCCTTTGCATTATTGCGAACAGGAAATATAACAGATCCACGACAGTAAAAATAAAAAAGCTCAACCATTTTGGCAGAGCTTTGCATTGTGGACATCATGCGCCATTCAAATGTATATTTCAATACTTCCCTTCGCATCATTGCGAACAGGAAATATAATAGATCCACAACAGTAAAAATAAAAAAGCTCAACCATTTTGGCAGAGCTTTGCATTGTGGACATCATGCGCCATTCAAATGTATATTTCAATACTTCCTTTCGCATCATTACGAACAGAAAATATAACAGATCCACAATAGTGAAAATAAAAAAGCTCTACCATTTTGGCAGAGCTTTGCATTGTGGATATCATGCGCCATTCAAATGTATATTTCAATACTTCCCTTCGCATCATTGCGAACAGAAAATATAACAGATCCACAATAGTGAAAATAAAAAAGCTCCACCATTTGGGCAGAGCTTTGCATTGTGGATATCATGCGCCAAACAAATGTATATTTCAACACTTCCTTTCACATCATTGCGAACAGGAAATATAATAGATCCACGACAGTGGAAATAAAAAAGCTCAACCATTTTGGCAGAGCTTTTCATTGTGGATATCATGCGTCATTCAAATATATATTTCAATACTTCCCTTCGCATCATTGCGAACAGATAATATAATAAATCTACAACAGTAAAAATAAAAAACGACCTTTTTTACAGCGCTTTTCATTGTGGATATTATGCGCAAAAAAATCATGTGCTTTGATATATTCGCTCACACTATTAAGAAGTTAAATTACATTCAAATATAAGTATTTTTATGTGGTATGAAAATATTTTAATTCATAAGAGCATACGCTTCTTCTTCTAATTTTATTCTTTCCATCAACGTCAACATAGCAGCATTACGTTGTGCCGCAAGCCACTGACTCAACTGTTCCAGAACGACATGGTATCGTTTGAATATCGGGTACGAACAAATAAAGTGATTAGAACACATCGCAACATAACGTGATTCAGGACTCCATAATACGCGGCCGTCTTTACAATGCGTACACTTTCTCATCTGCCGGTGGGGTGTCTTATAAAGACCAGTACCACCACAGGATGAACAAATACAGCCTTGTGGATGAGTCGCTTCTTCAATTGCCGCGTTGACCATTGCTGCAAATGCTGACTCACTGCGCTGACCACGCCAGTTTGTCGTTAGTGTGACAATTTCAGACTGGATCTCTTTTTCCAACGCCCGGCGAGAATGAAGACATCCCTGTGTTTCGACAAATAAAATGAGAAAGCCAATCGGTGAGGCTTTCCAGCTTACACCGACCATTGAGAGCTGTTCCTCAACACTGAATCTACTTTTTCCTCCCTGATGCATTTTTTGATAATCCATACTTTTCAGATTAAATTTTGCCAGTAATGTTTCAGGTCTCATGATTTTCCCTTATAAAAAATAAATGGTTACACATACAAAGTGTTGCTGGTCTTATCATGATCCCGTTTCATTCAAAACAGTATTCAGGCAGTAGCAATTCTGATGCAACTTCATTACAATAAGAACCAATAGTTACAAAATTAAATACAACTATCGGTTTGTTTTCAAGCCCACAATGCGAACAATTAGTTTCATATTAGAGATTTAATCATGACTAACCATAATGTTCTCACTTTTGCGCAACGGCTCAACACAATCTGCGATGAACAAGGGATTCCTGTACGAGGCAGAGCCCGGTATCTACAGGAGAATCTCCCCTACCGGCTCTCACTAACTGGAATCAGAAAATGGTTAATCGGTGAAGCCATACCAGAGACGTCAAAACTGATCAACATCGCGGAATTACTGGGCACGACAGTAGAGTGTCTACTCGGGAGCAGGGATACACTGGCGATCAAAAAACCAGAAATGAGCTATCAATCATCGAGTGTCATCACAGCAAATACAACGCCAGACAAGAGTATTCAAAACTTTAAGCCACTGGCGAAACATCAATCCAGAGTATTACCTCTATTGACGCCAGAGCAAGTCCTCGAACAATCGAACGCACCTCTTCCCACCCGTTCTGTGACAAAGTGGATAACCGTCAGCGATGATATTTCAGCGCAAGCATTCGCGATGCAAGTGCATGGCAACTCAATGTGTAATCCGAATGGTTTTCCAAGTATCCCCGAAGGTTCGATCGTGATTGTCGAACCCAATCATGAGATGCAACACGGTAAAATCATCGTCGTCGTTGACCATCATTCGCATGATTATGTTTCTGTCAAAAAACTAGAAATTGACGGGCCACATCAATTACTGGTATCACTCAATGCAATCTATCGTCCCCTTGAGTTTGATACCGATCGATTCCGTATCATCGGCCACGTCAAACAAATTATGATGACACTCTAAGACATTCTGTTTTCTCTTCACCACCGAAATGATAGTATTCGCCTTGTTGGCAATGACAGTCGGCATCGGTATACATTGATGAATTGTCTTGCCTTTCGATGACTGATTATCGGATACTTATTGAAATAGAATCACTGCCAACGAGATGATCATCTCTACCAGTTGTGAAGTCCATCCTGCCGTTGTTCCAATGGCCTGTCGTATTCATTCAATTGGTTGATTTAGCTGATTTAATCAACACATAAAGCATATGAAAAACAACGCACAACCAACATTCTTCTTTTTCGATTATGAAACCTGGGGAGTCCATCCCGCAAAAGATCGTCCCTGTCAGTTTGCCGGGGTCAGAACAGATATGGACTTCAACATCATTGGCGAGCCGCTGGTCATCTTCTGTCAACTGCCGGTCGATTATCTGCCGACACCGGAAGCTGCACTCATTACCGGTATCACACCACAGCAAGCCAACAACAAAGGTTTATCAGAGCCCGAGTTTATTCAACGTATCCATCAGGAATTGTCTCATCCCAATACCACCTGTCTGGGTTATAACAATATCCGTTTTGACGATGAAGTAACTCGCTATACCTGTTATCGCAATTTCATTGATCCTTATGCATGGAGCTGGCAAAACGGCAATTCGCGTTGGGATCTGCTCGACGTCGCACGAGCCTGCCATGCATTACGCCCGGAAGGGGTTGTGTGGCCTGAAAATGAAGATGGCAATACCAGCTTTAAACTCGAACATCTTTCCGTTGCAAATGGTATCGAGCATAGCAATGCCCATGATGCGATGGCCGACGTGTATGCAACCATCGAATTGGCAAAAGTCATCAAGAATGCGCAACCGAAATTATTCGATTATTTCTATTCCATGCGACATAAACGCAAACTGAATGCTTTAATCGATATTGTCAGTATGACGCCATTAATGCACGTGTCCGGTATGCTCGGCAGCCACTGCCAATATACCAGTTGGGTTGTGCCACTGGCTTGGCATCCGCATAACAAAAATGCGGTTATCATGGTTGATTTGGCGAAAGATCCTCAACCACTTTTTGACCTCAATGCTGACGAAATTCGGGAGCGGCTCTACACAAAACGTGATGATTTACAAGAAGATGAGTTACCGATCCCGGTGAAGCTGGTTCATCTCAATAAGTGCCCGATCCTCGCTCCTGCCAAGACGCTCACGGCAGAAAATGCGCGTACGATTGGCATCGATAGGGACAAATGTTTACATCATTTATCTCTCATAAAACAAGCTCAGGATATCAGAGAAAAGCTGGTTCAAGTATTTAGTGAAGAGAGAGACTATCCAACGGATACTGACGTCGATACGATGTTATACCAAGACTTTTTCAACCCGGCTGACAAAGCCGCGATGGAGATTATCCGCCAAACATCGCCCGAAGCCTTACAAGATTTATCAATCTCTTTCCAAGATTCACGGATCAAGCCCTTATTATTCCGTTATCGAGCCAGAAACTATCCTGAAACACTCACCTTACATGAACAAAAACAGTGGCAATCACACTGTCAGGACTACTTCTCCCAACATATGGATGATTACAGTCTTCGTCTGGAAAATCTGGCTCATGAACATGAGCAGGATCCCCACAAGATGCAGATTCTGAAATCAATCTACCAATATGTGCTTAACCTGACATCATAACGGGCCACTTGCTGAATCGCTACTTCATGCAAGTCCTACACATCAATATGACTTGCATGAACCAAGAATCAATCATCACTCAATTTCGGAACTCGACATGATCATCTCACTACTCAAATTGGTGGTTTCTTTGGGAGCAATCATGGCCTCCCTATGGCTTGGAACACTCATCCAGGTTTGGTTACATCTTTCTATTCCCGGAAGTGTTTTGGGAATGCTGATTCTATTTATCGCACTCGCCAGTGGCCTGTTACCCGTCTCGTGGGTAAAACCGGGGGCGTCACTATTTATTCGCTATATGGTTTTTCTCTTTGTACCGATCAGTGTCGGTTTGATGACCCATTTCGACACACTGATTGAGAATGCACTCCCCATATTTGCCAGTGCAATTGGTGGAACAGTCATTGTGTTGGTCTGTATGGGTTTGTTACTCGATCGTATGCTGAAAAAAGAACATCACTGAGGAATTTCACCCATGTGGCTTTTGATTACTATTGTTATTTTCTTTGCCATTCGCTGGCTATGTCAAAAATGTAATACCCCTTTAGCGAACCCACTACTCATTTGTGTCGTCATTATTATCGGCATTCTGCTCTATTTTAACGTGCCTTATGAAACTTACGCAGCAGACAATCAGTGGGTGAATTTTTTACTCCAACCCGCGGTTGTCGCCCTTGCCTATCCCCTGTATGAGCAATTACCGCAAATTCGTGCCAAATGGCGAATTATCCTATTTGCCTGTGTTTTTGGCAGTGTCATGTCAATGCTGACCACAGCATTGATTGCGGTTTTATTCCATGCAGATACACCGCTCATCGCTGCGTTACTTTCCAAATCAGTCACGACACCGATTGCCATGGAGATCACCAATAATCTTGGTGGGGAGCCATCAATTGCTGCAATTTTGGTGCTGATCGTCGGGCTATTCGGCGCTATTTTCGCTTATCCGGTTTATCGCTTGCTCCATATCACCCATCCAATCGCAAAAGGGTTAACTATGGGAAGCATTTCCCATGCATTAGGCACAGCCAGTTGTGTTGAAAATGATCCCCGCGATGCAGCATTCAGTTCACTTGCGCTCGTGCTTTGTGGCATTATCACTTCAATACTGGCGCCACTCGCTTACGCATTGGTGCTGTGGTTAGGCCCATTACTGACAACTTAACGAGTGATTACGCCTCTTAATATTGATTAATATCTCATTATTAATGAAATGGAAGTAACATACATCACTATAACAGGATTTCAGTCACAACATTTTCATCAAACTGCGTTAGTATGAAATGCCTGAATTGATGAAAGAGATGAACATATGACCCAAGACCGACTCACTGTTCTCAGCCAATTACCAGAGGCACTGGCTAAACCACTCGAAGAGATTGTCATCAATCCGAAATTTTCAGCCACTATCACCGCGCAACAGGTTGAGCATTTAATGGACGCAACTGGTTTTAATGCCGTCACCCTTGCTCAACATTTGCTCCCACTGGCTGCTATTTATGCGGATACGCCAGTTTCCAATTTCCATGTTGGTGCCATCGTCCGAGGTGGGTCCGGTGCGCTATATTTTGGTGCCAATATCGAATTTTCCGGCGTACCACTCGGACAAACAATTCATGCCGAACAAGCCGCCATTGCTCATGCATGGATGTGTGGTGAAAACAAACTCAGCGATATTATCGTTGATACACCACCATGCGGCCATTGCCGTCAGTTTATGAATGAGCTCGCCGACGCCGAGGCACTCCAAATCACGCTTCCCAATCAGGCAACGAAAAAACTGCACGATTACCTTCCGGAAGCTTTTGGCCCAGCAGATCTGGGCATGAAGATTCGCCTCATGGATCAGCAAACACATCAGATCCAAGCTGATTATTCAGATCCATTACAACAAGCAGCATTGAAAGCTCTCAATCACAGTTATGCACCCTATAGTCATTCACTGAGTGGTATCGCCATTGAACTCAAAGATCAACACATTTATCTCGGGTCTTATGCCGAAAATGCGGCTTTCAATCCGAGCCTTCCGCCTCTGCAAGTTGCAGTGATCTTGCTTAGAATGGGTGGCTATTCATTGAACGATATCAATCGTGTCGTGCTTGCTGAAACCCAAAAAGCAACCGTCACCCATTTGGATACAACCCGTTCGGTATTGCAAAAAATTGCGCCACATATTCAGCTGGAACATATTGAGATATAGCATCATAAATTTATAAATAGCTAATTATTAAAGATAAAAAACAAACTCCTATCTAAACCCCAAAAAAGCAAACGTTTGCTTTTTTGGGGTTTTTCAGTATGATTGCCGCAGTTTTCAAAATGAGAAGAGGTAATCAGAGAATGTTAGGGACAGCGACAAGAGAAAGTGCAACACGAGTTCTGTTACTTGGCTCCGGAGAGTTAGGTAAAGAAGTCGCAATCGAATGCCAACGATTAGGACTGGAAGTTATCGCTTGTGATCGATATGCCAACGCACCGGCTATGCAAGTTGCGCATCGTTGCCATGTCTTTAATATGTTGGATGGTGATGCCCTGCGTCGCGTCATCGAACTCGAAAAACCCGATTATGTTGTCCCTGAAGTAGAAGCGATTGCCACGGCAACACTTGTCGAATTGGAAGGCGAAGGCGTTCATATTGTACCAACAGCCAAAGCAACTCAACTGACAATGAATCGCGAAGGCATCCGCCGTCTAGCCGCCGAAACATTATCTCTCACAACCTCTCCTTACCGTTTTGCGGATAGCTATCATGACTTCCGCGATGCAATTACCGAAATCGGGCTTCCCTGTGTTGTTAAGCCAGTGATGAGTTCCTCAGGTAAAGGCCAGAGTGTCCTCAAATCGGAACAAGATATCGATAAAGCTTGGCATTATGCACAAGAAGGGGGTCGCTCCGGTGCCGGTCGAGTGATTGTTGAAGGTTTTATCGATTTTGATTACGAGATCACCCAACTCACGGTAAGCGCTGTTGATGGCATCCATTTCTGCGCACCCATTGGTCATCGGCAAGAAGATGGCGACTATCGTGAATCTTGGCAGCCTCAAGCGATGTCTGAAGTTGCCCAAAAAAATGCTCAGACGGTTGCAGAAAAAATTGTTACGGCACTCGGTGGATACGGAATCTTTGGTGTTGAACTATTCGTTAAGGGTGATCAAGTCATTTTCAACGAAGTCTCCCCTCGCCCCCATGACACGGGACTCGTTACTTTAATCTCGCAGAATTTATCTGAATTTGCCTTACATGTCCGTGCATTTACAGGATTACCTATCCAGCAGATTGTATCGTATCAGCCTGCCGCATCAGTGGCTTTACTCGGCCAGGGCACATCCGACAATGTCCGTTTTGATGGCGTGGCGAATGCGCTGATGGTTCCCAATACACAAATCCGTCTGTTCGCGAAACCAGAGATTGATGGCAGAAGAAGACTCGGGGTAACGCTCGCCACAGGCGAAGATACCCAACAAGCGAAAGACGCTGCACTGGCGTGTGCGAGTCATATTGTCTTGCATTATTGATATCATCTCATCAACCAAAATATGTTCTTAATCGATAGGGTGATGCAAACCACGTTAGACGATTTCAATAAAAAAGAGCAATAGAACGAAAACAGGCCGGAACGTGCATCACGTCCCGGCCTGAACTTTGCTCTAATATATCAACTAGGCTTCAATCAACCACACTTCATCTGCAAATCGACTCAGCTTTTGTTTCGCAATTTTCGGATGCCCCGAATCCGCTTCTTTACGGCAGAGCAGTGTTGTTTTCATCCCCTGAAACAAATGCTGGATCTGGTTACGATCAACACTAAACGGTGGTCCGGCCAATTCTGTCTGCTCATAGTCAACAGTAATCAAAAGCATTCGCCCGCCTGGCTTTAACAAAGCGCGCAACCGCTGTATATACGCATCTCGCTGGGATGGCATGATAGAAACCAATGCAGCCCGATCATAAACTAGCTCGACACAGTCAAGTGGTGTTGTAAACACATCACCCCGATAAATTTCTAGTTCATCAAACTCATAACACTGATGAAATGAATCAATTTGTGTGACTAACGGTGTATAAAAGTGTTCAGAGAAAAACGATCTCACGGCAATCTCACTGAGTTCAACACCGATGACTCTGTCATGTTTTGCTGCCAACCAAACGAGATCTTCACTTTTACCACACAAAGGAACAAAAACTTGCTCCTCTCTCTGTGGCGACAATGCAGGCCAGTACTCCAACAACAATGGATTCACATCTGTCATATGGAAACCTATGCGGTTGGAAGCCCACTTACTATGCCAAAATTCTTTATCCATGAAACGCTTCTCTAATATAAAAACAACAGCCACTGACCAGCAGAACTGTTTATCAGTGGCAAAAAAACTAGAGATCGAAAAATAGATTCACTTTGATGAAAGCGGCATGATCACCACACTTTCAGAGTATTCTACCTTTCATTCGGATCGATATTTTCGACACGAGCTTTCAATTTTTGTCCTGGACGGAATGTAACAACACGTCTTGCAGTAATCGGAATATCCTCTCCGGTTTTCGGATTCCGCCCCGGACGCTCGTTCTTGTCTCGCAGATCAAAATTACCAAAACCAGACAATTTGACCTGCTCGCCATTTTCCAGAGCTTTACGGATTTCCTCAAAAAATGCTTCAACCGTTTCCTTGGCATCCCGTTTACTAAACTCTAGCGTTTCAAACAGGTTTTCAGCCAAATCGGCCTTTGTGAGCGCCATAAAACTTCCCTCAAAGCTATATTGAACCTTACTGTCGATGTGACAGCACCAAAGCATTTTTACTCAGCCAATCAACAACATATCGGCTTTATTGTAAATAGTGTATGCCAACCTTCTGATTTACGCCAACTTTTTTATTAAATCGCTTTCAAAAGAAACACGTTATTCGTGACTATTGTGGGAGCATGTCACATTTAAATCAGCAAAAATTGATGATTCAATCGAGAAGAAATAGCGTAATTTGTAGAAACCATACAATATAACCATTTGATTATTATCATAATAATGTCAAATTTATATCAAAAGTTCAAATTTGTGAACTCAGCATATTTGAATATTTTTTCTTTCCGATAAAAAACAGGCTGGTGACATACATTCACCAGCCTGTTTATACAATGATAACAAAGATTAATCGCGCAAAAATGCACCATGTTGCTCAGAAACAGCAGCAATAATTTCGCTAACCACAGCAGAAATTTCAGCTTCTTCAAGCGTCCGGTCTACAGACTGCAGTGTCAACGCAATCGCAAGACTCTTCTTACCGTCTTCAATCCCTTTACCGACGTATACATCAAAGAGTTTCGCTTCTTTCAGAAGCGGTCCACCAGCATTGGCACAAGCCACGACCACTTCACCAGATGTCACCGTTTGATCAACCACTAAAGCGATATCACGACGGTTCGCCGGGAATTTTGAAACCGATGCAATTTCCGGAATCAAGCGTTGATTCAGCCCACTCCATTCAATCTCAAACACAATGGTTCTGCCATTCAAGCCAAACTTACGTTCAACTTCAGGGTGCACGGCACCAATCACACCGATTTGCCGTCCTTCATAGTAGATAGCGGCTGCCTGTCCTGGGTGCAATGCCGGATGCTGGGTCGCAGCAAATGAATAAGCGCTTGGATTTGATGTCAGCTCCAGAATCGCTTCCACATCACCTTTTGCATCAAAGAAATCAACGGTACGGCTCTCTACATGCCAGTGTTCTTCTGTCTGAGGCCCAGCAATCACACCGGCAATCATTGCTTCTTGACGGATACCCTGCTCAGCGTGTTGATCAGGAATAAAGCGTAAACCATGTTCAAACAAGCGTACGCGAGGTTGCTGACGCTTCTGATTATGAGCGACAGTATTCAATAGCCCTTGAATCAAGCCTAATCGCATTGCTGACATATCCACTGAAATCGGATTTGGCAGTACCAGTGGCTCAACGTCAGGAACAATCTGTTTTTGTTGTTCCGGCTCAACGAAGCTATAAGTAATTGCTTCGTAATAACCACGATCAACTAACAGATCCCGAACGCGTTTCAATGGTAAATCAGCTTCTTTATGCCGGTTCATTGTTAACCCAGCTTGTGGTGCTTGAAGCGGAATATTGTCATAGCCGTACAGACGACCCACTTCTTCAATCAGATCCTGCTCAATGGCAATATCGAAACGCCATGTCGGTGCAACAGCACACCAACCGCCTTCAACTGTGGTCACATCCATCCCCAAACGAGTCAGAATTTCAACCACATCTTCATCAGCAATCACATGTCCTAACAGACGGTCAAGCTTTTCACGACGAAGCGTCACTTGATTCGGTTTTGGCAGATGTGATTCAGATTCAGCGACCACAATGGATGCGGCTTCGCCACCACAGATGCTCAGTAGCAGCGCAGTTGCCCGCTCCATCGCATTGGTTTGCAGAGCATAATCAACACCGCGTTCATAACGCATTGAAGAATCCGTATGCAAGCCATAACTTCTCGCACGCCCACGAATACTATCCGGCGTGAAAAAGGCACATTCCAACAAGATATCTTGAGTCTGTTCGTTAACGCCAGACGCTTCACCACCAAATACCCCGGCAATCGCCAGTGCTTTCTGATGATCAGCAATGACCAATGTATCATGGTTCAGTGACACTTCAGCACCATCTAACAGAGTCAGTTTTTCATCCTGCTCTGCCATCCGCACCACAATACCACCTTCAATTTTAGCCAAATCGAAAGCATGCATGGGTTGGCCTTGCTCTAACATGATGTAATTGGTCACATCAACAACCGGATCAATCGAACGTAATCCACTACGGCGCAGTTTTTCTTGCATCCATAATGGGGTTTTCGCATTCAGATTAACATTTTTCACAATGCGGCCGAGGTAACGAGGACATGCATTCGGTGCTTTCACATCAATCGCAATCTGCGCATCAATTGAAGGCGAGACAACTTGAAAATCCGGAGAAGCAACATCCATCCGATTCAAAGCCCCGACTTCACGAGCCAGACCTCGTAAACTAAAACAATCGGCACGATTTGAGGTTAAATCCACATCGATAGTGACATCATCTAATTTCAGGAACGCACGAAAGTCCATGCCGATCGGTGCATCAGCAGACAGTTCCATGATGCCGTCGGATTCAACATCGATACCGAGTTCTGAAAATGAGCACAACATGCCGTGAGAAGGTTGACCACGTAATTTCGCTTTTTTGATTTTAAAATCACCCGGCAAAACAGCGCCGACTGTTGCGACCGCGACTTTCAAACCTTGACGACAGTTTGGCGCACCACAAACAATATCAAGCAACTCGTCTTCACCAACATCAACTTTCGTCACACGAAGCTTGTCGGCATCTGGGTGTTGACCACATTCGACCACATGGCCAACTTTTACACCGGTGAATGTACCGGCAACAGCAGTCACATCATCAACTTCAAGACCTGCCATTGTAATTTGATGCGCCAGTTCATCTGTCGTTACAGAAGGATTCACCCACTCGCGCAGCCATGATTCGCTGAATTTCATTCTAATTTCACCCCTGAATTACTTGAACTGTTTGAGGAAACGCAGATCATTTTCGAAAAATGCCCGCAGATCATTGACCCCGTAACGAAGCATCGTCAGACGCTCAATCCCGATTCCGAAAGCAAATCCGGAATATTTTTCAGGGTCAATACCAACACTACGCAAGACATTCGGGTGAACCATGCCACACCCTAATATTTCAAGCCATTTCCCGTTTTTCCGTTTCACATCAACTTCTGCTGACGGCTCAGTAAACGGGAAGTAAGAGGGACGGAAACGAACTTCAAGCTCTTCTTCAAAGAAGTTACACAAAAAGTCATGCAAGATGCCTTTCAAATGCGCAAAATTCACATTTTCATCAATCAGCATACCTTCCACCTGATGAAACATCGGTGTATGCGTCTGATCATAATCGTTCCGATAAACACGGCCAGGGGCAATAAAGCGTAGCGGTGGCTGGCTGGCTTCCATCGTTCTGATCTGTACACCAGACGTATGGGTACGGAGCATTAACTTAGGATTAAAGAAAAAAGTATCGTGATCGGTTCTAGCCGGATGATCTTCTGCAATGTTCAGTGCATCAAAGTTGTGGAAGTCATCTTCAATTTCCGGACCGGACTCAACGGTAAAGCCAAGTTCACCAAAAAAGCTTTCAATGCGCTCAATCGTCCGAGTAATCGGATGAATGCCACCATTCTCAATCCGGTGTCCCGGCAGCGTGACATCAATGGTTTCAGCAGCCAATTTTTGTTCTAATTCTACACGCTGTAGTGCTTCTTTTCTGGCAAAAATAGCCTGCTGAACCGTATTTTTGGCAGCATTGATTTCCTGACCGGCAGTTCGGCGCTCTTCTGGGGGTAATTTACCCAGATTTTGCAACTGAGCAGTCAGCTCACCCTTTTTTCCCAGATACTGAACACGAACTTCATCCAATGCATTCAGCGTGTCAGCAGCCTGAATTGCCGCACTTGCACTGGCAATAATCTCTTGTAGATGTTGCATCGTTTCCTCATCTGCCTTGCTTGGCAGTTCCCACAAAGGTTCTTTCGGTTTCCCGAACAATTTTTAGGTCTAATAAAATAGCTATACATAGTACCCAAAGCGGCTTATAAAGCCAAATTGTAATCGTTTTTCATGTGGTTATTGAGCAATAATTCGACAGAGTTTGATGACAAAAAATTAACGACTAGGGTTTTATTGAAAAATCTTTTCGGAAGAATAGGATGACATCAGGGCTTTGGTAGATGGTATATGACGGATCGAATCAAAACAGGATCATCAAAATCCAACAAAAGATAATAAGTTGTGCGGAGACGAACATTGAAATATTGAATTATTGAATTATTGAATTATTGAATTAAGAAGAGAGATGAACTGAAATTTGGAGCGACATACGAGGTTCGAACTCGTGACCTCAACCTTGGCAAGGTTGCGCTCTACCAACTGAGCTAATGTCGCATTGTCTTTGATGGTGCCCCGGGCCGGACTTGAACCGGCACAGCGCGAACGCCGAGGGATTTTAAATCCCTTGTGTCTACCAATTCCACCACCAGGGCAGAGCATATCAAAGCATTACCTCACTTGAATGATTCCTAAAAGGCAATCACCACTGAGGAACGAGAGGTACTTTACTGGATTCAAAATTTTCGTCAACAAGAAAATCCACCATGATGAACTGTATGGCTAAAAATCGGTCTATTTCCTCATTTTCTATGCGTTTCCTCATGCTGATTTGTCTTGATCAGCTGCGATATGAGGCGATCCAAGATACATCTGAGGGTTGAATAGTGTGACGAAGTTCACCAAAAGAACAAGTTTCAGACGGTCTGTCCTGGCCCATTCCATTCGATATCATAAGTTGATGCCTGACTGAGCGAAATTCGGTGTTTTTTAGCTTGTCGATAGAGTTCTGAAAAACTCAATACGGGGGCGAATATCGACAATTCTTTGTGATGGCGCTTCATGACATTTTTACCCGCAAAATAGCCTTGCCATGTTTGATATCGAAATAACGACGTCACACCACCGGCTAAAAACACCATCGCACCGAGATGATAAAGTGATGCGAGTTTTGGCTCAGAGAACACAAAATGGGGCACGACAGATTGACAAAATGGCGCGACCAAATGCAACCCACTGGTTGCCCGCGGGTTACACTCAATCACATATAAACCGTGCGAGTCACGCATAAAATCAAATGAAACCTGCCCGTGATAACCAAATCGCTGTCCAAATGCGCGCATAAATTGTTCGATTGCCGGATCATCAATGGGCTGAAAAGCACTGGCCGCAGACTGATTGACACACAGTCTCGGTTGATAAGCCTGATGAATCTGCATTTGCCCGTTCTCAAACAAGGCATAGTTACAAATCGGCTGACCCACTATTTTTTGTTGTTGAACCCAAGGCACATCGGTCGATATGTTGATCTGTGCCAAGGCTGGTGGTGTGACATCACAGATCACTTGTGCGCCAAAACGAGAATAAACCGGCTTCAATACGGTCTCCGAACCACACACCACATCATGGCGATCAGTGACTAAATGAGTCGCTGGCAGCACGACGTTGGGCAGTCCGGATAAAGCTTCAAAGACTGTCAATTTATTGTGTAATACCAGTAATAATTCTGCATCCGGCATGAACCAGTTCACATGGGGTCTTTGCTTTACGAGCTCAGCGAGAAAAAACACTTCTTCACAGGTCGGTACGACCATATCAATATCAAATTGATCAATGATATCGAGTATCTGCGTCTGGTAATCAGCAAAAGAAAACCGAGGTGAACTGGTTTGAATATAATCTTCAATCTGCTTCAGAAATGATCCCAACGGTTGTTTTAAAGCATCGGTCATGACCACCCGATGTCCCTGACGACAGAAAATGTTTGCCCACTCTAATGCCACTGGTGCACGCGCGCCGGTAATCAAGACTTGCATTCATTCACCACTCGTCGTTGTTTATTCATCGGGTGCCAGTCAGGCGGTGGTGCATATTCACATGTTACAGACACCTGCCCCAATCGCTGTAACAACCCCGATAACGCCTCCTGAATCACTAGATGAAACTGGGGAGCAGCTTCAATCTTTAAGTGATTGGCGCTGGTTTGGGTAATGCGATAATCCACGCGTTCTTCTATCGCCACTGTGACCGCGCGATAGACCAGATCCGGTAATACGACGGTCTGTGCCCCACCCTGCTCTAACACCAGACAATCACCACAGCGTCCGGCAATCGCACCGAGCGGCTCGAATGGCGCGTCATCTTGTTTCGCAGCAATCACATCATCAAGCTGATAACGAATGATCGGCTGGGTTCGGCGCCGGAAATCGGTAATGATCGGGCTGTAATGGGTTTTTTCCGGATTTAACCAATGCTTCTCAATATGAACGATATCCTGATTCCAACGCATCTGCCCTTGCATATCCGTACAGGCAAGAAAACCTTCCGTACACTGATAAACTTCATGAAGTTCACTGGCAAATGTCTGCGTTATCAGGGTGCGGTCAACGGGGGTTAAGACTTCTGCCCCGGAGATGATGCGTGCAGGAGACATCTTCCGCTCACCGAATGTCCCACTGTACATTGCGCAGAATTGCAATGCCTGCGCACTGCCAATCAGGAGTGTGGGCTGAAAACGATCCAACGCCCGAATCCAAACCTCATAAGGTTGATTTAAATCCGCGTAAAAGAACTGAATCGGCCCTTTGGCAACGGATTTATATAACGGGCTATTTGCTCGGAGTGCCAGCGCAATCCGATGTTTCTGCCATAGATGAGGCAGTAGCTTGGCAAGTATGTTACCGGCCCACAGCTGTTTTTCGCGGTCATCAGCCAAAAAGAGTCCTCGTTGGCCCGAGGTTCCCGAAGAGAGCCCGATCGTTACATCATTGACAACCGATTGTTCAAACCGTCGTGATTGCTCCGCTTCGAGTGCAACTGACATCAACTGATCTGTTTTTAATCCACGGGTATTGATCGTCTCCAGATTCGCCATCATTAGCGATTTATTCATGATGGGAAATGCTTCAAGCGGCTGATTACGGAACGACTGATAAAAAGGTGAATGTTGACAGACCCACTGCAAGTGGCGCTCTAGCTGTTTGTCTTGCCAAGACAGCACTTGGGAGCGAGAAGCAAACCGATGATAGCGTGCAAAAGCAAACTGACGTAACAAGGTGATCATCGTAGCCATCCTTGCTCACAGAGTGCCCGAATACTGGTCAGGCAATGGGAAGGCACAAACTGAATCTCCGCTTTAGCAAGTCGATAACATAACCTCAATTGTGCCAATGTCTGACGGTATGCTTTGGTGTCTTCACAGATAATATTCGCCAGCCAGTGCTGATCCAGATTGTCACTGAGGCTCTCAATCAACCAACAGGCATCGGCTAACAAGAATACCCATTGCGCCTGCAATCGGACTAACATCCCCATCTGCCCGGCAGCATGTCCGGGCAAGCTGACCAGATAGAGTGAGCCGTCATCAAACAAGTCTTTACAATACAGCTCAACACCGTGAAGCTGTGGTAAAAGTTCCTCGATACGGCGATCAAATCGATCATGAAAGTGCAACTGTTGGTGAATATCATCCGGAATCAGTTGACGCAAATACCCTTTCCTGACGCCGCTAAAACGACCTCGATGCTTGATCGCATCAAACCCCGTTTTTGAGCAGTGGATCGCAGCATGGCCAAATTCACTCATCGCAGCGATATGATCGGCATGGAAATGAGACAACACCAAATGGTTCACTTGCGGTGTATCAATCCCTATGCGACCAAGCTGCGCAGTAATATCTTCTCCATGTTGCAAATGGCACGGTGTTGTCCATGCATAAAACCTTTCCGGAAAGGTGCGCGTCGCATCGAAGAAATGCTGATGATATCCCGTATCAAAGAGCACATAGCCCTGCTCAGGGTGCTTGATCAAAGCCACCGCAGCGGGAAAAGCCCTTGGCTTGAGACCACTGCCGGGTTTGACGACAAACCCCGGATGAACACAATAGCCACCTTCAAAGATTCTGAGTTGCAAACCATCTGACATATTGCTCGATTCCTTGGTTGATTGTGACATGTGGCTGATAACCTAATATTTCTCTGGCTTTCGTGATGTCCAGCGTCTGGTGGTGATGGAGAAGTCCGGCGCTATAGTGAGTCAAACGGGGCTCAGGATGAGAAGGAAGCCGCTGACGGATCCATTCATTCAACGTCAAGAGTGGCCGCAAAACCGAATACGGGAGTCGCCGAATGGTCACCGGATGATTCAGGGCAGTCAGTAACTGTTGCAACAGCATCTCAACAGGCATCGGTTCACCGTTACTGATATTGAAAATTTCCCCGTGTGACAAATCTTCAATTTGGGTGCAGGCCAGCATCGCAGCATGGGCAACGTTATCAACACACGTTAAATCAACCACCGGATTACGGCCTGATGGTAACAGCAACTGCCCGCAGAATACGCTACTCAGCACTCGGGGAATGATCGCTCGGTCATTCGGTCCGAAAATACCACGCGGACGTAAAATAATACTTTTGACTGGATTATTCTCGACCACGCGTTCCGCGAGATATTTCGTTTTCGCGTAGTCATTACACCATTGACGCGCCAGCGCATCTTTCTCGGTAATGGCCCATCGGTCAGCATAGTCAAAATAGACACTGGTGGTTGAGATATGAACCAGACATGACACATTCTGAATTCGGGCCGCTTCAACAAGATTCTGGGTTGCCGCAACGTTCGCTTGAAAGAATTGCTCGTAAGTTCCCCAAGGGCTGGATAAAGCGGCACAGTGAATGATGGCATCCACGCCCTGACAAGCCTCTATCAACGCTGCCCGATCATTTAAATCCAGTAAATATGCGACGGCATTATAGTCGCGTTCCAGCTGACGCGCGATATCAGTATTTCTGGCGATAAAACGGAGTTGGTGCTGCTGATGGAATAACCGTATCAGCGCACTACCCAACATACCGCTGCCGCCGGTAATGAGAATTTTCATAGATAAATCAATCCCATCCCAAGTGATAGTCCGGCAGCAGAACCGATCAGTAATACACTTTTGCCCTTCGTATCCGGCTCATTTCTCAGCAGATGGAGATTAATAGGAATGGAAGCGGCAACCTGATTGCCTAACGTTGAAAAACGGTTGACGACTTGCGAGGCAGAAAACCCTGTCATTTGGGGCATTTTTTCTAATGCCCGGAAGCTCGCCTGATGCGGCAGTAAATAATCAATATCGTCTTGTGTCATCTGTGCCTGAGCCAACCCATGTTGCAGAAACGCCGGTAAGACCTGAACCACCTTGCGAAATAAATTTTTACCATCCATAAAAAACCGACAAACATTGAGATTCTCATCGTGAGATATTCGATGAGGATTAAGAAAACTACCTCCGCCCGGGATCTGACAATATTGATATCCCGAATGATGGGTTTCAAAGCGACGAGTAACTAATCCGGGGCTCTGCTCATTGGCCGCAAGTAAAAATGCAGCAGCACCGTCGGCAAATAACGTCGCAATTTCTTTCTGGGGAGGAAAAGAGCGATTTAACGTAATTCCCGTTGCGACTTCACTCGTCACAATCAGAATTCGTTGATAACGCTTTGCCAAAAAAAGGCTGTGGGATAGATCCAATGCCGTTAAGAATGACAAACAGGTGCTATTTAAATCAAAGCTTTCGATACCGGACGGTGCATCAAGGGCGGCAAGTAATGCGGAAGCATCATAGGGTAACGATTGATGATGTGTCCCGCTGGCATAAATGACCAAATCAATATCAGAGAGACTGAATTCGGTCTGACTGAAACAATCTTCGACTGCCCTGCGTCCCATCTCGATCGCACTTTCCGTGTCTCCGGCAACATGTCGGTACTCAACGCCAAACCTTTTTTTGGCCGTCCCGGTGGGCAGTGCCAGAAAAGCGTCCATTTGCTCCGAAGACCACCGATTTTTAGGTAAATAGATACCACTAGAAACAATATCGAATGCCATAAGTTCTCATTACACTAAAATAAAAAACAGTGTTCAAAATACTATGAGGGACGATGTAAGTCTAGTCTGTTTCATCGGTTGTCATCACAATATGGGTCAAGTTCACATTCTGATTGACTGATGTGATAAACAAAAAACAGGGGAAATGAAACGCCGATAAGGGATATTGAAACAGATTCACGATAGTGACATGTTTTTATCAGAAAATGAAAAATGAAGTTCAGGCAAGAAAATCTGGAGCGACACACGGGGTTCGAACCCGTGACCTCAACCTTGGCAAGGTTGCGCTCTACCAACTGAGCTAGTGTCGCATTGAAATCTCAGAAGAGAATGGAGGCGCGTCCCGGAGTCGAACCGAGGTCCACGGATTTGCAATCCGCTGCATAGCCACTCTGCCAACGCGCCAACTTTTGTATCGAAAAGATAAAATCACCATCTCTGATACGGGTTCGCATTCTACGGATTCACCCAATCCAGTCAACAAAATTTTTTGCTTTTTGAATCATTTGCCTATTTTACACTCAAATGTTGTAAGCTTCGCCGATCTGCCCGACTTGACCGGTCAGATTCTTCTTCTGACCTAACAATTTCAACATTCAACTGTTGCGATATACAGCGGTTATTTCTATGGTAATGTCATCCATTTGTGAATAGGTGAAAACGCCATGAAATTTACTACACAACTGCTTAATGAACTTAACTTACTGCTTCAATTTGATCTGAATAGTCGTGATACAGGTATTAAAGTCCACAAAACTGCTGAAAAGAAAGTCCAAGATGCCGTTGAAGCCCTCTATCGGAAAAACCTATGCACCCACCCGGACGGTGGTTATTTAACCGATGAAGGTATCGAAATGGCTCAGGATGCCGATCGCATTCTCCGAGTACTGGCTCCGGAACCGGAATAAAAAACAAACATGATGAAACATATCACAATCATTGGTGCCGGCTGGCTTGGTTTACCACTGACACATCATTTATCTGATTCTTGCCGTGTTTTCGCCAGTAAAACCACACCGGCCGGAGCCGATGCCCTGAAACTTGAGGGCATTCGCAGTTTCTGCTTTCATTTCGAACAGTCCGAAAGCCCCTTATCCGACAAACTGATCGCACAGCAGGCTGAAGTCGTGATTGGCTGCTTTCCGCCTGGATTCAGACAGAATAAACAGGATGAATACGCGCATTATTGGAGCTGTCTGGTCGAACAGTGCAAAATCGCACAAGTGAAAAAATTAATCATGATCAGTACGACCGGTGTTTATCCCAACCATCCCGGAGTGATGACAGAACAAGATGCAAACCTGACCCTCGCGCAAGATAATGCTGATTTCAGTACATCAGCCCGAGTCTTACTTACGGCAGAGCAGCATGTGATCGATAGTGGGCTCGACTATGCAATCCTGCGCTTTAGCGGATTAATCGGTCCCAAACGCCATCCGGCTCGATTTGTCCCTAAACTCAAACAAGTCAGTTCACGTGCACCCGCCAATATATTGCATCTTGATGATGCCATTGGCAGTGTTCGTTATATTCTCGAACAAGAACTCTCCGGGATTTTTAATGTCACAACGCCGGAAACCGTCAGCAAAGCAGAATTTTATCAAGCAGCACTAGACACCGTGTCATCAGAAGCGGCTTTGCCACCGATTGTCGCGCAAGAAGATAAGCAAATCAGCGGTGATAAACTTTGCCGTTGCGGCTATTCATTCCATTATCAGCACACGCTGGATGCACTCCGTTACCTATAATCTTTTCAAGAAGGGGCCAATCACAGACGCCCCAATGCCTCTTTATAGTGTTTCCGACAGACGGAGACATAACGGTCATTACCACCAATATCAACCTGAGCACCTTCGGCAATCGGTTGTCCTTGAGCATCGACACGTACCACCATATTGGCTTTTTTACCACAATGACAGATGGTTTTCAGTTCAACTAACTTATCAGCCCAAGCTAACAGATGCTGACTTCCCGGAAAGAGTTCACCTTTAAAATCAGAACGCAGCCCATAGCAAAGCACTGGGATACCAAGTCGATCCACGACATCTGTCAACTGATACACCTGCTCTTTCGATAAAAACTGGCATTCGTCGACTAAAATACAGTCGACTTTCATCTGCTGATGTAATTGATCGACTTCCTCAAACAAATTGGAAGACTCGCGAAAAAGATAAGCCTCTTCCTCCAACCCGATTCGGGAGCTGACTTTACCCACTCCGAATCGATTATCAATGGCTGCGGTATAAATCACGGGATTCATGCCTCGCTCCCGGTAGTTAAAAGAAGACTGAAGGAGTGTGGTCGATTTCCCTGCATTCATTGCAGAGTAATAAAAATACATCTGGGCCAAAGTATTTTCCTGTGTTCATTACCAGACAATTCAAATATGCATAAAAATACCTATGCAAATCGTTTCTTTTCTTAGCGCCGAATACGAAAAAGGTGGCAATAAGCCACCTTTGTTACATCATGCCGCTGAATCAAACATTTTCCGCTTTAGCGCGTACAGCAATCGCCAGCTCTTCAAGTGCCGCAGGGTTTGCTTCACTTGGTGCTTCAGTCATCGGGCAAGCTGCCGCGGTGGTCTTCGGAAATGCAATCACATCACGAATATTCTCGGTACCACAAAGCAACATGACCAGACGGTCAAAACCAAAGGCTAAACCTGCATGAGGCGGTGTACCGAATTTTAGTGCATCCAACAGGAAGCCGAACTTCCGGCGCTGCTCATCTTCTTCGATCCCTAGAATATCAAACACAGCGGTCTGCATTGCAGAGTCATGAATACGCACCGAGCCACCACCGACTTCATAGCCATTCAAGACCATGTCATAGGCATTTGAGTTTACATTGGCCGGATTGGCTTTCAGCTCATCAGCCGTGACACCTAATGGTGAAGTGAACGGATGGTGCATCGCATGAAGTTGCCCTTCATCGTCTTCTTCAAACATTGGGAAATCAACCACCCATAACGGTGCCCAGGCAGACTCATCTGTCAGTGATAAATCTGTACCCAGTTTTAATCGCAATGCACCCAATGCTTCTGATACAACATTAACTTTATCGGCACCAAAGAGAATGATATCGCCGCTTTGAGCCTGCGTACGTTCCAGAATCGATTCAATCACGGATTCAGACAAGAATTTAGCCACAGGAGACTGAATGCCTTCCATGCCGGCTGCGCGATCATTGACTTTCAGCCATGCCAACCCTTTCGCACCGTAGATCGAGACGAATTCACCGTACCCATCAATCTGTTTACGCGTCAAGCTTGCGCCACCCGGTACACGAATCACGGCAACCCGACCTTTAGCATCATTCGCAGGACCGGAAAAGACTTTAAACTCAACCTCTTTGACTAAATCGGCGATATCGACCAATTCCAGCGGGTTACGCAAATCAGGCTTATCGCTACCGAAACGACGCATCGCTTCACTATATGGCATCACTGGGAATGTGCCCAAATCGACATCCAGCAGTTCCTGCCACATTTCCCGGATCATTTTTTCGGTCACTACACGGACTTCGTCAGCGGTCATAAATGATGTTTCAATATCGATCTGAGTGAACTCAGGCTGACGATCGGCTCGTAAGTCTTCATCGCGGAAACACTTCACAATCTGATAGTAGCGGTCAAACCCTGACATCATCAGCAATTGTTTAAACAACTGTGGTGACTGAGGCAACGCATAAAATTTACCTTTATGAACCCGGCTCGGCACAAGATAGTCGCGCGCCCCTTCCGGGGTGGCTTTCGTCAAGACCGGTGTTTCGATATCGAGAAATCCCTGCCCATCGAGGAAGCGGCGCACAAAGCTGGAAGCCCGCGCACGCAATTTGATGCGATCACTCATTTCCGGACGGCGTAAGTCCAGATAACGATATTTCAAACGCTGTTCTTCAGAGTTTTTCTGATTAGAGTCCAATGGCAATACATCAGATCGGTTGATAATTTCCAGCTGAGTGGCAAGAATTTCGACTTCTCCGGTTGCCATATCGCGATTAACCTGAGAGTCCGGACGTGCTCTGACTTCACCGATCAAACGAATACAAAACTCACTACGCAGTTGGTTCGCAACCTCAAAGACATCTGCCATATCAGGGTCAACAACAACCTGAACCAGCCCTTCACGATCTCGCATATCAATAAAGATCAGTCCGCCCAGATCCCGACGACGATTCACCCAACCACAAAGTTCTACATTCTGCCCGACAAGGGACTTGTTTAGGTGACCACAATAATGGCTACGCATAATGAGTTTCCCAATTTCCAATAACTGATTCAAATCTTCACTGCCCGCTTGTATATCCAGACCAGCGGACAACAACAAAATATCCTAAATAACCGTGCGACTGTTCAACCAAACTATTCAACCAAGCTATTCAACCAAGTAATTCCGACATACAATGCCGAATCAATATTTGATAATAACGTTGCATTGGATCTCGCAGTATTTGATGACTTGGTAAACCTTGAAGATCATCGCTGCACCCATGACTCAGTCGCAATCGTCACCGTGTACGTGTATAACGGTGTAAAGAAATAGGCGCTGATTATAGCGCTAAAAGACCGGCTTCTTCAAAACGATATCGCGCATTTGACACAATTTAAATTGAAAAAATGACAAACACACTTCCTATTCGACTCGGACTCACGCTCTGGTCACACCCACAATGGCAGCAAACCCTGTATGGGCGAGGAACGGCCGTTTCCGAGAGACTCGAAAAATATGCTCAAGTTTTTCACACTGTCGAAGGGAATACAACATTCTATGCATCCCCTTCACCGACCACTGTTGCCAATTGGAAAGCAGCAACCGGACCAGACTTCAGGTTTACCTTTAAATTACCGAAACAAATTACACATGAATTGATGTTGAGTGGCTGTGAAGATTTACTGAACCATTTCATGCAGTTGATGGCGCCTCTTCACGAACGGGTTGGTCTATGGACGATTCAGCTCCCTGCAGCTTTCAGTCCGGCCCATTTTCCTGCATTGCAACGTTTCTGTCGTTACTTCCCGGCTGATTATCCTCTGGGCGTCGAAGTCCGTCATCCGGCATTTTTTCACAAAGGCCCCGAAGAAAAACAGTTTAATCAATGGCTGGTCGAAACTCAGACGGATCGAATTATCATGGATAGTCGCCCCGTGTTTTCAGCAACACCGGACAACGATGTGATCATCGATGCACAAAAGAAAAAACCTCGGGTTCCCGTCCATGCCATTGCAACGGCGAATCGTCCGATGATTCGTTTTATCGGCCACCCGGAGATTGCGGAAAATGATGCTTTTTTCTCGGCGTGGATCCAAAAACTCCCGACATGGGTCGCACAAGGTAAACAGCCCTACCTGATGATTCATACGCCGGACAACCAATTGGCTCCTGAACTGTCGCTGCGCCTTTATCAGCAGTTGCAACAGCATATCGCACTCCCTGAGCTCCCCTCTTTTCCCGGAGCGGATACCGATAACCAGATCAGCATGTTCTAACCCGCTCATGATGACAATCACTCGGTTATTGCATAAAATACGCCCCTTTTCTTGGTTCCGCCCCCGATGGGCGGTTTGTCATAGAGATATCACGAGGCTTACATGAGTCATAAAGACACCATCTATTCAGCACCGATTCAACAGGTCGGAGACTTTACATTCGATGAGCGGGTTGTTGAGGTCTTCCCTGATATGATTCAGCGTTCCGTTCCCGGTTACAATAATATTATTTCTACAATCGGGATGCTGGCTGAGCGCTTTGCCAAACCCAATACCAATGTTTATGACCTTGGCTGCTCTCTGGGTGCGGCTACGCTCTCGATGCGTCGCCATATTCATCACGAAGGCTGCCACATTATTGCGGTCGATAATTCATCAGCCATGGTTGAACGTTGTCGCATGCATATTGAAGCGTATCGCTCCGATACAGCGGTTAAGGTGATTGAAGCCGATATCCGGGACATTGAGATCACCAACGCCTCGATCGTCGTACTGAATTTTACCCTTCAGTTTCTCTCTCCGGATGATCGCAGCCAGTTATTGGAAAATATCTACCGTGGGTTACGTCCGGGCGGCATTCTGATCTTATCTGAAAAGTACAGTTTCGCTGACACGACAGCCAATGATCTGCTCATCGATTTACATCACGAATTCAAGCGTGCCAATGGCTACAGTGAGCTGGAAATCAGTCAGAAACGCAGTGCCATTGAGAACGTTCTACAACCGGATACCATTGAAACCCACAAAAATCGTTTCGCCCAAATTGGTTTCAGTAGTTTTGATGTTTGGTTTCAGTGTTTTAACTTCGGTTCGATGTTTGCTATCAAATGATATTTGCCGCTCAAATAGAGTAGGCAACCATGGTTTACTCTACGTCAGGCGGGACACTCCCTTTCTCTGCTGAGAATATTTCCAGTTTTATTTTTCGTTCGCAGGATACTCGATTCAATGTTTAATTTTGCTAATTTTTATCAGCTCATCGCGCAAGATCAACGCCTCCAGCCATGGCTGAATGTTTTACCTCAGCAACTGACGGATTGGCAAAACGATTCACACGGAGATTTTGAGCGCTGGCTCCGATCATTGAATAAGCTCCCGACTTTCACCCCTGATCAGGTTGAGCTGAAAACTGAGGTTGCCATCCGGAATCAGACGCCCTTGCCAGCCGGAGAACAGAAGAAGCTGGAAAGCCTGCTGAAAACATTCCATCCATGGCGAAAAGGGCCTTATCACATTCATGGTATCCATATTGATACAGAGTGGCGTTCAGATTGGAAATGGGAGCGTGTTTTGCCGCATATTTCTTCGCTGAAAAACCGAAATGTGCTCGATGTCGGCTGTGGTAATGGCTACCATATGTGGCGGATGTTGGGAGAAGGTGCCCGTTTGTGTATTGGTGTCGACCCATCTCACTTGTTTCTGATTCAATTTGAAGCAATACGACGGTTAATGGGCAATGACCAGAGGGCCCATCTATTACCATTAGGTATCGAAGCGCTTCCCAAACTAGAAGCATTTGATACGGTATTTAGTATGGGGGTGCTGTACCACCGTCGTTCACCGTTGGACCATTTATTACAGTTGAGAGATCAACTGGTTGCGGGTGGAGAATTAATACTGGAAACGCTGGTTATCGAAGGGGATGAAAGCGCGGTGTTAGTTCCGACGGATCGCTACGCGCAAATGCGAAATGTGTACTTCTTTCCTTCGGCACTGGCGTTAAAAGCGTGGTTGGAGAAATGTGGATTTATTGATGTCGTCATTGCCGATGAAAACGAAACATCAACAGAAGAACAACGCACAACCACATGGATGACACATAACTCATTACCTGACTATCTGGACCCGGCGGATCCGAAGAAAACAATTGAAGGCTATCCAGCACCGAGAAGAGCGATTCTGATTGCCCGTAAACCATAATTGACATACATCTAACGCGCAATATAAAAATTCAGAGTACGCTAGGCCGTGGAAATCACTACTGAATGCTTTTATCAATCATAACAACTCAAGAATTAGGTTACTCATGTTTAAACGACTTGCACTTGTGGCCGCAATATCCACACTAGCGGGATGCGTCACAACAGAGGAAAGAAGCTTGCATCAGCAGACAATCGCAGCAATTCATGGTTCAGAAAGCAATATTAACCAACGCCTGACCAATCTAGAATTGCAGTCCAGTAATCAAGTCGATTACATCGATAGCCTGGAAAATGAAGTTTCTTCTTTAAAACAGCAAATACATAAACTCAATCAGAAGCACTATCAGCATTCATCACCACAGGAAATTAGCCCGACTCAATCACTGCAACATCTCGCTTCGTCTGATCCTGTACCTGCAAATAAGGTCGTCCTTGGTCAGGTTGAGCGGATCAGTATCGAATCGATCAAACAAACATTCGATGCCCGGGTCGATACGGGCGCTGCAACGTCTTCTCTGGACGCAACAGATATTGAAGAGTTTGAAAGAAATGGGAAAAACTGGGTTAGATTTCATTTATCTGGCCGGACACAGGATACGGACAAAGCAGCAGATAAGAAAAATGCTGACAATAAAGCCGCCAAGAAAGAAGCGAAGGACAACTGGATCGAAGCTCCCGTATTACGTTATGTCAAAATTCGACAAGCCTCGACATCGGAAACCGAGCGACGAGCCGTTGTTGAATTATGGATAAATGTCGGAAAGATTCGTGAACGGACAGAATTTACCCTTGCCGATCGCTCCCATATGTCACACCCGATTCTATTGGGACGTGAATTCCTTCGCGATATTGCGCTGGTGGATGTGAGTAAAAAGTACATTCAATCCACAGCCAAATAATTATCTGGTGAGTATTGACCATGACCTCCCGAATTCCATTTTATATTTCAATCATCCTGCTGGTTGCGATCGGCATTTATTTAAGCATTTTTCGCCATCAAGTTTATGGTGTTCCCTGGACGCCCGGTGAAACCAGACAAGTCTGGGAAATTGAAGCACGTATTCAATTTAATGCGCAGGGCAAAGAAGCGAAGGTTTCCCTCGCTGCACCATACACACAAGATGGATTCACACTGATCAGTGAATCCGCATCTTCGCCGGGGTATGGGGTTTCTTACCTTGAATCGACCCCAGGAAGTCGCCGGGCCGAATGGTCGATTCGTCAGGCCAGTGGCCCACAGACCATCTATTATAAAACACAGTTCCTTGTTGACCCAGAGGCCAAAACACGTCCTAAACCGCCACATGGACCGGTCGATCCCCCGACGTTTGACAGTCCCGAAGAAGCAGCGGCTGTCTCCCTGATTACACTGGCAAATGAACGCTCGGCCGATGACATTTCGTTTACCAGAGAGCTCATCAAAGCCCTGAATGACGAGGAAAGTCAGAACGCGCAACTTCTGCTAAATCAAATGACCAAATATAAAGCAACGCAGAAGATGCTTTCATATTCAGGGATTCCCAATAAGATTGTCGGTGTCCTGCAACTGGAAGATGGCCGTCGTCGTCAGAGTATAGAGCCGATGAATGAAGTCTGGGACGGGGAACGTTGGATCGTCTTTAATCCGGACACAGGCAAACAGGCAAACCATCCGAACTTGTTGGTATGGGATGAATCCAATGTCTCTTTGCTTGATGTGATCGGCGGAAAAAACAGCCGGGTACAATTCAGCATGATTTCCCGCGAGGTTTCACCGCAGGAAGCGACCAACAGTAAAGTCAATGCAGATGGATTGCTTAATCTATCGATTCATAGCCTACCGTTAGAAGAACAAGCGATGTTTAAAACCATCATGTTAATTCCTATCGGTGCCCTGATTGTGGTATTTCTTCGCGTCATTATCGGACTCAAGACCTCCGGGACTTTTATGCCGGTTCTTATCGCTGTGGCATTTGTTCAGACGCAATTGCTCACAGGTATTATCGGTTTTCTATTGATTGTGGGTACGGGGCTATTTATCCGCAGTTACCTGTCCAAACTGAACCTGTTACTTGTCGCCCGAATATCGGCCGTCATCATCGCTGTGATTCTGATGATCTCGCTCTTTACAGTCCTCTCTTTCCGGCTGGGGATTACCGAAGGACTCACGATTACATTCTTCCCGATGATTATTCTTTCATGGACCATTGAACGGATGTCGATTCTCTGGGAAGAAGATGGTGCCAAAGAAGTCTTCCTGCAAGGCGGAGGGTCGCTGTTTACAGCCATTCTTGTTTATCTGGGAATGACAAATCCATATGTTCAGCATCTCACATTTAATTTTATCGGATTACAGTTGATTGTGTTGGCGCTCATTCTGTTACTGGGAACTTATACCGGCTATCGTGTCAGCGAGTTAAAGCGCTTTAAACCTCTGGTAGATGAACTATGATTTTCGAAAAATATACCTCCCCTTTTCGCTTAAGGCATAAGGGGATTCTGGGGATGAACAAGCGTAACCATAGCTATATTGGTCGTTATAATGATCGCTCTAAATATCCTTTAGTTGATGATAAGCTCCGAACCAAGATCATTGCCGAGAAAGCCGGATGTACCGTGCCCCAGCTTATCGGTGTGATCCGTAACCAGTCTGAAGTCAAACAAATTCATCGACTGGTTCAGCAATGGCCAAGTTTTGTGATTAAACCTGCCCGCGGTAGTGGCGGAAAAGGGATTTTGGTCGTCACTTCCCATCAAGATGGTGTTTATGTCAAACCATCCGGTGCAACATTAAGTGCTGAAGATGTGGAAAGACATGTCAGTAATGCGCTTGCCGGACTCTTTTCCCTCGGGGGGAAAAATGACGTGGCAATCATCGAAAATCTGATTCAGTTTGACGACTGTTTCGACGGCTTCAGTTATGAAGGTGTACCGGATGTCCGAGTCATTGTGTTCAAAGGCTACCCTGTCATGTGCATGATGCGTCTTTCCACGCGGGCATCGGACGGAAAAGCAAACTTGCATCAGGGCGCGGTTGGTGTGGGAATTGATATTGCGACCGGTCGCGCGGTACGAGCGGTTCAGTTCGGGCA